>CAKPKF010000027.1 GCA_934167175.1 uncultured Clostridia bacterium | reverse complement strand
TTTATTTTCTTTTGTTTTTTTCATTTTTTCCTCCATATTACACATCTTTTTCTATAAGTGTTATTGAATAATTATATGCGTGATAATCTGTATGAATTTTTTCTTGTTTTATTAATTTTATATTTTGTCCATATTCTTCTACAATTTGGTCATACGTTTTATAGTCATCTCCATTTATAATCCACATTCTTCCTTTGTAATCATTTAGTGGTTCTAGTGTTTTTATTGTTGTCATGTTTTTTCCAAAAACTTCATACGCCGCTTCTTTATTCCAATATTCTTTATCATAAAAATATGTATGTATATTTTCTCCTAATTGCATAGCAATTGTAAATCCGTTTCCCTCATTTCCCCATATTAGTACATCACCTTCTTGAAAGTCTTGTTGTATATACTCTATTGCTTGTTTGTTGTTTTTTGCGTAATTCATTTTTATAACATTAACATTTACCCAAATTGCCATTATTAATGTTATACAACATATAACTACTGTTACTATCATTCTTTTTTCTTTTGCCATAAAAAAAGCTAAGAAAAATATAAATAATCCTGTTAAATTTAAGAAATACCTTGCATACAATATCGGCATTTTTAGTGATATTATATATATAATCAAAAGTACAGTTAGATATATTCCTATTGCTAAAACTCCTGCTTTTCTTTCTTTATTGACTACCATCTGATATATTGTATACAGCATTAGTATGCTACCAAATATTATCGCTATATTGTTTTTTATAAATATTGCATCTAAATTTCCTACAAATTGAAAAATATATATTTGAGAGAAAATTTCTATTGATGGTCTTTTTATCCAATATCCATCTGATACCCCTTTAGTTTGTGCTAATAAAAACACTATCCATGGTAAATATAATAAAATTTGAGATATTGCTGATATCGTAAAAAATTTTAATTCCTTACTATAAATTTTGTTCTCTTTATTCTCTTTATGTGATTTTATTGATTTATATATTAACTGTATAAATAATATTAAATTTATTATTCCTGCTGTAACAAGTGCATAATAGTGAGTGTATGCTGATGCTAAACTAAGTATTGCAAATATTAGCCAATTTTTGTTTGTTGATTCTTTACAAATTCTGTATGCATATATTGCCATAGCAGTCACAAACAGCATAGCCCAAGTATACATTCTTATTTCTCCTGCATATACTGTTGTTACTGGCAAAAAGAATGTAAAGAATGAAAATAATATTCCTACTTTTTCTCCAAAATCTTTCCTTATATGTGTATATCCTAAAACTCCTAATATTGCTAATGGAATTACAGATACTATTCTATATACATATATATTACTGCCAAATACTAAGTACGCCAAATGTAATATCCAATAATATAATACTGGATGAACATCGTTACTGCCTATTCTCCAGATATCATAAAAGCTGTTTTTTACCATTCCCACTGTATATGCTTCGTCGAACCATAAATTGTTATGAAATATTGGTACAGTTACAAATAATATTCCTAATGCTATTATAGCTATATGCAAATTTTTTTCTTTAATTATCTTCATTTTTTATTTGTTTCCTTTCATGACTTTTTATGTCTTTTTACTACAACATTTTATATCACAAAAAAAGGCAGTTTTCAATTGAATATTTATTTGATTATTTTATATAATTATCCAAAATTTTATTTTCCTTTAATTCTTTTAAACCATTAAATAACGTATTGTATTATTCTTCAACAACTTCTTCTAATGTTACTTTTGTTTTTTCTTTCATAATTTTCTTCTATTATAAAAACACCTAGATTTCTCTAAGTGTTTTCTTTTTTTACCTAAATATGCTCGTAGGTGCAGAGCCCATTTTTCCTTTTTTTATTGTCCATGTATTGCCACAATTTTGACAAATTCCTACTGTAGAATTAATTGTTTTTGTTTTGTTTGTTCCTTTAGATTTTTTCCAAAATAAATTAGACATACCTAATGTACATATAGCTGTTAGTCTTCTAGCACTATTATTTACATGGCCTCCAAAACCGACTCCTTTTTTATTAGTTTGTTGTCCTGTTTCAATAAGTTGAACTTGAACATTTTCACTACCACATCCTGGGCATTTCATAATATACATCTCCCTTTCTTTATTTTATATCTTCTACTTTTGCTTCAAAATGATATGCAAATTTAGATTTATCATACTTATGTCCTATTTTTTCATTAAGCTTGTCAGCTAATGCCTTTCCTGCTTCTTCTGATTCTCCTGCATCCCATTTTTCTTTTGCATCTGCTTTTTGATAAACTTTAAAAATATTATTCCATTCCTCTTCCGTTCCTTCAAAATATATGTCTATATGTTCAGCACTTAAATATGCTAATGTGTCGTCATATACACATTTCATTGTTTTTGGAATATAAATTTTTTTAGAATTACATCCATTAAATATTGCATTTTCCATATTGGTAACTTGATAATTGGTATTGTCTATATTGTATGTATCTGAAATAATAATATTTTCACTATTACCTTTATATCTTTTTAACGTTATAGTATTTTGTTCAATGCTATATTCAAACTTCGAAATATCTGTTACAGGTGTTGTTGTTTTGTTTTCACTACTGTTTCCAAATAGTCCACTTATTATTCCTATTATAATAAGTATTAGAAAAAGTGAAATAATTTTATGTTCCAAAAAAAAATTATTTTTCTCCTCCAAGTTTACTTCATCTTATTTAATATAAAAGGATTATATCACATCTTTTTGCAGAATTTGTCAAAATCTGTCAAAAAAAATTAAAAATTAACCTTTAAACAAATTTCATAAAGTCATCAGATTTTTCTTTTTAATTACTACGCAAAGTATGTTCGAAGAAGATCAATAGCAAAGTCCTTTACATTCTACTATATTTAAATTACTACACAGAATTAATTAAATTATTTATACTATCCTCACTCTTTACATTCTACTATATTTAAATTACTACCTAATACATTTGATATCTTTAATAAAGTATTCAAAGCTTTACATTCTACTATATTTAAATTACTACGATATACTCAAGCTGTGATGGTGTATGTGTGCGAACCTTTACATTCTACTATATTTAAATTACTACAAGAAGGCTAAAAAAAGAGCTTAGATTTAACAACATCTTTACATTCTACTATATTTAAATTACTACAGTAATACAGGAGACTACTCAGTAGCAAGTAATACCTTTACATTCTACTATATTTAAATTACTACTTGCAGGCCACCAAAGAACAAAAGCTGCTAAATCATCTTTACATTCTACTATATTTAAATTACTACTTTTTTTCCACTAAAATCACCTCTAATTAATTTATCTTTACATTCTACTATATTTAAATTACTACCATTTGAAATTTTAATTACAAATACTGCATCCTCTTTCTTTACATTCTACTATATTTAAATTACTACTAAAAACAAAAACATATGATTATTATATTTGTGATTACTGCTTTACATTCTACTATATTTAAATTACTACGAGGCAACAAAGAACATACGTGTAGAGCAAGTTAAAATTTCTTTACATTCTACTATATTTAAATTACTACTTCAAAATTGGTGTGTGATACTTTTAAAGAGAAAACCTTTACATTCTACTATATTTAAATTACTACTTTTTAGGTGTAAAATATAGGTTATTTTCAATTTTACTTTACATTCTACTATATTTAAATTACTACAAAGCTATAATAGTACCGTTATACCATTTATTTTGCTTTACATTCTACTATATTTAAATTACTACAGGTTATTATAACTACCTTTATATTGGCAACTTTTCTGCCTATAATCTGTCGATGTATTCTTATATTGCCATTATTTTAAGCAGAAATATATACACTTTTTTATTTTTTACTTATACTAAGAATTTTAGCATCTGTCAACACAATAACATTTTTACTCTTTTTTAAGTCGACAGATATTTCATTTTTTTAAAAAAATATCTATTTATTATAAAAAGTTATCTGTTTTATCATCTTCTAATTTGCCCCAAAATTCTTTTTCAAGCCATCTTTGATTTCTACTTTTGAATAAAATAACACTATCTTTTTTATTTCTTATATATTTGCTTAATTCCATTTTTAATTTTATTTCCTGAGATTCTAATAATTCTCCTTCAAATACTGAATTTTGTATATGTACTAAATATTTTTTACAAATTTTAAAAACATTTCTCAGTATTTTTTGCCCTTCTTTTTCTTCTAAATTAATATCATAAACTAAAATTACATACATATTACCACCACATTTTAAATCCTTCATACTTTTCATCTTCCAATAGATGCTTTATTAACTTATAAACTTCTAACCTCATTAAATACTCATAACTTACTTCTCTACCTAATTTTTTATGTTTTATTTTAGTTTGCAGTCTTAAATCTATCTCTCTTGTTATTTCTTTTCTTGCCTTTTCTTTTATATATGTAAAATTCAATCCATCTTCAAAATCCTTTTCTGTTATCTGTCTTTTATTTAACATTGAAAAAATCAGTCTGTCCGCTATGATTGGTTTAAAGATTTCGGCAATATCTAAGCACAAAGAAAATCTTCTTTCTGATGGTTCATGTAAATAACTTATAGTTGGATTTAATTGTGTTTTATAAATTTCACTTAATACTCTTGTATATATAATTGTATTGACATAAGAAATTAATGAATTTATTGCATTATCAGGTGGATTTTTTACTCTTTTTTCAAATGCTATATCTTGATTTATTATTATATTCCATGAATCATAATACACTTTCCTTATATTTCCTTCTATTCCCATCAATTCTGGTACATCTTTACATAAATTTATCTGTTTTCTTAAATAGTCTATCTCTTCCATATATTTCTTTAAGTCTTTTCCTCTATTATTGTAATATGTTAAATTTCTGTAAAGATTGTATGATGCAGCCTCGATAAATGATTTCGCTATGTTTAGTCTCTTTCCTTTGTCATTATAATATTCAACTTGTTTTATAAGTAATTTTCCTGAAACAAGTGCTTCCCTGGGATAATATGTTCCTGTATAAAATCCATAATAATTAAAAAAATGTATATTTACTCCATATTGAGATAAAAAATTCAACAAATTAGTATTTAAATCAAATTCTGTCATCATGTATATGTCATCAACTCTTTCAACTGGTATGCTTTTCTTGGTATTATCTTTATATACAATTTCTAAGGTGTTATCTTTTCTTTGTAATCTACCACTTCTATACAAATAATATGACTGCCTCATTTTTCCCCCTTATACATAACATAAATCAAAATAAGAGCATTTTTTGCAAATTTTTGAATTTATTAAACTTGGAGGTTTAGCTGATGTAACTATTTTTTCAATATTAGTAACTACATTATCCAATATTTCTTTGTCTGTTTCCTCTAGAATAACTTCTTTTGTTTCTTTTAGTAATGGAAAATCTATTTGTGCAGTTATTCTTGCTATTCCCTTTTTCTCCAAATAATACATGTAATACTTTAATTGCCAAATTCCTGCTTCCTCAATCTTTTTTGTTTTTTTCACTTCATGCAGCACTGCCCCATTTTTAACAAAATCTATATTTATAGTATTGTCTATTAATATTCCTTTTTTTTCTCTTTGATAAGTTGTTTCATCTATTAATTTTCCTATTTGAACTAATTCACTATTTTGCTCCATATTTATTTGGTTTGAAAAATACCATAATTTTCGTTCACAAATAAAATAGTAATAAATCATTATTCCTGTTATCTTCATATAATCCTCCTACTATAATTCTCTTGAACTTATTGAATATTCTTCATCATTTTCCAAAAGCAAACCAATTTCTTTATCATATTTTGTATCAATAATATATTTTCCTTTAATGTATGGACATTCTGTTATAAGATTTCCTAGTTTCCATTTGTTAGAACTATTAACTGATATAAATAATTTATCTCTTCTTCGTTTTAACTCATATTTTTTCTTTTTGTCTGACTCAATTGAATATTCTTCAAATAAATTTAAATTATCATCATAAATAATTTTAGGAATAACATCAATATTATCAATATTTCTTAATATTCTTTGAGCATCTTTTTTGCTTGTGTCATAATCAATAATATTATCTAGTATTCGAAATGCATCATTGAAATTTTTGTAAAAGTCAGTATTTTGTAACATTTCTTTTGAATATAATTTATCAACTAAATCGATTTTTGTTTTTTCTTTTAAAATTTCTCCGCTATACTCTTGCAATAAATCAATACTTTTTTGATAGATTTCTTTGTCATATATGTATCCAACACCACTTGTTTCTTTTATATAAATTTTTATATTTGTCTCATTTCCTTCATATTCTCTACTTCTATAGCATCTCCCAAATCTTTGAAATAAACTGTCTAGTGTGGACATTTCTGTATATAGCATATCAAAGTCTATGTCTAATGAGGCCTCTACTATTTGTGTTGTTATCCATATTCCTGATTTATTTTCTTGTTTTGAAAATTCTTTTATGTTTCTTTCTTTTTCGCTTCTATCTTCTTGTTCAAATCTTGAATGTAATAAATTTACTTTTTCTACTCCATCATTTTTTAATGCTTTATATAATTCTATTGCTTTATTTATTGTATTTACTATTATTAATACTTTTTTATTTTTTGATTTTTCTTTTATTTCTTCTATGTCTTCATTAATTGATTTGTCTATTATTTCAAATTTATGCCTTTTTGTATCTTTTATAAATTCATTATATTCAAATTTTATTCCCATTTCTTGTAGTTTTTCTCTGTATATTCTAGGAAGTGTCGCTGTCATTACCATAAATTTTCCATCTAAGTTGTCTATCATTTGAAGTCCCTTTAACAGTACTGCTACTATTTCTGGTGAATATGCTTGTATCTCGTCTATTACTACTTTTGAATAACTTAGTGTTGCATATATTTTTTCATATCCTCTGTACTTAAATACGAATGGAAAAATTTGGTCTATTGTACATGTGGTGATTTTTTCATATAAATTTCTTGCTTGTTGTATTTTGTTAAATTCATTTTCTTCATTTTTTTCATCTAAATAGTCTATTGCTGTTGAGTGTAATAGTCCAACATGTTTGTATCCTATTGTGTCTTTTATTCTGTCATATATTGCGTTTATGCTTATTCTTAAAGGCAGAGTGAAAAATGTTTTGTCATTTTTGCTCCACAAAAGTGCTCCTTCTGTTTTTCCCATTCCTGTTGAGCCTATTACTATTACATTTTTATCTTGATTTTTTTCTGTAAATAGTTGTAAATCACGTTTATCATAGTTCTTCTTTTTCATAAATTCTTCTACAAAATCTGCTATTTCTTCTTTTGTTTCATCTTCTACCGCTATCCATGCTGAACTACAATGGTCTAGTCTATGTAATAGTCCTTTCATTAGGCAATATTCATTATATAACTCATCGCCTTCTGTTATTCTTGCTTGTCCTTCTACCAGCCCTAAATACAATGTACTTAATTTTGGTATTTCAATTTGTAATTCTTTTTCTATTTTTTCGATGTTTGGCTCTATATCATCTTTTATTATTTTTTCTAGCAGTTCACTGTTTATGTGTATTTTATTGTCTCTTTCGTGATGATAATAGATTGCCTGATATACTAGTTTTCTTTCTTTTTTTGTCATTTCATATTGTTTGTATGGCACAAACATTGGAGATATTTGTTCATGTTTTATTTCTTGATTATTAAATTTTGTTGGTATTAGTTTCTCTCCTATTGCTTCTCTTATTGCATTTTGAAATCCTGAAAATACTTTTCCTGCATCATGATATTTGCATACTATTTTCATTAGTTGCCAGAATCTTTCTTCTGGAATTTCTATTGATTGTGTTATTTTTTTTCCATATTCTTTTTTTAATATTTCTAAGTTCTCTAATAGTTTGTCTGTGTGCTCTTTTATTGTTTCTATTGGGTCTGATTTTGCATAATATTTATACTCCATTTGGCATCCTTTCACTATAAAAATAAATATTGTCTCCATCTTCATCTTGCAATATTTCTTCAATACCTTTATTAGTATATTTTTCTATATATTTTACATTTACTTTGTTCCATTGTCTTATATCATCTTTTATTTTATAGGTAGTATTTAATCTGTAATTAATTCCTTCTATTTCGTCATCTATCCATTCAGGTATGTATGCATTAATTTCTATTTTTGATTCATCTACTTCTTTTACATCTTTCAAAATTTTAATTTCATCTATCCTTACAAGGTCTTCGTTTCTT
>CAKPKF010000026.1 GCA_934167175.1 uncultured Clostridia bacterium | reverse complement strand
ATGCAGACTATAGCTTATTTACAAACAAAGTATATGTAGACAATAAATTAGTAGATTCTACAAATTATGACTCAAAATCAGGAAGTACAGTTATTACTTTAAAAGATGAATACTTAAAAAAATTATCTGTTGGAGAACACACATTGAAAGTTGCTTTTTCAGATAATGGAGAAGCTACAACAAAATTTACAATAAAAGAAAAACAACAAGATGAAACACCAGAAGACAGTAAAAATACAGAAAAAGAAGTGCAACCAGAAAACAATAATGTAACAAAAAATGATATTCAAAAGAATAATACAAATGCAAATCCTAAAACAGGTGATAATGTTATAGTATATGCTGTATCGTTTGCAATTGCTCTGCTAGGAATAATCACATTAGTAATAGTTAACAATACAAAAAGGAAAAATTTAAGAAAACACTAGGGGGAAAAAAATGAATTTTAAAAAAAGTAAAATATTTATTACTACTATGTTAATACTTTGTTTTGCTTTATCCATTATACCAATTAAAGTATTGGCAACCACAGAAATTGGCGATGTAGATATTGAGGGGGTAACTTTTAATTATAATCCAGGTGATACTCCAAAAGCAAATGCTTACAAATGTGATCCATGGGATGAACAATATGATATAGAATACGAATACTGGGAAGAGATGGAAAAAAATGCAAAAGGTGAACCTGTTCCAGTAAAATATTGGTACTCTGATGAAAGCAAGAACAATGCACTTTCACAAGATAAAAAAATAACTACTTTTGAGGAAGGCAAAACTTATATGTATAGTATTTCTCTTAAAGCAAGAGATGGAAATACCTTTGCAACTGATAAAAAAGTAATGGTAAATGGAACATATGTTAATAGTGCAAATGTAACGAATTCTGGAACAAGGCTTTTTATAGTTGCTGTAAAAACAATAAAACCTAAAACTGTTACATACCAACATATTAGTGAAGTTGAAATAAATAATGCAACAATTAGTTTTAAAGTAGGGGATAAACCTGTATTCTCAGGAACAACACCTGAAAATGTTCCATATATTTACCAATCTGAATATTGGAGTACTGACGGAGGTAAAAAATATTATTATGCTGCTGATTTTTGGAATATCAACAACCCTGATGATTTATTTACCAAATTTGAAAGCGGTAAGTCTTATACTTATGGAATATATTTTAAGGCAGCAGAAGGATATTGTTTTACAACTGATACTAAATTAAAAATAAATGGTAAGTATTACGGTTATGACACTACTGACTATGACCCAATGTTACAATATAATGAAGGTGAATATGCAACAATGTGGGTTGACACAAGTTTGATAATTACACCAACAGAAAATTCACAAGGAAACCCAACAACACCAAGTGAGCCTGAAAAACCATCAAGCAATCCAGTTACACCGACAAATTCAACACAAGAAACAGAAAAAGAGCCACAAACAACAGAAAACAAAACAGAACAAACAAATAATGAAACAAATAATCCAAAAACAGGAGATAATATTATAACAAGTGTAATGTTATTTGTAACTTCTATAGTAACTATTGGTACATTAACAATAGTAAAAAGAAAAAAAGCAAGAAAATAATAATTACAAGATATATAGAGACTAGCTAAAGTATTAGCTAGTCTTTATATACGAAAGGACAATTTAACAAAGAGAAGAAAGAAAAAAAGATAAAAAAGTGCAAACTAAAATTTTTATAGTATTGTGCTTTTATATTTTTTAGAACAGTTTTTTCAAGTACACTAAGTGAGCTAATCTAAATAGTGTAGTGTACTACTAGAAAAATATTACAAAATATGATATAAGTATTTTTAATAAAGCCAATTATATTGGTAAAAGCACAAAATTAGAAATAGAATATGCCAAAAAATTAGGCAAGGAAATTATTTATTACACAGATTTTCTGAAAGAAAATTAATGTAAAAAATATTATAAAAGGGAGAAACGTATGAACTGTGTAGATTTAGAATTAAAAAGATATATAGAAAATGAAATATTTCCATTATACAATAAGAATGAAGAAGGGCATGGAATAGAACATATAAAAACAGTAATAAAAAGGAGTATAGATTTAGCACAAAATTATGATGTTGATTTAAATATGGTTTATGTAATAGCTAGTTACCATGATTTAGGTCATTGTATTGATAGAAAAACGCATGAAATAATATCAGCTCAAATTTTTATGAAAGATAATAAAATTAAAAAATGGTTCACAGATGAACAAATAAATATAATAAAAGAAGCGATAGAAGATCATAGAGCTTCAAGCAATCATAAACCTAGAAGTATATATGGAATGATTGTAAGTACTGCAGATAGAACGATTGTAGATATAGATGTCACTATAAAAAGAGCATATACATATGGAAAAAGAAATTATAAAAATATATCAGAAGAAGAACAATGGGAAGAAGTTTATAGGCATTTATCTGAAAAATACGGAGAAAATGGATATGCAAAGATATATTTAGAAGATAAAGAATTTGATGAAGCAATAAAAAAATTAAGACAAGCATTATCAAATAAAGAAGAGTTCTTAAAAAGAGTGGAAAAAGTAGCTAAATCTTTAGAAAATTAAAAAGTAATAAAAAGGAGTTTTTTTATGGAAACAGAATATGAATTAAGAGTTTTAGAAGTGAATAAAGAAGAAATAATAAAAAAGTTAGAAGAATTAGGAGCAACTAAGAAAGGAATATTTGAACAAAAAAGATATGTTTATGATTTAAGACCAGCAGAAAAAGATAAGTGGATTAGGCTTAGAACTAATGGAACAGTTACCACTCTTACATATAAAGATATAGTAAGCAACACAGTTGATGGAACAAAAGAATTAGAAATAGAGGTAGAAAGTTTTGAAAAGACAAATGAATTTTTAGAAAGAATAGGTTTTAAAAATAGAAATTATCAAGAAAATGAAAGAATACAGTACATATTAAACGGTGTAGAAATAGATATAGATTCATGGCCAATGATACCAACATATATGGAAATAGAAGGAAAATCAAAAGAAGATGTTATTAATATGAAAAAAATTTTAAATATAGATGAAACTAAAGTAACAACATTAAATTGTAGTGATATCTATAAACAGATTTATAAAATAGATATTTCTACAATAAAAGAATTGAAATTTTAAAAAAATCTATAGTTTGAGAGAATTTGGGCAATATAATTATGGGTGATAAAGTTGTTTAAGCCAAAAGCATTATATTGCGAGGAAAAAATAGAAGAATATCCTCTTGGAAAAGAGCTATTAGAAAAATATGCAAATGTTCCCAAAATAATAATAAAAAACCATAATAATATTGAAGAAATGAGAAAAAGACAAAATTCAGAATTTGCGGATATGAAAAGAAATTTAATAATAGGAACAAGGAAAACACATAAATTTGTTCCAAATCATAAAACATCAGATTTCTTAGTACCATATACATCCTCTGGATGTACAGCAATGTGTATGTATTGTTATCTTGTATGTAATTATAATAAATGTGCATATTTAAGGCTTTTTGTAAATAGAGAAGAAATGTTAAATAAAATAATAAAAGTTGCCAATGATTCGGAAAAAGACTTAACTTTTGAAATAGGGAGCAACAGTGATCTTGTTTTGGAAAACACCATTACTAATAATTTAGTATGGACAATTAAAAATTTTGCCAACACTGGAAAAGGAAAATTAACTTTACCAACAAAATTCGATATGATAGATGATATTTTGTTTTTGAAGCACAATAGAAAAATAATTATTAGAATGAGTGTGAACCCAAAAGAAATAATAAACAAAGTAGAATTTGGAACTTCAAGATTAGAAAATAGAGTGAAAGCAGTAAATAAACTTGTAGAAGCGGATTATCCAGTAGGAATATTAATAGCTCCAGTAATACTTGTAGAAGATTGGAAGATAATATATTCAGAATTAATAAAATATCTATATGAAAAACTGAGTGTTAAAGCGAAAAAAGAAATTTTTTTTGAGATAATATTTATGACATATAGTTATGTTCATAGAGCAATAAATACAGAAGCATTTCCTAATGCAATAGATTTATATAACAAAGAACTAATGACAGGACGAGGAAAAGGAAAATATATGTATAAAGAATATATTCGTTCAGAAGGAGAAAAATTCCTAAGAGAAGAAATTAATAAATATTTTAAAAATAATAAAATAATGTATGTAGTATAAATAAATTAAAAATCATATTTAATATAAAAATTAAGTGTGATTTTTTTGTTACCAAAAAGGCACGGAAAAATTGGCAAAAAATATATTTCATCTTATTTTATATGATAAAATAACAAACATAGCAAAAGATAAGAAAAGGAGATTAATAATATGGAAGAAAATAAACAAAATAAAAAAGGCTTAATTATGGCAATAACAATAATTAGTATAATAATCATTATTGTAGCAATTGCAACAATTGAAAAAGGAGAGAAAAATGCAATGAGTGTAGGAATTGAAAATAAATTAAACTCAAAAGACATAAAAAATTCGAAGCAAGAAGTGAAAATAAAGAAAAGTGAAGCGAAATCTGTCAATTACACAAAATTCGACAATGGGCTATTTTCATTAAATATACCTGAAGGATGGAAAGTAGATGTTTTAGGAGATTGTATTCATTACACAATAAAAGTATATAATCCTCAAAATACATCATACCAATTTTTTTTCAATATGAAAACAGAAGGGTATAACAAATCTCAAGCGGCTAAAAAATTCCAACAAACATATTATCCAGACCAAATGTTTGCAAAAACATCTGTAATAGAAGAACAAACAACAGAGGGCTTTTATAAAATATTTAATGATTTAGGAACGTTAAATAATACACCTACATTTAAATTTCCAACATTAAATAGTTTTAGTGTTATTGAAAAAATAGGAACATCAGCTCTAGGTGGAGATATGCTAAGAGCAACGTTCACAGATGAAAATGGAAAAAATGCGGAAGGAATATTTACAGCATATGTTTATGATTCAGGACCATACTATGTTAATGAGAATGTTTTTTCAGGAAATAAAATTGATATAAATTATTTGAGTGTATACAATACAATGTTTATTACAGCACCAAAAGATGAATTTATTAATTGGGAAGAACCGCTAAACAATATGGTTTCATCTTTACAATTTAGTGATACATTCATAAATCAATTCTATAATCAGCAAGATGCAGTAATGAAGAATTTTCAGAATACAAGAAACATATGTAACCAAATATCAGACAGCATAATGTCTTCTTGGGAATCAAGAAACGCTACATATGACAGAATGATGCAAAAGCAAAGTGATGCAACATTAGGGTATGAAAGGGTATATGATACAGATACTGGAGAAATATATAAAGCCTATAATGGATTTACAGATGATTATAAAGGGGAACACTATAAATCAATATCAGATGACATGTATTCAAAATCAATATCAGGATATATAGAAGAAGTTGGTAAATAAAACTTTAATGAAAAGAAAATGTAATATAAATGCAACGTAAATGTAATAAAACCTAAAACTATTGCGAGAGTATACACTTTTATTTGTGTACTCTCGCAATGCTTGTAAGTCAAAGTAAAAAATGATAATATTTAACAAAAAAGACACTAAATAAATGAGCAGTGGAGCGAAAACACTTTTCAGCAACCCAAAAACAGTAGGGGCGAATGCTATTTGCCCGCATACAAAAATCAAAGGAAATGGAGGGAGCAAAAGATGCAAGAAAAGCTAAAAAACACAAAAGGAATAACACTAGTAGCGTTAATAATAACAATAATAATTTTATTAATACTAGCAGGAGTAACAATAAGCCTAGTAATAGGAAATAATGGATTAATTACAAAATCAAAAGCCACAAAATTGAAAACAAGGCAAGCAACAGTGGAAGAAAAAGTTGAATTATGGAAATCAGAAAATAACATAAGAGAAAATAATGGAGAACAGAAGTCAAGTTCAGAAAAATTAATAGAAGAACTAAAAAAAGAAAAATTAGTATATGATAATGAAGTAAATGAGAAAGAAGAGACTATAACAATAGATAATAAAGTTATAGATTACTCAACAATATTTATAACTTTTGAAAAAACACCAAGTAATGAACTTGCTAATAAAGTAAGAATTAGAGCAAATGTAGAAGGTGAAAATGTAATAAAATTTAACAATGAAGAAGAAATGATAGAAGTACTATGCAATGTAATAAATAAAAGAACAGAAGAAGAAAAAGAACAAATTATTGTAGATACTATGAATTTAACAGCAAAGAAGAATGGGGCAGATACGAACTTTAAAAATTTTCAAGATGTATTGAATTATATGTATGAAAAAGAAGCAATAGAACAACCGACTAAAGAAAGTTTTATAAATGCTTTACAAAAAGAAGGAATTACATTAGAAATGGGAATATTAGATTTGTGTTGTGAATCTGGATATAATGTTATTGGAGAAGTTAACATTGAGACATTAGAATGGACTAAGTATAGAATAATTAATCCAGATGGGGAAAATACGAATAAATATTATGCAACAGAAAATGGAAAATACCAATTTAAAATAATAGATATAAGTACTAACAAAGAATACATTAAGTATGTAGAGGTAAAAAATATAGGAGAGGAAGAAAAGAAAATTGATATATATAAGCCATCATATGGAAGCTATTTCTTAAGAAATACAGAAACAGGAGAATATATTAAATTTGATGATGTTTATGTTGAAATAAAAAATAAGTATGTAAAATTGGATAAAGATGAAATCAGAAAAGATGATAATAATAATGATTATTTTATAGGCTGGGACATTCGTGCGTTAATTAGAAAAAATGGGGGAGATGCTAAAAATAAAATGTTTAATGCAAAGATTGTAGACAAAAATGGAAGAGTATATTTTTATAATAATATAGAAATACAATATTTGGAGTAAAAATATTAACATAAAAACAAAAAAATGTAGGAGCGAATAGCATTTGCTAGCATACAAAAATCAAAGGAAATGGAGGAAACAAAGATGCAAGAAAAACTAAAAAACACAAAAGGAATAACACTAGTAGCATTAATAATAACAATAATAATTTTATTAATACTAGCAGGAGTAACAATAAGCCTAGTAATAGGAGATAATGGATTAATTACAAAATCAAAACAAGGTGTAGGAGAATACCAAACAAGAGCAGAAGAGGAAAAAGCACAATTAGATGAATTTGAACAAGGAATGTTAGAAAATAGTGTGGATAAAGAAGCAATGAAAATACTAGTAAATTCAGGAGAAGATGGAATAGTTAATTTACCAATGTTGAGAGGAATATATGAGATAGAGTGGGGAGATGGAGAAATAAAAAGAAGTCAGGAAGAGGGGATGATAGATAGTAGAAGAAAAATAGCAAGTGTAACTAAATTTAAGTTAGCAGAAATTTCAGAAGAAAATATAGAACATGAATATAAAGAGAAAAATAAAGAATATGAAATAAAGATAAGTGGAACTTGCGATGGAATTAGTTATCATAGGCAAAATAGTGGAGCAGAGAAAATTTTAAAAATATTGCAGTGGGGAGAAACAGGTGCAGTAAGAATAGATTTGAGCAATTGTGTTAATTTAAGAGAAATAGCAAAACCAACTGAAAAAAGTTTTAAGGAATTAATTTATATAAAGTTTTCAGAATGTGAAAGTTTAACAAGCATACCAGAAAACTTATTTGCAAATTGTCCAAATGTGACAGGTTTTAGCGAAGCATTTTATGGATGTACAAGTTTAACAAACATACCAGAAAACTTATTTGCAAATTGTCCAAATGTGACAGGTTTTAGTGAAACATTTTATGGATGTACAAGTTTAACAAACATACCAGAAAACTTATTTGCAAATTGCCCAAATGTAACAGATTTTAGCGGAACATTTTATGGGTGTGAAAGTTTAACAAGCATACCGGAAAAATTATTTGCAAATTGCCCTAATGTTACAAGTTTTAGACATACATTTTATGGGTGTAAAAATCTAACAGGGAATTCAATTAAGTTATGGAGTGAGACTGAAAGAAAAGAAAAAGGAATTGACGAGAATAATGGGGGAACAAATTGCTATTGTGGTTGTACTAAATTAACAGATTATAATGAAATTCCACGTAAGTGGAAAGAATCATATGAATAATAATATAAAAATCTTAACAAAAACCGTAGGAGCGAATAGCATTCGCCGGCATACAAAAATCAAAGGAAATGGAGGAAATGGAGGAAACAAAAGATGCAAGAAAAGCTAAAAAACACAAAAGGAATAACACTAGTAGCATTAATAATAACAATAATAATTTTATTAATACTAGCAGGAGTAACAATAAGCCTAGTAATAGGAGATAATGGATTAATTACAAAATCAAAACAAGGTATAGAAGAGTCAGAAATGGCAAGTATAAAAGAAAAAGCAGAGTTAACATTAGATGATTTAGAATTTGACCACGTATTAAAAGATACAAATGTCAATACACTTACTCAATTAAAAAAATTAAATTCTGCTTTTGATGGCAGTTATTTACAAGGAAATAAAGTAGTAGTTAATAATGAAAAATATGATATATATCTAAAAAATCCTACTACAGTACTTGTAAAGAAACATCCTAAAGTAAAAAATGGGGATTTGATTGTTGTTTATGATGTTAATCAATATAGTGAAGAAAACACTAATATTTCAATTTATGTGTCCATTGCAGGTTTAAATGCTGATTATAAATCATTCGCAGAAGAAAAATTAAATGGCAAACTTCCTGAAGAAAAAGAGCAAATGTTTTTAGAATCTTATAAATATTTAAATAATATTAATGAAAAAATTACAGTGGAACAATTATTTAGCGAATTATCAGAACAGTATAATTATAAAATTACTTCACTAGAAGAATTAGTAGATTATTTTAATAATCAATCAAGACCACCTCAATCACCAAGTCCACAATCAATTGTAAGTAAAGAAAATTATACAAATTCGAATTCTTCTATTAAATATGCTAGTTTAAATAATAAGTTAGTTGCAGATCTTCCTTATGCTGAATATGGGACTTCTCAAAAAAGATATGAAAGTGTGGATGATTTCTTAATTGAATCGTATTGTGTTTGCCCAGAAGAATTTGATAATATTGCAGATATTTATAACAGCATAGAAGTAAAAGATCAAGATGGCAATATAGTAAATGCAGGAGGCTATGGTAAATACGAATATGTAGCAGGTGAAAATAAAAAATATACTTTTACAATTACTTATGAAGATAAAAAGGAAGTAATAGAAGTAGATATAACTGGAATTATTCAAGTGTTTACAGGAAATGGTACAGCTAATAGCCCATATATAATTGATTCAATTGAGGGACTAGTTTCACTATCTAAAAG
>CAKPKF010000025.1 GCA_934167175.1 uncultured Clostridia bacterium | reverse complement strand
GCATATTGTGATACGGATAAAGCTAATTATGCAATCGGTGGACCAAGTGTGGAGATGTATGTAAAATCATATAATCAGGCGTACAATGGAATAACAGATTCTAATGTTTATACTTTAGGAGCAACTTATAGAGCTACATCTGCACCAGGATATATTTATACATTAAATGGAGCACAATCAACCATATCAAACGATGATTATTGGACTGGGAATGATAGTTTAAATTATACACGATATAATAGTATGTATTGCGGTCAGAATGGAAAGAAAACTGGATTTTGGTGGCTGGCTTCTCCTTCTGCCTCTTACTCTCGCCATGTGTGCGGTGTGAACGGCGATGACGCGGGCTTGGGCGACCGCTACTCTAACGGTAGCTATGGGGTGTCCCCGCTAGTTTCTCTAAAATCTAGTTTCATACCTGAAGTAGAAGAATAGAAAAAATGAGAAGATTTGAAATGAGGCAAAAATTCAAAAAATACGTTTGTGCTATTAGGCCTTTGGTCTGATGGCACTGGGGGTATAAAAGGAGCTAAAATGGGAATCACACAAATGGCACAAAGAATAAAGCAAATTCATCCAGATTATGTATTAATATTTAAGGTGGGAGCGTTTTGTAATACCTTTGGAAAAGATAGCTATATCATAGCATCAACATTTGACTATATGATTGTACTAAATTGCTCGTACCTCGCAATGGAACGAAAGAACGGCAAAGAAGCCAATAAATTGAAAATATAAAAGATCTCTAGTATAATATATTATGTAACTTAAAGTTGCAAATATATTTAGAAAGGGGTCTTTTTAGATGACTAACAAACAATTACTAAACAAGATGAATAATGACATGAGAATGCGAAATTTTTCGCATTACACATATGATAGCTATTTAGGAAAAACAAAAGCTATTATGAAATACTTTGGAGAAAAGAAGTTAGAAGATGTAACAACAGAAGAATTAAGAAGATTTTTATTAAAATATTTAAAAGACGAAAGAAAATTAGGAGATAGGTCAATAAATTATTATAATTCAGTAATAAGATTTATTTATGAAGTTACATTAGATAAGGTTTTAAATAAGAAACAAATACCGATGAGAAAACAAAAAAAGTGTGTTTATAAGGTGCTAACAAAAGAAGAGTTAAGCACTTTTTTTTATGTGTGTGATAATTTTAAATTTAAAACAATATTTATGTTAGTTTATGGATCATGATTAAGAATCGGAGAAGTAGCAAATTTAAGAGTAGAAGATATAGACGGTAAAAACATGAGAATATTTGTACGAGAAGGAAAAGGTAATAAAGAAAGATATACAATATTGCCTAAACAAAGTTTAGAAATGTTAAGAACATATTGGTCAAAATATAGACAGAATAAAAGAATAGGAAGGATATTTCTAAGCAAATCGGGAAAAGCGATAACAGTAGGAGTAATACGAGAACATTTTAGAAAATATAGAAGAAAAGCAAGATTAAACGAGAAAGTAACTGTTCATACCTTGAGACATTGTTTTGCAACTGATTTGATAGAAAGAGGAGCAACATTAATACACGTAAAGGAATTGATGGGACATAGTAATATAAGAAGTACCATGGCATATGTACATGTAGCGAATATAAAGATGGATTTAGAAAGTCCACTAGATGCGTTTTTGAAAGGAGAGAAAAAATAAGATGGAAAAGATACAAGAAATATTAAATAACGGATTAGACAGGTACGAAAAAGAACATAAAATTGTAATGTATAAGAAAAAGGTAATCAATGCAATAAAAAATTGTAAAACAGCGAATATTGGAGCACACAAGTATATATGTGATGAATGAGGATATGAAGAAATTACCTATAATTCATGTAGGAATAGGCATTGTCCGAATTGCCAAACAGGAAAGAAACTGAAATGGATTGAGGCAAGAAAAGAGGAAGTTTTAAATATAAAATATTATTTAGGTCATCATCAGAGACATTGCAAGAATTAGCAAGAGACGAAAAATATTTAGGAGCAGAAATAGGATTTTTTAGTATATTACATACATGGGGACAAAATTTAATGTATCATCCACATGTGCATTTAGTAGTAACAGGAGGAGGTTTAACAGAAGTAAATACATGGAAAGAAAAAGAAGAAGATTTTTTTATACCAGTACAAGTAATGTCTAGAGTATTTAGAGAAAAATTCTTAGATTATATGAAAAAAGAAAAAATAGAATTTTATGGAAGCAATAAAGATTTAGAAAATCCAGCGAGTTACAATAGTTTAATACAAAAAATGTATGACAAAGAATGGATAGTGTATTGTAAAGAACCATTCAAAAAAGCAGAATGTGTAATACAATACTTAGGAAGATATACACATAGAGTGGCGATATCAAATGAAAGAATATTAAAAATAGAAGGTGAGAAGGTAACCTTTAAATGGAGAGATTATAAAGATAACAATAAAATGAAAGAAATGACAATAAGCATACAAGAATTTATTAGAAGATTTCTAATGCATATACTGCCACCACATTTTATGAAAATAAGATATTATGGACTACTAGGAAACAGAAACAAGAAGAAAAAATTATTAAAATGTAAGATATTAACAAGGACCAAAATATACATAAAAAAACAGCTTCCCACACTCGAATTACTAAAGCAGACTTTAGGGAAGGATTTTAACCTATGTCCACACTGCAAAAAAGGTCATATGTTAATTCCAAACATCACCTAAATATAAACAATTGAATAGTTTTCAAAAGTGCCTCTTAATTGGGGAGGGGGAAACTGTATCTAAATTGTACAATGAAATGAAAGAGTTTGCAATAGTTTAATAAATAAATTTAAGAAAGTGGCGAAATTTGAATGAGAGAAAAATATAGAAATTCCAGCTTACAAGCAAATTACAGAAAAATAGTAATTCTGCAGTAGGCTGGAATTTTTTGACCAATGGATAGTTTTTATAAAGAATCTAAAAAATTACTAAAATAAGAATTTAAAATTAATAAAATATTACAATTGCATTACAATTTAAGAATATATATTGACACAAAATATAAAAAAATATAATATGAAAAGGGATATAAATAAGAAACAAAAGAAAATAAAAGGAGGAAAATTAGTTTGAAAGAAAAAATAATATCAATATTAATTTTAATAATAATGGTAATTTCAATTTTAGGTAGTTTTAGTAATGAAGTTGTAGCATATAGTGGTGAGATAGATCCGAAAAATTATATAACATTACCATCTATAATAAATGTTAGAGATAAAGTAGGGACTGGAACAATAAGATTATCATCAAGTGCTAGTGGATATACAATTTCTTATCAAAAAGTCGATATAACAAAAGCTGAATTAGATAGTATTTCAGCTAAAGTTAAAGAAATAAAAGAATATACAAAAACAAGTAATGAAACTATAAAAGAAAAAGGAGATAACCTAACTAATTTAAAAAAAGAATATGAAAAATTAAATTCAAGTGGAACTGCAACAGAAGAACAGCTAAGCGAAGCTAGAGAAAAATATAATACAGCTTATGCAGAATATAAACAATTTTATAACACGGTTAAAACTACTACTGAAACAAAACAAAAAGAGTATCTTGCTATGATACCAAGTTATACAAATTCTTGGAAAACTACAACAAATACCTCAAATAATGTAGAACTTGATTTTTCAAATTATACAGGTGTAGTATATTTTATACTGTGGGTAAAAATTGATAATGGCACAGATACATATTATGACTTTAATGGGTATTCTTCTGAAATAAAAGGAGAAACAACAGATGATAGTAGCAAAGGTGATTCGACAGATGGAGAGTGGACCGATTTTTCAAAAGCAAAATTTGAATTAAAAAAAGGTGGAATGTTTAAAGCAACAGTTCAAATATCTGGTGTTACACCAAAAGAGGATAGAACATATTACTTATATATAACTTCTAACAACAGCAAACCAAATGTAAGTGGAGGTATATCTAATGATAAAATTACTTTAAATTACGACAAAAATTCTAAAACATTTAAAGTATCAGAAATGAATAAAGTTGCTTATTATGTAGAATTGAATCAAGATTTATATGCATCTGTTGTTGAAAAAAGTGGATTAACTTATAATGTTGTTACATATGGAAATAAACTAGAAAGATTTAGTGAAGCAAAATATAGTGATGCTTTTCATTCTTCACTTATGACATATAAATTAGACCAAATTGTAACAACATTTACACATGATAGTAAAAACAATAGAAAAATCCAAATTAAAGTTGGAAAAATAACAGATCAATCTATTTTAACTAAAATAAAAAATAAAGATTCTTCAGGATTTTCAGGGTTAATGACATATGCAAAATCCAATTCAGGAATCTATAATCAGACTTTAGATGCAGATAAAGATGATAATTATTCAATAGAATATAATGCTGGTGGTGCAAAAACAACTGGAAATAGCGTTATAGATTTAAAAGGCTTGGAGAATGGAGAATACTATTATTTATATATAAAAACTGATGACGAAAATGGAAAATATATATCAAATGAAGCTGTTACATTGGCTACTGCAAGTGTTATAAATAATGAAGAATGGTACATGTTCTTTTATGGTGCTGATGATTTTAAATGGGCAGACTTTGGAACTGTAAGTGGCGATAATACGATGGCATCAGGAATTTTACCAAAGACTGGTACTAGTTATATTATGATTATTATTGCTGGCGTTGTAATAGCGGGAGGAATAGTAGCATATAAGAAATACAAAAAATATAATTTTTAATGACGGAGTTTATAATACATTACTAATAATATATTAATAAAAAGCAAGAAATAGTTTTAAATGTATTGACATTTAAAGATATGTTTAATTAAAATGTAAGTGGAAGAAATTCATATAAAAAGTTAAACAAAAAAGGGAGAATATTTTTATGAAGAACGAAAGAAACACAAAACAATTAATTAAAACAAGTAATGGTATTACTTTAATAGCTTTAGTAATAACAATAATTGTGCTATTGATTTTATCAGGAGTGGTAATAACTACATTAACAGGAGACAATGGTATTTTAATAAAAGCAAGGGCAGCCAAAACAACAACTAATGAAAAAGACGAAGAGGAGCAAATAAAAATAGGATATTCAGAATATTTAATAGCTGATCAAACAGGAAAACAAGCAGATTTTAAAGTGTCTGGAGCAAATGTAACAGGAAATAAAGGAGACTGGAAAATAAAATTTGATAAAACTGAAAAAGAATACTATTTTGATGGAAATACAATAACAAAAGACGTATGGAAACAAGATGGAGACACAATAACAAACATAGAAACAAATCAAACATTAAAAGTAGGAGACTATGTAGATTATGATCCAACATTAGAAGCAAATGCAAATGATTTAACATATACATCAACAGCAGATAAAACAGGAAAAAGTAGTGACCAAGAGTTTAATGCAACAACATATAAAAGTGCAGGATATGGATGGAGAGTATTAGGAGTAAAAAATGGAAAAATAAGACTAATATCAGAAGAATTCATAGGACCAGGAACATACACAGATAGTAGTAGAACATATTATAACTTAAAAGGGCAAAAAGGATATATAAATGGAATAGAAGAATTAAATAAAATAAGTGGAATATTTGGACATGGAAAAGGAGCAGAAAAAGCAACAAGTATAACAGTGGAAGATATAAATGGAATAACAGGATATAATCCAGAAACAGCGAAATATAGCCAAGGTAATTGGAATGAATATGGAAACAAAGTAACATATACAAGAGGAGAAGGAAGTGCATTATCATCAAGTGCAACAAATGGAAAAAAATGGTCTAGAACACAAGGTACATTTAATTATTATGATAAAGCAAGTAAAACATTTAAAGCATTAACATCAGGAAGTACAGAAATAGAAAGTACATATTATAATTATGTTCCCACACAGGTAAATTCAAAATTCCTAACTGGAGAAGTAAACGCGGATGGAACAAAGAATACTACAAGTGTTTTTCAAATGCTGTTTGGTGGAACAGCAGTAGGAAGTGACAATTTAACAAGAAATTTCACGTTAAGAAAAAATCAATCCTTCTGGCTTACGTCTGATTATGCATATGCTGGTAACTGCTTTGTGAGCTGGGGGCTTCGCATTGTTAATAATGGTAGTGTCAGTGGTAGCACTTTGTACTATTCTAATGGCCATGAGGGTGAAAGCGGCTACGACAGCGGCAGTAGTTATGGTGTTCGTCCTGTAGTTTCTCTAAAATCTGATATCTCATTAGAATGGAATGAAAAAGAATGGAAAATAAAATAACGGACCACAGAGTATGAAAAAGAAGAAAAGAACTTTCCCCTGTGTGGCCTGGTGTCACACGGGAAAGAAAATTTTAAAAAAATTATTAAGGAGGAATTATGTTAAAAAAAGTAGGAATATTAGCAAATGGTGGAGATGTATCAGGATTTAATGCAGTTATTAGAGCAATTGTAAAAACAGCAGAAAATCATGGAGTAGAATGTTATGGAATAGTAGATGGATATAATGGATTACTAAAAAAAGACTTTGAAAAATTAAGTACAGCAGCCAATGGAGAAGCAGTAGGAATTTTACCAAAAGGTGGTTCTATTATAGGTTCATCAACAAATGCAAACATATTTAATTATAAAATAGTAAATGAAGATGGAAGTGTAGAATACAAAGATTTATCAGAACAAGCAATAGAAAATATTAAAGAATTTGGATTTGATTGTATCTTTACTTTAGGAGGAGATGGAACACAAAAATCTGCAAGAGATTTTTCAACAAAAGGAGTAAATATTATAGGAGTGCCAAAAACAATTGACAATGACGTAGCTTGTACAGAAATTACATTTGGTTACAATACAGCTGTATCTGTTGCTATGGAAGCATTAGATAGATTACATACAACAGGAGAAACACATCATAGAATTATGGTGCTAGAAGTTATGGGAAGATATGCTGGATGGATAGCATTGGAATCAGCAATAGCAGGAGGAGCAGATGTTGCACTAATTCCAGAGATACCATATGATATTAATAAAGTAGCAACTAAAATTGAAAATAGAAAGAAAAGAGGAAAAAACTTCAGTATAGTAGTTGTAGCCGAAGGAGCTAAGCCAAAAGATGGAGAAATGGTAGTACAAAATATACGTAATAATGGAGCAGGAGTTGACAATACAAAATTAGGTGGAGTTGGACAAGTTGTTGCAAAACAATTAGAAGAATTAACTGGATTAGAAGCAAGAAACACAACACTAGGATATATGCAAAGAGGAGGAACACCAACAGCTTTTGATAGAGTACTATCAACAAAATATGGTTCAAAAGCAATGGAACTTGCATTAGAAGGGAAATTTGGAACTTTGGTAGTAATTAAAAATGGAAAATTAGATTCAGCATCTTTAGAAGATGTAGTTGGAAACAATACAAAAATTGGAGCAGTGTCTGGAAATACTGCAGAAAGTAATCTAAGAAAAGTTACTATGGATGACGATTTAGTAAAAACAGCTAGAGATATAGGTATTAACTTAGGTGATTAATTTTGATAGTAATAATAAATACTATAAATAATAATATAATATTAGGAGGATTAACATGGAAGAAAAAGAAGAAAAGAAAGTAAACACAGAAGAATTGAAAAGTGAGGCATCAACTACAGTAAATCAAGTAAAAGATACAATTAAAAATGTAGATATCAAAAAAGATAGCATTGAAACAAAAGGATTTATAGCTGAATTATTCAAAGACCCATTAGGGAAAATAAAAGAAATAGTAGATAAAGAAAATAATCAATATTTTAAATATGCGATTATTATATTAGTTATATGGGTAGTAGCTGAATTAATTAGCAGATGTTTTTCAGTAGGACCAATATGGGGATTATCAAGTTTAGGAAGTAGTCTAATGTCTGTTATAAAAGCAACAATAGCACCTATATGCAGTATATTAGTAATGTCTATTATTGTCTTAGTTATGAATTTTAAAAATAAAAAATCATTAACAACAATAATTACAACAGTAACAACAGCTAATATACCACTTGTAATTGCATCAGTTGTAAGTATATTAACAATATTTGGTTCATCAATATCTACAATAACAATACCATTTACAAGATTATGTAGTGCGGTATCAATTGTATTAATGTACTTTACATTAAAATCAATATTTGGAGAAGAAAAAAATTCTGAATTTATTAAAAAGTTTGCATTAGTAGAGTTAGTATATTATATCGCATATATTGTTTTTTCTTTATTAAATATTTATATTTAGAGGATAACTATAATAAAAAACAAAGGAGGAATAATTGTGTCAGAAACAAAAGCTACAAATAAGCAAAAGAAAAAAATACTAATAATTTTAATTGTAATTATCTTAATAATAGCATGTTGCGGAGGAATAGCGCTATATATGACTCAAACAGATACAAAAAATGAAAATTATTTTGGAGTTCAAAAATTATATGAGGAACTAAAATCTAAAGAATCGTATAGTTTTATAACAACATTAGATAATAACAATAAAATGTATTATGCAAAACAACAAAATAAAGCATATATAGAAACTATATATGATGGCTCAGAATCTAAATTTATTATAAAAGATGGTAATTCTTATTTAATGATGGACGATTCAAAAACTTATTATACATATAAAAATAATGAAATAGACCTTAATAAAATAGAATCGAGTTTAGAAGAAATAAAAGATACGGAGTATGAAAAGGGAAAAGAAAAAATTGAGAATAAAACATATACATATGAAGAATATAATACAGTAACAAAATTTGTTATGATGGATAATTCAGAAAATGAAGGACAAGAGATAAAAACTAAATTTTATTTTGATGGTAATAAATTAGAATATATAAAAACAATTGTTGGAAATAAACAAGAGTTATTAAAAGTAGATATTTCAGACGATGTAGATAATAATTTGTTTGAAATACCATCTGAATATAAAGAAATGTAAAAAAACGAAGGAGGAAAATAATATGTCAGTAAGGTTTATGTTAAATGAAACATCATATTTTGGAAAGGGTGCAAGAGAAGAACTTGCAGGAGAAATTAATAAGAGAGGATTTAAAAAGGTATTTTTAGTAAGTGATAAATCATTGGTAGATGCTGGAGTAACAGCAAAAATAGAAACAGTTTTAAAAAATGCAAATATAAAATATGATTTATATGATGAGATTAAACCAAATCCAACAATAAAAAATGTAACAGATGGAGTAGAAGCTTGCAAAAAATCAAAAGCAGACGTAATTGTTGCAGTAGGTGGAGGGTCAAGTATGGATACTGCAAAAGGTATTTCTATAGTTATGACAAATCCAGAAAGAAGTGATATAAAATCTTTAAATGGATTATCAAACACTGTAAATAGAGGAATGCCTGTAATAGCACTTCCAACAACAGCAGGTACAGCAGCAGAAGTTACAATTAATTATGTAATAACAGACGAAGAAGCAGAAATAAAAATGGTTTGTGTAGATCCAAATGACATTCCTATTCTTGCAATTATTGATTCTGAATTAATGGCTTCTATGCCAAAAGGATTAGCAGCAGCAACAGGTATGGATGCCTTAACACATGCTATAGAAGGATATATAACAAAAGCACATAATGAAATGTCAGATATGTTCCATATGCAAGCTATAAAAATGATATTTAAATATTTACCAGCAGCAGTTAATGAAAAAAATCCAGAAGCTATTGAAAAA
>CAKPKF010000024.1 GCA_934167175.1 uncultured Clostridia bacterium | reverse complement strand
AGCTTCGAAGACAGTATAGTAGAAGGAAGCAGAGTAATAGTAAAAGACAAAAAATATGCAATATTCGTAAAATCAAACTTAGAAATAGAAGTAATAAAAAATGATGGAAAAACATTAGTAGAAGGAGAAATGAAACTAGACTACACAGTATCAGAAGATGGATTAATAGAAATATATCCAAGAATAGGCGGAGTAGAAAGTTATAAAGCATATGCAGAAAAAATATTAGAAGGTAAGACACAAGGAGAAAAAGAGCAAATATACTTGAATGGATGGAAGTATTGGAATCCAGAAGGTTTTGCAGAAGTGTTTGGAGAAATAGAAAATCCAACATTTGATGACTGGGTAAATATAGAAAATGCTTCAATAGAAAATGAAGAAGAAAAAATAAGCAAAGAAGATTTAATAAATGATATTACATTCGGTGGAAAATTTTCATTTGATGAACGTTTAATAATGATGAGGGCAGTAAAACCAGAAGAGTTCAATTTTGAAAATGAAAAATACAGTGAAATAGAAATAGAATGTCCAAATGGAAATAAGATAATTACAGATACAGACACATTATGTGTAACATATAAAGTATATCAAAAAGGAGAGTACAAATTTATAGGTAATGTTATAGAGGGAGAGTATAAAGGAACAACAGCGGAAGTAACAGTACCAGTAACAATAGATTTACCACAATTAGAAGATGATGAAGTAAATCCAGAATTGCAATCAATGAAATTAAGAATAAATGTAACAGAAGATAATAAAACAATACAATTACCAATAAGTGAATATGAAAATTATGATTTTAAAGTAAATTGGGGAGATGAAACAGAAGAACAAACAATAACTAATGAAAATTTAGATAGTGCAAATCATACATATAGTATATCAAAACAATATACAATAACAATAAAAGGGACATATACCGAAATATATAGTAATGATAGTATGGAGCAAGCGTTAATAGAAGTAGAACAATGGGGAAGTACAGGATTGAATAGTATGTCATTTTACTATTGTAGTAATTTAAAAAAAATAGCATCACCAAGTAAAAATAGCTTTGTAAATATGGTGGAGTTTACTTGTACATTTAGTAGCTGTACAAGTTTAACAACTATACCACAAGATTTGTTTGCAAATTGTCCAAATGCAAACAAGTTTGAACTAACATTTTCTGGATGTAGTAATTTAACAGGAAAATCAATACAATTATGGAAGGAAGGAAGAAAGAAAATAGACGAAAACAACGGAGGAGCCGGTTGCTATTCTTCTTGTGAAAAACTAGATGATTATAAAGAAATACCTAATTATTGGAAAACTGTGCCACCACCTGGATAAAGTTTAGTATACTAAATTACTGATAGTCACTATTGCTAAAGAAATAAAGTTTTGATAAAATTACAAATATAAAAGAGATAGGCTCACAAGATTTGTTTGCAAATTGCCCAAATGTGCAAAGCTTTCTTGGAACATTTGCTGAATGTAGCAATTTAACAGGAAATTCAATACGTTTATGGGAAGAAGGAAGAATCGGAATAGATGAGTCAAATGGAGGAAGAGGTTGTTATGCTAATTGCGAGAAATTAACAGATTATAGCAAAATACCAATTATTTGGAAGTTATCTCCAACATCTCCTCCACCGCCAAGACCGCCACAATAATAATACAAAATACTCTCTCATTATTAAACAAAAAAGTTTAGTAATGAGAGGTATTTTATGCTAAAATATTTAATTATTAAAAGACAAATTTATAAAAAAATGATATAATACATTATGATTTTAATATATGGGAGGCAAAGTATGTCATATATAGAATTTAGAGATGTTGTAAAAGAATATAAAATGGGAGAAGTTAAGATAAAGGCATTAGATAAAACTAATTTTTCTATAGATAAAGGTGAATTAGTAGTCATTGTAGGTCCAAGTGGTGCAGGAAAAACAACAGCACTTAATATTTTAGGAGGAATGGATACTGTAACATCTGGTAGAGTAATTATAGATAATAAAGATATAAGTAAATTAAAACAAAGAGAATTAACTAAGTACCGTAGAGAAGACATTGGATTTGTATTTCAGTTTTATAATTTAGTTCAAAATTTAACCACATTAGAAAATGTAGAACTTGCAACCGAAATATGTAAAAATCCACTTAATCCAAAAGAAATACTAGAAAAAGTTGGATTAAAACATAGAATGAAAAATTTTCCTTCTCAATTATCTGGGGGAGAACAGCAACGTGTTTCAATAGCTAGAGCAATAGCGAAAAATCCAAAAATATTATTATGTGATGAACCAACAGGAGCATTAGATTATAATACAGGAAAACAGATATTAAAACTATTACAAGATACAGCTAGAACAGAAAAAATGACAGTTATCATAATAACACATAATGCAGCATTAGCGCCAATGGCAGATAAAGTAATATATTTTAAAAATGGAACAGCACTAAAAGTGGAAGAAAATGAAACACCAATGCCAATAGAACAGATAGAATGGTAATGTTGAGGTGAGTTATGAAAAAGATAAACAAAGACACTTTTATAGAAATAAAAAAGACATTCAAAAGATTTATATCTATATTATTAATAGTATTATTAGGAGTTGGGTTCTTTGCTGGAATTAAGGCAGCAAGTCCTGACATGAAAAAAACAATTGATAAATACTGTAAAGATCAAAATGTAATGGATTTAACAGTAATATCTACATTAGGTTTAACAGAAGATGATATAAATGAACTAAAAAATGTTGATGGCGTAAAAGAGGTAAGTCCTTCATATAGCAAAGATGCTATAATAAAAATAGATGAAAATGACATTGTTGTAAAAATTAATGCTATTGATGATAATGTAAACAAGTTAAAATTAAAAGAAGGAAGAATGCCAGAAAATGATGATGAATGCATAGTGGAACCTACTTTTTTAACAAGCAAAGGTCATAAATTAAATGATACTATAGAAATTGAATTTGAAGAAAGCGATGATGGAAATTCATTTGTGAAAAATAAAAAGTTAAAAATTGTTGGTACAGCAATATCACCACTGTACATTTCAAGAGAAAGAGGAACTAGTAAAATAGGTAGTGGGAAAATTGATTATTGCATATATATTCCAAAAAGCAATATAAATAGTGAATTCTATACAGAAGCATATATTACGTTATCAGATACTAAAGATGTCACATGTTATTCAAAAAAATATGATGAAATTGTTGAAAAAGTAAGTGACAAAATAGAAGATTTGTCAAAAGCTAGAAAAGAAGTAAGGTACAATGAGATTTTGGATGAAGCCAACAAAAAGGTAAGTGAGGCGGAAGAAAAATTAAATGAAGAAAAAGCAAATGCAAATGACAAAATACAGGAAGCAGAAAATAAAATTTCAGATGCAAAAGCAAAATTGGAAAAATCAGAAAAAGAGATTCAAAAAAATGAAGAAAAGGCAAATTCGGAATTTACAAGTGCACAAAAGAAGTTAAATAATGCAAAAAAAGAATTAGAGAGCAAAGAAAATCAATTTAATAAAGCTAAAAAGGAAGCACAGCAACAAATTGGTGATTTTGATGATAAATTAACAGAACTAAATAAACAATATAAAGAAATTAATCAAGGAATTAGTTCATTAAAAAGCAATAAAGAAAAATTGATGAATCAAAAACAACAAATAAATAAACAAATAGAGTTATTGCAAAAAGGAGAGCAAACTGTAGAAATTCAGCAACAAATAGCAGTGCTACAAGCACAACTAACTGAAATTGAAAAAAATATAAATTATATAAATGAACAACTAAATCAACTTAATTCAAACAGTTCACTGTTAAACGAAAATATTACAAAAATAAAAAATACAAAAACTGAGTTAACTAAAAATGAACAAGTATTAAAAAATGCAAAGAAAGAATTACAAACCCAGACTAATAAATTAAACAGTAGTAAAAAAGAAACTTTTGCAAAATTAGAAAAAGCTAAAAAAGAAATAAACAAAGGAAAGACAGAAATACAAGAAAATGAAGCCAAGTTGCAAGAAGAAAAAACTAAGGCAGAAAGTGAAATAGAAAAAGCAGAAAAAGAAATAGATTCAGCAAAAGATAAAGTAAATGATATAAAAAGACCAGATTGGTATATTTTAGATAGAGATACAAATACAGGGTATGTTAGTTATATGCAAGACACAGATAGAATAGCTAATATTGGAAAAGTGTTTCCAGTTGTATTTTTTGTGGTAGCTTCGCTTATAAGTTTAACAGCTATGACAAGAATGGTAGAAGAACAAAGAACTCAAATAGGGACATTAAAAGCATTAGGATATAGTAAATTTAAAATTGCGAAAAAATATATTATATATAGCTTACTTGCGACTACCATTGGTGGAATAGTAGGGATGTGTATAGGCTTTAGAATCCTACCAAAAATAATATTTGAAATGTATGCAATGATGTATTCTATGCCAGATTTAATAATAGAATTTAATATAAAATATGCAATTATGGGGCTCGGAATAGCAATAGCGTGTACCTGCGGTGCAACAATATATTCATCTACAAAAGAGTTGAATTCAAGTCCAGCAGTGCTAATGAGACCTAAATCACCAAAGGCAGGAAAAAGAGTTTTACTAGAACGAATTACTTTTATATGGTCAAGATTAAAATTCACTCAAAAAGTAACAGTAAGGAATATTTTTAGATATAAAAAAAGATTTTTGATGACAATTATAGGAATATGTGGCTGTACAAGCTTAATAGTAGCTGGTTTTGGATTAAGAGATTCCATATCGTATATGATTCCATCACAATATGGAGAAATTTTTAAATATCAATCATCTATATCATTTAAAAGTGATGCACCAAGAGAAGAGATAGAAAAACAAGCTAGTGAAATATCAAACAATGAGAATATAACGGAAATATTAAAAGCTAATATGCAAGCTATAAAAATTGTAAAAAATAATAACAATCAAAATATACAATTAATAATACCAGAAGAGCCAACGGACCTAAATTCATTTATACAATTAAGAGATAGAAGAACAAATACAGAGTATGAACTACCAAATGATTCTATAATAATAACTGAAAAATTAGCTAAGTTGTTGGAAATAAAGGTTGGAGATACAATAACAATAGAAAATAATGATAAAATACAAAAAGAAGTAAAAGTGGCCAATATTACTGAAAATTATTTGATGCATTACATATATATGAGTCCTGCTCTTTATAAGGATTTATATAATGAAAATGTAAAATATAATACAGTTTTGGCTAAAACTCAAAATATTACAGAAGAACAAGAAAAAAATTTAGCTAAAGAATTTTTGAAAAATGATTATATCTCAGCAGTTAGCTTTACATCAGGAACTAAAGACATATTCTCAGAAGTTATGGAAAATATGAATTTAGTAGTATGGATACTAATAATATCAGCAGGAATGTTAGCGTTTATAGTTTTGTATAATCTTTCAAATGTAAACATAAGCGAAAGAATACGAGAACTTGCTACTATAAAAGTTTTGGGATTCTATGACAAAGAAGTATATAATTACGTATCAAGAGAAAGTGTGCTCTTAACTATTATAGGAATTGGATTAGGATTATTTGCTGGATATTTTTTAAACCTATTTATAATGGAAACATGTGAATTAGATGTAATGATGTTTCAAAAAAGAGTAAATATTGAAAGTTATATATATGCTATATTAATAACAGTACTATTTACTATAATAGTTAATATAATAACATATTTTTCTTTGAAGAAAATTGACATGATAGAATCACTAAAAAGTGTAGAATAGTATTATTAATTTGTATATAATATGAATCAAAAGAGATGTTTAACCAGCATCTCTTTTAAATTTTGGTATAATATATAAACAAAAAATATAAAAAGCTGTTAAAAATAGAAAATATAGTGTATAATAATTAGGAAAAATGTCACATTTTAATGGAGGGAAATATATAATGTGGATAATAGAACCAGTTAAAGAAAAGAATAAAATTATGAATACTATATTATATGTGTTAATTGCTGTTTTTGTAATAATGTTAGCTATATTATTTGCACTAAAAGCATCAACAGCACAAAAAGAGAAAAAAGAATATGAACAAAAGCAAGCTATGATAACAGAAAAATGTAATAATAAAGAAAAACATGAAGTAAATCAAGAAATATTTAATGTTCAAAAGTTGACAGAAAAAGGAAAAGAAAATATAAAAAATATATATAAATCAGATAAGAAAATAGCATATTTAACATTTGATGATGGTCCATCTAAAACAGTTACTCCCCTAATATTGGATGTATTGAAAGCTGAAAACATTAGGGCAACTTTTTTTGTGTTAGGTAGTAGAGCAGAGCTATATCCAGAACTATTACAAAGAGAATATAATGAAGGACATTATATAGCTAATCATGGATATTCACATGTGTATAGCAGTATATATGCATCACCAGAAAGTGTACTAGATGAATATAATAAAACTGAAGATGCAATAAGAAAAGCTTTAAATAATAATTATGAATCACACCTATTTAGATTTCCAGGAGGCTCATCAGGAGGTGTGTACAAAGATGTAAAAGCACAGGCTATAGAGTTGCTTGCACAAAATGATATAGCACATGTGAACTGGAGTGCACTTACAAATGATGCAGTAGGTAGACCAACAAAAGAAAGCATGATGGAACAATTAAAAGCAACAGTTGGAGAGAAAAAAGTTGCACTTATATTAATGCATGATGCAGGAGATAAAATATTAACATATGAAATATTGCCAGAAGTAATAAAATATTTGAGAGATAGTGGGTATGAATTTGGTCATATTGGAGATTTAATAATGTAAAATAAAGAACTTGTGAAAGTGGTTTAAATTCACAAGTTCTTTAAAAATTTATATTAACTTGGCAATTATTCTTTTTTTATAGTATAATTTTGGCAAAGGGGAGTGAGGTTAATGAGTGTAATAAAGCAGGCGGATATATTAAAGAAAGAAAAGATTCATATCTTATATACTTAAATCCAGCTCCAATAGAAATAAAAAAATAATAATTAATACGAGGTGATTGAAAATAAAAAGAAAATATTTAATAAATTGGTTATGTTTAAGTGGAGGAATAAGCATTATATTTTATTTATTGCATGATATAGTTGGTGCTATGAATTATGATGGATATAATTGGATGAGCCAAGCTGTTAGTGACTTAACAGCAACAGATGCACCATCATTTGTAATTGCAAATGGATTTGTTACAGTTTATAAAATATTAAGCTGTTTATGTTGTGCTTTGGTTTGTATATTAATAAAAAAAGAAAGTAAAAAAAGTTTAAGGTTGGGAATATATTTATTTTCTATAATGAATTATATTTCAGCAATAGGATATGCTTTATTCCCATTATCAAGTAGTGGATTTGATGGAAGTACTCAATCAATAATACATGTTTATGTTTTAACTTCATTGGTAGTTTTATTATCAATTATTTCTTTAATTCTAATTGCTATAGGATCTTTAAGAGAAAATAGCAAATATAGAATGTTAGGAATATTTGCAATAATATCACTTGTTTTAATGTTTGTTGGAGCGGTTGGAAGTGCAAATGTTCCTAAAGAGATATTTGGAGTAATTGAAAGATTTAGTACATATAGTGCAGTAGTATTTACTGGAGTTTTAGGATTATATGGATTTAAAGTATTCGGAGATTAATAAAAAATAGTAATGGATTTAATAGCTTTTTTTTCAATAATATAAAAGATTTAGTCATTAATAGTAGAAATAAAGTATATCAAACAGTATGGAATTAAAACTAATTACTAAATAGTAAGTCGAAAGTGAGTTTGGTTTTATGAAAGGAAAAAGATTTTTAAATTTTATAAAAATAATATTGATAATTTCTCCTATTATTGTTTGGAGTATCGATTTTTGTGCTACTTTTTGGGGAGTAAATTACGAATTAAATGTTAATCAAACCAATGTAGCTGTTATTGAAGAAAATTTGCAAAAAGATAATATAAAAATTGAAAACTTAAAGGATGTAAGTAAAATTGAAATTAGTGGTGCAGGATTAAACGATTATTCAGTTCTTTCTTTACAGTATAATGATAATTCAATTAAATCTATTAATTTATATTTAAATGAAAAGTCTTACTATATAGAACAATATTTAAGCAAACATCATAAATTCAATTATAATGACATGGTTGGAATTTCTGTATTTATAAGTTTAACAACAATAGTTGTTACTATATATGTTGGAAGAAAAAATGGCGACAATAAAAAATAGTAATTTGCTTGAAAGAAATAGAAGGAGTTAAGTATGTTAGAAAAAAAAGAAATGTCAAAAAATGGATGGAAACGTGTTATTGAAAGTGATTATCAATATGAATATTTGGAAGATTGTAAAGGAATCGTTAGTATTTTGCATTTAAAAAAGTTAACTAGTCCCTGTTATAAAGAATATACAGATTACAAACTAAAAATAGCAGATAATGGTTACTACTGGTTACAGTTTGCAATTGACGGTGAAAAATGGTGGTTAACAGTTATGTTTGATGAAAATGGAAAATTAATACAATATTATTTTGATATTACAAATGGAAATGTAATAAAAAGAGATGGAACTTCACACTTTTATGATTTGTTTTTAGATATAGTAAGTATAGATGGTGGTAAAACCTTATTATTAGATGAAGATGAACTAAATGATGCTTTAAGAGAAGGAACTATTACTCAACAAGAATTTGAAAGTGCACATATAATAGCAAAAAATATAATAAAAGGAATAAAATTTGATAAAAGTAGATTGGACGAATTTTGTTATAGTAAATTAAATCAGTTTATTAATAGAACTAGAGAGGATATAGATGATGAATAATATTTTAATAATATGGCCTAAATCTAAAGAAACAGTACATATAAATTATCATTATACACAATTTGGAGAAATTATTGATTATTTAGATCGAAAAGTTGATGATGAAATTAAAGTAATAGATGAAGATATTCAAACAGAAGATGTAATACAACTAATTAGAGAAAATAGAATAACAAAGGTAATTATGCATTTGAATTATGAAAATGTAGAAAATGGTTTTAAATTAGGAGAAGAAATAAAAAGAAAGTTTCAGGCGATACCTATATGTGCTTATGGAAATGTAACGTTAATGTTACCGGATTTATTTTTAGAATCTCCGTTTGATGTAATACATTCAGATGGAGATTTTGAAATTTCAATTAAAAGTTTTTTAGATTCTTATAAAGAAGAATTAGAATGGAATATTGAAAATTTAAGAGGAAGCAAAGTAATATCAGAGGGAAAATTGTATTCTACTAAACCTGGTGAATATATAGATGAGGAAGAATGGGGAGTATCAAGAGAAAATAGAGTACCAATAAGGGAATATGATAAAATTAAGGGAAAAAATAGGTTTGTGTTAAATATTAGCAGAGGTTGTCCATTTGGTTGTGAGCATTGTTTAATTCAGTTGACAGAAGGAAATAGAGAAAGAAGAAGAAGTATTCAAAATGTAAGGATGGCATTGGAAGCAATAGGAAAGAATTATAGACATATAAAAATATGGGCTGCAAATTTCACATTAAACAAAAGATATGTAAAAGAATTTTGTGATTTAATGAAAACACATTTTTCAGACATCACATGGGAATGTGCTACAAGAATAGATTTAGTACAAGATTTCGAATTATTAAAGTTGATGAGAGAATCTGGATGTAAACAAATATCTATAGGAGTGGAAAGTTTAAAAAATGAAGAGTTAATTGGGACAAAAGATTTTACAGAAGAAGAAATTAATAGAGCAATTTTAAATATTCAAAATGCTGGAATTATGGTAAAATGTTGCATAATGCTTGGAATGGATGGTCAAAGAAGAGTAGATATAATAAAAACATTCGATTTTTTAACTTCAAGAAAGGCAATAGTTAGACCAACTATATATACACCGTATCATCTATTAAGTGGTAATGTAACATTAACAAATTTTAGTATGTATAATAGAAAAACTTATAAGAATTCGAATCTTAAAGATGTACAATATTCAGAATTAATCAATTTAGTGAATAATCCTTTAAATTATTCAAGAATTTTAGAAATGAGAGAACAAGATGACGATGAATCAAGATAAAACTATAGAATCAAAAATTACAATAACTAGGAGAGATATATGATAAGAAAATTTGAAAAAAATGATATAAATGATATAATGAAAATTTGGAAAAATGAAAATATAAGAACTCATAATTTTATCGAAAAAGAATATTGGAAAAATAATTATGAATATGTAAGAGAAATTTTGCCGAATGCAGATATATATGTTTATATTTTAAATGAGCATATTGTAGGATTTGTAGGCGTAAATAATAATTATATTGAAGGAATTTTTGTAGATATAAATAATCAGCATAGTGGAATAGGGACATCTTTACTAGAAAAAATAAAAGAAGATAAAGAAAGCCTAACATTAAGTGTATATAAGAAAAATGCAAATGCTATTAAGTTTTATGAAAAAAACAATTTTATAATTACAAGCGAAAATATAGATAAAAATACAAATGAAATAGAATATACAATGACTTGGAAGAAGTAAGGAAAAGATTACAATTTTAGTATAGATAGGAGGAGCAATGTATTTAATAAGTGCAAATAAGTTCCAATATTTTTTATAATTTGGAAAATTAGTTTCATCAAACTTATTTCTAGCAGTTGCAATTCTACATCCTAATATTTTAGCTAAGTCTTCAAGGGGTATAATGTCAGGAGTTTCTGTTCAAAACATTCTTATTTTACGTTTTACTCGCATATATTTCTCATTAAAAGATTGCAAAGAAATGTTTTCTTTTTATTGATTCTTTAAATCTATTATGTCATATTACTAGTTATAGGAAATGAGAATAAGCAGATGAGGTTTGCCACTTTTAATCTACAACTTATGTTGTGAGTGAGAAGGTGGTGCTATGATAGAAGCTGTTTTATTAGAAATAATATACTTACTTTTATTTGGCTTAGTTGTCGAAAATATTATATTGCCTTAATTATATTGGTTATAATTTTAAGCAAATAGACAAGAAAAAAACACATCTGTAACTTGGCGGTTCAATGTGTTTTTTACATGTTAATCGGCAAAACACGTTTATGGATTTCCCGTTTTTTATTTCTAGTATACTGAATTTTCTTAAATTCTAATAACTCATGTGCTTTTATATAATACCCTAAATTTACCATTAATAGCGTGGAGCGAATCACATACAAGTTACGAACTAAGTTCTCTTTCTAAAAACATTATATACAAAATTTTCACGAATTTCAATGAGAGTATATAAAGTTTTCAAATTAAATGATATAATTTGTTTGAAATTGAAAATAATTTATTTTAAGGATGTGGTTATATATTCAACTATCCTTAGAAGTCTTGCTCATGAAATTGATGATAGCATTTATTCAGAAGATTATTTTGTTTCTGAATTACAACATTTGAACCCTCTTATTAATACAAAAGATATAACTTCTGGCATGCTTTATAGCGAAATTCGCTCACTTAGACGTGCTTTGGAACAAAACAAGGGGGATGCTAAATAATGAATAATATTTATTTAGATGCTTATTCTGAAGTTTATGAAATACTTAGCTACTTACCAGCCCGCTATATATTAAAATTACCAATAGAGCTAATAGAGTTGTTTGAAAATAAGAGAAACCTTTCTTATGTATATCATCTAAACCTTAATAAAGATTTTCACAAGCAAGATATGCTAGAGGAAACTAAAGCAATTTTAGCTATTTTGTATAGGGATTTTGGGGCAAGTAGTGATGTTAGAAAAGCTATTTTAAAAGAGGAAATGTTGGAACGTGAAGAGTATCAAAAAGTGCTAAGAGGAAAATATAATCCAGATAATTTATTTAAAAAATAGATTTTATATTGTAAAAAAATAGAATAAATGATAGAATTTAAGTACGTGATTTTTACTAAAGAAAGGGGGTACATATTATGGACGAAAAGAAGGTTACAAAAATTAGTTTATCAACATTCTTTTTGATTTTAGCTATAATCGTCATTATTGTTATGGGTTATTTTATATATGAACTTTGCATGAAAAAAACAAATGAAAATGAAACTATTTCTAATTTGAATAGTAAGGTTAGCAATTTAGAAAATACTATTAATAAATTACAAGAAAACTCATCAACTATATCAGAAACTACAAATTCTAGTGTTGATAATTCTACAACTTTAAGTGAAAGTGAAGCATTAGCAATACTAAAAGCTAAATTTGATATTGTTGAAAAAATATATTTTTCAACAAAAGAATTCTTTAAAGTAAATCCTGGTGAAGAAATAAAAAATTTTGATAATACTATTTTAAAATATGGTACAAACAATTTACTTAAAGAAATAAAAAATAACTTGCCAATGCTTGTACATTTTGAAAATGGAAAATATTATTTTCAAGAAGGCGGTGGAGCATATGGATACAATGGCTTTGACAAATTTGAAAATATAAAAGTGACAAATTCAACAATCACTGCAACTTTAAAAACAAAGCAATTGGGTCCTAACCCTAATAAACCAGATGATGCAGGAGCATGGATAGAAAAAAATGATAAATCTAGTGAATTTACTCTTGTTAAAATAAATGATGAATGGATGATTGATAAATTTACTTCTTCTGATTTTGATTAATATATAGAACCAGTGAATAATGCTGGTTCTATATTTATTTTTTGCAGCTATTACAAGAAGCTATAAAAAACAAGTTAAAAATTATGATAAAATCATAAAAAACAGATATATATTAGGTTATAATTGGAAACGCACATTATTTAAAATAATGATAACGAACAACACAA
>CAKPKF010000023.1 GCA_934167175.1 uncultured Clostridia bacterium | reverse complement strand
AAAGCAGAAATGGAAAAGGCGAAAAAGCATGGGAATAGGAGCTTTTTAGAATAAGAGAGAAGTTAAGGTTTGAGCAAAAGAAGAGAAAAAGTGAAAAAAAGCAAAGAGTAAAATGGTAAACATAATATTAAGAACAGACAAAGCAAAAAAAAATGAAAAATTACATAAAGCCTGAAATATATATTATATTTCAGGCTTTATGGTATTGTATAATAATCATTTAATTTATACAGTTGTAGTTGTAATAGTTTCTGTTTCATTTTCATTTTCAGCTGATTTTTTTGAATTTTCCAATTTTTTTAAATTATCTTTAGCTACAGTCATAAGTAACTTAATTCTGTTAGTTTGATTTGTTTCACTTGCACCAGGATCATAATCAACAGGTGAGATATTGGCATAAGGATATAGGTTTCTTATAGTTTTGATAACACCTTTTCCTACAACGTGATTAGGAAGACATGCAAAAGGTTGAACACAAATAATATTAGGAATATCATTTTCAATATATTCAATCATTTCAGCAGTTAAAAACCATCCTTCACCAGTTTGATTACCAATAGATAATACATCTTGTACTTTATCTTCTAAATGCCAAATATCGCAAGGTGGCAAGTAATCTTTCTTTGAAGAGTCAAGAGCTATTTTTAAATCTTTTTCAAATAAATCTACTAAATTAATAGCTATTTTTGAAAGTTTTGCTTTTGCAGGGCTAACCTTTAATAAATGATTAAAAGTTATTTTATGAGTACACATAAATTTTACAAACCCCATAAAGTCAGGAAGAATTACCTCAGCACCTTCTTTTTCTAAAATGTCTGCCACAAAGTTGTTGCCAAAAGGATGATATTTTATTAAAACTTCCCCTACAATTCCGACTTTAGGTTTTGGAGTAGTTGTATCTATTTCTATTTTTTCAAAGTCATTTACTATATCATAAATTGCTTGTTTAAATTGTTTGCTAGTAGAATTGCTAATTAATGTTTTGCATTTTTCTAACCATGAATCGAATAGTTTTTTACTTTCACCAGGATGTACTTCATAAGCTCTGTTTTTGGCATATAATTTCTGTAATAAGTCACCATAGATTACACTTTTAATTAATTTTTCTAAAAGAGATAATGTAAGCTTAAATCCAGAAGATTTTTCCATACCTACTAGATTAAAAGATATTACTGGAACGTTTGAAAAACCAGCATCTTTTAGGGCTTTTCTTATAAAACCAATATAATTTGTTGCTCTACATCCACCACCTGTTTGTGACATAATAAGTGCAGTTTTATTTACATCATATTTACCAGACTCTAATGCTTCAATCATTTGACCAGTAGTTAAAATTGATGGATAACAAGCATCATTATTAACATATTTCAAGCCAACTTCAACAGTATGAGGCGTACATTCTCTTAACAATTCTACATTATATCCTTCTGACCTAACAGCTGATTCTATTAATTCAAAATGAATTGGTGCCATTTGTGGAATCAATATAGTATAATCTTTTTTCATTTCTTTAGTAAAAGGTACTTTTTCTAAAGAATAATTACCTAAGTCGCAATCAGAATTAGATTTATTAGCTTGGCGTTTATTCATGCTAGCTAATAATGAACGAATACGAATTCTTACAGCTCCTAAATTATTTATTTCATCTATTTTTATTAAAGTATACATTTTTTCGTAGCTTGACAATATTTCTTCTACTTGATCAGTCGTTACTGCATCTACTCCACAACCAAATGAGTTAAGTTGAACTAATTCAAGGTTATCATGTTTGCCAACAAAATCAGCAGCTGCATATAATCTAGAATGGAACATCCATTGGTCAACAACTCTTAATGGTCTTTGTGCTTCAGTTAAATTTGCAATTGAATCTTCTGTAAGTACACATAATCCTAAACTTGTAATTAGAGTATCAATACCATGATTTATTTCTGGATCAACGTGATATGGCCTTCCAGCTAATACAATTCCTTTTAAGTTATTTTCATTTATATATTCTAATGTTTCTTTTCCTTTATTATAAATATCTTCTCTTGATTTATGATATTCAGCTTCAGCTAATTTCCCTGCTTCTAGTAATTCTTTTTTTGTAAAATTAAATCTTTTAAATTCATCAAGTTCTAAAATTCGTATAGCTAATTTTTTATAATCCAAAGGAAGAAATGGATTAATAAATTCTATATTCTGAGATTTTAATTCTTCTATATTATTTTTTAATACTTCAGAATATGAAATAACTATTGGACAGTTATAATGATTATCAGATTTTTCATATTCTTTTCTAGAGTATGGTATACATGGATAAAATATAGTTTTTACTCCTTGTTCAAGTAAACTTATAATATGCCCATGGGATAATTTCGCTGGATAACAAACTGATTCAGAAGGCATTGATTCCATACCCTTTTCATAAGTTTGTCTTGTACTAGGTTCTGATAAAATTACTCTAAAGCCTAAATTAGTTAGAAAAGTAAACCAAAAAGGATAATCTTCATACATATTTAAAACTCTAGGGATGCCTATTGTTCCACGGTGAGCTTCATCTTCAGAAAGAGGAGTATAATTAAATAGTCTTTCATATTTATATTTTACTAAATTAGGTAAAGTTGTGTTGCCAGATGAAATTCCAGCGCCTCTTTCACAACGGTTTCCCGAAATATATTTTTTATTATTGCTAAAAGAGTTAATAGTCAACAAGCATTTATTTTCACATTTATTGCAACGTGCATGAGTTGTTTTTAATTTTAAAGAATTTAACTCATCTGATTTTGCAATAGAAGATTTATATTCATCATCCATATTTGATTCGTATTGTTCTTCAGCAAGTAGGGCAACACCATATGCTCCCATCAATCCAGCAATATCAGGTCTTACTACATTTTTTCCTATTAATAATTCAAAACTACGTAAAACGGCATCATTATAGAAAGTTCCACCTTGAACTACGATGTTATCACCTAAAGTATTTACATCTCTTATTTTCATAACTTTTTGTAATGCATTTTTTACTACAGAATAAGATAAACCAGCAGAAATATCACCAACAGAATATCCTTCTTTTTGAGCTTGCTTAACTTTAGAATTCATAAACACTGTACATCTAGAACCTAAATCAACAGGTCTTCTAGCTTTTATAGCTTCATTTACAAAGTCATCTAACGAAATATTAAGACTCTTAGCAAAAGTTTCTATAAAAGATCCACAACCTGAAGAACAAGCCTCATTTAACATAATATTGTCTATAGCTTCATTTTTTAATTTTATGTATTTCATATCTTGTCCACCTATATCTACTATGCTAGTTACATTTGGTAAGAATTTCTTAGCAGCAGTATAATGGGCAATAGTTTCAATTTCATTTAAATCAACGTTTAGAGCTGTTTGAATAAGTTTTTCTCCATAACCGAGTAACACCACTATATCTTATAACAGCTTTTTCCGGAAGAACAGAATAAAGTTTTAATAGCATATTAGATACGCTTTTTAAGGGATTACCTTGGTTATTTCCATATAAAGAATATAGCAAATTGCCATCTCTATCAATTAAAACAATTTTTGTTGTTGTAGACCCAGCATCAATACCAATAAAACAATCACCAGAAAAATTAGCTAAATTCTTCCTAGTAACAGTATCTTTAGCATGTCTATTTTTAAACTCAAGGTATTCTTCTTCTATAGTAAATAAAGGAGTTAGTGGTTGAGTAGTATCATCATGTGAGTTTCGTAAAACTTCTATTTTACTTTTTAGTTTCTCAACAGACACTGGATGTGTAGATAGTGAATCTAAGGCAGCACCCTTAGCAACAAGTAAATGAGCTTCTTCAGGAACAATTATTTGTTCACCTGTTAATTTTAATGTTTCAATGAATCGTTTGCGAAGCTCAGATAAATAATTTAAAGGACCTCCTAAAAATGCAACATTTCCTTTTATTGGCCTTCCACAAGCAAGACCGCTTATAGTTTGATTTACGACAGCTTGAAATATAGAGGTAGCAATGTCTTCTTTTGCAGCTCCTTCATTTAATAAAGGCTGTATATCAGTTTTTGCAAAAACACCACAACGTGAAGCTATTGGGTAAATAGTTTTGTAGTTTTTAGCAAGTTCATTAAGGCCAGCAGTATCAGTATTAAGTAGAGATGCCATTTGATCAAGAAAAGCTCCAGTTCCACCTGCGCAAGTACCATTCATACGTTGTTCAATAGATTTATCAAAATAAATTATTTTTGCATCTTCTCCTCCAAGCTCAATAACAACGTCAGTTTTAGGAATATATTTTTCTACGGCACGTTTACATGATACAACTTCTTGTATAAAAGGTAAATCTAAAAATTTAGCTGCTGACATTGCACCAGAACCTGTTAAGCAAATAGTATAAGAATTTTCAGGATATAGGGTGATTAGCTCTTCTAACACAGAGCAAACAGTATTTTTTGTATCTGAAAAATGCCTTTTATAATTAGTATATATTGTTTCAAGTTTATCGTTCATTATTACAATTTTTACAGTAGTTGAACCTACGTCCAAACCAATATGTAATGTTTCTGCCATGAAAACAGCTCCTTCCGTTTCTTTTATATTTATAAAAATTTATTTATTTCATTAGTATATTTTATATGCAAATATGCAATTTGTCAATGTAATGAACTACCAAAAATGAAGAGAAATTAATAGTTCTAAATCAAACTTGTCTATAATAATATAAGGTATAGAAAGTTTGAGGAGTGATTGAATGAAAAAGAATAGTTTTGGAATAGTTTTAGTAGTGTTAATACTGATAATTTCTATAGTAACATATATAACATATAGGCATTTTAACAAAAAAAATACAAGTTTAGAGTATATACCAGAAGAAGAAATAACAGAGGAACAACTTAGGCAAACTATAGTTTCACTATATTATAAAAATAAAGAAACTAACAAATTGATGCCAGAGGCAAGACTAATAGATGTTAAAGAATTGTGCAATAATCCATATGAGAAACTAGTAACTTTGCTGTTAGAAGATCCTAAAAGTGAAAAATTAGAGAAAGCTATAGCAGAAGGAACAAAAATTAATAAAGTTGAATTAAAAGGTGATGTTATATACTTAGACTTATCAAAAGAATTTATTGAAAATCAGGAGTCAGATTCATACCTTGAAAAATTAAGTATAGATTCTATAGTAAATACATTAACAGAATTAAATGAAGTAAATTCAGTAAAAATATTGATTGAAGGAGAAGAGGGAAAAGTATTTAAAAGCGGAGAAGTTACATTAAAAGATGAATTGTTAAGGAAAAATTAAATTTATTTTAACAATTTATATAGTTTAACATATCTTAAAAAACTATTAAATGTACATAAAAAATATTCAACATTTTTTAATGAATAAACTATATTTTGCGGTATGATAGGAGGGGTTGAACAATTATTTTTAATACAATTAAAATTCTTTTGAGGATAAAACAACTTATTCATTGATTCACACTTCCTTTAAATTAGATACAATTTTTAAGTAATACTTTAAATTTATTAATATATATTATATAATATTCAAAAGAATTCTAATTGTGTGAGGAATATATGAAAGTTGAACTAAAAGAAAACGAAAGAATAGATGATTTAGAATATAAAAATTTAAAAATAATTCAAAATAAAGAATGGTTCTGTTTTGGAATAGATAGCATACTTCTAGCAGATTTTGCAAAAGATATAAAAAAAAGCAGTATGGTTATGGATTTAGGAACTGGAACAGGTATAATACCTATTTTGCTATGTGGAAAAACTGAACTAAAAAAAATTATAGGTGTAGAAATTCAAAAAGATGTATGTGAAATGGCAAATAGAAGTATAAGACTAAATAATATGCAAAGTAGGTTTGAAATAGTTAATTGTAATGTAAAAGATATAGAAAAAATGTATTTAAAAAACAGTTTTGATGCAATAGTAACTAATCCACCATATATGAAAATAAATACAGGAATTATAAATGATAATACTAAAAAATTAATATCTAGACATGAAACAGAAGCAAATTTGGAAGACTTTATAGGTATTACAGCTAAACTATTAAAAAACAATGGAGCTTTATATATGGTGCATCGACCAGAAAGATTAGTAGATATAATATATTTGTTAAGAAAACACAAACTAGAACCTAAATTAATAAAATTAGTTAGACCATATGAAGATCGAGAACCAAATTTATTGTTAATAAAGTGTATAAAATGTGGAAAACCATTCTTAAAAATGGACAAAATATTGACAGTGTATAATAAAAATGGAGAGTACACTAAAGAAATACTAAAAATATATGGTAAGGAGAATTAAAAATGTCAGGAATTTTATATTTAGTAGCTACGCCAATAGGAAATTTAAGCGATATAACACTAAGGGCAATAGAAGTATTAAAAGAAGTAGATATAATAGCAGCAGAAGATACTAGGCATACATTAAAATTACTTAATCACTTAAATATATCAAAACCAATGATAAGCTACTACAGACACAACGAAGAAATAAAAAGTGAAAAATTAATAGAAAAATTACTAAATGGAAATAATGTTGCTTTAGTTTCAGATGCTGGAACTCCAGGAATATCCGACCCTGGAGAGGAAATAGTAAAAAAAGCGATAGAAAATGAAATAAAAATTGTTCCAATTCCAGGGGCATGTGCACTGATAAATGCATTAATTATATCTGGGATAAGTTCAAAGGAATTTGTATTTCTTGGTTTTTTACCAACTAATAAAAAACTAAGAAATAATAAATTAAAAGAAATAGAAAAAGAAAATAAAACAATTATTATGTATGAAGCACCACACAAGCTAAATAACACACTAACTGATTTAGAAAAAATTTTGAAAAATAGAAAGATAGCTTTAGTTAAAGAAATTACTAAAATTCATGAACAGGTTATTAGAGGAACTGCCAAGGAGTTAATAGATATAATAGATAACCCAAAAGGAGAATTTGTAATAATAGTAGAGCCAAATGATGAGGTGGAGAAAATAAATTTCGAAAATTATACTGTAGAAGAACATTATCAATATTATGAAAATGAAGGATTAGAAAAAAAAGACATAATAAAAAAAATTGCTAAAGATAGAGGTGTAAACAAAAACGAAATATATATGAAGTTTTTGAATAAATAAAAAAATATACTTCAAATTTAATTTACAAATTTGAAGTATATTTTTTTATTTATTCTTCTGGTAACTCTTTAATTTTTGCTGCACATTTGCTACAAATTAATTTTTCTTTGTATTGAACTAATTTTTTTGAACTGCCACAAAATACACAATTTGGTTCATATTTCTTTAATACTATAGAGGAACCATCAACATATATTTCAATTGGATCTTTTTCATTTATTTCAAATTTATTTCTAAGTTCAATAGGAATAACAACTCTACCTAATTCATCTACTTTTCTTACAATTCCTGTAGATTTCATACAAAGATACCTCCTTTATTTTACAAAATTCGACAAATTACTATATAATATAATATCATATATGAAAGAATTTAGCAACTAAAATTTATATAGTAAAAATGTATTTTTTTACAATTTAGGAAAAATTTGGATAATAATAAAAATCATAAAGATACTAAAATTGGTCTTTTTTATTTTTGGGGGAATAGAATATAAAGAAAAAATAAGAAAGGGAAGATTATGTTAAATATAATATGGCCATTATTTATTATAGTATCATTTGCATATGCAATGTTTAATGGCAATGTTGAAAGTATTAATAATTCAATATTTGAATCTACTGCTGATGCTGTAGAATTATCACTAACATTTTTAGGTACAATTTGCTTGTGGAATGGAATAATGCAAATAGCGATAGAAACATCATTGGTAAATAGGCTAACTAAAATTTTAAAGCCATTTATGCGATTTATATTTCCAGAAATAAAAGATGGAGATAAAGCATATGAAGAAATATCAATGAATGTAATTGCAAATATATTAGGATTAGGAAATGCAGCTACTCCTTTGGGATTAAAAGCTATGAAAACGTTACAAAAAGATAATAGAAAAAAGGACAGATTGTCTGATTCTATGGCAATGTTTATTATATTAAATACTGCATCCCTGCAATTAATTCCTACTACGGTTATAGCAATACGAAGTTCTTTGCGGTTCAAACAATACAACGGGAATAATAGTTCCCGTATGGTGTGCAACTATATTAGCAGCTATAACAGGAATAGTAATTAGTAAAATTTTAATGAAAAGATATTAGAAAGTGTGGTTGCTTATGTCTATTATAAATTATTTGTCCTCTGCAGCAGTACCAGCAATAATTTTAATAATAATTTCGTATGGAATAGTTGAAAAGAAAAAGGTTTTCGACATATTTTTAGAAGGGGCAAAAGAAGGATTAGGAATAGTGTTGAATATTTTTCCAACACTAATTGGGATTTTTGTTGCTGTAGGGGCATTAAGAAATTCAGGAGTTTTAGAACTAATAATAAGCATTTTGGAACCTGTAATAAAGTTATTAAGAATACCAACTGAAATAATGCCATTAGCAATATTGAGGCCAATTTCGGGAAGTGCTACAATGGCAGTTGCTACCGATATAATGTCAACTTATGGGGTAGATAGTAAAATTGGACTTATAGCATCAACTATAATGGGATCTACAGAAACAACATTTTATACAATAGCTATTTATACTAGTGCTGTAAGAGTAAAAAAAATAAGGTTCGTATTGGTGGCATCGCTTGCAGCAGATATTGTAGGAGTAGTTTCATCTGTCATAATATGGAATTTTTTGTCGTGAAGTTTTTGTTGACAAAGTTAGAAAAATAAGGTAACATATATATAAGAAAATTGTTAAAGGAGGCAATAGTGTTTAGCAATTTATATAATTTCTTCTGTATATTCTTTGTTTCAAAAAGAATAATAATAAAGTTTATTTCAAAAAAAATTCTAAGAAATTTAATGTAATCAATATTAGTTATTTCTGATAATTTCAATGAAAAACAAAATAAAATACTAAACTTTCATGTAACAATTTTCTTTTACAAATGAAAAATATATAGATATGATTTTGTAGAAGGAAGTAATAGACCCATTAGTAAGCTCCCCCTAAATTAGTGGTAAAAATAAAACCTTTTACAAAATCAAAAATATAAATAAGTTTTATTTCTTGCAGTTATGTTCTTAACTGTGAAAACAAGAGACTATTCTAAAATGTGTATTTAAATGAGTATATATTTTAGAATAGTCTCTTTCTTTTAATTACCAATGATAAGTTTCATTATTTGAAATTTTAAAAGACCTAAATAATTGTTCAAGTAAAAATACTTTAATCATTTGATGAGGAAATGTCATTTTTGAAAAAGACAGCTTATAATCAGATAAATTTAATATTTCTTGAGTAAGTCCAAGAGTGCCACCAATAATAAAAGTTATAGTGCTACAATAGTTTAAAGCTATATCTTGTATTTTTTGAGAAAGTTGTTCTGAAGATAGGTGGGTTCCACTTAAATCTAAACATATAGTGTAACTGTCTTTTTTTATGTAAGGTAAAATTTTTTGACATTCTTTGTTTTTTACATTATCTAATAATTTTTTTGAGTGCTTAGTTGGAAGTTTTTCATCTTGCAACTCTATTATATTTAAAGAACAATATTTGGAAAGTCTTTTAGAGTATTCTTCTATTGCTAATTTAAAATAAGCTTCTTTTACTTTTCCAACAGAAATAATATTAATATTAAGCATATTCTCTCTCCTAATCAACAAATTTTTAGTAAATTACTAGGTTCTATTCTACTTGCTACGTGTATATTAATATCTGCATTTTTGCATGTGATTTCTTCCATAACTGTTTTGTATGCAAGTTCTGGAAAATTATTTTCTTTACTTAAATGTCCGAGCATAACTTGCTTCAAACCTTTATTCATAAGATATGCAATAGTTTTCCCAGCTAAAGAATTAGAAAGATGGCCATTAGGACCAGCAATTCTTGTTTTTAGTCTATATGGGTAATTACAGCATTTTAAAACTTCTGTATCATAATTTGATTCTAGCATAACGAAGGAACTATTTTCTAAAGCAGACATAACAGGCTTAGTAATATGACCTAAATCTGTAGCTATGCTAATTTTATTATTATCTTTAAATATGTTGAATCCGCAGGGATTAGCCGCATCATGTGGAATAGGAAAAGCGGTAATATGTAAATCTTTAATGTCAAAAGATTCACATATATTAAAAGTTTTTCTATTTTCTTCAGTTATTTTAGCTAATTGAGTTGGCATAGCTTTCCAGGTTTCAAGATTAGAAAACACTGGAATATTAAATTTTTTTGATAAAGTGCCAATACTCTGGATATGATCAATGTGTTCATGTGTAACTAATATGGCATCTATTGAGTCAATATTTGTTCCAATTTGCTCTAAAGCAGTCACAATTTTTTTTGCACTTACTCCAGCATCTATTAAAATTTTTGTGTTCTCACTTTCAATATATAGGCTATTTCCAGTACTTCCACTATAAAGACTACAAAAATTAAGCATAAATATTCTTCTTTCTATTATTAAATATTATTCTCTAATTCTTTCTATTTTAGCACCAAGTTTTCTGAATTTTTCTTCTATATTTTCATAACCTCTATCAATATGCTCAAGGTTATAAATTTCTGTATTACCATCTGCTATAATTCCAGCAATAATAAGGGCAGCGCCAGCTCTTAAGTCCGTAGAATATACAGGAGCACCAGAAAGTTTTTCTACACCTTCAAATATAGCACTTTTTCCTTGAGAAGTAATTCTAGCTCCCATTTTATTTAATTCTTCTGTATATTGAAATCTAGATTCCCAAATACTTTCATTTATAATACTTGTACCTTTGGCTGTTGCCAAAACAACTCCAATTTGAGGTTGAAGATCGGTTGGAAACCCTGGGTAAGGCAATGTTTTTATTGTTGCTTTAGTTGGGCGTTTATCACAACAAACTCTTAAAGTACTTCCATCTATGTCTTCAACATTTCCTCCAATTTCTAATATTTTTGCAGTAACAGATTCTAAATGCTTTGTAATACAGTTTTTTATTATAACATCACCACGAGATGCAACTGCCGCAAGCATAAATGTTCCTGCTTCAATTTGATCAGGTACAACTGAATATGTAGCATTTCCATGTAATTTCTTTACCCCGTTTACTTTTATTACATCTGTTCCTGCACCTCTAATGTCAGCTCCCATTGTATTTAGAAAGTTAGCAACATCTACAATATGAGGTTCCTTAGCAGCATTATCTATTATTGTAGTTCCTTCAGCTAAAACACTTGCTAGCATAATATTTATGGTAGCACCAACAGAAACTATGTCCATATATATAGAAGTTCCAACAAGTTTATCCGCTTTAGCAGTGATATTTCCATTACCAACTTCTACATTTGCACCTAAAGCTTCAAATCCTTTGATATGTTGGTCGATAGGACGAGCTCCTAATTTACATCCTCCAGGCATACCTACTTGTGCTTTTTTACATCTGCTTAATAAAGCACCTAATATATAATAGGACGCTCTGAATTTTCTGGTTTCATCTAACGGTGCATTAGTACAAGAAATATTTCTTGTATCAATGGTAATTTCATTTGGGGTGTTCCAAGTGATTTTTGCACCTAAAGATTGTAATATTTCACAAGATATTTTTACATCACTAATATCAGGTAAATTATTAATAGTGCAAACTCCATCAATAAGAATTGTTGCAGGAAGTATAGCAACAGCTGCATTTTTAGCACCACTAATAATTACTTCTCCATTTAAACGTGTTGGTCCTGAAACAACTAATTTTTCTTTTTCCAATTTAATTCCCCCTAAAATCTATATGAATATAATATAATTACTAAAATAATAGATTAGAATGTATAAACACACTAATCTATTAAAGAATATAACATATTTTATAATTATTTACAATATATTTTTACTAATTTTTAGCTGTTGTAATTTTATTGTTTTGGAACAATTCTATTAATTTAAATTTTAATTTGATATCAGAAGTGTTATTTGATATCAAATCATATTCTTCATTTGAAAGATTGTCTTTTATTAACTCCTTAGATTCATTTGGAACAACACCGGAAGACACATCTACAAAACATAAAGGAGGAAACATCACACACCACCAATTTTGACCAGAAGCAGAACCAATTTCTATTCTAATCGCATCATAATATCCAGCCGGAAGAGATATGTCTCCATAAGTTTTTGTTGGAAAAGAAAAATTGCCAATTTTAACTACTACACTGTAATTATATCCATTTTCTTGTATAACTTGTTCTGCTATTTCTTTTAAGTCTTTTTGATGAATTAGTGCTTCCTGTTTAACAGCTTCTTTGTTAGTGACATTTGGAGAAATTGTTTTCATATAGGATATTATTTTATCTCTCACTTTATATTTTAACAACTGATCTTCTTCTGTATCGCTATTTGCAATAACGTGCAATCTAAAAACAGAATTAGAAATGTCAGTGGAAACAGCTCGAACATATGAAAATGCATTAAAAAAGACAAAAAAAATCAAAAGAATACCAATTAAAAAATATTTTATTTTAGAGCATGATTTTTTTTTCATAACTTGACCTCCAATAAAAACTAAATTTAATATAAATTTCTTAATAAAAGTATTAGCAAATTTTTTAAAAATATACATTATTATAATTTTCTAACATAAAATTATAATAAATATATGTCGAAATAAGACTTACGATAAATTAGCAAATTGGTTGACATTACAAAAAGAAAAATGGTAAAATTTGGATAAAACGTATATGCATAGGAGGAGAAAAAAATGGGCGTTCAGAAAAAAAATATAAACAAAATTTGTAATTTTTATATAAATGAATGGCATTTAGTAACAGCAATCCTACCATATGTAGCAAAATTAGTAGAAGAAAAAGAAGAAATAATAGCGTATTGTGAAAATAGTATAAATCAAAATATTGAAATAGTATTATCAAGAATAAATATTAAAGAAGAAACAAAAGAAAAAATAAAAAAAATAAATTTTGGAATGAGTAAAGTAGACAAAATAGAATTCAAAAAAGATTTGTCTATAATAGTAAGCGGAAGTGAAGATTATATAAAAGAAATAAATATAGAAATAGACAATAATATAAAGAATTCTTCGAAAGAAAAGAAAGTAAGAATAATTAATTGTTATAATATTTCAGAGAAAAAAATAAATATTAAAAGAATATTAAAATCATACAAAACACTATTGAAAACTTCAGGTGAAATATCGTTAAAAACAAATAACGTATAAATAAATTTAAATTATATTTTTTTATTGACTTAATATATTTTATATTATAATATGTGAGGTAATATAAAAGAAAGGATTGGATATACAATGGAACAAAAATATGAAGAAGCAAAGAAATTATTAAAAAAGTATAATCAACAACATGTTTTATCATTCTATGATAACTTGTCAAATGAAAAAAAAGAAAAGTTATTAAATCAAATTGAAAATTTAGACTTAGAGCAAATAAAAAAATTGTATGAAAAAATAAAAAATCCATCAAATAAGAATGAAGAAGTTAAAGTTACTCCGATAGAATATACAGATAAGTCTAAATTAAGTAAAGAAGAAAAAGAGAGATACAAAAAAATAGGCGAAGAAGAGTTGAAGAAGGGAACAATTGCAGCAGTCACGATGGCTGGTGGACAAGGAACAAGACTAGGGCATAAAGGTCCAAAGGGAACTTTTGATTTAGGAATTGGAAATAAAAAGAAATACTTATTTGAAATAATATGTGATACATTAAAAGAGGTAAAAGAAAAATATAAAGTGACAGTGCCATGGTATATAATGACTAGTGAAGAAAACAATAAAGTAACTCAAGATTTCTTTGAAGAACAAAATTATTTTGGTTATCCTAAAGAAGCTATTACATTTTTTAAACAAGGTCAATTCCCAATGATAGACACAGAAGGAAAAATTTTGTTAAATGAAGAAGGTATTATAAAGGAAGCAGCAGATGGACATGGTGGAGTTTATATAGCAATGTTAAAAAACAATATAATGGATGATATGAGAAAAAGAGGTGTGAAAAAAGTTGTTGTTGGAGGAATTGATAATGTGCTAGTTAAGATGTTTGATCCAATCTTTATTGGTGTTTTTATAGATGAAGGTAAACCAGCAGCTTCAAAATCTGTAATTAAAAGTTATCCAGAAGAAAAAGTAGGTGTATTTTGTAAAAAGAATGAAAAACCTAGTATAATAGAATATACAGAATTATCAAAAGAGATGGCTAATGCAGTTGATAAGAATGGAGAACTAATTTATGGTGAATCAAACATAATAGTTCATATATTTGACTTAGATATAATGGAAGACATTAGCAAAAAAATATTACCTTATCATCCCGCATTTAAAAAAGCAAATTATATGAATGAAAAGGGGGAGATAGTAGTTGCAAAAGAACCAAATGCATATAAATTTGAAGCATTTATATTTGATGCATTTGGACAATTAGAAGATATGTCAATATTAAGGGTAAAAAGAGAAGAAGAGTTTGCACCAGTAAAAAATGCTAGTGGAGTTGACAGTCCAGAAACAGCAAGAAAACTTTATAAAAATTTTCATGGAATAAAATAAAGGAGAATTTGTTATGGAATATTTAAAAAAATATGAAGAATGGTGTGAGAATCCATTTTTTGATGAAAAAACCAAGGAAGAACTAATTAAAATAAAAAATAATGAAGAGGAAATTAAAGATAGATTTTATAAAGACTTAGAGTTTGGAACAGCAGGTTTAAGAGGTGTAATAGGAGCTGGAACTAACAGAATGAACAAGTATACAGTGACTAAGGCAACGCAAGGTCTTGCTAATTTCATAAAGAAAGAAAAAAAAGAAGAACAAGGTGTTGCAATAGGTTTTGATTCAAGACATATGTCAAAAGAATTTAGTGATATGGCGGCTTTGTGTTTAAATGCAAATGGAATAAAGACATATGTGTTTGATTCTTTAAGACCAGCTCCTGAAATATCATTTGCAGTAAGAGAATTAGGTTGCATAGCAGGAATAGTGATTACAGCAAGCCATAACCCACCAGAATATAATGGATATAAGGTGTATTGGGAAGATGGGGCTCAGATTACTGCTCCAAAAGATAAACAAATTATAGAAGAAGTAAAAAAGGTTGTAGATTATTCAGAGGCCAAAAGCATGAAAAAAGAGGAAGCCGTAAGAAGAGGGCTATACTTTAACATAGGAAAAGATGTGGATGATAGATATATAGAAGAGATAAAAAAATTAGTTTTAAATCCAGATATAATTAAAGAAAAAGGTAAAGAGTTAAAGATTGTGTACACACCACTTCATGGAACAGGAAATGTGCCAGTAAACAGAATACTAAAAGAATTAGGATTCAAAAATGTATATGTAGTTCCAGAACAAGAATTACCAGATGGAAATTTTCCAACAGTTGAATATCCAAATCCAGAAGACCGTAAAGCTTTTAAATTAGCATTAAAACTTGCAGATGAAAAAAATGCTGATATAGTATTAGCAACAGATCCAGATGCTGATAGGTTAGGAGTTTATGCTAAAGATAAAAAAAGTGGAGAATATATGCCATTTACAGGAAATATGTCGGGAATGCTAATTGCAGAATACATATTATCACAAAGAAAAGAAAAAGGAACATTGCCAAAGAATGCAGCATTAATAAAAACAATAGTTTCAACTAACATGGCAGATGCAATAACAAAAGAGTATAATATAAAATTAATAGAAGTGTTAACAGGTTTCAAATATATAGGAGAGCAAATCAAGTTATTTGAGCAAAACAAAAACTATGAATATGTATTTGGATTTGAAGAAAGTTATGGATGCTTAGCAGGTACGCATGCAAGAGATAAGGATGCAATAGTAGCAGTAATGTTATTGTGTGAAGCTGCTGCATATTATATGAGCAAAGGCATGACTTTATGGGATGAAATGATAGAAATGTATGAAAAGTATGGATATTATAAAGAAGGATTAATTTCAATAACAATGTCAGGAGCTGAGGGAGCAGAAAAAATAAAAGAATTATTAAATGATATAAGAAATAATCCTCCAAAAGAATTAGGGAAACACAAAGTAATAGCTTTTAGCGATTATAATAGTAGTGTGAAAAATGATTTCGTTTCAGGAAAACAAGAAGAAATAAAATTACCAAAATCAAATGTTTTGTACTTTGATTTGGAACAAAACAGCTGGTGTTGTGTACGACCATCTGGAACAGAACCAAAAGTAAAATTTTACATGGGAGTAAAAGGTAACAGTATAGAAGATGCACAAACAAAACTAGATGAATTAACTGAAGCTATGAAAAAAATAGCTGAACAATAAAATAAAATAGGAACTAGATATTTTTCTAGTTCCCATTTTATTTTTAAATTTATATTATTAAGCATTGAAAAAAGTCAAAAAATATTATATACTACATTGTGTAAATAAATGCGCTCATAGCTCAGTAGGATAGAGCAACCGCCTCCTAAGCGGTAGACAGGGGTTCGAATCCCTTTGGGCGTACCATTTTTTATTAGAAAGTAGTTATTATGAATATAAAAGAAAAATTTATGGAAGAAGCTCTAAAAGAAGCTAAAAAAGCATATGAGAAATTAGAAGTTCCAGTTGGGGCTGTAATTGTAAGAAATGGAAAAATAATTGCAAAAGCACATAATGTAAAAGAAACATCAACAGACACAACTAAACATGCAGAAATAATTGCTATACAGAAAGCAAGTAAAAAATTGAAAAATTGGAGATTACTAGATTGTGAAATGTATGTAACTTTGGAACCTTGTTCAATGTGTGCCGGTGCTATTATTAATTCTAGAATAAAAAAAGTATATATAGGAACTAATGATTATAAAACTGGGGCATGTGGTTCGGTTTTAAATTTATTTGAGTATAAATTTAATCACCAAGTAGAGTATGAAACAGGAATATTAGAGGAAGAATGTGAAAATATTTTAAAAGATTTTTTTAAAGTATTAAGGGCTAGTAAGAATGTTCAAAAAAATGGAGGTGAATAAATGTATATAGATACAAGGGCCCAAAATATATTTCATTTGTGCATAAGTATCTTTTTTATAATTATTGCAATATCAATAGCGGGTGTGCTAGGTTTAAAATATAAAGTTGAAGGTGAAAAGAGTATGCCGTTCAATATATCAAAAATAATGGTTGTAAGTACAGTTGAAGGAGTAGAAAAAACTGCTAGCAATGCTAAATGGGATTTTGCATTAATGCAAAATAATGATATATATATTGATGTAGAAAAAAATGAAAAAACAAATAAATCAGAAATAATAGATAAAATAATAGTAGAAAATATAATACCTGTGCAACCACCGCAAAAAGGAGTAGTAAAAATATTTAAACCAACTGCAAAAGGAGAAAAAACAATATACGCGTATAATGATGAAGACGTAGTTGCAAATAAATTAGAATATATAGGAAAAGAAAAATCAGATGTTGCTAAACAGGAAATAGCAAATCAAGGTGGAATGTTAATGTTTAGAGTAACAAATGATAGTATTGGAAGATATACTTCAGAAGAAGATGCAGAGATAAATCATAATGGTAGTTTGATAAAAAAAGCTGGTATAAATAAAGAAGAAATACAATTTAAATTATCCATGGATATAATTATTCAATTAAAATCAAATAAACAATATAAAACTAATTTTCAAGTAGATTTACCAATAGATAAATTAATAGAAGAAGGAACTAGTAGTTACGAAAAAAATGATTGTTCAGATTTAATTTTTAAAAGAATATAAGATATAGTAAGATATGAAGTAGCACAAAAATATCTTGCTATTTTTATTAAAATAAATAATATTAATAATTGGAATTGTCGAAAACGGGTTTGAAATGTCGAATGTTATAATATATATTTAATATATGGATAGAGAAATATTACGTTATGGAATTTTAAATTTAGGAATTAAAATTTCAAAAATAAAAAATATTGAAAAAAAATTAGATATCATAATAGAAAAATACTATTCCAGAGAAATAAAATTTAACTCATATTTAAACTCTAAGAATAAATTAGTTAGGATGATTTTAGAAGGAGAGTTTCCAACGGTAAAAGAGTGGAATGACATAGCAAAAAAGAATGGATATTTTTCTAATGTTTCAATAGAATATATTACAGGCTATAATTGGAAAAAACTTGAGAAAGAATTAAGAAATGAAATAAAAGAAATTTTATTAAAATAATAACCAATAGAGGATGGTTAGGAAAAAATTTTCTCTATTGGTTACTGGTGCACCTGGAGGGATTCGAACCCCCGACCTTCCGGTTCGTAGCCGAACGCTCTATCCAGCTAAGCTACAGGTGCATTTTTATATTAAAAATACGAACATAATATATTATACTTGTATTTTTAAGAATATTCAATAGAAAATTAAAAAAATTTATATTTATAAATGGTAAAATTAAACTATTGGTTTGAAATGAATGAAGAAAACATAATTAAAACTTATAACACAATGTTGGGTTGAAATAAAACTTGAAAGAAGGTTATTGTTATTTGTCAAGATAATAATAACACAAATAGATTAATAAGAAGAATTCATACAACATATAGAAAATTGAATAAAAAATTATCCAAGACCTATTTTTAATTATAAAAGTACCAAAATTGATTATTGCTGTTTATATACAACAATAGAAATTCTTACAAAATTAAGGAGGTACATTGCACCTCCTTAATTGAAAAAACAGTAATTTTTAAATGTGTTAAATCTCTCTTACTAAATTACATTCTCCATCCTTTACAAACTGTAGGTTTCTAAATACATACTCATTAGCAAGTTTAGCCTTAAATCCATCAATGTTTTGGTGAGTAGAGATAATTATTATTCGTTTTTTGTCAGAATTAGCATATCTCACAATATACTCCAAGATTTTTTCTGCATCAGCAGAATCAGTTTCAGATTTATCATCAAGACCTGACGTACATTCATCCAAAACCATAACATCAATTTCATCATCTAACCAATATAACATCTTTGCAAGAATAAGTCTCTGTTTTTGCCCATTTGATAATGACTGTTCAAATTTCTTTTCTTTCATCCATTTCCATACATCAAAGCAATTTGATTTTATTTCACACCATAAATGCAAATTTTCTAAAATCATTTGCATTTTTGCAAGATTTGGATTTTTATTGCAGCAGAACAATTCGTCAAAAATACTTAAACTACCAAACTTTAGCTTTTCATCATAGAACAAAAATCGCGATGTTGAAGGTATATCTGTACTTTTTTCTAGTCTAATTCGCTCAGTTAACATCTTCATAAATGTTGATTTACCACTACCAGATGGACCATACAAAATGACTACTTCACCATTTTTAATGTAAATTTTGTCCTTTGAAACTAATGTGAAAGGTTTGTCATTTTCAGACTCTTCTAAATATTGAATAGAGAAAGGTGTGATTTTTATATTATCAACAATTTTGGGTGTAGAAATCTTTGCACATTCATTATGATAAACATTCAAAATTAACGACATATCATTTTCTTCTTTTTCCAATATAATTAACCTCTCATTATGGTTGTTTAATGTTTCTGCAATTCTGCTAATATTTCCTAAAGCTGTTTCAACAATTAGAAGCGTTGCAGTAATTTCTGTTATAGTTGCTAAATTAATGCTACTCCATTCAATACCTAACAGGTAGAATATTATAATCCCATATTGGCTAAAGGCTTCCATTGTTGTTACAAACAATCTTGACAGATTCATTTTTTTATGAAAATTTGTAACATTTTCATTACTTGCAATAATTGTTTTTTGAAATTTGTCAATTCTCATGTCTAAGTCACTCTTGACTATTACGGGAACACGAAGCAAATCATTGATAATCAAGGACTGTTCGTTATTATATTCTCTATGTCTTCGATAATATGCTTTCCTATTTAGACTTATATATGCAGAACTAAAGAAAGAAATAAGCACAAATATGAAAATTAGAGGAATAAAAATAGTTTGCGATATAGATGTGTTAGTTACGATGGCTACGGACAACATTATAATTACGCTTATCATTTCAAAAATGTCAAATACATGTTGAATTTTTTGTCGCCATAGATTTTGCAAATAGTTTTTAATAGTATTTAACACCGATTCATTGCTCATAACTTTATACAACTTATTTGATGTATCATACTTCAAAACTTTATCTGATGTCTTGCCAATAATCTGGCTACCTCTAAATACAATTTCATCTTCAAAGATAAGTTCAAACTTTTTGCTTTCAGAGCCTTCAAAAAGATAGAATGCTTCCCTTATAACTTGTTGCCCACGATACAACATGAATAACATAATTCCAAGTAATATAAATCTGTGTTCAATCATCATGTTTGTAGCTTTGAGCATAAATGCAAATACAAGAGCGATTATGGTCATTCCTAGATTCATAAATCCTACTTTAAATCCCATTCGTTTAACATTTGCTGGAATACCAAGCATTTCATCTGATAGACCATAAGGTTTAAAGAATTTAATAATGGGATTTATCACCTCCAAAAATAATTTTTTTAATTTTCTCTGTCTTTTCATGTAGTTTTCCTCCTTAAGTATATGTGATAGAAAAAAATTTTACATAGGTATTTACATTATACTTAATATTATATTATATTTACATAATATTTTCCACGATCACTCAAAAAATATAGTAATTCAAGTTATATATTTAATACCTGAATGAGTGTATTTGGAGTATTATATTTTAACAAACTCCGTCGTTATATGATTTTCAAACAAATAATTTCTATTGCATAGTTTCTTCAATTTTAGTATATGTGTAACAATAACATAAGTCTTATCTTTAAAATATTTTTCAACCATATATATTTATAATTGTATTCAATATCAAGACTATGCACAATGTTCTCATAAAAATATGGAAAACTATATTTTGATTTGTTTTTTAACTTTGCTCATTTTTAATTTTTATTAACTTAATTTAAAAATTTCAAAAAATTATAAAAAAATGTTGCAAAGTCAAACTTTTTATGGTATATTATATAAGTAATTTTTAATATAATAATATCGAGGTGTAGCGCAGTTGGTAGCGCGCGTGGTTTGGGACCATGAGGTCGCAGGTTCGATCCCTGTCACCTCGACC
>CAKPKF010000022.1 GCA_934167175.1 uncultured Clostridia bacterium | reverse complement strand
ACAAAGAAAGACAGCACAAAGAAAGACAGCACAAAGAAAGATAATACAAAGAAAGATAACACAAAGAAAGACAGCACAAAGAAAGATAATACAAAGAAAGATAACACAAAGAAAAATAATACAAAGAAAGATAACACAAAGAAAAATAATACAAAGAAAGATAACACAAAGAAAAATAATACAAAGAAAAATAATACAAAGAAAGATAACACAAAGAAAAATAATACAAAGAAAAATAATACAAAGAAAAATAATACAAAGAAAAATAATACAAAGAATGCATACGATAATTGGGCCAAAATGATACAGACAAAAGATATGAAAGATCAAGGAAAAACAGCAAGAGAAAATAGAAATAGTAATAAAGGTAATAATATTAATAAAACAAATATTTTTGCCCAAACAGCTAATAGAAGAAAAGGAATGAAAGAAGCAAATAGAAAAAAATTAGATGAAATAAGAAAAAAATCCGGAATAAGAAAAAAAGACAACAAAAAAATATCTATCAAAAACATATTTAACAAAAACAATAGTACTAACAAAAATAACACAAAGAAATCATATAATAACTGGGTCAAAACAGTACAGACAAAAAATATGAAAGATCAAGGAAAGACAGCAAGATATAACAAAAATAATAACAAGAATAAGAATAAAAATAATAATAAAACAACTACAAATAAAAATAAAACAAATATTTTTGCCCAAACAGCTAATAGAAGAAAAGGAATGAAAGAAGCAAATAGAAAAAAATTAGATGAAATAAGAAAAAAATCCGGAATAAGAAAAAAAGACAACAAAAAAATATCTATCAAAAACATATTTAACAAAAACAATAGTACTAACAAAAATAACACAAAGAAATCATATAATAACTGGGTCAAAACAGTACAGACAAAAAATATGAAAGATCAAGGAAAGACAGCAAGATATAACAAAAATAATAACAAGAATAAGAATAAAAATAATAATAAAACAACTACAAATAAAAATAAACTAAATATTTTTGCCCAAACAGCTAATAGAAGAAAAGGAATGAAAGAAGCAAATAGAAAAAAATTAGATAAAATAAGAAAAAATTCTAAAACAATAAAAAAATAAAATAAACCCAAAAACTACATTAGAAAAATCAACAAAAAGATTAAAAACAGATAAAAGATATAATAACCTATTTTCATACTAATAATAAATGAAGGGAGTTACTAAAGCTTCCTTCATTTATAAGTTTAATAAAGTACAATAAAAAGTTAATATGTTATATTGTTATTTTAAGAAACTATAATAATAGTATTGTTGCAATATTGAGGTAATGTTTCCAATAAAAAAAGTTAACATAATGTCACGACAGTAGTATAATAAAACTAAGGGAAAATCCGGAAAAGTTAAAAATGAGGTGGTAGTATGAAAAAATGATTGCAAGCCTAATTTTTATAATAGTAACTTTAAACATAGTTTTATGTTCAGGTGTTGTAAATGCAGCCAATGAACCAGAAGCAAAAACAGTAATTGTAAAAAGGAAAAGAGATGAAATAATTGGTGTTGCAGATGAATATTATGCTAATGGGGGAAAAATAAAATTTAGTCAGAAAAAAAGACAGCTAAATGTAAAACCAGAAAAAGCTAGATACTTAGATTCAAGTGCATTTGTACATAATATATATAGACAAGCATTTGGAGTAAAAATAAAAACTAGAACAGCCGAATTCATAGCAGAAGCAAAGAAAGAATGCAAAGCTGAATATAAAAATAAAATAAAAGAAAATGATGAACATATAATTTGCTATGTAGACAATGTGAACAAAGTAAAAAATGATATTAATAATCTAAAGGACATCTTAAAACCAGGTGACTTAATTGTATGGAGAGAAGATAAAAATAGTAAAGAATGTGGATACATTGTTATGTACATAGGAGATGTAAAAATAATACGTTGTACTAACAAAAAAACAGCAATTCAAAAAGATGAAGTAAATAAAGATGGAAACATATATTTAGGAAGAGAAGCAGTAAAAAAATTCGCAGTAATAAGACCTATAAATGCAAAATATATGAAAAATGCAAAAGTAACAAAATATGCTGAACCATTAGTGAAAAAAATATCACAAAGAGAAATAGCTGAAAGAAGAAAATTACAGCATGAAAATAAAGTTGAAAATTAACATATCTCAAAACAAATATTGAAAATAAAGATAGAAAGCTTTATTGCTTTCTATCTTTATTTTTATGAAAAAATTTTTTATTCGAATAAATTGAATTTTTATTTGACTAAATATTGGAAATAATATAAAATATTGGGAGATGAGGTGATAGTATGTTAAAACCGACAGTTGCAATAGTTGGTAAACCAAATGTAGGAAAGTCGACATTCTTTAATTATATAGTAGGTGAAAGAATATCTATAGTGCAAGATACTCCAGGCGTGACAAGGGATAGAATATATGCAGAAGCAAACTGGAGAGGGAGAGATTTTATATTAATAGATACAGGGGGAATAGAACCAGAGTCTGAAGATGTAATTTTATCTCAAATGAGAGAACAAGCAAATATGGCAATAAATATGGCAGATGTGATATTGTTTATTACAGATATAAGACAAGGAGTTACAGCAGCAGATAAAGAAATTAGTTTAATGTTAAAAAAATCTGGTAAACCCATTATATTAGTATGTAATAAATCAGATAATATAGGAAAAGCACCTGATGATATTTATGAATTTTATAATTTAGGATTAGGTACACCGTATCCGGTATCAGCAACAAATGCTTTAGGAATAGGTGATGTATTGGATGAAATATATAATCATTTTCCTAAGGAATGCATAGAAGATTATCGGAGATAAAGTTATAAAAGTAGCAATAATAGGAAAACCAAATGTAGGAAAATCATCCCTAGTAAATAAAATATTAGGAGAACAAAGAGCTATAGTAAGCAATATTGCAGGAACGACTAGAGATGCAATAGATTCATATTTTGAAAACGAATATGGAAAATATGTGTTTATAGATACAGCTGGTGTTAGAAGAAAAAGCAAAGTAACAGATTCTATAGAAAAATTTAGTATAATGAGAACATTACTTGCAATAGAAAGATCAGATGTGTGTTTAATGATGATAGATGCATTAGAAGGTGTTACTGAACAAGATGCCAAAATAGCAGGAGAAGCACATGAAGCAGGAAAAGCAATCATAATAGTTATAAATAAATGGGATGAATACCCAAAAGAAACAGGAACATTAGAAAAGTATAAAAAAGAAGTATATAGCAAATTGGCATATATGACTTATGCCCCAATGATTTTCATATCAGCTAAAACAGGGCAAAGAGTAAACAAATTGTTTGAAATGATTAATGAAGTAGAAAAGCAAAACATGACAAGAGTTTCTACATCAGTATTAAATCAAGTTATTAATGAAGCGATTGCTATTTGTCAACCGCCTACAGATAAAGGAAAAAGATTAAAAATATTGTATGTTACACAAGCATCTGTAAAACCACCAACTTTTATAGTGTTTGTAAACGATAAACAACTTTTCCATTTTTCATATCAAAGATATCTTGTGAATCAAATAAGAAAAGAATTTGGATTACAGGGAACACCAATAAGAATTATAACAAGAGAAAAAGTGGAAAAATAAATATGTAATATAATAAATAGATAGGAGATGAAAATATGGCAACATACATAATAATAGCAATAATAGCATATGCTATAGGAAGTATTAATTTTTCAGTTATTATAAGTAGAAAATTAGCAGGTTTTGATGTTAGGGAAAAAGGAAGTAAAAACGCAGGAAGTACAAATATGTTAAGGACCATAGGGAAAAAGGCGGCAGCTATGACATTAGCATGTGATGTATTAAAAGGTGTAGTAGCAATTTTTATAGCATTTGTAGCAGGTAAAATAATTAGCTCTACAGACCAAGCATTACTTGTACAAATAGCTGGAATAGCAGTTGTAGTAGGGCATACTTTCCCAATATTCTTTGAATTTAGAGGAGGAAAAGGTGTTGCAACATCATTAGGGATAATATTAATTATAAATTGGAGAATAGGGTTAATATGTTTAGTATTTGCACTACTTATGATGGCATTTAGCAAAATGGTTTCAGCAGGTTCTGTTTCAGCAGCTATATTGTTTCCAGTGTTAACGATATTTATAGGAACAAATTATATTGTGGAAGGCAATTATTTTGTTTTCAGTGTAATACTAGCAGCAATTGTATTGTTTAATCACAGAGGAAATATTAAAAAGATATTAAATGGAACAGAAAATAAACTAAGTTTCAAAAAATAATAAACGAGAGGAGAAATAATAAATGAAAAACATAGGAGTAATAGGAAGTGGAAGTTGGGGAACAGCTTTAGCAAAACATGTAGCTGGCATAGGTCATAATGTAAAAATGTGGTCTTTTTCAAAAAGTGAGGCAGAATTAATAAATAATAAAAGAGAATGCAAATTTTTACCAGGAGTAAAGTTACCAGACAATATAAAATGCACAACTGACTTTGAGGAGGCTGTTAAAGATACAGATATTATATTGCACGTTACACCATCAAAATTTACAAGAGATGTGTTTAAACAATATAAAAAATATATTACAAATCAACAAGTAATAATCTGTTCAAAAGGATTCGAAAAATCAACATTATATACATTAGATGATGTTGTAAGGGAGGAAATGCCGAATGTAAAATTAGGCGTATTATCAGGGCCAAGTCATGCAGAAGAAGTATCTAGAGAAATACCAACTCTATTAGTAATTGCTTCTAGAGATAAAGAAGTTAGAGAAACTATCCAAGATACATTTATGAATAAAAACATGAGAGTATACACTTCAGAGGATGTAAAAGGAGTAGAATTAGGTGCTGCACTAAAAAACATAATTGCTTTTTGTGCAGGAGTTGCTTCAGCAATAGACTTAGGTGATAACTCTTTTGCGGCTTTAATAACTAGAGGTTTGTGCGAAATATCAAGACTAGGAGTTAAAATGGGTGGACAAAAAGAAACATTCTATGGATTAACAGGACTAGGAGACTTAATTGTTACATGTTTGAGTGAGCACAGTAGAAATAGAAGAGCAGGAGTACTAATAGGAAAAGGTTACAGCATAGAAGAGGCAAAAAAACAAATAGGAATGACAATAGAAAGTATAGATAATATAGAAGTTACATATGAATTATGCAAAAAATATGATGTAAATATGCCTATAGTAAATGCTGTTTATGATATATTATATAATAATTTAGAGCCTAGAAAAGCAGTGGAGTTGTTAATGACAAGAGAGAAAAAAGCAGAATAAATTATAATGTTTTGCAAATAATATAATTGGAGGTAAGTATTATGGAATTATTTGACAAAATAGGGAAAAAAGCGAGTGAGACTTATAAGTATACAACTGAAAAAACTGGAAAAATAGCTAAAGAAGCAAAAATAAAAATGGCTATGAATAATAATAAAGCAAAAATAGAAGAAATATATGAACAAATAGGAAAAAAAGTATTTGAAAAACATGTAAGAGAAGAAAATATAAATATAAAAGATGATTTGTCAGAGGAATGCTCAAAAATAGATAAGTTGGCAGAAGAGATAGAAAAATATAGAACAGAATTACTAGGGCTAAATGATAAAAAACAATGTAAAAAATGTTATTCAGAAATTGAATTAGATTATAAATTCTGTCCTAATTGTGGAGAAAAACAAGATGAACCAGAAAAAACTAATAATCAAGAAGAAACAAATGAACCAGAAAAAGAGGAAGAAATAATAATAGAAAATTTTGAAGAATTTGAAGAAAGTAATAAATAATAAAATTAAAAATGAAGTTATAAAATAAGGAGAACTTAAATTATTAGACAAAATAGTTTAATAAGGAAAACGTTCATACAAATATTTTATAACTTCATTTACATTGTTGTCTGTTACATTTATAAAAATATCTTTATCTAAACTAATCCACATGTTAATTTCATATTTTTCATTATTATCAATAAATATTCCTATAAATTCAACCATTTCAATAGGATTATCAAATGATTTTTTCCACTCTAAATCGTTTTCTAAATTAAATTTATTAGGATAGATATTGTTTAAAAATTTGTTGATTTCACCTTTTTTCATACTATATAAATTAATGCTTGTATTCATAAAAATCTCCTATTCAATTTTAGTATTTGTAGATATACATTTTATATACAATAGTATAAAAGGTAATTTTTCGGAAATAATAAATTTATAAAAAATAGAATTGGAGATTTGATAAATGATAAAAAGAAAAAATAGATTATTTATTGTTGTAATAATTATTATGCAGATGTTCTTTCTAACGGGATGTAGTAGAAAAGATGACGGGAAAGAACTGAAAAACAAAGTTGATGAAGAGATGAAGTATTTAGATTCACAAATAGTTGGAATGATAAATAATTTGAATAACATATCTTATAAGAATTATCTAGTTTTACAACAGAATAAAGATGAAAGCAAGGATAAAAACTCGAATAATAAAAACAATACATCATCTGAAGAAACTAGTGAAAGCTCGAAAAGTTCATCAGGAGAGCAGTCAATTAACGGAGAAGAAAATAAAATAACATCAAATACATTTGATGTTATTCCAAACAGTATATTAGATTCTAGTAGAGAGCCAGATTGGAATGTATTAAAAATAGATATAGAAAAATTATATAGCACATGGTCTACAGTTATGTTAGACTTATATAAATTAAACATAGATAATAATGATATATTACAATTTACAACTATATTAGATAGTTCAACCAAAGAAGTTGAAAATATGAATAAGCAAAAATCAATTAAATTATTAACAAATTTATATGAATATGTTCCCAAATATATGTCTAAATATACTGAAAATAAAGATACACAGATGGTATTTGATATTAAGATTAATGTTTTAAATTCTTATGCATTATTAGAAGAAGATAAATGGGATGATATGAAAAACGAAATTAAAACAGGAGAAGAAAAGTTTATAAAATTTTTAAACGAATCAGAATATAGTGATAAAAATATAAATACAGATAAAATGTATGTTGCTTTGAAAGAATTACAAAAATCTATAGAATTAAAAGATAAGAACATATATTATATAAAATACAGAAATTTACTAGAGGAAATGAATACAATATAATAAACAAAAAACTATAAGAAACAGTTAAGTTATTATTTCTTATAGTTTTTTATTACATAAAAGGCTAAGTTACATATCTTACAAAGTTATAAGTTTTTGCGTAAAATCCAAATTTGAGAAAGGTTTCTCATTATATTTTATTGTATAAATATTGGAAGCCTCTATATCCTTTTGTAATAAAATATTTAAATCTTTATTATCATTGGAATCAATAAATCTTTTAGGAGAAGTTATTACATTAGGATTCTTTTCTGAAATTTTAGATAATATTTTTTTGCCGTTAGAAGTAAAACCTAGAACTCTAATATATGGTGTTATAGATTTGGCAATTACCATATCTTCTTTAGTAATATTTAATAAAATATAAAGTAAGATCCTTTTTAGTCTGTTTAAAGTATATCTTTTGGATTTAACAAAATCCAGAATTTCATACACCGTATTATATTGAGTTGCGCCTTCTTTAAGTTTATTTTCTAATCCCTCGGAGATTTCTGGTATGTTTTTTAATTCTTCTTTGGACATTGTTCTTATTTTATATGTAATAATACTATCAAACTCTGATAAATCATTAATAAAAGTTCCATTATTAATAATTCTTTTTAAAAGAGTATAAGAAGAAGCAGGTAAATATCTATCTATACATGATGAATTTGTCAAAATTAAATTTCGTATAGCAGATGCACTTGCAAATGTATCAGAAGTAGAAAGTTGATTATAACCAACTTCTTTCCTTTGTATACAAATTGGTTTTATATTTGAATTAAATTTATATAAAGATTTTATATACTCAATTCCTAAAATATTGTTTGGAGAGTTAATTATATTAGTTATGTTAGCATCATTTAAGTATGAAATAAGTGCATTGCTTCTTGCTTTGGGAAATGATAATCCTTTATTCAATTCAGAATGTAGTAAGTCTTTGTATTTGGCTGGTTCAGTGTATAGTATATTTGCAATTTTAAATAAATAATCTAAGTTTGAAGTTTCAGAACCAAATGATAGATAATCAATAATTCCTAGAGATGAAAGTATTTTTATTGCTCCTTCTGCAAAGTTTTCTGCACTAGAGATAGAGTATAAAGTTGGTAATTCTATTACCAAATCTATACCATTAGATAGTGCTTGATGAGTTCTAGTCCATTTATCAACAATAGCAGGTTCACCACGTTGGGTAAAATTACCACTCATAACAGCGACAGTGCAGTCTGCATTGCATATTTTTTTTGATTCTTCTATATGGAATAAATGCCCATTGTGAAATGGGTTATATTCAGCTACTATTCCTAATACTTTCATAAATAATATCTCCTTGTAATAATTAAAATACTTTGATATAATTATTACATAAAAAGGCAAGAAATTCAAATAAAAGGTGAAAATTATGGAAGAAGTTATAATATATACAGATGGAGCTTGCTCAGGGAATCCAGGCCCAGGAGGTTGGGGAGCAGTTCTTATGTATAAAGAAAACAAAAAAGAAATATCTGGTGGAAGCAGTAGTACAACCAATAACATAATGGAATTAACAGCAGTAATAGAAGCATTAAAATTACTAAAATTCGAATGTAATGTAAAATTATATAGTGATAGTGCATATGTAGTTAATGCATTTAACCAAAAATGGATATATGGATGGATAAAAAGAGGTTGGAAAACATCAGGTAATGAGCAAGTGAAAAACAAAGAATTATGGCAAGAACTATATGATTTAACTAAAAAGCATAATGTGGAATTTATAAAAGTAAAAGGACATAGTGATAATGAGTATAATAATAGATGCGATGAATTAGCTAGAAATGCCATAAAAAAACTATAACAAAAGAAAGGATGAAGAGTTCATGGAAAAAATAATCCCATTTGAAGAATTTAATTTAAACATATATGATGAAAAAACAAACGAAGTTAAAGAAAAGAAAAATTTTGAAGATAAGTTAAGAAGTGTAAAGGTACAAAATAATTTAACATTATATGAGTATCTAAATAAAACAAAGAGGAGTAAAAAATCTTTTGAAGCATGTAGATTATTAGCTATTTGTTTCTATGATTTTTATATTAAAGTGGGTAAATATGACGGGAAAAGAAACCAAAAATGGATAGAAGCAAACATTGAAGATGAAGAGTGGATAGTAGATCCTAAAAATAGATTATTTATATCAAAAGAAAGCCAAATGAGTAAAAGGTTTGAGTGCGAAAGATTTATAAGCAAAGAAGATTATTTTGATGCACTAGCAAAAGAAGAGGATAAAAGATGGCAAATATACTATAATCAAAACAAATCTACATGGAATAATAATAGATTAGTATATACATCCAAGTTAATGAGTATTATAGAACAAGACGATTTAGAATATTTTGAAAAATATTTATATGAACAAGAGCCTGAGAGAAAATTACTTGTGGGTGCTAACAAAAACAAGGTTATGAAAAAAGATAATGTTGTAGAAATAGAAGAAAAATTTGCAGATAGAATAAAAGTAAATGATGAAAAAATGAGTAAATATCATAATTTAAAAGAGAAAGAATCAAATGTTGTAAGCATAGATAAGAAAGCTAATGATAACGACAAAACAAGGTAATTGCTTGGCAAAATACAAAAATAATTGACATGGTGTACATAAGATGTTATAATATGTTTACAAATGGACAAGTCCATTTAAAATTGCATAAAAAATTGGAGGTATCAGCATGAAGAGACAAAAAGAGTGCATCAAATCAATTAAATGGCAAGAGGTAATATGTTACCACTTGAAAAAATTTAGCAATATGCAAAAGGAGGAAAAAATAGCAGAAGAAATAAAGAGTTTGAAAAAAAGCTTGAAACCAGCCGTAAGGGAACAAGATAAAATATATGAAAATGCTAACAAAAATGAAAATAATTATTCATACAGATATAAATTAGTAGTGGATATGCTAGCTGACATATATAAAAAGGCAGAACAAGTTGAAAAAGGAGAATTGCAATTCTGCAAATTCAAAGCTTTTTTACAAGGAGAGTACAAATATTTAAGAGAATTTAGCAAAAGGGAAGTTGAAATTCTAGTAATACTTGAAGATTTAGAAAGTATGAAAAGAGAAACCAATAACCCAAGTACTAAAAGATTTCTTAGCTATTGCATAGAAGAAATTGATGAACTTTTAGATCAGATGAAAAAATAGTAAACTATAAAAAAGAAAAATAGAGAGTTAAACCTCTAAAGTTTTTGAAGGGAGATCATAAATTCGATCTCTCTTTTTTTTAGTCAAATTATTGACAAATGGCAAAAAAAGTATATAATATATATAGTAAAAGGAGTTAAAGAAAATGAAAAAAGCAAATTTATTAAACAAAGTTCATCATCATCGTAGGAGCACTTGTAAATAGCGTTATTTATAGCGTGGGTACAAGTGCTAAAAGTCATGTGTGCCTACGATGTTTTAATATATATAAAACTATGTAGGTAATAAAAATTATTTACATAGTTTTTTCATTTTTAACAAAAAAGAAAGGAAGATTTATATGAAAGAAGAAATTACAAAAATTAAACCAAGAAGTTTATCAGGAGTATTAGAATTATTACCAAGTGATCAAGTTATTTTCAATGAGATGCAAGACAAGATAAGAAAGTCTTATGAAAAATTTGGATTTTTACCATTGGACACGCCAATTATAGAATTATCTGAAATATTACTTGCGAAAGCAGGAGGGGAAACAGAAAAGCAAATTTATCGTTTCAATAAAGGAGATAATGATTTATCTTTGAGATTCGATTTAACAGTACCATTAGCTAAATATGTTACACAATATTATGATAAATTAACATTTCCATTTAGAAGATATCAGATAGGTAAAGTATATAGAGGTGAGAAAGCTCAAAAATGTCGTTTCCGTGAATTTTATCAATGTGATATAGACATAATAGGAGATGGAGAATTAAACAATATAAATGATGCAGAAATCCCAAGCATTATATATGCAACTTTCAAGGAACTAGGTTTTGATAAATTCACTATATGCATAAATAACAGAAAAATATTGAATGGGTTATTTGGTAGTTTGGATTTAGAAAACAGAAAAAAAGAAATTTTAAGAATCATAGATAAATTTGAAAAAATAGGAAAAGAAAATGTAAAAAAAGAACTATTAGAATTAGAAATAGAAGAAAAAAAAGTAAACAAAATAATGGAGTTTATACTAATTCAAGGTAATACAGAAGAAAAAATAAATGCTTTAGAAAATCTTAAAATAGAAAACAATATTTTCAATGAAGGACTAGAAGAGCTAAAAGAAGTTATTAAATATATTAAAGATTTTGGTGTACCAGAAGAATTTTTTACAGTTGATTTAACAATAGCAAGAGGATTAGACTATTACACAGGTACTGTATATGAAACATTTTTCAATGAATATAAACAATTAGGAAGCGTATGTTCTGGAGGAAGATATGATAATTTAGCGGAATATTATACAGACAGAAAAATGCCAGGTGTTGGAATATCTATAGGACTAACAAGATTGTTTGCACAACTAAAGGAGAACGAACTAATAAAAGAAACTTCAAGAACAATAGCAGATGTGTTAATAATATCTATGGTTGATGATTATAGTAAAGGTATACAAGTGGCTACTATGTTGAGAAAAAATGATATAAATACTCAAATATATTTTGGAAATAAAGCAATAAAAACACAATTTAAATATGCTAATAAATTAGGTATTCCATTTGTAATTGTAATTGGTGAAGATGAAATACAAAATAATACAGTTTCACTAAAAAATATGGAAACTGGTGAACAAAAAACAATGAGCGTAGAAGAAGCATATAAAACAATAATGAAGAATTTAGAAAAATAATTATATAACAAATAAAATAGGTATTGGTAAAGTAATTAGAAACTTTAATAATACCTATTTCTATTTGGATTTATAATATATTAAAAAATACAGAAATTTGAAAAGTAGAAATAAAAGTTGACAAATAATTAAGAATAGTATAGACTGTACACGTGAACATTAATTCATGTAAATGGAGGTAAAAATGAAAGAAAAAAATTGTGATTGTAACATAATACATGCAGATGTAGTTAGAAGAGTAGAAAGAGCTTTGCCAAATGAACAGAATTTATATGAGTTAGCAGAATTTTTTAAGATATTTGGGGATTCAACTAGAATAAAAGTAATATGCGCATTATCTAAAGAAGAATTATGTGTATGCGATATAGCAAATATAGTTAATAATACGCAATCAGCTATATCACATCAATTAAGAATTTTAAGGCAAATGAAAATAGTAAAATGTAGAAAAAAAGGTAAAATTGTTTATTATAGTCTAGATGATGAGCACGTAGAAAAAATTTTAACAATTGGTATGGAACATATGCATTAATTGTTATTTTTCCATTGTATTTAAAATTTAGTTGTGATATAAAAAGATTAATCAAAATATAAAGGAGAGAAATTTCTTATGTTAAAAATAGGAAGTCATTTGTCTGCCTCAAAAGGATATACTCATATGGCAAAAGATGCAATATCGATTAACGCTAATACATTTCAATTTTTTACTAGAAACCCAAGAGGGGGAAAAGCAAAAGAAATCAATCCAAAAGACGTAGAAAGTTTTTTAGAAATAGCAAAAGATAATAATTTTGCAAAAATTTTGGCACATGCACCATATACATTAAATCCATGTTCGGCAGAGGAAAGAACTAGAATATTTGCAAAAGAGACAATGAAAGATGATTTAATGAGAATGGAATTTACACCAAACAATATGTATAATTTCCATCCAGGAAGCCATGTAGGACAAGGAGCTGAAAAAGGGATAAAATTAATAATAGAAATGTTAAATGAAGTTTTATTACCACAACAAACAACAACAGTTTTATTAGAAACTATGTCTGGGAAAGGCAGTGAAATAGGAAGAAAATTTGAGGAACTAAAACAAATAATAGATGGGGTAAAGTTAAAAGATAAATTAGGTGTATGTTTAGATACATGTCATGTAAATGATGCCGGATATGATATAGTTAACAATTTGGATGGAGTTTTAGAGGAATTTGATAGAATAATTGGATTAGATTATTTAAAGGCTATTCATCTAAATGATAGTATGAATGAAATTGAATCACATAAAGATAGGCATGCAAAAATCGGAGAAGGAACTATAGGATTAGAGGCATTGGCAAGAATAATAAATCACCCTAAATTGCGAGAGTTGCCATTTTATTTGGAAACTCCAAATGAATTATCTGGATATGCAAGAGAAATAGAAATTTTAAGAAATATGTATAAAAAAATTTGACAAATTTTATTAAATAAAGGATAATATAATTTGTTAGAATATATTTATATTTATATATACAAAGGAGGAAATTTTATAATGTACGTTTTTAATAGAATTACAGTAAATCCACAGTTACCCACAAGGATAAATAAATTATCAGAGGTAGCAAACAATCTATGGTGGAGTTGGAATACAGAGTTTCTGAATCTATTTAAATTGATTGATGTAGATTTATGGGAAACATGCGATAAAAACCCAGTTAAATTTTTAAAATTAGTATCACAAGAAAAATTGGAATCAGCAATACAAAACAAAGAATTTATTAGTAATTATGATAGGATAATAGATAATTTTGAAGGATATATGAATAGTAAGTCAACCTGGTTTAATAAAAAATATCCAAACAATAAAAAGAATTTGATATCATATTTTTCAGCAGAATATGGATTAGATCAAATACTACCTATATATTCAGGAGGATTAGGAATTTTATCAGGAGATCACTTAAAATCTGCTAGTGATTTAGGAATTCCTTTTGTGGCGGTTGGATTATTATATAAAAATGGATATTTTAATCAAAAAATTAATGGATATGGAATACAAGAAACTAATTATACAAATATAGATTTATACAATTTACCTATAGTTCCAGTATTAAAAGAAAATGGTGAAGAATTAATAATAGATGTAAAATTTCCAGATGGTAAATTATATTTAAAAGTATGGAAAATAAGTGTTGGAAGAGTTAATCTATATTTAATGGATTCAGACATTTCACAAAACAAACCAGAAAATAGAGATGTTACTTTAAGACTTTATGGTGGAGACCAAGAAATGAGAATAAGACAAGAAATTGTTTTAGGAATGGGTGGAGTAAGACTATTAAAAACATTAGGATTAGAACCAACAATATATCATATGAATGAAGGACATTCATCATTCTTAATATTAGAATTAATGAAAAATATAATAAAAGAAAAAAATGTATCTTTCAACATAGCAAGAGATATAGCAACTTCTAAAACAGTATTTACAACACATACGCCGGTTCCAGCTGGAAATGATATATTTCCTATAGATTTAGTAGAGAAATATTTTGATGGGTATTGGAATCGTTTAAATATAACAAGAGATGAATTCCTAAAATTAGGAATGAAACCAGGTAAAAATTTAGATTACGGATTTAATATGGCTATTTTAGCATTAAAAATAGCAGGAAAGAAAAATGGAGTAAGTAAACTACATGGAGCTGTTTCAAGAGAATTATTTAGTGAAGTATGGCCAAATATTTCACCAAGTGAATCACCAATAACATATGTTACAAATGGAATTCACACGTGTACATGGCTTGCACCAAGTTTAAAAAGGTTATACAACAAATATTTAGAACCATTCTGGCAAGACAAAATGTATTTAGATAGTACATGGGAAAAAATAAATAATATTCCAGATGAAAAATTATGGCAAGAACATAAAATAAGAAAAGAAAAATTATTAACATATGTTAAAGAAAATGTAACAAATAGATTCAAAAATAGTGGAGTAAGTTATGAAGAAATAAGAGAAATTACTTCAAAATTAAATCCAGATGCTCTAACAATAGGATTTGCCAGAAGATTTGCAACATATAAAAGAGCAACATTATTGTTCAAAGATTTAGAAAGAATAACACAAATTTTAAACGATGAAAATAGACCAGTACAATTAATTTTTGCAGGTAAAGCGCACCCAGCAGATAAGGCTGGTCAAGATTTAATAAAATACATACATGAAATATCTATGAAACCACAATTTAAAGGGAAAATATTCTTATTAGAGAATTATAATATGGCAATATCAAGATTATTAATAAGTGGTGTAGATGTGTGGTTAAATACACCAAGACGTCCAATGGAAGCATCAGGAACTAGTGGACAAAAAGCATCAGTTAATGGTGTAATAAACTTCAGTGTATTAGATGGATGGTGGGCTGAAGGATATAATACTACAAATGGATGGACTATAGGAACAAGCCAAGAATACGATTCATATGAAATCCAAGATATAGCTGACAGCGAAAGTATGTATAGCAATTTAGAAAATAAAATAATACCATTCTATTATGATAAAGACAAAGATGGAATATCAAAAAGATGGGTACAAATGATGAAAAATTCTATAATTTCTACAGGAGGTAAATATGGCACAGCAAGAATGCTTGTAGATTATATGGAGAAATTATATATGCCACTTTGTGAGGTATCAAATAAATATTATTCTAAATTAGACTTAGTAACAGAGTTTAATTCTTGGAAAGATAGTATGCGTTCAAACTGGAAAGATATTAAAATATTCCAAAACAATAATTTAGATAATGTTACAGTAAATGCAGGAAACAGTATAGAAGTAAACTGTGAAGTAACATTACCAAATATATCTAAAGATAATATTCAAGTAGAAGCATATTATGGAAAAATTTTGGACAATGGAATTATAGAACCAGTAGATATAATTAAAATGGAAAGTGTAGATTCAAATGAGAGAGAAGATAAAACTTATACATATAAAGGAAAAATAAAATTATCAACTGGAGGAAACTACGGATATACTTTTAGAGTTGTTCCCAAAAATGATATGTTAATAGAAAGTACAGATTTAGACTTAATAAAGTGGATAATGACAGATAAATAACGAGATTTTGACAATATATAAGTAAATTTGATAAAAAGAGTAAAATATTAAACAATATTTTACTCTTTTTTTTAAAAGTACCCTTGAATATAATGGTAATTTTGTGTTATACTAATTAGGTAAATTTTTTGAAGAAAGAAGGAATCAAACGTGAGAGTTAATTTAAGAAAAACAAATATTGTATGTACAATAGGTCCAGCAAGTGAAAAAAAATTAGAAGAGCTTATAAAAACAGGAATGAATGTAGCTAGAATAAACTTTTCTCATGGTAGTTATCCAGAGCAAGCAGAAAAAATTGCTGACTTTTTAGAAATAAGAGAAAGATTAAAAATGCCAGTAGCATTAATGTTAGATATGCAAGGTCCAGAAGTTAGAACAGGAAAAATAGAAACTGGTGATGAAAAAGTATTATTAGAAGAAGGTGCTTCATTTGTATTAGTAAATGAAGATATAATAGGAGATGCAACAAAAACATCAGTAAGTTATAAAAATTTATATCAAGATGTAAAACCAGGTACAAAAATCCTTATAGATGATGGTGCAATAGAAGTAGAAGTACAAGAAATAAAAGATAAAGATATTTATTGTAAAGTTACTGCATCAGGAAAATTAGGAAGTAGAAAAAGTATAAACGTACCAGGAATACCACTTAAATTACCAAGTTTAAAAGAAAAAGATATCCAAGATTTAAAAGATGCTGCAAGAGTAGGATTTGATTATGTAGCTGCATCATTTGTAAGAAATAAACAAGATGTATTAGATGTACGTAAAGTACTAGATGACAATGGCGGACAAGAAGTAAAAATAATCTGTAAAATAGAAAACCAAGAAGGAATTGACAATTTTGAAGAAATATTAGAAACATGTGACGGTATAATGGTAGCTCGTGGAGATATGGCTGTAGAAGTTCCATTTGAGCAAGTTCCAATAGTTCAAAAACACTTTATAAAAAGATGTAATGAAGTAGGAAAACCAGTTATAACAGCAACACAAATGCTTGAATCAATGACACACAACCCATTACCAACAAGAGCAGAAGCTAGTGATGTTGCAAATGCTGTATATGATAGAACAGGTGCAATAATGCTATCAGGAGAATGTGCAATGGGTAAATATCCATTAAAATGTGTTGAAACAATGGTTAAAATATCAAAGACAATAGAAGAAACAGTAAATTACTGGAAGAGATTCACTCAAAAAAATATAGAAGTTAAAGGTAAAGATATGAAATTTGTTACATCATATTCAGCGGCTGTTACAGCTAAAAATATAGGTGCAGATGCTATTGTTGCTTATACACAATCAGGAGATACAGGAAGAATACTAGCAGGATTAGGTACTGGTTGCCCAGTATTTGCAATAACAGATTCTAAGAAAACATATAACCAATTAAGTGTAGCATGGAATGTATTCCCAGTATTAGTAGAAGATGCTGAAAATATAGATAAAACTATAGAAAAAGGAATAGAAAAATTAAAAGATGAATATAAAGTTCTTGAAGAAGGAGATACTTTAGTTATAGCAGGAGGAGCAAAAATTCTACCAAACCAAAAAGAAGAAAATAAAGTAATTGGTGGAGTTATAAAAGTATAAATTAAATTATATATGAATTTAAGGCGTATACTTTATTACAATACTAGTTAGAGTAATAAAGTTGCGCTTTTTAATATAATAATAAAAAAAGAAAAGGAGGAGATTTATATGGAAAAAAAGACATTCTATATAACAACACCAATATACTATCCAAGTGGTAGATTTCATATTGGTACAGCATACACAACAATAGCTACAGACACAATGGCAAGATATAAAAAAATAAGAGGTTATGATACACGAATGCTTACAGGACTAGATGAACATGGTCAAAAGGTGGAAACAGTAGCTAAAGGTTTAGGAAAATCGCCTCAAGAGCATGTTGATGAAATAGCTGAATATGCAAAAAAATTATGGAAAAAATTAAACATACAAAATGATGATTTCATCAGAACTACAGAAGAAAGACATACCAAAGTAGTAGAAAAAATATTCGATAAATTTATGGAGACAGGAGATATTTACAAAGGAAAATACGAAGGACTTTATTGCATGCCTTGTGAAACATATTTTACAGAAACACAATTAGTAAATGGAAAATGTCCAGATTGTGGTAGAGATGTAATAAAAATGGAAGAAGAAGCATATTTCTTTAATATGAAAAAATATGCAGATAGATTACTTAAATATTACGATGAAAATCCAGGATTTATAGAGCCAGAATCAAGAAAAAATGAAATGATAAACAATTTCATAAAACCAGGATTAGAAGATCTATGTGTTAGTCGTACAACATTTGATTGGGGAATTAAAGTAAAGAAAGATCCAAAACATGTTGTATATGTTTGGTTAGATGCTTTAACTAACTATATAACAGCTTTAGGATATTTATCAGATGATGACACATTGTTTAAAAAATATTGGCCAGCAGATGTACATGTAGTAGGTAAAGATATAATAAGATTTCATACAATATATTGGCCTATATTCTTAATGGCATTAGGCTTACCATTACCAAAAAAAGTATTTGCGCATGGATTTATAATGATGAAAGATGGGAAAATGTCTAAATCAAAAGGAAATGTAATATATCCAGAACTATTAATAGATAGATATGGTGTAGATGCTACAAGATATTTCTTATTAAGAGAAATTCCATTTGGTCAAGATGGAGTATTTGCTCCTGAAAACTTTGTGGAAAGATTTAATTTCGATCTATGCAATGACTTAGGAAATTTACTAAATAGAACAGTATCAATGGTAAACAAATATTTTGATGGAGTAGTTCCAGAATATAATGGAATCAAGAACGATGTAGATGAAGAACTAGAAAAAGAAATGCTAGAAATACAAGACATAGAAGAGAGTATGGACAATATGCAATTTAGTACAGCACTAGCACATATTTGGAATAGAATTTCAAGAACAAATAAATATATAGATGAGACATCACCTTGGGTACTAGAAAAAGAAAACGAAACAGAAAAATTACAATCTGTAATGTATCACTTGATAGAAAACCTAAGAAGAATAGCAATAATGATAAGTCCATTTATGCCAGATACAGCAGAAAAAATATTTAAACAAATTGGAATAAATGTGCCTGAGTTAAAAATGTGGGATAGTATGAAAAAGTATGATAATATACCACAAAATACAAAAGTAATAGAAAAGGGTGAACCACTATTCATGAGACTAGACATCAATGAAGAAGTAGAGTATATGAGAGAGGGAATGAAAGGTGCAACACTAAAATAGAATATGAAATCAAAGCAAATAGTATAATATACTATTTGCTTTGACAATGTTATGTAAATATGATAAAATATAAATATCATAAATATCTAGTAGATGCCTTACTTAAAAGGATTAGACAATATAATTTAAATAATTTTAGGAGGCATATCAAATGAAAAATGATTTTTTATCAAAGTTATTACAAGTACCAATCGATGAAGAGAATGTAATAAAATTCAATAATCCTTATCCTGTTTCTGTAGTGTATGATAATGAGATAGTAGCTTGTTCTATAAATAACGAAATAGGTTATGCATTTAATGCAAAGGATATGGATTTTATAGAAGAAACAAAAAAAGATAGCTATGAAAAAAACTGGCAAACTTTACCTAAGAGTGATGATAAAATTTTTGCTTTTATGGAAGTAAAATCAGTTCCAATATTTATTGATGCTAAAAATCTAGGAGAGCATAATGAGTTATCTTTATTCATATTAAAAAAAGACAATGAAAATAATTTGCTAATAAAAAAGATTAATATTACTGAATTATTTGAATTAGGTATGAGTAAAATGCTAAAATTATAAAATAAAAAATCGTAACAAAAAATTCCTTGCTAGCTATGCTAGCAAGGAATTTTTTGTTAATGTACTCTTAAGATATATTTTATTTGTTTTACTGAGTGAGTTGATTTAGAAATGTCTCCTGCAGCTTTTATAGCTGAATTAGACCCACAATTTAAAACATACATTTTTCCGTTTTTCATGTAAGAAAAAATTTCGACATGATCTGTGTAAACCAAAATGTCACCTTTTCGTAAATTATTTTTTGAAACATAAATTGAAGTAAAATAATTTGATAATTTTTTAATAGTTGCTTTAGAAAAATCGCCGTAATATCTACGTTTAAGGAAAATTTTATAGTATCCTATATTATAAAAATCCTTGCTAGTTAACTGGTATTCTTTTAATCTAGTATTTTGTCTCATATATAACCTTTTACTTGAAGGAAAATATTTATATAATGCTACAGATACAAAATGACTACAATCTGTAATTTTACAATTATTTGTTTTATAAGGAGATTTAGTAATTTGTTTTAACACACCTGAGTCATATGTGAAATTTCCTTTTCTAAAATTAGCATGGACATTTTTGGCTATATTATAGAATTGAGCAGAAGATGCATTAACTTCAGAAGTAAAAATTATTAGAGTACAATTAAATATGGTAATCATTAAAAGTAAGGATGCAATCATATTTTTAAAAGAAGTTTTAAACATAATAACCACCTTCTCAAAAAAATAGGCAACCTGGCAATCATGAGTAGAAAAAAATATCTACTTTTAGACCCATAGCTTTGTGCCCTAAGCTTTCACTTAGTTTACCATTTACTAAGTATATTATATCATATTTACATAAAAAAATCAACTAATATTACCTTTGTTGACAATATTATGTAAATATAGTAAAATATACTAGTACATTAGTATGTAACCTCGTGTTTACAAGAAGACAATAGTACAAAAATAAAAAATATTTTTTGGAGGTAAAAAAATGAATAATACTAAATTAAATGGAACTTTTTTAGAAAAAAGTTCAGAAAAACAAGAAGGGATATTAAACGTAGCACAAAATACTCAAAAAAAACAAATCCAAGAATTACTTGAAGTAGTTAGAACTAATGAAAATTGTAAATCAAATCTAGTTAAAAGGATAACAGAAGTTATACTTAATGGAAAAAAAGAAGAATTTGATAAAACAATTGATAAGAAAGTAGCTGAAAAACTAAATACTTACACTTTTTCAAATTATGAACAAAATTTATTAGAATCAGCTGATTACGGAATAGAAATAAAAAATGAAATTAATCTAGTTGATATAACAGAAATGCAAGTGGAAAAGGTGCTAATAAAATTATTAGTAGACTACGCTAACAATATAGGAAAAAGCTATGATGAAATATCAAATTCGAATGAACTATTAAACCAGTTTTATAAAATTGCAGAGAAACAAATAATCTTAGAAAAAATGGATAATTTTAAATCAGACATAATAATATCACTTACAGATTATAGAGTTTTTTATACATTAGAGTGTTTACAAAATGAGTTAATAGAAGAAAAAGAAGGATTATTATCTGAAATAACAGATTTAAAAGAAGAGATATCCGAAGAAATAGAAGAATTAAAATGTGAGCAATATGAAATTGAAACTGAATTAATTAGTTTGAAATCAGAAGAAAAACCAGATTATGAAAAAATCTTGAAAACTGAAAAAGAATTTACAGATATTAAAGAGGAAATAACAGCTGGTTATTGGTCAGTGGAAGTTGAAAAATTAAAAAATGAATTAGGTCCACAAATTAGTAAGTTAACAGAAAGAATTTTTAAAATTGAAGATTGGATGAGTGAACTTGAATTATAAAGAAGTGCAATAGTATTATCAAAAATAGAGTCACCAGTTTTTTACTGGTGACTTTAAAATTTAGTGTGCCCAGCATGGGCAACAACTTGAGGGTGAAAGTTCCTTACAGTACCTGATAGTGGCGAACTGTTAGTAA
>CAKPKF010000021.1 GCA_934167175.1 uncultured Clostridia bacterium | reverse complement strand
TGTACTATTTTCCATTCATCATGTTCAAATAATAGTTTTTTCCATTCTTTTTTATATTTTAAATGATTATATAATTTATATTGTGGAATATTATAAATTCTTCCTCCTAGTGATAAAATTTCATCCTCATATGCGCATTTTTCAGTTGTATGCTTAACAAAATCAAACTGAATTTTAGTTCTATCTATGTTCCTATAAATATTCATAATCATTGTTTCTGCACCACCACGATTAAGTTTTCCTAACACTTGAAGCACTCTTATCATTTCATTCTAACTCCTTCATATATTCATTAATTACAATATTCCTATCAAATTCATTTTTCACTTTTTTTCTTGCCTCTAATCCCATTTGTTTGCGTTGCTCATTTGATAGTTTTAAAAATTCCTCTATCTTTTCAATTAATTGTTGTGAATTTTTTATCTCAATAATATAACCTGTTTTTCCATCTTCAACAATTTCTTTACATCCGCTTCTGTTTGTTGTAATGACAGGTCTTCCTGAAGCTGACGCTTCCAGCAATACATTTGACATTCCTTCTGGATAATATGATGGATGTATTAAGCATGAAGCCTCTTGCAAAAAAGGAATAACATCTTTTTGCAATCCATGATAACTTATTATTCCATCCTCTGTTAATTTTTTTAATTTTTCCTCATACTCTTGTTCACAAAATCCTAATATATGAAATTCTGTATTACTATATTTGTTCTTTATTATTTTAGCTGCTTCTAAATATTGTTCTATTCCCTTTTCTTTCATTATTCTGCTAATAAATAAAAATTTAATCTTTTCTATATTATTAGGATAGGGTAAAACTTTATATCGTTCTAAATTAACACCAGAACCTGGAATTAATTTACACTTTGTTTCTTTTACTAATTTATTATCGTTTAAAAACTGCAAATTTTCACTATTCTGAACAAAACAGCATTTTACCCTTTTTAATGCACATTTATATAAAACAAATACTATTTTTTGTACAATACTTTTATTTTCTGTAGCTGTACCTAACCCTGTTATATTACATATATAAGGTATATTTTTTATCCTACACATTAATCCGCCATATATATTAGGCTTTATAGTATATGTTAAAACTATGTCTGGTTTAATTGTATTTAAAATCTTTCTATATTTTAGAATTAATTTAAAATCCTTTATTGGGTTTGTACCTCTTCTATCCACATCAGTTTCAAAAAAAATACAACCTAATTTTTCTAAGTCTTTTACTCTTTCACCATTTGGTAAAGACATATATACCTCGTTTTTTTCTTTTATTAATCTATTAATTAATTCTTTTCTAAAATTATATAATCCTATATCATTATTTGCCAATATTAATATTTTCACTTTAAACTCCATCGTTATTTTAATAATTTTGCTGGCACTCCAACATAAGTCCCTTTTTCTTCAATATTTTTTACGACAACAGCTCCTGCACCTATTATACATTCATCACAAATTGTTATGTTATTTTTTACTGTAGCACTTGCTCCTATATGTGTTAGTTCGCCTATTTTAACTGTACCGCACAATGTTGCATTTGGAGATATATGAACATTACTGCTAACTATATTATCATGTTCTACAATAGCTCCTGTATTTATAATACAATTTTCACCAATATTTGCATTTGTATTTATTACCGCATTTGCCATTACTACAGTGCCTTTTCCTATTTGTATTTGATTAGATAATATTGCATTTGGATGAATAGCAGTATAATAATCTAATTTATATCTCTCAAATATCTCTTTTCTAATGTAATTATTTCCTATTCCTACAATAAAAAGGTAATCAGAATTATTTTTTTGCAGTTTTTCGCAATCACTAACAATACCAATTACTTTTTTATTTTCAAAAATTTTTTTATTTTGGATTTGCATGTTATCATCCAAAAAGCCTACTAAATTATCTTCCGATTTCATTACTATATCAGCAATTACCTTTCCGTGTCCACTCGCACCAATAATTACAATATTTTTATTCAAGTATTTTCTCCTTTACTTTTTCTTTATTCCCTTTGAATTCTTCCATAGTAGCTGAAGTTTCGCTATTTATTCCGTCTTTTTTTATAACGTTTATTGCTGTTTTTATAATAATTTCCACATCTCCTATAAAGGTTATATTATTTATGTATTTTATATCATTATTAAACTTTTCTTCCCAAGAAATTAAATTTCTACCATTTACCTGTGCTAAGCCTGTAAGGCCTGGTCTTACATCGTGTCTATGTTTTTGTTCTTTATTATATAATGGTAAGTATTCTACGAGCAATGGTCTTGGTCCTACTATTGCCATATCGCCTTTAATTATATTTATTAATTCTGGTAATTCGTCTAAACTTGTGCTTCTTAGAAATTTTCCAAATTTTGTTAATCTTTGTGAATCTGGTAATAGTTTTCCATTTTCGTCTTTTTCATCTGTCATAGTTCTAAATTTATATAAAGTAAATATTTTTTCATTTTTACCTGGTCGTTGTTGTTTGAAAATTATTGGACTTCCTAACTTTGTTCTTACCAAAATTGAAACTATTAATAATACTGGTGATAGACATATTAAAGCAATTAAGCTTAATATAAAATCTAACATTCTTTTTATGTATTTTTCATATATACCTTTTTTATGTTCCATTATTCAAAACATCCTTTTATAACTTCTATAATCTTTTCTTGTTGTTCTGGTGTCATTTTATTGTCAGATGGCAAGCATAATCCTCTTGTAAAAATATCCATCCCAACATCTTCTGTCTCTTCCTTAATATATGCATTAGTTTTTGCTCTTCCATTTCCTGCTTTGGTTACAAATGGGTTCATTCTAAATATAGGTTGCATATGCATTGGTTTCCATATTGGTCTTCCTTCTGCATTTATTTCTGCAAGTTTTTCTAATATCTCTGTTGGGCATGTTTTTCCTTTTTCTGTTATATAAAGTGCTTCTTGTTCTCCTCTTACTTGTTTACACATTGCTTCTTTATCTATTATCATGCAAGAAAGCCAATAATTTGGGTTACATTCTTTTGGTATTGGGTTCATTTTTATAGGTAAATCTTTTAATCCTTCTTTATATCTTTCATATATTGCTTTTTTTTGAGCAATATGTTCTTCTAAGTAAGGAATTTGTCCTCTTACAACACCTGCTATCACATTGCTCATTCTGTAGTTATATCCTATTTCTTCATGTTGATACCAACTTGCCTCTTCTCTACTTTGTGTTGACCATTTTCTTGCTTTATTTGCTGCTTCTAAGTCATCTGTTAATAACATTCCTCCACTTGAACCTGTAATAATTTTATTTCCATTAAATGAAATGCAATTATATTTTCCAAATGTTCCTGTTTGTTTTCCTTTATATGTAGCACCTAAGCTTTCTGCTGCATCTTCTATTATTGTTGCATTATGTTTTTTAGCAATTGCAAATATTTCATCTATTTTTCCTGGTGTTCCATATAAATGTGCTACAACTATTATTCTAACTTCTGGATATAGTTCAAATGCTTTTTCTAGAGCTACTGGATCCATATTCCAAGAATCATATTCTGTATCTATAAATACAGGAATTCCGCCTTCATATATAATTGGATTTACTGTTGCACTGAATGTCATGTCACTGCAAAATACTTTTTCTCCTGTTTTTATTCCTGCAAGTCTCATTGCTAGATGAAGCGCAGCTGTTCCTGAAGATAGTGCAACTGCATATTTACATCCTACTTTGTTGCATATATTTTTTTCAACTTCATTAATATTAGCTCCTACTGTACTCATCCAATTTGTGTTATATGCTTCTTCAACATATTTTATTTCATCTCCATGCATTGTTGGTGATGAAAGCCATACTTTCTTTTCAAAAGGTTTTATATCTTTTTTCATTGTTTTTCCTTCTTTTCATATACTCTTAAGCCATTATTTTTTTCTTTTCTTCTTGAATATTTTCATTGTGATTTTTACCATTATCAATTTTGTATGTTGTAACAATTTTAGCTATTTTTTCTTTTATGTCTTCGTTGTTATCATATGAATCCATTATTAAATTGTTTAACTCTTCTAAAAAGTTTTCTTTTATTTCTATTGGTTGTCCTATATGAATTAATTTGTTTGGAGTTTCTTTTAATCCTTCTTCATCCATTAAAATTTCTTCATATAATTTTTCTCCTGGTCTTAATCCTGTAATTTTTATTTTTATATCTTCATTTGGTGTAAAACCTTTATATCTTATAATTTGTTTTGCTAAATCGTATATTTTTACAGGTTGTCCCATATCTAAAACAAATATTTCTCCAGCTTTTGCATACACACTTGCTTGTAGCACTAAGCTTACAGCTTCAGGAATTGTCATGAAGAATCTTGTTATTTCTTTATGTGTTACTGTTACTGGACCACCATTTTCAATTTGTTTTAAAAATAGTGGAATAACTGAACCATTTGACCCTAAAACATTTCCAAATCTAACTGCTACATATGATGTGTTTTTGCTTATTTTATCATAGCTTTGAATTATCATTTCACAAATTCTTTTTGAAGCTCCCATTACATTTGTTGGTCTAACTGCTTTATCTGTTGATATTAGTACAAATTTTTCAACTTTATATTTATCAGCTAGTTTTGCACAATTTAACGTTCCTAAGCAATTATTTTTTATTGCCTCGTTTGGGCTTTCTTCCATTAATGGTACATGTTTATGTGCTGCTGCATGAAATACTTGGTTTATTTTATATTTTTGAAATACTTTTTCTAATCTATCATAATCTCTTACAGAACCAATTATTGCATGTAAATCTAAGTTTGGATAATTTCTTAATAATTCCATTTGAATTTCATATGCATTGTTCTCGTATATATCGAATATTATTAGCTGTTTTGGATTGCATTTTGCAATTTGTCTACATAGTTCAGAACCAATGGATCCTCCACCGCCTGTTACCATTATTACCTTATCTTTAATGTTATTAGAAATTTCGTTAATATCAACTACAATTTGACTTCTTCCTAAAAAGTCTTCGTATGATATAGGTCTTATTTTATTTACAATATTATTATTTTTTTCATTCATGGTTAGAAAAATTGAAGGTAATATTTTTAATTCACATGAAGTTTTTTGACATTCTGTTATTATTTTTGATATTTCTTCTTTAGATGCAGATGGAATTGCAATTATAATTTCATTTACATCATATTTTTCAGCCATTTGTTTAATTTGTTTTCTTGTTCCAACGATTTGAATTCCTCTAATATATGTACCTACTTTTTCTTTGTTATCATCAATTATGCATACAATATTAGAGCCAAATAATGTTCTATTTCTTGCTGCCTCGTCTATTAGTAATCGCGCAGCTTCTCCTCCACCAACTATCATAACATTGTTATTATTTTTTCTATTTTCAAATTTAATAGTTATTGTTCTTAGTATTCTAAATGAGAATCTTATAGTTGCTACGAAAAATATTAGTAATAAAAGTCTTATTAAAGAATAGCTTCTTGGCATTGATATGCTAAACATTTTTTTATATATTAAATTTATTATTTCGGTTGTGAAACATGCACTTCCAATATTAATAAGTTCTGTTATAGAGGCATATCTCCATACAGATGTATATAAATTAAGTTCAAAAAATGTAATTAGCATTACAGCTATATCTATTGCAACATATTTATATGCTGTTGTTAAGTATTGTGCTGGTATCTCATCGAAATCAAATCTTAATGCTAATGCTAAGTATGAGGCAATTAGCATAGATATAATATCTAAAATCATAAAAATTATAATTTTAGATTTTTTTCTTCTTAATAAATCATTAACTCTTTCCATCCTCTTACACCATTTTCTTAAATTCTAAATTATATAAATATAGGATACTTTATTTTCCAGTTCCTGTTTTATTTATTATTTTTCCGCTTATATCTTTTACTTTGTCACTTGGTGTATAATTTTCTTCATTAAATAATTCTTTGTGTAGTTCTTTTACACTACTTTCTAGTGTTACTGGTACTCCATACCAAACTCCGTTTATTATTTTCCCTTCTACGGCTTGTGGCCATCCTTTGCTTTCTGTTATTTTGTATGATGCAACTGTTGGTATTAAAGACATTATTTCATTTGAGTCTATATTTGTGTATAATCTTGGTAAAACTTTGTCTGCTGCTGTGTTTAATTCTGTTGCATTCATCTTTTTAACTTTTTCTAAACTTGCTGCTATAACTGTTCTCATTCTTTCTGTTCTCTTGTAGTCTGTGTCTATTTTTCTTATTCTGGCATATGCAAGTGCTTGTTCTCCATTTAATGTGTATGTACCTGCTGAAGTAATTCCAGGAATGCTTGTTGCTTCTGCATCTGTTACTGTTATATCTATACCACCAATGTCATTAACTATTTCTTTTACTGCATCGAAATTTGCTGTTACAAATTCTGTTATATCTAAATCTAAATTTGTGTTTAAAGTACTTAATGTAAGTGTTGGTCCTCCGTATGAATATGCATGAGTAACTTTATCTAAATTTCTACCTGTTAATTCTAAGTATGTATCTCTATATACTGATACTAATTTTACTTCTTTTGTTTTGTTGTTTATACTTGCAATTATTATACAGTCACTTCTATTTCCTAGGCTATATGTGTCTTCTCTACTATCAATTCCTAAGATGGCTATATTTCTATAATCTGCAAGTTCTTCTTTTACACCTTCTGTTATTTCTATTTCGTCTTCGTTTACATCCACTTGATTTATTTTTGATACTTTATTTTGTACATACCAGTATCCACATCCTGCTGCAGCTCCTATTATAATAATTAATACTAATAATACTATTAATATTACCTTTGCTGCTTTATGATTTTTTTTGTTTTCATTTTCTACTTTTTTATTCATGTCCCCCATTTTTCTCCTTTTTTCATTATTTTATATATTTTTTCTTTTTAAACTTACAATTTTTATTATATATATAAGTTAAAAAAATTTCAACCCTTTTTGGGCATTTTACAGCATTTAACAAAAAAAGATGTGAATTTTCACATCTTTTTTAATTATTAAAATTTACTATAATAAAAAATGGCTTTATCAGAATTTATTTTTATTTAGTTTTTTGAGCATTTTCCTTATCTTTTTGAATGCGGTTATAATATCTATCTTCTTCTGAAAATATGCATCCACAATATTTTTGCATATATAATCCTAGTTCTCGTGCTTTTGCTTGTCCTTCTCTGAAGCCTACTCTAAAGTCTCTGTATAAGAAGTTTAGTCCATATTTTTTTGCTATTTCTTCTGCTTGTGCTTTTAATACTTCATGTTTTTGATATGGGCTTACTAGAAGTGTTGTTGTTATTGTGTCGTACCCATTTTCTTTTGCATATTTTGCTGTTTGCTCTAGTCGTACTCTGTAGCAATAGTTTGAACATCTATTTTCTAAGTCTCCTATTACATTTTTGCAAAATTCATCTAGTCCATAGTTTTCTTCAAATATTGCTTCTACATTTATACTTTTTGTATATTCTTTTAAGCAGTCTCTTCTTGCTTTATATTCCATATATGGATGTATGTTTGGGTTATACCAATATACTGTTGGTTCTATTCCTTCTTTTCTTAGTGAATCTATGCAATACACACTACATGGTGCACAACATGTATGCATTAATAATTTCATTTTTTTCTACTCCTTATAATAAACATCAAAAATTTCTATACTTTCTTGTTTTTCTAAATTTTCTTTTATATATTTTCTTACTTCTTCAGGTGTTTGCCAATTTCTGCTTAATCCATCTTTTCTAATTAAAATTTTAACATTACTCATATTTTGTATTTTTTCTATTTGTCCTTGCTCGCCTTTTCCTCCTAAATTGCCTTTATTAAACATATCAAAATCTTTATTGTATGTATCTATTGGTATATTATAAAGTGCTGCATCTGAGTCTAATATATATACTTTTTCTTCTGAATTTTCTATATAACTTTCTACATTTTTTATTTTATTTTCTAATTCTTCTGATATGGTTATATTTTTAAAATGATTTAATGTACTGTAATTATTTTTCTGTTTTATATATTTATAATTCTTGTAAATACTCCATATTCCTATTAAAACTAATATTGCAACAGCTAAATCTTCACAAAAGAATTTGAAAAATAGCTTTATTTTTTTATTTTTCAAAAGATTATAAAAGTACATATATAACACATATACTATTCCTATTAAAGTTATTGTGCTTCCGATTAAAAAGTGAATGTTATCTGAAATTGGAAATGCTACAACGAAATTTGCTATTCCTAAGCAAACTAAAAATAAAAGTTTTTTATCTTTTTTTATTATTGAATATGTGCTTAATAAAATCATTGAAATAGGTACTATTACAGACAATATTTTTATACTTAATATATCAGATTTTATTAAATTTATATATGATATTTTGTTGTTAAATGTTTTTATTCCTAATATACAATAATCTATAAAACTATTTATTGCTCCATTAATTGCAAGATATAACATTAATATCATCGTTGGAATTGCTATTCCAATTATTACTGAGAATACTTTTATAATATCTTCTTTTTGCCTTGTTTTTATCGCAAAAAGAGTTTTATACATTACTATTGCAAAGCATATAAAAACTCCTGTTGTTTGTTTTGTGCATATACACATTCCTGCTAATATTCCAATAATTAAGTTTTGGATTTTATTAGATTTTAACTTACTAAATTCTATATTGATTATAACTAAACTTAAAAATAGTACAAACCAATTATAATCTATGCATAAATATTTTTTTACTAAATAAGCAATTACTGCTGTTGTAATTATACTTACACTTCTTTTTATTCCTAATTTTTCTTGTGTTTTATATATTAAAAATAAATTTAAGCTATTTAGTATAACTGCTAATATTCTCATTGTTATTAGCTCATTACATATTCTTAAAAATATTGATTCTATTATTGAAAGCAAGGGTGTTATTACTATATTAAAATCTTTGTATGGAACCATTCCTTTTGCTATACAATTTGCAAAATTGTAGTTCCATATTTCATCTAAATCTCCTATTTCTTTGCTAAAAATAAAATAACTTACACAAATTAATATAATAAAGAATATTCCTATATCTTCAAATAATTTCTTTTTATTTTTCATTATTTTTCCTCATATTTATATCCTAAATGTTCATATGCTCTTGGAAGTGCAATTCTTCCTCGTGGTGTACGAGATACAAACCCTATTTGCATTAAGTATGGTTCATATACATCTTCTATTGTTTCTATTTCTTCTCCTGTTGATGCAGCTAGTGATTCTATTCCTACTGGTCCACCATTGTATTGTTCTATCAATACTTGAAGAACATTTCTATCTGTTCTATCTAGTCCAAGTTCATCTATTTCTAACTTATTTAATGCTAGTTTCGCAATTTTTAAGTCTATATTTCCATCACCTAATACTAATGCATAATCTCTAACTCTTTTTAGTACTCTATTTGCTATACGTGGTGTTCCTCTTGAACGTCTTGCAATTTCCATTGCAGCATCTTCTTCTATTTCTATTCCTAGAATTTTACTTGATCTTTTTACTATTGTGCATAAGTCTTCTGGCGTATATAATTCTAGTCTTTCAACAATTCCAAATCTATCACGAAGAGGTGTTGTAAGTGAACCTGCTTTTGTTGTTGCTCCAATTAAAGTAAATTTGGGCAAGTCTAATCTTATAGACCTTGCTGTTGGGCCTTTTCCTATCATAATATCTAAAGAAAAGTCTTCTAATGCAGGGTATAATATTTCTTCTACATTTTTATTTAGACGATGTATTTCATCTATAAATAATACATCGTTTTCTTGCAGATTTGTAAGAAGTGATGCTAGATCTCCTGCTTTTTCTATAACAGGTCCAGAGGTTATTTTAATATTTGACCCCATTTCATTTGCTATTATATTTGAAAGTGTTGTTTTTCCAAGACCTGGAGGTCCATATAATAAAACATGGTCTAAAGAGTCCCCTCTTTTTTTCGCCGCTTCTATATAAATTTTCATATTTTCTTTTACTATTGTTTGACCTGTATAATCGTCCAAAGTTTGAGGCCTTAGAGATTTTTCTAAGACTTCTTCCTCTATGTTTTCTATATTTGGATTTGTAATTTCATCCATTTTACCACCTTATAAATTATTATATATTATCTTTAAATCATTTTTTAGTATTCTTTATAACATATGTTCATATCAACAGCTGTACCTATTCCACTAATTGATCCTTTGCTAGAATATTGCCACATTGAATAATTACCTTGATAATTTGATTTATTATTAACATCCCATGTATAGTGAGCTAGCCACACATCATATTCTTTTAATTGGTCCATATATAATTTGTTTTTTAGCCAATCCATGTTTGCATATATCAAAGGTGTATATCCAGCATTTCTAACTGTACGACAAAATGCATTTACTACATTTGTTCTATCTTGATTTGATATCCAATCTGCACGGCCATCTTTATCTTTATTAGACCACTCAACATCGATTGCAATAACTGGGTATGTTAACCCATTTTGATTTGCTACATTTATAGCCCAATTTGCTTCTTCAATTGCTTCTCCCTCATTAACTGCTTGTGTGAAAAAATATATTCCCGTTCTAATCCCATGCGCTTTCGCACCTTGAATATTACTTAAAAAATAACTATCATGTACTATCGTTCCACTTTCATATCCTCTAAATCCTGCCCTAATTAAAGCAAAGTCTACTCCATAATCTGCAACTTGTGCCCAATTTATTCCATAATTAAATGTAGAAACATCTATTCCTCCATATGATTTTTCAAACATAAATTTTTGTGAATTTGTTCCATTGTCATCATACATTTGTATATTAGTTCCATTAGATGTACTTCCACCTGATATATCTAAGTATAAATCATTGCAAAATGATATTATATTGTAATATCCATTTCCTACATCTTTTATTATCCATTTTTGTGCATTTGAATTATTCCATTCATATTGTTGTACATTTGTTCCGTTTATATTTTTAGCTTCATTTACATCTAATGATTTTGATGAATGTCTTGAAATTATTTTATAGCACCCATCACCAATATAAGTAATATCAAATCTTTGCTGTTGTACATTTGCAAAATCCCATAATTGAACATTTGCTGAATTTGCTCTTGAGCCTCCACTAATATCGACACATTTATTTGGATTTAAGACTGATTTAATTACATATGTACCATTTGAAATCGTTTTAGTTCCAACTTCTATCTTAACTTCTTCAAATTTAAATTTTTGTGCATCTGAACCATTTTCCTCATACATTTGTATATTAGTTCCATTTTGTGTATTTCCTGCTGTTACGTTTATAAATAAATCGTTACACTTAGAAATAATATTATAATAGCCATCATCTGTTTGTTTTATTATCCATTTTTGTGCATTTGAATTATTCCATTCATATTGTTGCACGTTTGTTCCGTTTACAGCTAATGCAGATGACACATCTAATGATTTCTTAGAATGTACGGCAATTATACTATAGTAACCATTTCCTAAATATTTTATATTATATTTTTGTTGTTTAACATTTGTATAATCCCATAATTGTGTATTAGCTCCATTATTTCGTGATCCACCACTTATGTCTAAGCACTTCTTATCATTTAAATAACTTTTTATAGCATAAGTTCCATCTTTTATAGTTTGTGTTCCTGAATAAGATTTAACTGCTTTAAACTGAAATTTTTGTGCTTTACTTTCATTTTCACTGTATACTTGTACATTCGTTTTATCTTTTGTACTAGCTCCAGCTATATCTAAATAAAGTCCATTACACTTAGAAATGATATTGTAGTAACCATCTTTAGTTTTGTATATAATCCATTTTTGTGCATCCGAACCGTTACTTTCATATTGTTGTACATTTGTACCGTTTCTTTCTCCTGCACCATTTACATCTAATACTTTTTTTGAATTAATAGATTCAATGCGATAATACCCATCATTTAAATATGTAACTTTAAATTTTTGATAGTCTTTATTTATATTAGTAGAAATTTGTAAATTAGCATAATTTGATTTATTTCCATCTTTTATTTCTAAAACTTTTGATGCATTTAAAGCTGTAGAAATTGTATATACACCATCATCTATTGTTTTTTCTGGCCTAGGTTCTTCTACTTTTTCTAGTATGAACTTTTGTGCTAACGTATTATTTCCCTCATATAGTTGTATATTTGTTCCATTTTTTGTACTTGCTCCATCTATATCAATATATAAATTATTACATTTTGATACAAAACTAATATAACCATCGTCTGTTTGCTCTAGTATCCATTTTTGTGCATCTGTATTATTACTTTCATATTGTTGTACATTTGTTCCATTCTTTTTCTTAGCACCAGCTACATCTAATACTTTTTTTGAATGTTTTGCCATTATTATGTATGAACCATCATTTAATTTTGTAATTATAAATTTTTGTTGAGGTACACTATCTCTACTCCATATTTGTAAATTAGCTAAATTGTTTTTATTTCCACCTGAAATATCAAATACTTTATTCTTATTTAATGCTGACTTAATTACATATGTTCCTGTTTCTATTTCAGCTTTAACTGCTTTCTCTTCTATATTTTCATATTGTTCTATTTCTTGCTCGTCTTCATTAATATTATTTTCATTTTCTTCATTTATTATTTCTTTATTTGAATCTTCTTGTTCTTCATTATTGTTTTCTTTTTCAGTGTTTTCATTATCTGTGGTTACATTTTGATTTTCTTTAGAATCAAAACTCGTATCATTCTCTACTAAACTATTATCATTTTTCTGTTCATCCCTTATTATATCATCGCTTATTTCGTTTATAGCAAAAACTATATTTGATAGCGACATACTCATAATAACAACTATTAATAATAATGAAACTATTTTTTTCATAAAACTCTCTGTCCCCCTACATTCTTTTTTATTTATGATATCATATGCTTTTTTATTTAACAAAGTAATTTTTTTCCAATTATTTCAACCATTCAGGATTATTTATGTACCAATCTATTGTTTTTATTATTCCATCTTCAAATTTTGTTTTTGGTTCCCATCCTAGTTCATTTTTAATTTTTGTTGGATCTATTGCATATCTGTAATCATGACCTTTTCTGTCTTCTACATATTCTATTAGATCTTCTGATTTTCCTAATTGTTTTAAAATTAATTTAACTATTTCTATATTTCTTTTTTCGTTGTGTCCACCTATGTTGTATCTTTCTCCTTTTTTACCATTGTGGAATACTAAGTCTATTGCTTCACAGTGGTCTTCAACATATAACCAGTCTCTAACATTTTTTCCTGTTCCATATACTGGTAATTTTTCATTATTCATTGCTAATTTTATCATGTGTGGTATTAATTTTTCGTTGTGTTGATATGGTCCATAGTTATTTGAACAGTTTGTTACATTTACATTCATTTTATATGTTTCGCAATATGCAAATGCAATTAAATCTGAACTTGCTTTTGATGATGAATATGGACTACTTGGTTTTATAGGTGATTTTTCTGTGAAGTATCCTTCTTCTCCTAATGCTCCATATACTTCATCTGTTGATACGTGTAGGAATTTATTTTCGCTACCTTCTCCCCAAGCTCTTTTAGCTGCTTCTAATAATGTATGTGTTCCCATTACATTTGTTTGAGTGAAAATGAATGGATTTTTTATACTGTTATCTACATGAGATTCTGCTGCAAAATGAATTACTCCATCTATATTGTATTTTTCAAATAAGCTTGTAACAAATTCAAAATCGCATATATCACCTTTTTTAAATTTGATTTTGTCTTGAACTTTTTTTAGGTTGTCCATATTTCCTGCATATGTTAATTTATCTAATACAATTACATTGTATTCTGGATGTTTGTTTACAAAATATTCTGCAAAGTTTGCTCCTATGAATCCTGCAGCTCCTGTTACTAAAATATTTTTACTCATTTATATCAATCCTTTCTAATTTTAAATTTTCTTTTCCGTTATCTTTTATTACTTTATATGTTGCTTTTTTCTCTATTTTTTCATTAAATAATTCTTGATAATTATTATTAAAATAGTCGTCAGTTGCTCGTATATATACGTAATCATATGTATTATACAATATATTTTCAAATTGCTCTTTTTCGTTTTGGGCAAAATTATTTCCGAAATATATTCCCATTTCTACATTGTTTTCTGGTAACATATAATACTTAAATTTATTGTCTTCTAGTTGCTGATTTATTACATATATTTTACTATTTGCTGGTACCTCTTGTTTTAATTTATTGGTTTCTTCTATTATGGTTGATAATTCTCTTTTCATTTTGTAGTTATAAAATCCTGAATTTATTGTTATATTTGCTATATCTTTCAATGGTGTTAATGCTAATATAATTATCATTAGCACTGTAATATCTCTTTTATAATCAGCACTTTTTTTATCAATTACTAATGCTATAAAGGTCATAAGCATTGCAATATAATAAGAACTCATGTATCTGCTAAACGAGTTATGTGTTAATGCTTCTTGCATATTAAACTTTGTAAAATATGCTAGTTGCAAAAATCCAATATATAATATTAGTCCTCCAAAAATATATATTGCAACGTTTTTTGCCTTATTGTTTTTCTTGTATAATAATACAAAGCCTAATGCTAACAATAATGTAAATCCACCTATACTTAATTGAATATATGAATTAATCAAGCTTCCTTTTATTAACATTGTAATCAAATTATCTTGTATCATATCAGCCATTAATGAACTAGATGTTGTTTTCATTGAGACTGTAAAGAAACTTGTTATAAATCTTTTTATTCCTGTTTCATCAAGTTTACTCTTAGAGATAAGATTTATATTGTCTTCCTTTGTAAAATTTAAGTTTTTATATATATTCCAATATGCTAAACTGCTTAATATAAGTAAAAATATAATTATTTTGCTTATACATTTCTTTTTATCTATTTTTTCCTTATTTCTAATTTGTTTTATTGCATCATATACAAAGAAACAAATTAGTGTTGTTATTGCAATATAAAATCCTGTTCCTTTTGTTAGAGCTAACACAAATAATGCTACTACAAGTGAATATGTATATTTTGTGTTAAATATTCTTTCTACAAATATATAGCCTAATAATAATCCTAATATTGCATCTGCATATGGTGCCTCATAAAAATATGTTTCTGAAAAGATTCCTGGCAAGCATATAATAATTACACTTAAAACTAAATTATATATTAAGTTCTTTTCTTTTTTTATATTGAATAATGGCAATAATAATGAAAATGAGAAAATATATAATCCAAACATTTCTATTCCTTGAGTATAATTTCCTATTAATTTACAACAATAGTATTGCCATATAGTTGGTACCGGCGGATACCAATCTGTTTCATATATATTTGTAATAAACATTTTCTTTGTAAATAAACTCCAGCATGTAAATTCATCCCACATATTTGAAAGTCTTTCATATGTTGTTATTGCAAATATACAATATATTATACTAAAGAAAATTGTTCCAAAGTCTACAAGTGTATCTCTTTGTGTTTTATTCATTTTTACAAGCGCATATATTCCTAGTAGTATTGATACAACTGAAGTTGTAATTACTCCTATTAATAGAATATTAAAGAGTCCAAATACATATAACACTGCTATATTTGTTAATATATCTATTGGTATTGAACTACTTAAGCTTTTATTTGTTTTGTATGAAATGAATGTGCTTCCTAACATAATAACAAAGTATAGCATAATATAGCCTATAATTATTCTTATCATTTTTATCCCCTATTGTTTTTCTAAATCTTTATATAAATCTGTTTCTTTTAATTCTTTAAGTGATGGCCATTTTGCATCTTTTTCAGATGTTAATAGCTCTTTAGGATCAATATCTCCAAAAGGCCAATCTATTGCTACATCTGCATCATTCCATGCTAGTCCACCTTCTGCTTCTGGTGTATAAACATTATCTATTTTATAAGCAAATTCTGCTTCATCTGATAATACTAAAAATCCATGTGCAAATCCTCTTGGTATCATAAACATTTTTTTATTTTCTTCTGTTAGTATAATCCCTTCCCATTTTCCATATGTTTTACTTCCTGGTCTTAAATCTACTGCTACGTCGAAAACTTCTCCTTTTATACATCTAACAAGTTTTGCTTGAGAATTCTTTTTTTGAAAATGTAATCCTCTTAGAACTCCTTTTTTAGATTTTGATTGATTATCTTGTATGAAGTCGTAATTTAGTCCTATTTCTTCAAAGTCTGCTTTATTGTATGTTTCCATGAAGTATCCTCTGTTATCTCCAAATACTGTTGGTTCTACAATGTATACACCCTCAATAGAGGTTTCTGTTTTTTTAAATTTTCCCATTTTTTATCTCCTTTATATGTTTTTTTCGGGCAGACAGAGGTGTCTGCCCCTACAATTTTATATTTTTTCAAATTGTCAAAAATTTCAATATGTAATTAATTTCTTGTATCAAAAAATATTTAAAAATCAATATTTCGAATGTGATTGGAATGAGTGTAGAAATTCTTATAAAATTCAAATGAGGAAGCGATGGCTTGCAAAGCAAGAGCAGCGAGAGGCTCATTTGATATTTTATTTAGAATTCCTAACGAATGCATTGAGCCGAGAAAGATTTATTTTTAAAGTATTTTTTGATGATAATTAAATTATAATTATTCTTCACCAAATTTATTTAAAGCAATATCTTTCAAATATTGACCATATTCTGTTTTTATGTATTGGTCTGCTAGTGTTGATAATTCTTCTGCTGTTATCCATCCGTTTTTGTATGCTATTTCGTCTGGTGAACATATTTGCAGTCCTTGTCTTTTTTCTATTGTTTGTACAAAGCTTGCTGTTTCTATTAATGCATCGTGTGTTCCTGTATCGAACCATGTCATTCCTCTTCCTAGCTTTTCTACTTTAAGTTGTTTTCTGTTCATATATTCTTCGTTTATTGTTGTTATTTCTATTTCTCCTCTTGCTGATGGTTTTACATTTTTGGCAATTTCTATAACGTCATTTGTATAGAAATATAGTCCTGGTACTGCGTAGTTTGATTTTGGTTTTTCTGGTTTTTCTTCTATTGATATTGCTTGTCCTTCATTATTTATCTCTACTACTCCATATGCCCTAGGGTCTTTTACATAGTAACCAAATATTGTTGCTTCTTCTTCTCTTTCATTTGCAGATTTTAATTTTTCTGCAAAGTGCTCACCATAAAACATATTATCTCCTAAAATCATTGCAACATTGTCATCACCTATAAACTCTTCTCCAATTATAAATGCTTCTGCTAATCCACGTGGTTTTTCTTGAATGGCATATTCAAAATTCATTCCCCACTTACTTCCATCACCAAGTAGTGCTTTAAAAGTTTCATTATCTCTTGGTGTTGTAATTATAAGAACATCTTTTATTTTTGCCTCCATTAATACAGATAATGGATAGTATATCATAGGTTTATCATATACTGGCATAATTTGTTTTGATATAGCTATTGTTAATGGATATAGTCTTGTTCCACTTCCTCCTGCTAATATGATTCCTTTTCTATTCTTCATTTTTTGCTTCCTCCAAATATCTTTTTAGTCCATCTTTCCAATTTGGTACGTTTATTCCTTGCTCTTTTAATTTTTCTTTTGACATTTGTGAATTAAATGGTCTTTTTGCTTGTACAACGTTCATCATTTTTATATATTCTTCTGTTGTAACAGGATTTACTTTGCATTTAATTCCTTGCTCTTCTAATATTTCTTTTGTGAAATCGTACCATGTTGTATATCCTTCATTTGTTGCATTATATATTCCATAAGGTATTTGTTTTGTTATTGCTTGATATATAATTTCTGTTAAATCTTTTGCATATGTAGGACTTCCGTGTTGGTCTGATACAACATTTAGTTCATCTCTTGATGACCCTAATTTTGTCATTGTTTTAACAAAATTATTTCCTCCTATTCCATATAGCCATGCTGTTCTGAAAATATAATATTCTTCAATATTTTCCTTAATACCTTCTTCTCCATGCAATTTTGTTTTTCCATATACCGTAACAGGAGCTTTTTTATCATCTTCTTTATAATCTTTATCTAAGCTTAAATCTCCACCAAAAACATAGTCTGTAGATATATGTACTAATTTTGCATTGTTTTCTTTAGCGGCTTTAGCTAAATTTGTTGGTCCATCTCCATTTATTTTATCTGCTAATTCATAGCATTCTTCTGCTTTATCTACAGCTGTAAATGCTGCACAATTAATTATGTAATCTGGTTTACATTCTTTAACAAATTCCATAACCTTTTGTTCATTTGTTATATCCAAGTCATTTACGTCTGTAAGTATAAGTTCGTTTTCTTTCTTGAATTTTTCTTTTACTTCTTTTGCAAGCATACCGTTTGCACCAGTAATTAAAATTTTCATTTTATCACCTCTTAATTTTATTTCTTGTATATCTTATCATTTACCTAAAAAAAGTACAAGTAAATACAAAAAAAAGTAAGAAATCAATCTTACTTTTTTTCAACATTATCTAAGAAAGGTATTATTAAAGAAATTGGAATCATTAAAACTAATATATATACGTATCTCAAACTATATGCTAATGGAACTGCTAGCATAATTGTAATCCAGGTTATAAATGCCGGCACATACATTAAAAAATTTCTATATTTTCTTTTGTATATAGTCATTAATGCTCCTATTATTGTTATCAATAAAAAAATTGCCGAACTTATCGCTTTCTTAGAAATTAAAATATTTCTTATTGATTTATTTGTTAAAATTTCAATATAGTCTTTTTGAACTATTCCTCCATATGAATTGCCTCCACCCCACATTGTTGGATTTATATATGCATCCATTGTTGCTTTGTTTATATCCCAAAATCCAACAGTATTTAATAACTGAGCTTTTATACATGCTTTCGGATTTCTAAAAAATATTTCTAACCAAACTTTTATGAATTCATTTTTATGTTCTTCTAAATATTTACTATTAAAATTTTGTGACCATTTTATTACATCAACAATGCATGGATTGTAATCTTCTTTTATGTTCTCTATTGGATAAATATTATTAATAAATTCATATTGTTCTTCTGTTATTTCTCCATCATTTGAAACAGCATAACAAATTTGTTGAAGCAAAACTCCTAAATTTTCTACAAATTCCGTATTTAATTTAAAGTGGTCATATATTGGTCCTTGTACAATAAAAGTTAGAATAATTACTACTAAAGATATAATAGTAAATTTTTTTAATGTATTAAATATATTTTTCCTGTATGTTAGTAGCAATATTATTGTTGTACCTAAAATTATGTATTTTCCATTATTTCTAAAAAATGATACCATTAAACTCAGAAATATATAATATAATATTCCTTTCATGTTTTCTATCTTTTTGGGTTCCTTAACAATATCTCCAATATTTAATATATATAACACTAATGTAAGGCAAAAAGGTATATCTTTCCATATCGAAACAGCATATAATGGTATTAAACAAAATAGTCCAAAAAACAATGTTGTTAATATAACATATATAAAAGAAATATTTCTTTTATATATCCAATATGCCACATATCCACATACTGCTGCCATTACTACAATCTGAAAAATTGTAAACATTTCCATCGCTAATTGATTATCACTTAGTATAAAAAAAGGTTTTAATAACATAGCATACATTAATGGATGATGGTTATTCAGTCTTGAAACTCCTTTGGCTTGATTTATAGATGATAATGTATCAGAATATATACCACCTGGGAAAAAGGACATAGTGTATGGTAGCCACAATATTAAAATTGATATTAATATTAAAAAATATATTTTTATATTTTTCTTATTTTTAGTATGAATTTTAGGTTCAATTTTATTCACAATATATTCAATTACAGATATAATAAAAAATTCTATTAAAAATAAAATTAAAAACCAAATTAAATACTGAATCTTAAATTCTGTAAAATAATTTTCTTCTATTGTACCAAAAACACTACCTTTAGTAATAAACATTTTGTCTAATATTAGACTAATTGCAAAAAATATACAAAAAACACTTTTTATACAAATATATATCTTGTTTTTTTCTCTTATCATCATATTTTCCTTTTAAGTACTATTTTTTAATTTTTTCTATTTGATCATATCTTAGTAATTCTAATTCGTATTTTTCTCTATTTTGTTTTACAACGGTATCTAATATTACACCGCATTGAGCAATTATAATTGCAAATGTCATAATTCCTGTTGCAAGAATTGCAGAAGGAACTTTTGTTATAAATCCTGTTTTTGCAAATTCTACTATAACTGGTATTCCTATTATCAATCCTAATATTATAAATATTACAGACACAGCCCAAAAGAATTGTCTTGGTTTAAAGTCTTTTAGCATTTTTATAATTGTTTTTAATACTTTAAATCCATCACTAAATGTATTTAACTTTGAAACACTTCCCTCTGGTCTATCTCTATATATTATAGGAATTTCTTTTATAATAAATTTTTTATCAAGTGCATGCAATGTCATTTCAGTTTCAATTTCAAATTTAGGACTCATAACAGGCATATTTTTTACAAATATTTTATTAAACACTCTATATCCTGTCATTATATCTTTTAAATTACTTTTAAATAATTTATTTATAGAGTCTCTAACAATGTTATTTCCAAATTCGTGAAAATGTCTTTTATTTTCATTTTGGTACGTTCCATTTGTTAATCTATCTCCTATAACCATATCTGCCTCATTATTTCTAATTGGTTCTATTAATTTATGAACTTCTTCTGCAGGGTATGTATCGTCGCCATCAACCATTACATATATATCAGCCTCAATATCTCTAAACATACTTCTTACAACATTTCCTTTTCCTTGTCTATATTCATGTTTTACAATAGCTCCATTTTCTTTAGCAATTTTAGCTGTATTATCTTTTGAATTATTATCGTATACATATATATCTGCAGTTGGTAGTTCCTTTTTAAAATCTTTTATGACTTTCTCTATAGTTATTTCTTCATTATAACATGGTATTAGTACAGCTATTTTTTCCATTTTTAATTCCCCCTCTATTCATTCATTTCTTTTTTTCCATTAAACTCATCTACAAAATATAATGGCCTATTTTTTGTTTCATTAAATATACGCCCTAAGTATTCTCCTATTATTCCAAATAACATAATTTGTATTCCTGAAAAGAATAATACTAATAATATAATTGCTTGAAACGCTTGTATTGCTACACTTAGTCTAATACATTTTACAATTACATATATAAAATAAATTACAAGTGTTAAAAATGTTGGTATTGCTAAATATGTAGATATTCTAAGTGGCGATGTTGTGAAAGATGTTATACCATCTATTGCTAAGTCTACTAATTTTTTGTAATTCCATTTTGTTTTTCCTGCAACTCTTGGGTCTCTATCATATAATACTTCTTTTTTGTTGTATCCTATCCAACTGAAAATACTTTTTGAACATCTTTGAGATTCTCTTAATTTTTTTAGTGCATTCACACATCTTCTATCTAATAATCTAAAATCTCCTGTATCTTTTTGTATTTCAACGTTTGTTAAACTTTGAAGTACTTTATAATACATTTTAGATGTGAATTTTTTTAAGAACGTTTCACCTTTTCTAGATTTTCTTTTCGCATAAACATCATCATAACCTTGCTCCCAATATTTAACAAGTTCTGGTATTAGTTCTGGTGGATCTTGCAAATCTGCATCTATTAAAATTACTGCATCTCCTGTTGCATAATCCAGTCCTGCTATCATTGCAATTTCTTTTCCAAAATTTCTCGAGAAATTAACATAGCAAAATCTTTCGTCTCTTTCTCTCAAGTTTTTTATTAATTCTAGTGTTTTATCTTTGCTACCATCATTTACAAATAATACTTCAAATTCATAGTTTTTCATATTATTCATTAATGCAACTAATCTTTTTTCTAAATAAGGTATAGATTCTTCTTCATTATAAGCTGGAACTATTATACTAATTTTCTTCATCCTTTTTCTCCTTTTTAAATATCACAAGCTTACTTAAAACATAGTTTACCACAATTACCACAACTTGTGCAACTAAAGACCAAATTACTACCCATAAATCACTATCTAACTTTAATAATGTAACAAATATAAACATTATTAACATCTCTAGTATTAAAGTGAATATACGTGCACTAACAAATGCAGTAAATTCTTTTAAGATCTTTTCAGAATTGCTTTTAAACACAAATTTTCTATTTGTAAAATATGCAAATAAACATGCTGCGACCCAAGAAATTATAACAGCAATTTGCAATTGAGTTGCATCACTTGCATCTAATATTGTAAATAGTAATCCATATTTAACAGCTAAATTTACAACTGTTGCTAAAACTCCCATTACTAAATAATTTACTAATTCTTCATATTTTTTATAAAGTTCTATTATTTTTTTCATGTTTTACTCCTTTTTCATATTACTATAAAATACTTTTTGCTGTCTCTAAAGCAACTTTTATTACTTTATCCATATCATAATATTTGTAATTTCCAAGTCTTCCTCCAAATATTACGTTTTCTTCTTTATCTGCAAGTTCTTTATATTTCTCAAATAATGCTGTATTTCTTTCATCATTTACAGGATAATATGCTTCATCTCCTAATTTCCATGTCATAGGGTATTCTTTTGTAATAACAGTCCCTTTAC
>CAKPKF010000020.1 GCA_934167175.1 uncultured Clostridia bacterium | reverse complement strand
ATATTTTTTCTGGAATACTTGTTATATTACTACACCATGAAAATGCCCATCCAAAATCTAACATATTTGCAAAACTATTTTTACTCGGTTCTGCTATTTCTTCTAAGTTTTCACAATCATACAAATATATGTATTTTAGTCCAGTTGTTCCCCATTGTTCTACTTTTTTTAATGATGTTTGTATACTTATCCCTCTGTAATATAAACTCTCACATGTTCCTTCTATTACTAATGTATATTCTCCTGTATTTTCATATGTATGTTTTGTAGTCTTTGCATTTTCATTTGTTACTTGTTGTGTTGTACCATCTCCCCAATTTACTGTACAATCATATTTGTACTCATCACTATATGCATCCACTGGTAATTGTATTTCCTTGTTATCTTCTTTTATGTTTAACAATAGTTTCATCTGCTTTAGTTCTGGATGTTCTTCTTCATCTTTTAGTTCTGCCAAATCTATTTCTTTCATTCCTGCTTCAATATCTTCTAATTGCCATTGTTCTTCTTTTGCTTTGCCTTTATATTTTTCTACTCCCTCTTTTGACTTTGCTATTAATCCATTTTCTCCTATTACTAAACTTAACGCTACACCCGCTAGAATTAACAAAATTATTATTGTTATTACAAGTGCAACTAGCGTTATTCCTTTTGCTTCTTTTATTTTCTTTCGCATCTTATTTCATCTCCTTTTTTCTTATGATTATTTCAGTATTATTTCAGTATTATTTTATATATTTATTCTATTTTAGTCAATATTGGTTTTGCATTATTTTTTCCTTATTTGTATGCTAGTCTTTTAAAAAGCACAGAGACAAGTGTTACTTGCCTCTGTGCTTTTATAAAAATTTCTTTCTCACATTTTTACCATTTACCATAAAATTTTCCTTGCCATAGATCTCTTGCTCTAAACCTTTTTTCAAATCCATGCAGTATCCACATTTTATGTTTATTCCAATATGGTGCTACTAGTATGTCCTTTGGCGCATCTCCTGATATTCTATGTATTATGAATTCTGGATTTAGATGTGTCATTATGTCTATCAAAGTTTCTATGTAGTCATCTATCTCTAATGCTTTGTATTCTCCTTTTCTATACATATCTGCTAAAACTGTATTTTTCACAACATATGTACTATGTATTTTTATTCCCTGTAATTTGTGTTTGTTTACAAATTTAACAGTATCTACTATATCTTGATGTGTTTCTCCTGGTAAACCTACCATTATATGTGTTATTACATCTATGTTGTATTTGTTTAATAATTCTACTGCTTTTGTAAATTGCTCGCTTGTATAGCACCTATTTATCACTTTTCCTATTTCATCATTGCTTGTTTGCAATCCTAATTCTACACACACATAATATTTTTCTGTATACGTTTTTAGAAGTTTTACTATTTCTTCGTTTATACAGTCTGGTCTTGTTCCTATTGATATTCCAACAATTCTGTCATCTACTAAGGCTGCATCATATTTTGCTTTTAGATTTTCTATTGTGTCATATGTATTGGTAAAGTTTTGAAAATATGCAATGAACTTGTTAGCTCTTTGAGCTCTGTATGTTGTAAAATAATATTTTACTTGTTCTGTTATTCCTTTTACATTATTTATTAACTCACCTGAACCTTTTTCACTGCAATAAATACATCCACCATATCCAAGTTTTCCATCTCTGTTAGGGCATGTAAATCCACCATCTATACAAATTTTTAGAGTTCTTTCTCCAAATTTATTTTTTAAATATTCATTTAGGTGTCTGTACCTTTCCATGTCGTTCATATTGAATCTACCTTTCTGTTTTATATAACTTTGTTAAACACTTACTCTTCTTAATTCTTTTGCATGTTCTAATGCTATTGATGTTATTTCTCCACTTGCTATTCTTGCTATTTCTGATATTATTTGGTTTTCACTCAATAATTGTATATTAGTTTTTGTTTTTTCGTCAACTACTTTTTTACTAATAAAATAGTTATAGTCACCTCTTGCTACTATTGGAGCTAAGTGTGTTACACATATTACTTGATGTTTTTGTGCAATTTTTTTAATTTTTTCGCTTACTGCTTTTGCTGCTATTCCACTTATTCCTGTATCTATTTCATCAAATATTAATATAGGTACTTCATCTACATCTGCAAGTACTGTTTTTATTGCTAACATTATTCTAGACATTTCTCCACCGGATGCAATTTTTACTAACGGTTTTGCTTCATCTCCTATGTTTGTTTTTATTTTGAATTCAACTACGTCTAACCCATTTTCTGTGTATTTTTCGTTTTCATCATGCTGTATATCTACATAGAATTTTGCATTTTTCATTTCTAAGTCCTTTAGTTCTTTATCTATTTTTTCCTGCATTTTTAATGCATATTTTTTTCTTATTTCATTCATGCTTTCTGCTATTTTTTTCATTTGGGATTTGTTTTTTTCTAATTGCTCTTTTAGTTGTGTTGTATAGTTTTCTAGGTTTTCGATATCATATGTTTCTTTTTCTATTTTGTCTTTATATTTTAGTATTTCTTCTATGCTGTTTCCATATTTTCTTTTTAATGAAAATATTAAATCTAATCTTTCTTCTACTTGTTCTCTTCTTTCGTTATCAAAATATATATCTTGTTTTAGGTTTAAAATATCTCTTGATAATTCTTGTAAATCGTAATAAATGCTTTTTAAATCATTAGTTTTTTCTATATAAACATCATCTAAATTCTCAATTTTTTCTAATGATCTTATTGCAACATTTATAGAGTCTATAGCATTTTGACTTATTTGAGTATCTGCTTCATTTAAGTTTTCTGATATTTTTTCCGAGTTCATCATTATTTTTCTTTCGTTTTCTAGCTCTTCTTCTTCATTTATTTTTAAGTTTGCTTCTTGTATTTCATTAACTTGATACTGTAATAAGTCTAGTTTTCTTTGTTTTTCTTTATCATCTCCATAATTCTTTTTTAATTCTGAGTTTATTTCGATATATTCTGAGTATAGTTTTTTATATTTATCTTTTATTTTGTCTATATCTTCTCCTGCAAAATTGTCTAAATATTTAATGTGAGTGTTTGTATCTAGTAAATATTGATTATCGTTTTGCCCATGTATATCTATTAAGTTACTCATAAAAGATTTTAATTCGTTAACAGTAACTAGTCTACCATTTATTTTGCATAAGTTTCTTCCATTAGAATGAATTTCTCTTGAAACTATTATATTTCCATCTATATTATTTTCGTTTTCAGGCATATATAGGCATAGCTCTATACAAGAAAAATCTTCTCCATTCCTTATCATTTCTTTTGAAAATCTCCCTCCTGAAATTATCCCTAGTGAATCTATTATTAAAGTTTTTCCAGCTCCTGTTTCCCCTGTGAATACGTTGAACCCTCTGTTTAAATCTATTGTTATATCATCTATAATACCTATATTTTTTATATGTAATGTACTTATCATATTTGCCTCCTTGCCGAATGTTTGTTTGGTTATATTATATATTATTTTATCCTTTTGTCAACATTATTATTGTAAATTTTTTGGTTTGAATATATAATATTGTCATGAAATGTTTAGTTATAAGTAAAAAATATGATAATAAAAAATTGAATAAATTTCTTTTAGACACATTCCCTGGTTTAACTTTAAATATTGTTTATAAAACTCTAAGAAAAAAAGATATCAAAGTAAATGGAAAAAGAATTAATGATAATATTGTTTTGCATGAAAATGATGAGATTCAAATTTTTATTCCAGATAATGTGTTGTATTTTAATAATAATATTACACTTGATGTTGTTTTTGAAGATGATAATATTTTAGTTGTTAACAAGCCTAGTGGTATCGAAGTTACTGGTATAGGTAGTTTAACTGAATTTATACAACTCATTAAAAAAACAAATTCTATTTTTCCTTGTCATAGGTTAGATAGAAATACTATGGGACTTGTTTTATTTGCCAAAAGTAAAATTGCTTTAGATATATTATTACAGAAATTTAAATATAGAGAAATTGAAAAACATTATGCTTGTATGGTATATGGCATTCCACAAAAACGTGAAGCAACCTTAACTCATTTTCTTTTTAAGGATAATAAAAAATCTTTAGTTTATATTTCTGATACTTTCAAAAAAGGGTATACTAAAATTATTACCTCTTATAAAGTTATAGATACAAATAAAAGTAATAATACTTCTCTTTTGGATGTTGATTTAGAGACTGGTAAAACTCACCAAATTAGAGCACATCTTGCACATATTGGGCATCCTATTATTGGTGACGGTAAGTATGGTATTAATGAAATTAATAAGAAGTTTAAGGCAAAAACTCAGTTGTTATGTAGTTATAAATTAATTTTTAAATTTTCAACTGATAGCGGTATTTTGAATTATTTGAATGGTAAAGTTATAAAAATGGATTATTCATCTTATATACCTTTTTAAAAGATAAAGCACATATAAATTAAATTTATATGTGCTTATTTTTTAGCCTTCTATTTCCAAATTATAATAGATCCAATCTTTATCTTTTTTTAGATATGTTGCACCTATTTTTTTCATTACAGCTAGTGAACCCAAATTATATTTGCTTACTTTGAAATGCATTGCTTTATACTTTGAGTTTTTTAATTCTTCTTGTAGAGCGGTTATTGCTTTTACACAATAACCGTTTCTCCGAAATTCCTTACCTATAAAATAAGATATTTCTAAAGAATATCTCTTTGGATTTCCTACAATTACACCTACTGTATTTTCTCCATCTTCTATTAGGAAATTAAAAAATCCCTTCTTTTTTCTGCATTTGAATAAGGCTTTTACCTCTTTTATGTTTTTACAATAAAGAGTATTAAAATATTTTCTTACTTCTGTTTCGTGGCACAATTTAAAATATGTGTCTATATCAGAAGTCTGCCATTTTCTAATTGATATTATTGGCATTTCTACACAACTCCTTTGAGTTTTTATTCTTTTTTATTGTACCATATTTTTAGTTTTATGTAAAGTTAAAGTATGAGTAATAAATTACTCATACTTTACAATTTGTTATCTTCCTATTGAATAATATTCAACTCCTGCATCTTTCATATCTTTTAAATCGTATATGTTTCGTCCATCATACACAAGCGGAGTTTTCATTAATTTTTTATATTCTTCTGGTTTTATTGCTTTTATTTCATTCCACTCTGTGTATATAAAACACACATTTGCCTTTTTTAAAGCTTCGATTGGATTTTTTACATATGTTATTTCAGTAGGATATTTCTTCTTGAAATTTTCTTCTGCTACTGGGTCATATGCATAAACTTTTGCACCTTGTTTTAATAGTAATTCAACATTCTCCAAAGATGGAGCTTCTCTTAAATCATCTGTTCCAGGTTTAAATGCTAAACCTAATACTGCAACTTTTAACCCATTAAACGTTATTAATCTATCTGATGCTTTTTTATACAATTTTGTTTTTTGTTCACTATTTACCTCTACTGCCGCTTCTACAGTTCTTAGTCTATATCCATTTTGCTTTGCTAAATATTTTAAAGCCTTTGTATCTTTTGGAAAACATGAACCACCGTAACCAATTCCTGCTTTTAAGAAATTGCTTCCTATTCTGTCATCGTAACTCATTCCTTTGGCTACATCTTCAATATTTGCTCCAACTAATTCACAAAGGTTTGCAATGTCATTCATATACGAAATTTTTAATGCTAAAAAATCATTTGATGCATATTTTATCATTTCTGCACTTCTCCTATTTACAGATACTATCGGCAATTTAAATGGTTCATATATCTCCATTAATTTTTTCTCTGCTTCTTTGCTTTCTGTTCCTATTACTATTCTTTTAGCTTTCAGAGTGTCTCTTACAGCCGTTCCTTGAGCTAAAAATTCTGGATTACTAGCTACTTCTACTTTTACATTATTTACTAAACTATCCTTGATAAATTGTTCTACTTTATCGTTTGTTCCTATAGGTACTGTTGATTTTACTACTACTAAACAATCTTTTTCTATTGTTTCTGCAATTTGTCTTGAAACTGTTGCTACATATGTCAAATTAGCTGATCCATCTGGTTGTTCTGGTGTTCCAACTCCTATGAATATTGCATCTGCATCTTTATAAGCCTCTTTATAGTTTGTTGTATAGTTCAATCTACCTTCAGCATAATTTTTTTTCATTAATTCTTCTAAGTCCTGTTCATATATTGGTGATATTCCTTTTTTCATAGTTTCTATCTTCTTTTCATCTACATCTACACACATTACTTGATGTCCTTTTTCAGCAAAGCAAACTCCTGCAACTAATCCTACATATCCCGTTCCAGCTACCGCTATCTTATATTTCTTCATTTTTACATCTCCTCTTTATTTTCTTTGTACCAATCTACAAATTTTTTTATTCCTTCTTCAAATGAAGTCTTTGGTTCATATCCAAGTAAATTCTTAGCTTTATATATATCAGCATAAGTTCTTTCAACATCTCCTGGTTGCATTGGTAATTGTTTTATTTTTGGTTCTATATTTAATGTTTTAGCAATTGTATTTATCATCTCTTTTAATGATGTTGGAGAAGAATTTCCTATATTTAAAATTTCATATACTTCTTTGTTGTTCATAGTATATTCACAAGATTTTATTATTCCATTTACAATATCATCCACATATGTGTAGTCTCTTGAAGTTGTTCCATCTCCAAACATAGGAATTTCTTGATTTTCCAACATTAGCCTTGTAAATTTATTTATTGCCAAATCTGGTCTTTGTTTTGGACCATATACTGTAAAAAACCTTAGCATTATTATATTCATGTTATATAATTTATGATAAACATGTGCCATTACTTCATTAGCTTTTTTTGTCGCTGCATATGGACTTATTGCAAAATCTACTATCATATTTTCTTTGAATGGTACTTCTTTACAATTTCCATATACACTACTTGAAGATGCAAATACTCCATTTTTTATATTATGTAATTTCATTTCTTCTAGTATGTTTTGAGTTCCTAAACAATTCACTTCTTGGTATAATACTGGATTTTCTATTGAAGGTCTTACTCCTGCCATTGCCGCTAAATGCATTACTACATCTATTTTATTTTCATCAAATATTTTTTTTACTGCTTGCCTATCTCTTATATCTGCTTTATATAATTTAAATTTTTCATTTTCCAATAGTTTTTTTACATTGTTTTCTTTTATTTTTGGATTATAAAAGTCACAAAAATTATCTATTACTATTACTTTGTTTCCTTGTTTTAATAACTTTTCACTTAATGTAGAACCTATAAAGCCAGCTCCACCTGTAATAAAATATGTTGACATTTAGATTACTCCTTTTCTATAATTTTATTAATATAACCTTTCGTTGCATTCTCTCTATATATTATTTTCCCAGGGTTTCCTAAAACTATCGAATGATCTGGCACATCAAAATTGATATATGAATTTGGTGCAATTAAAACATCGTTTCCTATTTTTATCTTTCCAACAATAACTGCATTAGCTCCTATCCATACTTTGTCTCCTATTGTTGGTGTACCTTTTCTTTTTCCTCTATTCTCTTGACCTATTGTTACTCCTTGTGCTATATTTACATTTTTTCCTATAATAGCTTTAGGGTTTATAATAATTCCTACTGCGTGACCTATATAAAATCCCTCCCCAATTTTAGTAGTATATGGTATTTGGCACAAATATTTTTGATTTGCTCTTATATTCTTATATCTATAATAATACTTTATTATAGGATAATTATTATAATATTGAGCTTTTCTATATGCTATTATAAGTTTTAATTCTTTTTTTATTTTTAATTTTTCTATAAATGTTAACTTTTCCTTTCCATAGTACCTATATATATCCTTTTTTACCATGCAAATTTTTCCTTTCCTTACAGCAAACTATCATATATTTTTACTTTGTTTCTTTGATTTTTGTTTTTTCCAATATATTTTTTTGAATATCTCTTAATTTATGCTTCTCTTCTTTGCTCAATGTTAAATATGTTATACAAGTATATACTGTTAGCAAAATAAACCCTATTATGCATAAATCTATAATTCCTGTTACTTCATAGTAATTTTGAATTATAAAACCAATTACACAAGTAAATACTGAATTTATTGCTGACCTAATTAACGGTTTATAGTAAATATACCATTTTTGTTTTGTTATATATGAGGTATAAATTGGCATAAAAATAAAATTTCTCAAAGAAAAAGATATTACTGACGCTATTGCCAATCCATAAATATTCCACTTCAATTTATTTACAAACATTACTGCAAGTATAATATTTATAATTCCTGCAATAATTGAGGCAATAGCTGGTATTTTTAATTTATTTATAGCTTGATTTAATACGTTCAATTGACTAATTGCTAAATTTGGGATTAAAGCGAGTAGCATAAATCCTATTAAATATGTTAATTCTGAAAAGTCTTGCCCTAACCAAATTGCTACAAATGGAACTAATAAACTGGCTATTATAGATATAGGTAATCCCAATATAATGCCACAAAAATCTACTACTTTCTTGGTATATTTCACTAGCTCTTCATACTTTTTTTGAGCATATAAATTTATTGTAGTAGGACTAAATGCCGATGAAATGGCTGATGCTATCTGTCTTACTGTATTAGAAAACAACAATACTATTGCATATTTTCCCACAAGATCTAAATTTTCTATATACCTATTTCCTACAATTAAATCAATTTGAGTCATTAAATTGTTTCCTAATAATATTACTGAATTAAATGCACCTGCACTCAATAATTGGATTGCATACTCTTTTTTTACATATTTTAACCTAAATTTTACAGTCGGGATATAATGTTTAAAACAACAATACCCTAATACAATGGCAATAACATTTTGAGCTATCCCACCAAGACCTATATACCATATTTTAGCAGAAAATGTATAAAACAATATAAAAATTACAATTGCCTTAATAGAATTTCCTAAAATATTAATATAATTATTAATTTCTAATTTGTTCTTTGCATATGTTCCTGTCATCATAACTGAAGCTATAGTACTTAATAAAAATGTTATAGAACTAACAAAGAATGCAAACTTTACATCATTTGTCAAATAATCATCTATTACGATTAACTTATTTAAAAAAATAGTTACTGCTATTATGATTGGTAATAATATAACTGCTAACCCTAAAGAACAAAATAATGCAGTACTAATATATGAATTAGATTTTTCTTCACTTTCATTATATGATATAGTATAAAATCTACCTACCATAGAATTTAATGTATAAGTTATTACTGTAAAAAATGAAATTATATTAGTTATTATACTTACATAACTGTATGCAGCTATTCCAAGCTGTTTTGTAATAAATGGCGTTATTAAATAATTAATACCCACAGATATTACCATTGCCATTATATTAGTTATTAGATTTTTACTCAATTGTTTATTCACATTACTTCTCCATTATTTTTATTGTTTTTCTTTTTACTTTTTCTATAAAATTTTTCAAGTTAAATTTTATTAATTCTATACATTCATAAGTATCCCCTTTATATTTATTGTATTTATTTATTTCTTCTATACTTGGTATTCCTTTTTTCTTTGGATAAAAGCCTGTACTTGTTATATAAAAACTTTCTAATTCATTAATTTTTTTAATATTTACACGCATATCTTTTCTTTTCTTAAAATGAATATATATATATTCTTCTTTCTTTATTTTCTTTTTAACTTCATATGCTCTATATATTTTTCCATCTTCCCAATAGAAAATTTGTTTTTTATAGTTTCTATCTTTTAAAGCTAATCTAAATCTATAATATATCATTGAAATATCAGCAAATATTCTTTTATCGTAAAAAGGAAATTTATTTTCTTTATATATCGAATATATACCATTAATCTCATCAAAAGCATATGATTTATCACTAGTAAAAACCTCTTTATAATTTCCTACTTTACTGCCATAACACTTATACCTATCATTGTTTTCTTTAGTATTTCTATATAAGCTCAAGTGTCCCAGTGGTAATATTTTATCATATTGACGCATTATATCATCTGTTATGAATTTTTTTATGTCTCCAAAAATCATATCAAAATCACAGTGTCCCCAAAATTCATATTCCTTTATATAATCTTCTAAAATTATTCCATATACAGGTTTAAAATCACAACATTTGTATGGTCTTTTCACATTTATATTTAAATTTAACTTTTTACTTGCAAGTTTAAAAAATTCAATTAAAGACATATGTACATATTTAATATTTTCTGCTTCAATATTATTTTTTTGATCCGTAACAATGATAAAATTTACTTTTTTATTATATGTACATGATTTAACCCATAAATTCATGTATTCTGGAAAATTTCCAAAATAAACTCCAATAATTGCTATTTTGTTCATTATTTCTCTGGTATGATATATTTAATAAATTAAATATATCAATATGCTCCTTCCTATTCTATATTTCGTTTTTAATTTCATTCTAATATTATCATATCTCCTAAAACTTTATCATATTTTTCTGGTTCAAATGGGATATATCCAGAACATGGATACAAAGTTAATTCTCCAAAATAAATTCTCCCATTTATTTCATACAGGTCAACTCGTATAAAAGACATATTTTTACTTAATTTTCTAGCTAATTCTTTCATTTTTTCTAAATTAGCTGGTTTTGGCGGAAGAACAGAAAATGGATGATAATCTCTTCGATAAAATTTAGTTTTATTATATTTCATATCTGCAAAACTCATTGTTGCCATTTCATGATTTGACATTCCTTCTGAAACGCATAAATACTTTGGCTCTCCATTAAAGCAAAAAAGTTTGTAGTCTATTAATTCTTCTTGTTTTTCTGATGTCATACACTTTTCTGCTATTATTCTTGGTTTTGCATTCTTATATGGCCACTCTCTATGTAAATAATAATATCTGCGTTTAAGCCATTTATTTACCTCTTTTTTTAATTTTTTATAGTCTATTTTGCTTTTATCTTTGCATATAAAAACATTTCCAGATGTGTGTGTAGGTTTTATAACAAACTGATTTGGTAATTTTTCGAAATCAATATCTTCAAATTTTTCCCACGCCCCTAGAGTTGGAATTATATATTCCTCTCCAATAATATTTGATACATATTTCTTTGCTTCATATTTATCTACCATTTTAGTATACTCTGGATTTCTATCATTTAACTTTAACCATTGTAATTTTTCATTAAAAGTTTGTGGATTTTTTAAATTTAACTTCTTCTTCATTATAATTCTATATTTTATTTTTAAATATATTTTATCACTCAAGAATTTTAAATGACCATTATTCATCAAATATAATATAGCATTTGATGGATGTTTTATGTATTTAATTACCTTTTTCATCAACACTTTCCTTCCTTGCTTTTTGTATAGTTATTAATCCTATTAATATATATATATACGTACTTTTGCTATAATAAGATACCATTCCATATTCTAAAATCATATTTGTTAAAAATATTACTAAACTTACATTAATATATTTATTTTTTGTTTTTAACATTTTTATACAATTAATTATAATATAACAATATACGGAATAATATAAACAAAACCCAATTATTCCGGTTGTTGCTAATAATTCAACATAATTATTATGTAGGTATGTTGTTCTACCTACCTCTTGCATAGTAATATAACTAGAATTAGCTATTCCAACTCCACAAAATGGTTTTTCAAAAAATTGATCCATCCCTGCTTTTATATAACTCTTTCTTAATTCTGTTGAACTATCAAATTTTCCTTTCCCCATAACGCCATTCATTGTCATTTCCATTCTTTCATATATTGTTGAAAACATAGGTAATCGTAGAATTAACATGAATGCAATTACTATAATAGCAAATGTTATTATCTTTTTAGCAGATTTTATTAAACTTACTTTTCCTTCTTTTTTTAAAATAAACAATAATGTTATTCCCAAAACTATTAGTACTATTACTTTTCTGCTTCCAGTTCCTAATGATACCATTAATGGAATTATAGACAGTAGAAAATATCTTTTTTTTCCATCATATAATCCATAAAATATTGCAATTATACTAGAAATAGATGTTTGTAACCCTATTGCATTTACATTATTTATTTCTGTTCCTATTCTCTCTCCACTTATTAGCTTATTTATATATTCTCCAATTCCATAATACATAATGACATATACTGAAAATATTGTTCCTGCATACATTATAATTTTTAACAGTTTATCTTCGCCATCTTCAATATTACTAAAAAAATTATATGCAACTAACAAAAACACTGCTAAAATCATTAATGTTTTAGCTCTACTCACTGCTAACTCTGAATCTATTGCCCATAAATTAGATAAAAAACAATAGAACGAAAATATGAATACGATTATTATAGGTATACAATACTTTATTTTTCCTGTTTTTACTATACTTAAAAATTCTAAACCAATAAATGCCAATAATATTATTTCTGAATATTTTATTTTTTCTGGATCTGCACCAAATATATAAAAAATTAGTATATAGAGAAAAAATAAAATTATCTTTATATTATTAACTACCTTTATTTTATCTTTCTTTTTCATTGATTGCCTCTCTAATTTTATAAAAATTTTAATTAAAAATAATATCTATAAATTCATTTGTTACATCTTTTATGTCATATCCATTTTCTTTAAAACATTTTGTCATATTCTCTCTTTCATAGTTCAAATTATTCATTATAACATTACTCCATTCAGTTGGAGTGTTTTTAATACTTAAGTACTTAACTAAACCTGTTATATTAGCTTCTTTGGTTATTGTATCAGATATAATACATTTCAATCCTGTCGCTTGTGCCTCTATAACTGTATTTGGCATTCCTTCATACAAAGATGGAAATACAAATATATCCATCGCCATTAACAACTTAGGAACATCTTTCCTTGTTCCTAAAAACATAACGCTGTCTTTCAGCTTTAACTGTTCCACTTGCTTTTTTATCTCATCTTCTCGATTTCCTTTACCTACTAATATTAATATTGCATTCTTGTTTTTTTCTTTTATTTTTTCAAATACTTCGATTAAAAACTTGTGATTCTTTTGTTCGTTAAATCTTCCTATATGTCCAATAACCAATTTATCTTCTACATTCAATAACTTTCTAGTTTTATTTCTAATTTCTTGATTAAAAATAAATTCTTCATATGGTATAGCATTATGTAATATTTTTACTTTTCCCTCTTCAAACTGTTTTTTTCCAAAAGTATAACAAGCAGCTTCTGAAGATGGAGCTATTTTTACATTTGGAACTGTCTTTGGCAAAAATCTAAATAATTTATGTAATTTTTTATGAATTTTCCCTCCTGCAGAATTAGAATTGCTAGATCTCATCGCCAACACTTTTGCACCTCCCAATTTAGCTGCAATTAAATCTATTACCGACAATGAGTGTTCATTAACTCTAATCACATATTGATACTTATGCATTTTTACTATTTTCTTTATTGTACAAAAAGATTTAAAAAAGGATTCTGATTTTGGAGGAACATAATATATCTTCCCCCCCAACATTTCAATTTCATCATTATAAAAACCTTTTTCTTTTATAGAAACTATGAAATCAAATTGATATTTCTTTCTATCTATATTTCTATACATTTTCATTAAAAATGTTTCTGCGCCACCGAGCATTCATTCCAGAAACAATACACAATAGTCTTTTCATTATATTTCAATCTCCTTAGTTAGATTTTTTATAGCATTGCTTTTTTCAAATCTCATAGCATCTATTAAACAATTTTTTTTCATTTTAACAACATAGTCTTTATCCATGCATTTCTTTAATTTTATTTCAAAATCTTCTAAATTATCGAATTTATATATAACTCCATTTCTTTCATCAGATATTACTTCATTTACATTATCCCATTTTGAAGCAATAATAGGAACTCCAGCAAACAATGCATCAATAATAGTTCCTGGTATTCCTTCTGTTTTGAATTTTGTTGGAAATAATAATAAGTAATAACTCTTCAAAGTGCTTACAGATTTTTCTGAGCTAACACATCCTTTATATTGAATATACTCAGGCATTTCTTTCATTATTTCTTTAAACCTATTTTCATAATTTTTATCTATCGCTCCATATATATCTAATTTGTATACTATTTTATTTGACTCTTCATTTATTTTTTTGACTACATTAATTGCATCTTCTATTCCTTTTTCTTTCATAACTCTTGAAAATGTACATATTTCATATGGTTTACTATAATTAAGTTTTAGATCACTTTCTTTTAGTGGAGTAATATTTTTAAAGTTGACCAATATTTCTGTATTTTTAATACCTAATTTTTCTAAATTATCTTTCATATTATTAGTTTCAACAAATACTTTATCTAATTCTTTTACTTTTTTTAATAATCTATTTCTTTTTTTTAAAAATTCTGGCAACCATCCACCAATTACTATATAGAAAATTTTTCTTTTATATACTTTATTTAACAATAAAAATAGCGGTATAAAAACTCTAACACCATTATGTGCAGGCAAAATTATAACATTTCTAGAATTTTTTATTCCAGTGATACACTCTTTTAAAAAGTTTATAGGATGCTTTTTCCATTGATATGTATCTATTCTATTTATATCTCTTTTTTCATATTCATTAAGTAGTTCAGAATATATATTTTTAGTTTTTACAGTTTGTCCATCAAAAAATTCTTTATTTCCTCCAAAGTGTCCACATATTGATATTTTATACATTAATTTTCAATCCTTTATTTATATTATTTTAAATGTAATATTTTAATTACTCCCCACCAACAAACATGAAATGTTGATCTAAATATCGATAAATGTTCTATATCTCTATATAATTTCCAATGATATTTTATTAAATCTAATTTATTGCTTGATATTGAATTTGCACGAATTCTGTACTCCATTAGTACATCTTTCATTCCATATATGTATTTTTCTTTTTTTAAAATTTGAAGCCACAATGCATCATCATTTCTTTTTCTTATATTTGGAACTTTAAATTTTCCTAATTTGTCAACATTATACATAACAGTTGAATTTCCGACAGGACAATCTAATAATATTCTATTATAATCAGCTTTTTCCTTTACATTAATTATTTTATTTAACTTTTTTCCTTTCTCATCTATTTGCTCATATGCAGTACAAGTAAAACTGTAATCATTTTCTTCCATAAATTTTATTTGTTTTTCTAATTTATTACTCTTCCATAAATCATCACTATCTAAAAAAGCTATGTAGTTACCTTTTGCAATTTCCATAGATTTAGTTCTACACATAGCAGCTCCTTGATTTTCACTAAATTTATAATATTTAATTCTATTGTCTTTTTCTTTATAACAATCTACAAGCTGTTTTGTATTATCCGTTGAACAATCATCTACTATAATTAATTCCCAATTTTTATATGTTTGATTAATAACACTTTCTATAGTATTGCCAATAAATTTTTCACAATTATAAGTTGGCATTACTATTGATACTAACTTTTCTTCCATTTAAATTATTCCTCACATATTTATTTTTTTATGTTTAATACTGCCAATACAGTTTTTATAACTATTTTAAAATCTTCAAAAATACTAAATTTATCAATATATTCTAAGTTATACTTCATTTTTTGTGGTAAAACTCTTTTTACATATACATCATCCAGTTTTTCACCTTTTGAAGTGTACTCATCCAATATATTATCCTCATCCTTATATTTGATGCTAGCTTCTGATGTTACTCCAGCTGGCATTAATAAAGTTGCTTTCATTTCATCAGTATATTTATCAACATATTTCTCTACTTCCGGTCTTGTCCCTACAAACGACATATCTCCTATCAAAATATTAATTAATTGTGGTAATTCATCTAATCTTAGCTTTCTTATGATTTTTCCTACTCTCGTTATCCTTGAATCATTGTTTACTGTTATTAGGCTACCAATTTTATCTGCGTTTTGCACCATAGTTCTAAATTTAAATATTCTAAATTTTTTTCCATATGTGGTTATTCTTTCTTGTCTATAGAAAATTGGTCCATTTGAATCGATTTTGATGCATATTGCTAATACCATAAATATTGGCAATAATAAAATTAACAATATTAATGAAAATAATATATCTAAAAATCTTTTTATGAGTAACTTGTTTTTTTTAGTATTTAATTTTTTATAATATTCATGTGTTTTTGAATTTTTTATATTGTCTGGTATATCACTCCACTTTTTTAAAATCATATTACTCCTCCAAAGCTGTTCCAAAATTTTTAATTATGTATTCTATTTCTTCATCACTTAGAAGTGTATGCAAAGGTAAAGTGATTTCATTTTTGTACATATTATAAGCATTTGGATAATTTTTAATGTCGAACCCTAATTTTTTATATGCTGTCATCATCGGCAATGGCTTATAGTGTACATTTGTTGGAATTCCTTTTTGTGCCAAATTTTCAATTATTTTATTTCTATACTTCTCATCTTTCCCTAATAGTCTAACCATGTACAAATGCCCACTTGACTTAGTTTCATCTGTAAAATGTTTTAAAGTTTGCACATTGCACTTTTTTAATTCATTATTATACTTTTCAATGATTTGCTTTCTTTTTTCTAGTAACTCTGAATATCTAGATAATTGTGCCAAACCAATAGATGCCATTATATCTGTCATATTGCATTTATATGCTGGTATTTTTATATCATATTCCCAACCATTGGTTCTAGTTTTAGCTAGTGCATCTTTGTTTTGCCCATGCAAAGACCACAACATAAATTCTTTATACAGCTCATTATCATCAATGTCTTTTATTTTTTTCCATGTAACAGCCCCACCTTCCGCTGTTGTTAAATTTTTTACAGCATGAAATGAAAAGCTTGTGAAATCCGCTAACTTTCCTGCCATTACTCCATTTCTACTTGCTCCAAAAGAATGTGCTCCATCTGCAATTACTGCAATTCTTCCTATTTTTTCTTGAATTATATTTTTGGGTTTAAATATCTTTTTATTTTTTTCTACTATTTCATATATTTTTTCATAATTTGCCGGAATTCCCGCAATGTCAACCGCTATAATTGCTTTTGTTTTTTCATTTATTATTTCTTCCAAATTATCATAATTCATTTCAAAAGAATCCTTGCCACAATCTGCAAATACTATTTTTGCTCCGACATGTTCTATAACGCTAGCGGTTGCTGTATATGTGTATGCTGGAACAATTATTTCATCACCTTCACCTATTTTCAAGATTCTTAATATTAACTCTAGTCCTGCCGTATTAGAATTAAGGCAAACGGCTTTATTAGTACCACAAAATTCTGCTATTTTTTTTTCAAATGTTTTTGTTTTAGGACCTGTTGTTATCCAACCAGATTTTAAAGTATCTACAACCTCATCTATTTCTTCTTTTGTTATATCTGGTGGTGAAAATTTAATTTTCTCCATAATTTTTCTCCTCTTTCCTATTAAAAATCATATATATTAAACACATTATACATACCCCTGTAGCTACACCTAAACTGTCTAACCATATATCTTGCCACATACATGCTCTACCTGGTATAAAATACTGATGTATTTCATCTGTTGTAGCATATATTGCTCCTGCAATGGATGCATAAATCATTTTTTTATTAGTTGGTATTTTGTATAAGTTCGCATAACTCATTAATAAAATACCTCCTAATAAATATATTGAATAATGTGCTATTTTTCTTAATACTTTTTCTGTAGTTATTACTACTTTTTCTTGGTTATCTATATTTATTTTTCCTAGTATTCCTGTTGTAGTTAATATCTTTCTAGATAAGTTTCCACTTAACTCACCAGATGTTTCACTTGGTTGATTTGAAAATATAAATATTATACTCATCCATATTAAAATTAATATTATTAATATTGTTTTCTTAAAGCTCATTTTATCTCCCTTTTAGCTTACCGCTTGTTCATTGTTTTGGTTATTCATATTAATCAATACTTTTACTTTATCTTTTACATTAGCTGTTGTTTGTTCTTTTTCTTTTATTTCATTTTCTTTTAATTTATTTATTTTTTCTGGTTCTATATATGTTGGTACAATTTCTTTCATTACTTTTTTTACATCTTCTAGTTTAACCTCTTTTTCATATTCTATTTCAGATAATTTACTTAATTTATCATTTAGTTCTGAAATTTGAATATCCATAGGCTGTGCAACAAATATCTTGTCATGCCCTGTTTTTGTTAAGCCTTCTTCATTCATAAGAAGTTCTTCATATAGTTTCTCGCCTGGTCTTAGTCCTGTTATTTGTATTGGTATGTCTTTGTTTGGTTCAAGTCCAGATAATTTTATTAATGAAACTGCTAAGTCATATATTTTAACTGCACTTCCCATATCTAATACAAATATTTCTCCGCCATTTGCGTATGTAACTGCTTGTAGTACTAGTTGTGATGCTTCTGGTATTGTCATAAAAAATCTTGTAATATCTTTATGCGTTACTGTTACAGGTCCACCTTTTGCTATTTGTTTTTTAAATAGTGGTATAACAGACCCATTACTTCCAAGAACATTTCCAAATCTAACCGCCACATATTCTGTTGTACTTACTTTGTTTTTAGCTTGTACTATCATTTCGCATAATCTTTTTGTTGCTCCCATAATGTTAGTTGGATTTACAGCTTTGTCTGTAGATATTAATACAAATTTTTTCACATTATACTTATCGCAACAATTCACAACATTATATGTTCCGAATACATTATTTTTTATTGCTTCTTTTGGGCTTGCTTCCATTAGTGGTACATGTTTATGTGCTGCAGCATGAAAAACTAAGTATGGTTTATGTTTACTAAATACTTCTTCTAATCTTGATTTATCCCTAACACTTCCTACAACAGCTTCTATTGGAATGTCTGGATATTGAGATTTTAGTTCTATTTCTATGTTGTACAAATTATTTTCATATATGTCTAATATAATTAATTTTTCTGGGTTGTATCTTATAATTTGTCTACATAGTTCTGAACCTATAGAACCTCCACCACCTGTTACTAATATTACTTTTTTATTTATTAATGTATTTATATTATTATTATCTAATACTACTGGTTCTCTTCCTAATAAATCTTCTATTTCAACATCTCTTAGGTTTTCCATTATATTTTTGTTTCTTATTAAATCTTCTGTACTTGGCAGTATTCTTATTTTAGCATTTGCATTTTGACATATGTTTAATATTTCTTTTTTGTTTATATTATCTATATGAGATATTGAGAAAAATATTGTATCTACATTCTTTTCTCTACATATTTCTAAAATTTTTGTTCTATCACCTAATATTTTTACATTTGATATTGTGTAATTTATTTTGTTTATATTATCATCTATTATTCCAACTATATTATATGTATCTCTCATGCTATTTTTTATAGTTCTTATAATATCTCTTGATGCAGTACCAGCACCAATTATTAATAGGTTTTTCTTAATATTTTCATCTTCTGTTTTATCATAGGTAAAGTGTGTTGTTAATATCGTTCTTATTATTAATCTATATGAAATCATCATAACAGATATAAATACACCTGCTAATATGTTAGATCTTGGTCCCATTATTTTTAAATTGAATACATGCTGTATTATAGAAACACTAACACATGATAACACTACTATGTATCCATATTTGAAATAGTCTTTTCCACTTTCATATCTTGTTATGTTTTTATATATATCAAACGAATTCGATACTATCTGATAAACAAAAATAGATATAATAATTGTATCTCCTATTAATTTTAGTGTTTCTTGTGAATCTATAATAAATGTTTCGGTTTTAAAATAATGCACTAAAAAATAAGCTATTGCTACGATTACTATATCCATCATTCTTAATATTAAATTTCGATTTTTTTTCATAAGTTCTATCATTAATCTTTACCCCTTTGTTTAATTCTTTTTTATTATATATATAACTACTATCAAATTCAAGGTTTTTCGACTATTTTTTTTTGCACTTGTTTATTGTTTTTCACTTGCTATTGCATTTCCTACTCCATAACTATTATCTAATGCTTCTTGCAAGTTTGCTTGGGTTAGTTCTCCATTTTTTCCTTCTTCGTATCCTTTTTTGTTTGTGCTTCTGCTACTATCATGTTTATTCTTTCTCTCTCGCTCTCATCGCTATATTTGCTAGCACTTTGTTTTGATTTTGCAATTAACCCATTTTCTCCTATTACTAAGCCTATTGTCACCCCTGCTAAAATTAGTAATATTATTATTGTTATTATTAATGCTACTAATGTGATTCCTTTTGTTTCTCTTAACTTTTCTTACATCTTTTGTTCCCTCCATTTTCTCTGTTCTGCGGGCGAATACTATTCATCCCTACAATTTTTTGCTATTGTTTATCATAATTTTATATTAACATTTTGACTCAGTCAATGGTATTATTTATTTGTTCATCGCTTTTAGGACTTTTATAGAATCTTTTATTCTTTTAAATGACGATTTTATTTCTTTTGAATATACTGTTGCTATTTTCACTTGTACTATTTCGACATTTTTTGCAAAGAATTTTAATTGATTAATCTCATATTCACCTGGTATTTTTATAATTTCGTTTATGTATTTTGTTGGTATGCGCCTCTTAGTCCAGTTTGTGTGTCATTAATTTTCACCTTTGTTTTTCTATAAAAAAACATAACTTATAAATATATTTCATACTTTGTTTATTATTGGTACTTGTTTTTCTTTAAAGTTTCTTGTTCCCAATACTATTTTGCTTTCTGATTCTTGTAATTTTTTTACTATTTCAACTAACTTCTTTTCTGGATTATATGCTGGTATCAAAATAATTACTCTTTTTTCCAATTCCATCTCTAATCGTTTTTAAATGTGATGCACCATTTTTCCCCTTTCATTATTTTTCGTTTTTGCTGTTCAAATTCTGTTTTTTATTACATTTTTTTCATTTGCGTGCAAATATTATTCGCCTCTACATATTTTTTATTGTTTTTTATCAAACTCTACTCATCTATACGTTTTTTTAATATAAATTTCGAAATTGACCAATTGTTTATTTTGATTTTATATTAACACTTTTTCTTAGTCAATGATTTTTTTATAATATATTTTTACCATAAAAAAAGACGTGTATTTAACACATCTTCTCTAATTTTGTTTATTATTAAATTTATTTATATCTTACATTTTATCTGGCATTTCTATTCCTAATAGTCCTGCTCCTGTTTTTAACACATTTCCTACTGCATATGTTAAGTATGTTCTTGCTTCTCTTGTTTCTTTATCCTCTACTGCTATTTTGTTAGCATTATAAAAACTGCTATATGATTGACTTAAGTCTATTAAATATCTAGTTAATATTGATGGTTCATTTTTCTCTACTGTTGATATTATTATGTCTGAGAAATTATATAAATCTTTTACTACATTTACAGATTCTTTATCAAGTAATTTTTCAAAGTTTATATCTTGCACTTTAGGTAGTTCACCTATTTTTTCTAATACACTTTTTGTTCTAACATATGTGTATTGTATATATGGACCTGTCTCACCTTGAAAATTTAAGGCTATATCCCAATCGAATATTTGATCTTTTATTGTTGCTGTTGATAGTGTATTGAATATTACTGCTCCTATTCCTACTTTTTTAGCAACTTCTTCTTTATTTTCTAATTTTTCATTCTTTTCTGTTATAATTTCTTGTGCTTTTTCAATTGTGCCATTTAATAATTCTTCTATTTTTACTACATTTCCAAGTCTTGTTGACATTCTTCCTGTTGGAAGATTAACCATTCCATATGATACATGTTGCAATCCTTTTGCATATTTTTCATCAACTAAATATTTCGCAACTTCAAATATTTGCTTAAAATGTAGATTTTGTTCATATGCAACTACATATAGGCATTTGTCAAAATCGTATGTTCTTGCTCTGTATAATATAGCAGCTAAATCCCTTGTTGCATATATTGATGACCCATTTGCTTTTTGTATTATACATGGTGTATTTATTCCTACATCTTCTAAATCTACTATTTTTGCTCCATTTGATTCTGTTAGTTTTCCTTTTTCTTCTAGTATTTTTATTACTTCGTCTGTTTTATCTGCATAAAATGCTTCTCCTTTATATGAATCAAATTTAACATTTAATATATCATAGATTTTTTCAAATTCAATCATGCTTAAATCTTTGAATTTTTCCCATAATTCGACACAATATTTGTCTCCTTCTTCTAATAGTTTAAAGTTTTCTCTACATTTTTCTAAAACTTCTTCATTTTCTTTGCATAATTTATTTATTCTTACATACATATCTACCATTTTGTTTATTGGTTCTTCTTCTAAATTGTACTCATTATGCCACATTTTGTATGCTTCTATCATTTTTCCGAATTGTGTTCCATAATCTCCTAAATGATTTATCCCTATTGTTTTATATCCTAAGTATTTATATAACTTATATAATGCATTACCTATTAGAGTTGTTCTTAAATGACCAACATGAAATGGCTTCGCTATATTTGGAGCTGAATAATCTATTAATACTGTTTTTCCTTCTCCAATGTCACTTCTTCCATATTCTTCTTTTTGGCTTTCTATTTCTGATAGTACGTTTTTTACAAGAGTAATTTTATTTGAATAGAAATTCAAGTATCCTCCTACTATTTCTATTTTTTCTATTATGCTATCATCTACTTTTATTTTTTCTTTTATATCGCTTGCTATTAATTGTGGAGATTTTCTTAGCTCTTTTGCTAATTTAAAGCAAGGGAATGCATAATCTCCCATATTTTTGTCTTTTGGTATTTCTATATACATAGATATTTTTTCCGCTTCTATATTAATTGTTTCTGCTATTTTGCTTCCTATATATTCTTTATAATTAATCATTCTGTTCTCCTTTACACTACTTGATTATTTTTGCATATTATATCACAGCAAGCCTTTTATTGCAATAATTCTATTTTTCATTTTGACACATTTTCTATTTTGAATATGGTTTCATTTCATCTCCAAATTGATCTACCATCTTTGTTCCTTCTTCTGTTTCTATTTTTTGATATTCTAATACAACTTCATTTGTTTTATTCTTATTTGTTATATTTTCATCTTTTATACTGTTCTCACCTGTTCTATTTATTACTACTTCTTTTTCTATCTTGCTTTCTCCACCACTATTTTCAACATCTTTTGCTGTATTGTTTTTTATTGCAAATATTCCTATAACTATTACTACCACTACAACTAATACTATTATAATCTTTGAACTATTTTTCATCCTATTCCTCACTTTCCCAAACTAAAATTGGATATCCTTCGTTTATATTTTTTTCATCTATTTTAAAGGCTCCATCTCCATTAATTCCATCTAAAAAGTCTGCACTATTTTTAGATGTCATTTCTTCTTGAGTCTTTGATGTTGAATTTATTATTGGAGGTGTAGAATTTCCATTTAATTTTTCTGCTGATGTATCTAGATAATATGAATTAGTTATTGTTGGCGTTGTTGTTGTACATGTTCCTGCAAGTCCTCCTGCAAAACAATATCCACTTCCTATTGCTGTTATTTTCCCTTTATTATAACAATTAGTTATTTTATCTTCATCATTGCTTTCACCTATCATTCCTCCAACTTTTGTGTACGTTGATGGAACAACTATATCTACATTTCCTATATTATATGAATTTATAAGATTTACACCTTCTCCTTGGCCTACAAGGCCTCCTACTCTTGGGCAATAACTACCTGCTGCTATTATATCTCCCTTATTGTTGCTCAACTCTATTGTTCCTGAACCTCTACTAGCCAATCCTCCCGTGTAACTTCTAATTCCTTTTTGTACTAGATTTCCTACATTAGAACATTGTGTAATTGTTCCATCATTTATATTAGAAATACCTCCTAAAAATGCATTTGAAAACTTTTCTCCTATTATATTTCCATAATTTGAACATTTTCTAACTGTTCCTGTTGGGTAATTGTAACTCACTATTCCAGCCACATAGGTAATACTGTTTTCTTGAGTTATATCAGCATAATTATTTGAATTGCTTAATGTTCCAAGATTATAATTGACAATACATGCTATTCCTGAGTTACTCTTTATCTTAGAACCCTTTTTTACTGTTACTGAGTCTATTGTTGATGTGTTTGAAACATTTTGCATTGAACACCCCGCTGCATAATTTTGGGTGTCTATATCTAAACTACTTATCTCAATATTTTTTATTCTTCCATTATTATTTATTGCAATTGCTGTTGCATTTCCAGATCCGCTAATATGACTAGAATTCATTTTTAAATTTTCGATTGTTCCTTCATTTAATCCCATAAATGACAAACAAGTATTATAATATTCATATAATAGTTTATTTTCATCTAAATTTGAACGTACTACCCTCATTTCTCTATTTATATACATATTAGAAATAGTGTTATTTTTCCCATTAAAAGTTCCTTTGAAAGTAATAGGAAATGTATCTTTAAAAGAGTAATCTGTTAAATCTCTCACTCTATACCAATAATCTCCTAAAGTTGGAAACCCCTCTCCTGAAGTTACTTGTTCCATTAATCCTCCTGGTTTTAGACTTGACTCTAATGCATAGGAATATCTAGAATAGAAGTCTAAACTACATCCAAGATATATTGTTGCATTTTCAAAGTTTTCTCCACTATTTACTTTATTTGCAAATTCTACTAAATCTTCTATACTATAAATAGTATATGAGTTAGTATTACTATCATAGTCAAGTTTCCCTGGAGTTGGATCATTTACTTTTGTTGATTGGGTTTCATTTATCCCTATTTCCCCATCATCCTGTGTTATTACATATTCCCTCTTACTTTTTATAAATGTTATATAATCTCCCTGTGCCGAAACTCTTTTGCCTTCTTTATTTATTTCTTCAGCTATATTAGTAGCCATAATTTTATCAACTTCCTTGTTCATTTTTAATGCATTTATTGCTAATTGTATAGTTTCTTTCTCTTGAGAAATTTCACTTTTTGTTTTTGAATTCTTTGAATTA
>CAKPKF010000019.1 GCA_934167175.1 uncultured Clostridia bacterium | reverse complement strand
AACACAGAAGTTAAGCTCTAATGTGCCGACGATACTTACGGGTTACCCTGTTGGTAAAATAGGTTGTCGCCAGATTTATATATTCCTCTTTAGCTCAGTTGGTAGAGCGCTCGGCTGTTAACCGATAGGTCGCTGGTTCGAGCCCAGCAAGAGGAGCCAAAAGACTTTCACTTATGTGAAAGTCTTTTATATTGCAATAAAAAAAGTAGAATAAGTAGAGAATGCTAACAATAGCTTTATGAATCTAAATCTTTTTGGTTGATAATTAATTTTTCATGTGTTAATATATTATTTGATTATAAATAATATAAGTTAGGATGTGTTTTGAATGAGTAAATATGAACCGTTATGGGTTTATCTAAAAGAAAATAATAGTGAAAATAATAGTGAAAAAAATATTAAATTGACCTATGAAGAGATTAAAAACATTTTAGGATTTGATATAGATCATTCATTTTTAACATACAAAAAAGAAGCAAAAGAATATGGATATGAAGTCGAAAGAATATCAATGAAAGAGAAAACAGTTAAGTTTAATAAAATTTAATAACTAATATAAAAATAAATGTAGAGAGGAGTGTATGATATATTTAAGATATAAAATATGTCATGTAAGATAAAAAATGAGATATAGAATAACAAAAAAAATTCTAATATTTTGGTGCCTATTTATAGGTATTTGTGCTATTTATGGAAGTACTTGTATGTTTATTGATCCATCAGGTAAATTGCTTGAAATGGAATCTATGCTACCATATTTTAAAGTTCTACCATTTAGTGATATATTATTTCAAAATTATATATTTCCAGGAATAGCTTTATTAATAGTTAATGGAGTATCTAATTTTATTGCAGCTTATTTGCTTATAAAAAATAAAAAGTTAGGAATCATATTAGGAATGGTATTTGGCTTTACATTAATGCTTTGGATTATAATTCAATTTATAATTTTTCCTAAAAATATATTGTCAACTACTTACTTTGTATTTGGAATGATTCAATTAATAACAGGATATATGACTTATGTGTTTTATATGCAAGAAGATTTTAAATTTAATTTAGAAGATTATAAAAATATAGGCAAAAACAAAGATGTTTTAGTTGTTTATTTTTCAAGAATGGGATATACTAAAAAAATTGCCTATGATGAGGCAGAAAATAATAGAGCAAATATTCTTGAAATAAAAGCAAAGGAGAAAACAGAAAATACATCAGGTTTTTGGTGGTGTGGCAGATATGGAATGCATAAATGGAATATGCCAATAGAAGATATGAATATAGATTTTGAAAAATATGATAAAATAATAATTGTATCTCCAATTTGGGTATTTAGTGTTTCAGCACCAATTAGAGAGTTTTGTTATAAATACAAAGGAAAAATAAAGAGTGTGGAATATGTTTTTAATCACTTTATGAAGTACAATTTTAAAAATATAGCAGATGAAATGGATACAATATTAGGATTAAAAAGAAATAAACTTACTTCAATATGTACACGTTTGGGAAAAGAAGTATATAAAGAAATAATCTAGAATTGTCAATAGAAAGGAATAGAAGAAATGGAAAATGAAATTGTTTTTGTAACACATAACGAAGGAAAAATAAAATCAGCAGAAAAACACTTTAAAAATTTAAAATTTACCACTTATAATTATGAGTTAGATGAACCAAGAAGTGACGATATAAAAGAAATTGCAACAGCTAAAGTAAAGCAAGCATATGAAATTGTTAAGAGACCATGTATTGCATTAGATACAGATTTTAGAATAGAAGAATTAAATGGATTTCCAAAAGCATTTGTAAATTTTTCATTAGAAACTATTGGAATTGATGGAATATTAAAGTTAATGGAAGGTAAAGAAAAAAGAAATTGTGAGTTTAATGAATGTTTAGCATATCACGATGGAGAAAAAATACACTACTTTTTTGGACAACATTTAGGTAATTTGGCATTGCACAGAAAAGGAGTAGTTTGTGAGGAAAAATGGTCTGATTTATGGTATATATTTCAACCAAAAGGATTTGATAAAACTCTTGCTGAAATGAATTCAGAAGAAAGAGAAAACAGAAAAAAAGTAGATGGTTCTGTTCAAGCAATGCAAGAGTTTGCAAAGTGGTATGAAAAAAATTCTTAGGAATTAAAAAATTATATATGTAAATAATATATATTATAAAAAAATAGCAGCTTTTAGCTGCTATTTTTTATTTTTGGATAATGTTTTCAAATAAGACTATGGGATCTAAAATTGTTTTAAAAATCTAATTAGTAGCTGTAATAGAATAGTTAAGATTATCCATTTATTTATAATAAGTTTCTATAAATTTTTTAAACAGGTATTGATTTTACTTGAAAAATACGAATTTATTGCATTATACCCCCTTATTTACAATATACCCAATAGGGTATATAATAAAGCAACAGGTGGTGGTAAAAATATGAATAATGTATGTTGTAATAAAAAAACACATAGAACAGAAAAAGAAAAGAAACTTATAAACAATAGATTAAGTAGAATAGAAGGACAAATAAGAGGTATAAAGAAAATGATTAATGAAGATACTTATTGTAATGATGTTTTAGTGCAATTATCCGCTATTGAACATTCAGTAAAAAGTTTATCAAATCATGTTTTAGAAAATCATTTGTATAGTTGTATTGCAAGAGATTTAGAAAATGGAAAAATTGAAACTATAGATGAAATAATAGGATTATTTAAAAGATTTAATAAATAGGAGAAAGAAAAAATGGAATTTACTTATGAAAGAAGAATTAATTATTATGAAACAGATAAAATGGGAGTAGTTCATCATTCGAATTATATTAGATATATGGAAGAAGCAAGATGTTCATGGTTAGATTATATTGGAATGCCATTTTCTATTTTAGAAGAAAATGAAATAACAATTCCTGTATTAGGTGTAAATTGCAATTATAAATACCATGTAACATTTGGTGATACTATAATAATAACACTATTTGTAAAAGAATATTCTGGAGTGCGAATGACTGTTGGATATAATATTAAAGATAAGAAAAACAACAAAATAGTTCTTACTGGAGAAACAAAACATTGTTTTACTAATAAAGAATTAAAACCAATTAATTTAAAAAAGCATAATAAAGAATTTAGCGATAAATTTGAAAATTTATTAGAAAAATAAAAAAATGAAAGGAAGTTTTAAAGATGAAAGAAACAATTATTAATGTAAAAGGAATGGTATGTAACGGATGTGAAAATAGGGTAATAAATGCTCTAAAAAGTATCAGTGGAGTAAAGGAAGTAACAGCAAATCATAATACAGGAAAAGTAATAGTTACTGCAAGTGATGATGTATTAGAAAATGTTATAAAGGATAAAATAGAAGATTTAGGATTTGAGATAGTAAAGGAAGGATAAGTATATGAAAAAGATAATCTTATCTATTGATGGAATGACTTGTTCTGCTTGTTCTAATGGATTAGAAAAATACTTAAATAAACAAAATGGAATATATAATGCTTCAGTTAATTTAGTAATGGCAAATGCTAGTATTGAATATGATAACAATATACTAAATCAAGAAAAAATAGAAGAGTTTGTAAAACAAGCGGGATTTAAAAGCTTAGGTGAATTTAAAGAAATAAAAATTGAAAGTAAAAATAAAAAAGAAAAGATGAAATTTATTATTTTTACAATTTTAGCAATAATTTTGATGTATATTTCTATGGGGCATATGATAAATTTGCCTACAATTTCATTTTTAGATCCACATACAAATGCAACTAATTATATGATAAGTTTGCTTATATTAACAGTATGTTTTATTTTTTATGGATTTGATATTATAAAAAATGGATATAAAAATTTAATTCATAAAACACCTAATATGGATACACTAGTAGGAATGGGTGTTATTACAAGTATATTATATAGTTTATATAATATGTATTTATTTTTCTGTGGAAATCACCATCAAGTTATGAATCTATATTTTGAATCAGCAGCAATTATTATTTATTTTGTAAAACTTGGGAGATATATAGATGAGCTTAGCAAAGATAAAACAAAAGAAGCAATACAAAAATTAGTTAAAATTACACCAAACAAAGCAATTATAAAGAAAAATGGAAAAGAAATAGAAGTTACTCTAGATGAAATTCATAAAGACGATATTGTAATTAGCAAACCTGGAGAAAAAATTGCAGTAGATGGAGAAATATTAGAAGGAAAAGCTCATTTAGATGAATCATTTATTACAGGGGAAAGTAAACCAATAACAAAGGAAAAGGGAAATAAAGTAATAGCAGGAAGCTTAAATTATGATGGATATATAGAATATAAAGCAGAAAAAATTGGAAAAGAGTCGACTGTATCAGAAATTGTTAGATTAGTAATAGAGGCATCAAACACAAAAGCTCCAATAGCAAAAATTGCAGATAAAGTATCAGGATATTTTGTACCAGCAGTAATAATTATTGCAATAATAACTTTTATAATTTATTTATTACTAGGACAAGGAATAGAAATAGCATTAACAACATTTGTAACAATATTAGTTGTTGCCTGTCCTTGCAGTTTGGGCTTAGCAACTCCTCTTGCTATAATTGTAAGTGAGGGAATATGTGCTACAAATGGAATACTAATAAAGAAAAGTGAGATACTTGAAAATGCACAAAAAACGGATACAATTGTATTTGACAAAACAGGAACACTAACATATGGCAAATTAAAAATATCAGAAATTAAAAATTATAGTAATATTGAAAACAATGATTTATTGCAAATTGTTGGAAGTATAGAGAGCAAATCTACACATCCAATAGGCAAGGCATTTACAGAGTATTTACAAGATAATGGAATTTCAATGTTAGAAGTAAAAGAATTTGGAAATGTTGCAGGATTCGGAATAAATGGAATAATAAATGAAGAAAAATTTATTATTGGAAATTCTAAAATTGTTGAAAGTTATAAAATAGAAAATGAATATAAACAAGATGAAAATGCTTTAGCCCAAAAAGGAAATAGTATTGTATATGTAGTACAAAATGAGAAAATTATTGCTCTAATTGGATTAAATGATGTTATACGAGAAGAGGCAAAAGAAACAATAAAGAAATTATCAAATATGAAAATTAAAACAATTATGCTAACAGGAGATAATAAAGAAACAGCAGAAAAAATAGCAAAGGAACTAGGAATAACAAAAGTAATATCAAATGTACTACCAAAAGAAAAAGCAAATATCATTAAAGAGTTAAAACAAAAAGATAGATTTGTAATGATGTGCGGAGATGGAATAAATGATAGTCCAGCTCTTGCCAATTCAGATGTAGGTGTAAGTGTAAATAGTGGAACAGACATAGCAATGGATTCTTCGAATGTTATATTAACCAAAAACAATTTGTTTAGTATTGTAAATTTAATAAATATAAGTAAAAAGACTATAAAAAAGATTAAACAAAATTTATTTTGGGCATTTTTCTATAATTGTTTAATGATACCAGTAGCAATTGGAATGTTAAAACCATTTGGTATTTCTATAAATCCAATGATAGCAAGTCTTGCTATGGTATTAAGTAGCTTAACTGTTATTTTAAATACTTTAAGATTAAGGAAAATTGTTAAATAAAAAAATATTTAATTATTACGATGAACAAGTTATTTTCGTTTTAAACTGTAATTTGTTAAAAAAAATTCAAAAAACTATTGACCGATAGTTACTACCTAAAGATATAATAAAATGAAAAAAGAGAAATTTTTTATGAGAAAAGATTTAGGAAACTTAGGAAATTTGGAAGATGGACAGCGTTTTACTTCAAATCTATCAAATTCAGAGATTCAAAAATGGACTTATAGTTTGAAATAGTTTATATTTTTAGAGCAGATAATTATTTTATAATTATCTGCTTTTGTGATAATCTATAAAAACAAAAAGTGTTAAATAAAATTTAAGGAGAATAGTGAATATGGAAGTGTTTAATATATTTGGATTTGTTTTTGTTGCAGTAATAATGATTCCTAACATAATTTTTGCAATCAAGTGCAAAGATGGGTTCGAAAATAAATGGAATAATAAATTTGTGGAAATGATGGAACAAATAGGAAGATTTAGTTGTTTTGGATTTATGGTTATAAATATTCCTAAAACTTGTTTGGGATGGTGGAGGGATGAAGGATTTACTGCATATATTATCGGAAACATAGTTTTAGTAGCATTATATTGTTTGATATGGCGTGTTTGTTTTAAGAAAAGTACAGTTTTTAGAGCACTATCATTATCTATTATCCCATCAATTATATTTTTATTTAGTGGAATAATGATACGATCAATTTTATTAATTTTAGCATCAATTATTTTTGCACCAAGTCACATTATGCTATCATATAAGAATGCTAAAAGTTAACGAAAGATTTAATATTCAATAAAATTGAAAAAAATAGTCAATATATTTATTCGTGTTTATTAAATATATTTGACAAAATTACAAAAAACTACTTGAAAAAATATATAAATTAATGTATAATAGTCAAAAAATAAGGGAGTAGTTAGCATATTTTGAATATGTAATAAAGTCAACATACTGATATAATAAATATCTGGCTTTATTTTAAATAATGAGACTTGTTTGCAAAAATACAAATTGCAGGCATAGTCTCTTTTTGTATGTAATATTAGTAAAATATGGAGGTTTTTATGGGAGTATTAGAAATTTTGTTATTAGGAGTAGGTTTAGCGATGGATGCTTTTGCAGTTTCAATTTGTAAGGGACTTTCAATGAAAAAAATGAATTGGAAAAATGCAGTTATTATTGCTTTATACTTTGGGGTATTTCAAGCTTTAATGCCTTTGATTGGTTACTTTTTAGGAGTTACATTTGAAAGTTTGGTAACAACATTTGATCATTGGATAGCATTTATATTATTATCATTAATTGGTGGAAAAATGATTAAAGAATCTTTTGACAGAGAAGATGATAAGGAAAATGATAAAGTTGATTTAAAAACAATGGTAGTTCTTGCAGTAGCAACAAGTATTGATGCTTTAGCAGTAGGAATAACATTTGCATTTTTTGATGTTAATTTAATGTTAGCAATATCTAGTATTGGAATTATTACATTTATTATTTCAATTTTAGGAGTAAAGATAGGAAACAGATTTGGAGATAAATATCAAAGTAAAGCAGAACTTATGGGAGGAGTTATATTAGTGTTATTGGGAATAAAAATATTGTTAGAACATTTAAATATATTATCTTTCTAAAAGTATAATATTAGATATAGATTGATGAAAAATAGTAATCAATCTATTTTTTATGATAAAAAGTTAATTTTAATATTGACAACTGTTATATACTGTTATACACTGTTACACGTAAAAGAAACAGTTGGGAGATGTAAAAATATGAAAATAATAATAAGCAACAATACATACACTCCAATATTTGAACAAATAAAAAATGCAATAATAAGTCAAATTGTTTCTGGAGAATTATCAGAAAATGAGTTATTACCATCTATAAGAGCATTAGCACAAGATTTAAGAATAAGCGTTATGACAGTAAAAAAAGCTTATGATGAATTAGAAAAAGATGGATATATTATTACAAAGCAAGGTAAAGGAAGTTTTGTAGCCCCAAAAAATTCGGAACTAGCAAAAGAGCAGAAACAAAAAGAAATTGAAGCCTACATTGCTAAAATTGTAGAGATATCTAATAGTTACAATATTGATAAAAAAGAAATACTAGAAGTATTTGATTATATGTATGGGAGTGAAGAATAATGAAAAATGCTATTGAAGTAAAAAGATTGATAAAAAAATATAAAAATGGATTTCAACTTGGAGAAGTTGATATAGAAATCCTTGAAGGAACAATAGTAGGATTAATTGGAGAAAATGGTGCAGGGAAAACAACATTTATAAAATCTTTACTTGGAATAATAATGCCAGACAGTGGTTCTATAAAAATATTTGATAAAGAGTACAAAAAAAACGAAAACATAATAAAAGAAGACATTGGTGTAGTGCTAGACAATATGTTTTTTCCAGAAGTATTAAATGCAAATGATATAAACTATACAATGTCAGGAATATTTAAAAATTGGGATAGTAAATTATTTTACCAATATTTAGATGAATTTAAATTAGAAAAAAATAAACCATTAAAAATGCTATCAAAAGGTATGAGAAAAAAATTAGAAATTGCAACTGCTATGTCACACCATTCAAAACTATTGATTCTTGATGAACCAACAAGTGGTTTAGATCCAGTAGTAAGAAGCGAAATATTAGACCTATTTTTAAAATTCATACAAGATGAAGAACATACTATTTTATTATCAACTCATATTACAACAGATTTAGAGCATATTGCAGACAAAATTATATTTTTAGATAAAGGCAAAAAAGTATTAGATGAACCAAGAGACAGTATTATGGATGATTATGCAATGTTAAAATGCGATATTGATTATTTTGAAAAAATTGAAAAAGCGGATATTATTAGATATAGAAAAAATAAATATAATTACGAAATATTAGTAAAACAAAAAGAAAAGATGAAAAATAAATATAAAGAATGTGTTTTAGATAATATAACACTAGAAAATCTAATGTTATTAATAATAAAGGGGGAAAAATAATGATAGGTTTAATAAAAAAGGATTTATTGGTTTTGAAATCAAATCTAAAAGTTTATTTAGCAGTAATAATTGCTTTGATTTTTTTTGGAATACAAGGAAATGGACAAAATTCAATATTCATATTACCTATGATTGGAATTATGATGTTTTTAGCAACATTTAGTTATGATGAATTTAATAATTGTAATGCCTATGTTATATCTTTTCCAAATGGTAGAAAAAACGTAGTAAAATCAAAGTATATTTCATCAGTTATCTTAATAATAATACTTTCTTTAATATCTTTTATAGCAACTTTAGTTATTAGAAAATTAGGAAATAATGATATAAACATGGAAGAACTTATATCAACAGCTTTAGGAACTATTTTTGGAACATTATTAGTGGTTGACTTATTATATCCACTTATGATTAAATTTGGAGCAGTGAATGGTAGAATAATTGTTTTTGCATTTATAATGGGAATTGGTATAGTTGGTTATGCTTTGTCTAAAATCATAGATGTTACATATATAATAAACAACATTAATTTATCAGACAGTATGATGTGCATCCTTATTTTACTGTCAACTATAATGCTTATAGGTATATCTTATTTTATTTCAAGTAAAATATATCAAAAAAAAGAATTTTAAATAAAAAATTTAAAATGGAGATGAAAAATCTTGGATAAATACATAGTATTATTAAGAGGAATAAATATAAGTGGAAAAAACAAAATATCAATGAGTGAATTGAAAATAGAATTAGAAAAACTAGGGTATAGCAATGTAATAACTTATTTAAATAGTGGTAATGTAATTTTAAAAAGCAAGATAGATGATAAAAAAACTATAACAAATGATATCTATTTAATGATAAAGAATAAATTTAAATTAGAAATACCTGTTTATGTTATAACCTCATTAGAACTTAAAGATATATTGGACAATACTCCAGAATGGTGGGGAACAGATAATAAAGAAATATATGATAATATAATTTTTATAGTTCCACCAGCAAAATATATCGAAATATACAATGAAATAGGAGAACCAAAAGAAAAAATTGAAAAAATTAAAGAATATAATAATATTATTTTTTGGTCATATAACTTGAAAGAATATAGAAAAACAAATTGGTGGAGTAAAACAGCAAATACAATCATTAAAGATAAAATAACAATAAGAACAGCTAACACAATGAAAAAAGTATTAGAGTTATGCAATAAATAATAGAAAGTATCAGTTTGAATAGCTTTTAGATAAGATAAAAGAAAAAGTTTACAAAAGAAAGGTAAAGTTAAAATGAAAAGCAAAAAAATAAAGGTATTGACATTTTTTTTAATTATATTAATAACAGTAGTTATTGGGATTACATATTATATATGTAGCGAAAAAAGAAAGGAAAACGATGAGAATTCTCAAAAAATATCGGAACAATATAAAAAAGAAACAGTTATAAATGAAACAAAAGATCAACCCAAAAAAAATGAGAAAGAAGATATTGAATATACAATTAGTGTAAGAGATGAAATATATGCTACAATAAAAGCTGTAAAAAACGGAAAAATTATTTCAAAAGAGTTTGAAATGACAGCTACAATAGGTGACACATCAACATGGAATATTAAGAATATTGGAGAGGTTGCTTTGGTTTCTGAATCTGGTGGAGAATATTGTGAAGTACATGTTTATAAATTGATAGAAGATGAAATAAAATTGTTAGGAAGCATAGACTATGGAGCAGATACGGTAAGAAATGCAAGTTATACAATTAATAATTATTCTGAAGATAGTATTGCTATAAATGCTGAAGCAGACGGTGAGTGCATAACTAAAAAAATAGAAATACATCCAGTAATGAATAATTTAGATATTACCAATTTACTTGGATATGGGGAAGTTGTTTTAATATCAGAAGAAAATGCAAATAATTATGAAATACATGCATATAGATTAAGCCAAGATTATGTTAGTGGAAAACACAAAGAGATTAAAGAAGTTGGAACAATAAGATGTAATAAGTAAAATAAAAAATAGGAACTTATAAATTTATAGTTTCTATTTTTTTATTATTCAAACTAAAGTAAAAAAGCAATTACAAATATTAATTAAAAAACTTAATAAAATATTAAAAAATCATGTATTTTATTAAAAATGTATGATAGAATAAATGCGATTAAAAAAAGTTAGGAGAGTGTTAATTTTGAAAGATGAAGTAGCATATAAACGAGTATTATTAAAGTTAAGTGGAGAAGCATTAGCTGGAGATAAGAAAACTGGTATTTATGCGGATGTATTAGGCAAGATTTGTGATCAAGTAAAAAAAGTTGTGGATATGGGAGTTCAAGTATCTATTGTTGTTGGAGGAGGAAACTTCTGGAGAGGTAGATATGGACACCAAATGGAAAGAACAACTTCAGATTACATGGGAATGCTTGCAACATCAATTAATGGTTTAGCAATACAAGACGCACTAGAAGCAAGAGGGGTATATACAAGACTTCAAACAGCTATAGAGATGAGAGAAATAGCAGAACCATACATAAAAAGAAAAGCAATAAAACATTTAGAAAGAGGTAGAGTAGTAATATTTGCTTGTGGAACCGGTAACCCATATTTTTCAACAGATACTGGAGCAGCATTAAGAGCAGCAGAAACAGAATCAGAAGTAATATTATTAGCTAAAACAATTGATGGAGTATATTCAGCAGATCCAAAAATTGATAAAACAGCTGTAAAATATGATGAAATAACATATTTAGATATATTAAACCAAGATTTAAAAGTTATGGATTCAACAGCAACTTCATTATGTAGAGATAACAAAATTCCTTTAATTGTATTTGGGATAAATGAGCCAGAAAACATAGTAAAAGCAGTTAAAGGAGAAAAAATAGGTACAATAGTTAGGTAATAAAAAATATTAAAATTGCAAAATATATAAAGGAGAGAATAATTATGGATTACAAAAATATTGAAGAAAAAATGGAAAAAACAATTAGTGTGTTTGAACAAAATTTATCAGAAGTTAGAGCTGGAAGAGCAAACCCAGCTATATTAAATAAGGTAAAAATTAACTATTATGGAACACCAACACCGATAAATCAAGTTGCTGGTATATCTGTCCCAGAAGCTAGATTAATAGTTATTCAACCATGGGATGCTAGTATATTAAAAGAAATAGAAAAAGAAATATTAAAAGCAGATATAGGAATAAACCCAAATAACGATGGAAAAGTTATAAGATTAGCATTTCCCGAACTTAACGAAGAAAGAAGAAAAGAATTAGTTAAAGAAATAAAGAAAATAGCAGAAGAATCTAAAGTTGCAGTAAGAGCTATTAGAAGAGATGGTATAGATGAATTCAAAAAAATGCAAAAAGATTCTGAAATAACAGAAGATGAATTAAAAACAGCAGAAGAGCAAATACAAAAAATAACAGATAAAAAAGTTGCAGAAATTGATACAATTTTAGCAAACAAAGAAAAAGAAATAATGTCAGTATAAATGTTATAAAAGGCATAGAAAGGAACTTGTTATTATGGAAGAAAATATAGGAATCCCAGAACATATTGCTATAATAATGGATGGAAATAGAAGGTGGGCAAAAAGCAAGGGATTAGATGCAAAATTGCGGACATAGAGAAGGTGCTAAAACACTAGAAAAAATAGTGAGATATGCCAATAAAATAGGATTAAAATATCTAACAGTATATGCTTTTTCAACAGAAAACTGGAAAAGAACAGAAGAAGAAGTAGGAGCATTAATGCTACTTTTGAAAAACTATTTAGATGATTTCTCAAAAAAAGCAGATACAGAAAATATAAAAATTAATATGCTAGGAGATATATCAAAACTACAAAAAGGGCTTCAAAAAAGCATAAATAATGCAATGGAAAGAACAAAAAATAACACAGGAGTAGTTTTTAATGTTGCTTTTAACTATGGAGGAAGAGATGAAATAGTAAAAGCAGTAAAAAACATAGCAGAAGAAGTTAAAGAAAATAAATTAAATATAGAAGATATAGATGAAAAATTGTTTTCTAATTATTTATATACTAAAGGACAGCCAGATCCAGATTTATTAATAAGAACTAGTGGAGAAGAAAGATTAAGCAACTTTTTGCCATGGCAATTAGTATATTCTGAATTTTATTTTGTGAAAAAACATTGGCCAGATTTTAAAGAAGAAGATTTAGATTTAGCTATAGCAGAATACCAAAAAAGAAATAGAAAATTTGGAGCAAAATAAAAGAAAGGAAAGTGATTCATATGGATATTAAAAGACTAACATCTGCACTTCTTGGATTTCCATTAGTTGTAATAGTATTAGTATTTGGGAATAAATATGTTGTAGATATAGCATTTAGTATAATAGCAATAATGAGTTTACACGAATATTTTAAAGGTTTTAGAAAAACTGCAAATCCAATAGAATGGGTTGGATATGTAGCAGCTGGATTGATATCACTAACTCATGTAATACCAGTAAACCATGCACTGACAATAGTTTCAGTTTTAATTCCTGTTGCAATAACTGTATTATTTTTACATATAATATTAACAAATATGAAATATAATATAAAAGATGTTGCCATTACGTTTTTGGGAATATGCTATATTGCGCTATTCTTAATGTTCATACCACTAATAAACGGATTCGAAAATGGAAATATTTTAGTATGGTATGTATTGTTTGCAGCATGGGGAACAGATATTTTTGCGTATTTAGCAGGAAAAACTATAGGGAAACACAAGTTTAGTAAAATAAGTCCAAATAAAACAGTAGAAGGATGTATAGCTGGAATTTTAGGAGCATTGGTTATAATATTGGGATATACATTTGTAATAAACACATTTTTAGGAATGAATATATCATATGGTTATATAACAGTTACAGGAATAATCTTAAGTATAATAGGTCAAATTGGAGATTTTGCAGCTTCAAGTATAAAAAGATATGTTGAAATAAAAGATTTTAGCAATTTAATACCTGGGCATGGTGGAATGCTAGATAGAATAGATAGTGTAATATTTATTGCTCCATTTGCTTATATGCTACTTATGCTAGTATAAAAAATGTTTTAAATGCACAAAAATATAAAGGGATGTTAAGTTGATTTTACTTCATTAGGAGGAGGTAAGTTTGATTACAATTTTAATAAATGCGTTAAAAATAATTTTTTTATTAGGATTTTTAATATTAATACATGAAAGTGGTCATTTCCTAATTGCAAAATTATGCAAAGTTAAAGTAAACGAATTTGCGATAGGGTTTGGTCCTACAATATGGAAGAAGCAAGGAAAAGAAACTAAATATGCATTAAGACTTATTCCATTACGGTGGTTTTGTTAATATGGAAGGTGAAGAAGAAAGGTCAGATACAGAAGGTTCATTTAGTAAAGCAAGTATACCAAAAAGAATAGCTATAGTAATTGCAGGTGGAACAGTAAATATATTGTTTGGTGTAATTGTATACTATTGCTTAATAAGTTCAACAGGAGTTTTTGTTACTAACCAGGTAGATGAAATATTGCCAGAATATGCAGCAAAATCAGCTGATATTCAACCAGCAGATGAAATACTAAAAGTAAATAACAAAAAAATAAGAGAAAAAAAAGATTTAGATGAAATTTTGGAAAAATCAAATGGAGAGGAATTAAGTATTAAATTAAAAAGAAATAATGAAATACTAGACTTAAATCTCAAACCAACAGAGAAGCAAATAAAGACTACAGGGTTATATTTTAAAGCAGATGAAAATAATAATTACTCATCTGAAGTAGCATACGTTGTTCCTGGTAGTGTGGCAGAAAAAAATGGAATACAAGTAAAAGATAATATAAAACAAGTAAATGGAATAAACATTGAAAATGATCCATATAAAATAGCAGAAATTATTAATGATAATAATGAAGAATTAGTATTTTCTATAGAAAGAAGCGGAGAGAATATTGAAATAAAGTTAACTCCAGACATAAAACCTAAATATTATTTAGGAATAAAATTTAAACAAGCTGAAAAAAGTATACAAAATAATTTGTATTATGCAGGATTAGAAACAAAGGATTATGTGTTTTCAATAGTAGATAATGTAAAAACATTATTTGCAGGAAAAGTTAAGGCAAATCAATTAATGGGACCAGTTGGGATTTCTGGAGTAGTTGCTGAAACAAAGGGCGTAGTAAATTATATATATATACTTTCACTAATATCCTTATCTCTAGGAGTAACCAACTTATTACCATTCCCACCACTAGATGGAGGAAAAATAGTAATATTATTGATAGAATGGATACGAAGAAAACCACTAAAAGAAAACATAGAAATAGGAATACAGATGGGGGGATTTGCACTTCTTATAATGATGTCTGTGTATGTAACATATAATGACATATTAAGAATATTTTAAGATAAAAGACATAGAAAAATTAAAAAAATTCTATGTCTAAACTTATACAATTTAGGGGGAAATAATGAGTGGAAAACGATTAATTAAGGAAATATTTCCTGATTATAACACAGAGAATAATATAATAGATTCAGAAATTAAAGCTATAAATTTATATAAAAATAGTAATAAATTAGAAATGTCATTATCTTCAAAAGATTATATAGAAATAAAGGATATTTGGGATTTTGAAAAATATTTAAAAAATAGATTTAATATAGAAAATGCTATATTAGATATGGAATATTTGGATACAGCTAGCGTTAAAGAAATAAAGGATGAGTGGAGAAATATAACATGTCTTATGGCGCATAAATTCCCAATTACAAAAGCTATATTAACAAGTAGTGAATTAGATATAGAACAAAATCAATTAAATATAAAAATGAAAGTTAAAGGAGCAGATTTTTTAACAGCACGAGGGGTGGACAAAGAGTTAAAAACAGTAATAAAAGGTCTTTTCAATAAAGAATATAAAATTAATTTTATAGAAGATTTGGAAAAATGTGAAGTTATGAATATGTATGAAGAAAAGTCTAAAAGAACAGAAAAATTAGCAATAGAAAAATTAATGGAACAAAATGAAATAGAAAAAGAAGTTGTAGAGGAAGAAAAAAAGGTAGAAGAAAAAGTAGAGACAGATAAAAAAGAAGAGAGTGAAGAAATTTCTCCATTAATATTGGGCCGTTCTTTAAACATAAAAGAACCTATATCTAAAGTTCAAGATGTAACAATAGATAGCGGAAGAATAGCATTAGAAGGAGAAATAATAAATACTGATTCAAGAGAATTAAAAAATGGTAAAGTTCTAGTACTTTTTGACTTATATGATGGAACAAGCACAATAACATGTAAATCATTTGTAGAAGGAGAGAAGTCAAAGCAAGTATTGGGAAGAATAAAAACTGCAAAAGGAGTTAAAATACTAGGAACAGCACAATTCGATCCATATGCAAAAGAACTAGGTGTTATAGCAAATGTAATAATAGAAACAGCAGGAAGAAAAAAGATAGTTAGAAAAGATTTAGCAGAAGTAAAAAGAGTAGAATTACACATGCATACACAAATGAGTCAAATGGATGGAATGACATCTGCAAAAGACTTAATTAAAAGAGCAATGAGTTGGGGAATGAAATCTATAGCAATAACAGATCATGGTGGAGTACAAGCATTTCCAGAAGCACATAAACTACTAGGTAGAGATAATCCTGATATGAAAGTTATATATGGAGTGGAGGCTTACCTAGTACCAGATAAAATACCTGTAGTTTCATTTCCAAAAGAACAAGAAATAGATACTACATATTGCGTATTAGATTTAGAAACAACTGGATTTTCATTTAGAACAGAAAAAATAACAGAAGTAGGAATAATGAAAATAAAAAACGGAGAAGTTTTAGAAGAATTTTCTTGCTTTGTAAATCCAGAAAAACCAATCCCACAAGAAGTAGTCGAAGTGACAAACATTACAGATGATATGGTAAAAAACGCAGAAACAATAGATAAAGTATTTCCTAAAATCTTAGAATTTATAGGAGATTCAGTTTTAGTTGCACATAATGCAGATTTTGACATAGGCTTTTTAAGATATAATGCAACACAACTAGGGTATGAGCTAAACAATACATACTTAGATACATTAAGATTGAGTAAAGAATTATTTCCAGAATTCAAAAAATATAAATTAGGTTTAATAGCTAAAAACCTAGGAATAAAAGTAGAAGTGGCACACCGTGCATTAGACGATGTAGATACTACTGTAAAAGTTTTTAATGTAATGATAGATATGCTAAAAGAAAAAGGAATAAAAACAGTTAATGATATAGATAGCAAGCTTACTTCAACAGGAGAAGAATACAAAAAACTACCAATATACCATGCAATAATATTAGCTAAAAATTATGTAGGATTAAAAAATCTCTACAAATTAGTATCATATTCACACTTAGACTATTTCTTTAAAAAGCCAAGAATATTAAAAAGTTTATATAAAAAATATTCCGAAGGATTAATACTAGGTAGTGCTTGTGAAGCCGGAGAACTATATAGGGCAATAGTTGCTGGAAAAACTGATGAAGAAATCGAAGAGATAGCCAAGGATTATGATTACTTAGAAATACAACCACTTGGAAATAATCAATTTATGATAAGAAATGGAACAGTAGCAGATGAAGAAGCATTAAAAGATATAAACAGAAAAATTGTAAAACTTGGAGAAAAGTTAAATAAATTAGTAGTAGCAACATGTGATGTTCATTTTATGGATCCTCAAGATGAAATATATAGAAGAATATTAATGGCAGGTCAAGGTTTCAAAGATGCAGATGAACAAGCACCACTATACTTAAGAACAACAAATGAAATGTTAGATGAATTTAGTTATTTAGGAGAAGAAAAAGCATATGAAGTAGTAGTAACAAATACAAACAAAGTAGCAGATATGTGTGAGCAAATATCACCTATTTCTCCAGAAAAATGTCCGCCACACATAGATGGTTGCGAAAAAACAATAGAAGATATAACTATGACTAAAGCAAAAGAGCTATATGGAGAAGAATTGCCAACAATAGTTAAAGAAAGAATAACTAAAGAGTTAGATTCAATCATAAAAAATGGTTTCTCAGTTATGTACATAATAGCACAAAAGCTAGTTTGGAAATCAAACGAAGATGGATACATAGTAGGTTCAAGAGGTAGTGTTGGTTCATCTTTTGTTGCAAACATGACAGGAATCACAGAGGTAAATTCACTTCCACCGCATTATAGATGTCCAAGTTGTAAATATTCAGATTTTACAGACTATGGATGTCAATGTGGATTTGATTTACCAGATAAAGATTGTCCAAAATGTGGTACGAAAATGGTAAAGGATGGTATAGATATACCGTTTGAGACATTCTTAGGTTTCTATGGCGATAAAGAGCCAGATATTGACCTAAACTTCTCAGGAGAATATCAAGCAAAGGCTCATAGATATACAGAAGTAATATTCGGAAAGGGAACTACATTTAAAGCTGGAACAGTGGGTACTGTCGCAGATAAAACAGCATTTGGATATGTAAAAAAATATTATGAGGAAAGAAATATACCAATAAATAATGCGGAAGTAGCCAGAATTGCAAAAGGATGTACTGGTATAAAAAGAACTACTGGACAACACCCAGGGGGAATAATAGTAGTACCAAAGGGAAGAGAAATATTTGAATTTACTCCAGTACAACATCCGGCAGATGACCCTAATACAGATATCATAACAACGCACTTTGATTATCACTCAATAGACCAAAACTTATTAAAACTAGATATTCTAGGACATGACGATCCGACAGTAATACGTATGCTATATGATTTAACAGGAATAGATCCAACAAAAGTTCCATTAGATGATAAAGAAACAATGAGTATATTTAGTTCGACAGATGCTTTAGGAGTAACACCAGAACAAATAGGCAGTAAAGTAGGAAGTTTTGGTATACCTGAATTTGGAACAAAATTTGTAAGAGGAATGCTTTTAGATACAAAGCCAACAACATTTGATGAACTAATACGTATTTCAGGATTATCACATGGGACAGATGTATGGCTAGGAAATGCTCAAACATTAATAGAAGAAGGAACAGTGACACTTCAAGATGCAATATGTTGTCGTGATGATATTATGATTTATCTAATAAAAAAAGGTGTTCCACCAAATCCAGCATTTAAAATAATGGAAACAGTTCGTAAAGGAAAGGCATTAAAAGATAAAGAAAAATGGGCAGAAAATGTAGCTTTAATGAAAGAGCATAATGTACCAGACTGGTATATTAAATCGTGTGAAAAAATAAAATACATGTTCCCAAAAGCACATGCAGCAGCATATGTAACAAATGCATTCAGGATAGCATGGTTTAAAGTGCATGAGCCTAAAGCGTATTATACAGCATTTTTCTCTATAAGAGCAGATGACTTTGATAGTGAATGTATGATATTTGGAAAAGAAAAAGTAAAAAATAAAATGAGAGAGTTAGAAATGTTAGGAAATGCTATATCTACTAAGGATAAAAATGTATATACAATATTAGAAATAGTATTAGAAATGTATGAAAGAAATATAAAATTCTTACCAATAGATTTATATAAATCGCATGCAACAAAATTTATTATGGAAGAGGATGGAATAAGACCACCATTAAATAGCATTCCAGGTTTGCGGAACAGTTGCAGCACAAGGTATAGAAGATGCAAAAAAAGACGGAAAATTCATGTCAATAGATGATTTAAGAATTCGTTCAAAAGTAGGAAAATCTGTAACAGAGTTACTAGAAAAATTTGGTTGTTTAAAAGGAATGTCACAAAGCAATCAAATGAGTTTATTTGGATAGAATAAAATAAAAAAGAAATGGAGCAAAATATATGGATATTTTTACAACAAAAAATATTATATTATATTTAGTAGCAATAAATGCAATAGGATTTTTAGCAATGTTTATAGATAAAGAAAAAGCTAAAAAAGGAAAGTGGAGAATAAAAGAAAATACGTTACTAGTAATTACACTACTAGGGGGAGGTATTGGGACAATAGCTGGAATGTATACATTCAGACATAAAACTAAAAAAATGAAATTCGTTATAGGATTTCCTGTTATTGTAGTAGCAGAAATAATATTAGCAATAATGTTTTTAAAATAAGGTAAAATAAAAAGTGGATAGCAACAAAAAGCTGTCCACTTTTTGCAGATGAAACTTCAATTTTAGAGGTAAAAAACAATAAAAAAAGTCAAAAAAAATATATAAATGACAAAAACAAACAAAAGTATCGTATACATAATTTGAAAACAAACAAAAAAAAAACAATAAAAAAACAAAATGTTAATAATGTGTTGATAAAAGTGAAAAAAATAATAAGTAATTACAATTATTCACAGAGTTATCCACATTATCCACAGTCAAACAAAAAGAAAAAAAGTGGAAAGTGTTAATTTACATAAAGAAATGGTTTGGCATATAGAAAAACAAAGATAAGGTAAAATAAAAAATATATAAAAAGGTTGCATTTATAATTTTTAAAAATTATAATATAGATAAATCAATATAAATTGAAATAAAAACAAAGGAGAAAAAAGGTATGCAAACAAAAGTAACAGGGGATTTTTTACCAGTATTAACATGTACATTAGCAAAAGGTGAACAATTATTTACCGAAAGTGGAGGAATGGCATGGATGACTCAAGGAATAAAAATGGAAACAAATACAAATGGAGGATTAGTTAAAGGCTTAGGAAGAGCATTAGCAGGAGAGTCTATTTTCATGAATACATATACAGCCGAAAGAGATGATGTAGAAATATCATTTGCTTCATGTTTTCCAGGGCAAATACTAGGATTTGACTTATCAGATGGTCAAACATTAATATGTCAAAAAAGAGCATTTCTATGTGCTGAAAAATCAGTAGATTTATCAATGCATTTTAGAAAAAAACTAGGAGCAGGTTTCTTTGGAGGAGAAGGATTTATTATGCAAAAACTAACAGGTCCGGGGAAGGCTTTTCTAGAAATAGATGGTAATGTAGTAAAAAAAGAATTAGCAGATGGAGAAGTATTAAAAGTAGATAACGGATATGTAGCAGCAATGACATCAAAAGTAGATTTAAGTATAGAAACAGTAAAGGGAGTTAAGAACATAGTATTTGGAGGAGAAGGGTTGTTTTTAACAACTGTTAAAGGGCCTGGAACAGTATGGTTACAATCAATGCCAATTTCTAAATTAGCTAATTCATTATATTCTGCAATGCCAACTTCAAAATAAAAATAACAAAAAAAAAGCATTTCTAATAAAATATATTAGGAATGTTTTTTTTTGAAGGAATGTGGTAATTTATGAAAACTAGTAAAATAATAAATTTGTTAAAAAGAAGTATTAGAAAAAGTTTTTCTAGAAGTTCAGAAAAATCAATCGATTTGCAAAAACTAGAGTATATAGAAAGAAACAACAAAGAAGTATTTTTAATAGATGTGCGAAGTACTCAAGAATATGAAGAAGGTCATTTAAGAGGTGCAATTTCAATTCCAAGTTATGAAATAGAAGACAAAATAGAAAAAGTAGTATCAGACAAAAAAAGTATAGTAATACTATACTGTCAAACAGGAAGAAGAAGCAAAAAATCAGTTGATATTTTAGAGAAAATGGGGTATACCAATGTATACAATATAGAAGGTGGGATAACTGAAAATAGCTAGAGGTAAATAACCTCTAGCTAAAAGAAATTTAAAATATAAATAAAGTGACTAAACCATATTAACTGCTGTAAGCATAGCACGTAAATTATAATAGTATACTTCGACTTTACCGTTAGTGATTTTTTCTATTTTTTTGTATTGTTTTAATGTTTGTTCAACAAAACTTCTAAATTGAGCAATGAAATCAGTGTTTGAATCATAATCAAAATTAAAGTATTTGCCTTCTGGTACATGAGTGGATAAAGTAGATTCTAAATCACACTCCAAAGTAGAAAGTATTTTTTTAGAGTACAAAAGTACCTCAGAATACATGTCTAAAAACTTTACAATTTGATATGCAAAGTAAAAAACAAGCACAAAAATAACACTTTCAAAAAAAATCGAAAAAACAATCAAATTTCTCATAAAATTTTAAACCTCCTTTAAATTAATTAATGCAGGTTTGTCTAATAAAAATTATCATCTGATTATGTATATAATTATAATATATTTTACATAATATGTCAATAAAAAAATAGCTAGTGGAAATACCACTAGCTATAGCTTTTGTATGTTTGGCAAGTTTGGAATTATTTAGTTTTCAATTGTTTACAATTATATGAAATGCTAAGCAATTTTGTATAACAATGATCAAGTTCACCATTAGTGAAGTGATCTATTTTTTCGAAACCATCTAATGCGGCTGCTATAGATCTTTGGACTTCAAGTAAGTCAAATTTGTCTATTCCACCACAATAGGTAGATATTGATTTTGCAATCCCATAATTACATAAAGCATCTTCATAAAGCTTTTCAAATTTCTTTAACTTAAGATACACATATGCCACAAATGAAAAGTGAAATATCCCAAAAGAAATTACCAAACAACCAAGAGTCTGAACAAAAGAAGTTATATTCATAACTGTACCTCCTAAATTTTTTTAATATACAAATAGTACTTGACTACTTATGTATATTATACTCCTTTTAAACCAAATAGTCAAATATTGGAAATTTTAGAGAAAAACAATAGCTAGTGGGATTACCACTAGCTACGTTTTGCTGGCTTGCTTTTAAATTTATTCAGTTATTATCTAACTTTTAATAATTGAACTTCATCTAATATCTTTTTTAATTTAAGATATTGTCTTTTCGAACTTTCACTAGTAAGGTGTTCTATTTGTCCATATTTAACTATGGCAGTTGCAATAGAAGTTCTAACTTCTATAAGCTCTTCTTCAGATACACCAGTACAGTGATCAGATAAGGCTTTGGCTATACCAAAATTTAATATAGCATTATCGTAAAGTTTTCTAAATTTAAATATGTTTGCAAAAACATAAATAAGATAAATTGTTGAACAAACTGCAAAAGCACATATAACACCAGCAAATAGTTCGTTAAATAACATAATAAAAGTCATATAACTCACTCCTTCTGTCTAGACTATTGTAGTATTTTTTTACATTAGCACTTCGGCTATGTAGACATAATTATAACATAGAATTACCAAAAAGTCAAATAAAAAACAAAATAATAATCATTGCATAAAATATAAACAAAAAACAGAGAATAACAAAGTGAAAGTTAAAGGAAAAAGTAATTGAAAAAAATTAAAAAATATGCTATTAATAAATAAAGGGAAAAATACACAAAAGAAAGGAGAAAAGTATAATTTAATTTGAGGGATTATACAAGAATAAATATGGGGGAACACAAGAGAAGAAATACGAAAATGAATAATGGAATTACAATAGTAGCTTTAGTTATAACGATAATAATAATGCTTATCTTAGCAGGAGTGACAATACAAGGAATAACAGCAGATAATGGATTGATAGGAAGAACAAAAGAGTCAAAAAAATTAGCAGAAATAGATAGTGAAAAAGAAGAGATAAACTTAGCAACGGTGAATGCAATGAATAAAGGACAATATGGTAGTTTAGAAGAGAAAAATTTAGAAGAAGCATTGAAAAATAAAATAGGGGAAGGACAAACAGAAGTAATAAAAGATAATAAAAATTTTGTAGTGAAAATAGAAAAAAGTAATAGATATTATAGAATAGATGAAGTAGGAAATGTAGATGGACCAATAGAAATAATAATAGATGAAATGCCAGGAGACATAACCAAAGGAAATAAAGAAGCAGGAAAAACAGAAGAAAATCCATATATAATAAATTGTATAGAAGATTTAGTAGCAGTATCAATAGCAACAAATGGAGGAAACACAGAACTAGAAATAGAGATGAAAAATGGCGATAAAATGAAAGGAATACAACGCTCTAATTATAACGGAAAATATATAGTGCTAAATAGAACATTAGATTTTAATTCAGAATTATCATATACAAACTCAGAAAGGACAGATTTTGGAGATATAAATCAAGATGGAAAAATTGAAAATATAAAAACAGAGTTAACAACAGGAAAAGGATTTTTGCCTATAGGAATATTGGAAACTAATGTATCTAAACCATTTGAAGGAAACTTTGATGGAAAAAATAATACTCTAAAAAATATAAATGTAAATAGAGACAATTATGCTGGATTATTTGGATTTGTCGGAACATACGAAGTGAATCCATTAATAAAAAATTTAAAAATAACAGGAAAGATAAATTCAAAAGATGGAACAGCTGGAGGAATAGTTGCTAGAAGTGCAGGAGTAATCTTGGAAAATTGTGAAAATAATGTAGAAGTGTCTGGAAAAACAGTTGGTGGATTAATAGGATATAAGAGATATGGAAGTCTTGCAATTAGAAACTGTAAAAATTATGGAATTGTTACTGGTACAGGAGAGATAGGCGGAATTGCAGGATATATATATGATGCAGGAACAATAGAAAACTGCAATAACTTAGGCACTATAAGCGGAAAAAATGTACGGTGGAATTATAGGAAAGCATGAATGTGAAAATATGCAGGTTACAAAGTGTGGTAATGACAAAGATATAGAAGGTACAGATTATGTAGGTGGAATAACGGGATATGAATATATAGGAGAGATAATAATAACAGATTGCTATAATATAAAAACTATAAAATCTATTTCTAAATATTCTGGAGGAATACTTGGTGCAAAAACAAATTATTCGAATATATATATAAATAATAGTTATAATAAAGGAAAAGTAATATCATCGCAGTATGCAGGAGGAATTACGGGGTATGTAACAAAAGGTTCACACGAAGGAAAAGCGACAATAACCAATACATATAATGTAGGAATTGTAGAAGGAAATAGTAGCAAAGGTGGAATTATTGGTTTTAATAAAAGTAATACAGAATGTATATTTTTGAATTGTTATTACTTAGATGAATGTGACAAGGAAATTGGGAATTTAGAGTCTAGTGAAGCAACGAGTATGTCGGTTTCAGAAATGAAAAATATAGCTTTTACTAATCAAATGAATGCAAATATAGAAAATATAGAGAACACTGGGAATTGGACTAGGTGGAAACAAGGAGAAGATGGCTATCCAGAGCTTGAATGATAAAAATATACAAAAGAAAGGAAAAAAGTATAATTTAACCTAAGAAATTATATGAGAAATGAATATGAAAATGAATAATGGAATTACAATAGTAGCTTTAGTTATAACGATAATAATAATGCTTATCTTAGCAGGAGTGACAATACAAGGAATAACAGCAGATAATGGATTGATAGGAAGAACAAAAGAGTCAAAAAAATTAGCAGAAATAGATAGTGAAAAAGAAGAGATAAACTTAGCAACGGTGAATGCAATGAATAAAGGACAATATGGTAGTTTAGAAGAGAAAAATTTAGAAGAAGCATTGAAAAATAAAATAGGGGAAGGACAAACAGAAGTAATAAAAGATAATAAAAATTTTGTAGTGAAAATAGAAAAAAGTAATAGATATTATAGAATAGATGAAGTAGGAAATGTAGATGGACCAATAGAAATAATAATAGATGAAATGCCAGGAGACATAACCAAAGGAAATAAAGAAGCAGGAAAAACAGAAGAAAATCCATATATAATAAATTGTATAGAAGATTTAGTAGCAGTATCAATAGCAACAAATGGAGGAAACACAGAACTAGAAATAGAAATGAAAAATGGCGACAAAATGAAAGGAATACCAAGCAATAGCTATAAGGAAAAATATATAGTGCTAAATAGAACATTAGATTTTAATTCAGAATTATCATATACAAACCCAGAAAGGACAGATTTTGGAGATATAAATCAAGATGGAAAAATTGAAAATATAAAAACAGAGTTAACAAGTAAAGAAGGAAGAGGTTTTATACCAATTCAAAGTTTTTGTGGAACGTTTGATGGAAAAGAAAATGAGATAAGAAATCTATATGAAGATACAACTAATGTAGAAGGTTTAGTACAAGTCGGTTTGTTTGGAGAGGCAAATAAAGCTATTATAAAAAATGTCGGTGTAACAGGAAAAATAACAGGGAAATGGTTTGCGGGAGGAATTGTTGCAAATGCATATGGAGGAACAGCTATTGAAAACTGTTATAATAAAACAGATATTACAGGAGCAACGATGGTAGGTGGAATTGCTGGATATCATTGGGGAAACCAATATGGAAGTATTAAGAAATGTAGAAATTATGGAAATATAAATATAACTGGAGCTTCATGGAGCTACGGTGGTGCAGGTGGCATTGTAGGAAATGGGGGAAAAGGACGGAGGAATTATTGAAAAATGTGAGAATTATGGATATGTTCAAGGAAAATACTATTGTGGAGGTATAATGGGAACAGCAGAAGGAGTTACAATAAATGAGTGTAGAAACTATGAAACAGTTGGAGGAACATACTGGTGTGGAGGTATACTTGGATGGCATGAAACAAAAGATGTAAATATAAGTAATTGTTTAAATAATAGCAAAATATCAACTTCTTCTGGTGCAGGTGGAATTGTTGGACGTTCATCAGGAGTTGATTGGAACAGTGAATTAGTATTAAATATAAAAAATTGTTATAACAAAGGGGAATTAAATACAGTAAATCAATGTGGGGGAATAATAGGAAGTCAGGATTCAGTAGTTTGCAAAAGTGGAGTTGTAAATATAGAAAATTGTTATAATATTGCTAAAAGTGGTTCCACTAAATATGGAGGAATTATAGGTACTGTTTCTGTAAATGATAGAACCAAGACAAATATAACAAATACATATTATTTATCAACAATAGCTAACTCTGGAATTATAAATGGAACATATACAGGGAAAATAGAAAGTAAAGATGAAACATATATGAAGAGTAAAACATTTGTAGATTTATTAAATCAAAATATAGGAGAGAATTCAGAATGGAAAAGATGGAAACAAGGAGAAAATGGATATCCTGAGTTTGAATAGGGAATAATGAATATAGTTAGTATTCAAAATAGAAAATATATAAGGAGGAAACTTATGAAAAACAAATCACAAAAAAACAAAGGAATTACATTAATAGCTTTAATAATAACGATAATAATATTGTTAATTCTAGCAGGAGTTACTATGAACTTAGTTATAGAAGATAATGGTCTTATAAATAATTCAAAGAATTCAAAAACAAAAAGTGAAATTTCTCAAGAGAAAGAAACTATACAATTAGCAATAAATGCATTAA
>CAKPKF010000018.1 GCA_934167175.1 uncultured Clostridia bacterium | reverse complement strand
ATCTAAAAGAGTAGATGAAGGCAAAAGTATTGGAGGATGTTATTTTAAATTAGCTAGAGATTTAGATTTTAATGATGATTCATCATATTTAGACTCTTCTACTACACGATATGGAGATATAAATGAAGATGGAAAGGTTGAATCAATAAAAAAAGAAACAACTACAGGGAAAGGTTTTAATCCTATAGGAAGTACAGACTCTTGGAATGCTAAGTTTACTGGAGTATTTGATGGAAATGGAAAAGAAATTAAAAATTTACATATAAATGATAATACAAAAAATACAGGCTTATTTGCACGTTGCGAGTATGCAAAAATTAAAAATTTAGGAATTTCTGGAGAGGTTTCAGGTGGAGGAGATGTCGGTGCAGTTGTAGGAGGCACAACAAATGTTGAAATTACTAACTGCTATAGTAGTGCCAATATAATTTCAGATCCATCACTTCAGTCAGATTATATATCAAGAAACTATGCAGGAGGAATTGTTGGATATGCATCAATTAATAATGTTATTACTGAATGTTATAATACTGGAACGGTATATTCTACAAATACAAAAGAGTATACTTACGCTGGAGGAATAGCTGGGCTTGCTGGTGCAGAAATTACTAATTGTTATAATACAGGTAATATAACAGCAAATGGTGCAGATTTTACTTATGCAGGAGGTATTTCTGGAGAAGGCGGAGATGTTGATGGATGTTATAACACTGGAAATATAACAACTCAAAAAATTCCTTCAGATAAATTTGTTAGTTTTGTTGCAGGAGGAATTGTTGGGGGGGCTCATGCTTATATTTATAATTGCTATAACACAGGAAATATTACTTCTGCCAAAACAGCAGGTGGAATAACAGGTGTATCATATACTACTATATCTAACTGTTATAATATTGGAAGTGTAACAGGAGAGTGTGGAGTAGGAGGGATAGTATATCAAGCAGGTGAATGTGTGCAAAACTGTTATAATAATGGATTTGTAAAAACTAATGATTCTTCATACACAATGAGTGGAATTGCAACATATGTAGCTGATACTACTGGTATGGTTGATAATTGTTATAGTGAAGGAACATTTTATGATTTTGATACAAGAGGAATAACTTATACTTTAATAAATAATTATGAAGGTTCTATAACAAACTGTTGGTATAAAAAAGGAACTGCTCCTCTTGGAGTTGCATCAAGAGCAGATGCAGAAGGTTTCTGTACTTCTTCTAATACAATGCCAGTTACAGTATTAGAGGTATTGAACAAATTAACTACTAATATTACTAAAGCAAAATTTAAAGCAGATACAGGAATTAATAATGGATATCCAATTTTGAGTTGGCAATAATTAAAAATTTGATAAATAAAAGAATAAGCTTTCTCCATTTCATAAAGAAAGCTTATTTTTTTCACAAATTTTGACCATAAGAATTGCTTATGATATAATTCAATAGAATTATATGTTTCGGAGGAAATAAAAATGAAAAAGATTATATATGCAGTAGGAATCATAGCTTTAACTATTGTTATTGTATTAAACATAGTATTTACAGCACAACTTGATTATAGTGAACATATTACAATTAATAACAATAGTTTCATTTATGTTATTGGTATTGTTTTGCTGGGAATAGGCATATTCTATGCTACTAAATTTACAGATGAATTGTTAAATACAGGAAAAGCAAAACTAAAGGAAAAGACTAAAAAGATAACATTAGGAGCAGTAATTGCGATATATGCAATACTTAATATAATATGGACTATTAAGGTAATTCCACCAATAGTGGGAGATCAAATCCATGCTTGCAATTTAGCTCAAACATTTTATAACAATAATTTAGAAGAATTTTTACCGAATATAACATATGCTGGAATTCCATTAAGTCAATATATGCAGTCTTATCACCAACAGATTTCACTTTCATTTGTGTTTAGTATGTTTTTCAGATTAATACATTTTGATGGAATTCAATCCTTAAAAACACTTAATGTAATTGGAAATGTAGCAATAATTTTTGCATTATATAAAATAGGTCAGCAATTATCAAAAAAATATAAAACAAACAAAACAAGGTTGTTATTTTTTATATTGACATTTATATCTATTCCTATGCTTTCAACTTTTATATATGGGGATATACCAAGTCTAACACTATGTTTGTTCTCTGTATATTTTATGATGAAATATACAGAAACTAGAGCAATAAAATATCCTGTTTTGGCATCTATATTTACAATGATAGCATACATGATGAGAATGAATTGTTTAATATTTATAATTGCAACATCAATATATTTATTGCTAAATACATTTAATAATATAAAAAATAAAAAATGGAAAGAACTAGGAATAAGCATATTGATAACAATTATGTATATAGCGGTATCAATTGTTCCAACAATATTAGTGCAAAATTATTATTTGAACAAATATAACATGGACAAGGATAAAGAATATCCAACTATTAGTTATTTCCTTATGGCTATGGAAGAGTCATGGCGAGGAAATGGATGGTATAGTGAAAAAAGAGGAGAGTATGCATTAAATAATATTGAAAATGCTAAAACTGAATATGTGGATGAAATAAAAAACAGAGTATCATATTTTGCAGAAAATAAATGGTATACATTTAAATTTTATACTATGAAGTTAGCATCAATGTGGACAGAAAATACTTACTCAGCAGTAAGAACTAATATGGTAGATGAAAACGATAATATAAAAGAATTTTCTAATCCATTAACTTTCTATCAAAAATCATTGTTATTAGTAACTTGTGTATGTAGTTTAATATTTTTAATACAAAATAGGAAAAATCTTTCAAATGATGCTATATATTTAATTACTATTTTCATTGGAGGATTTGCATTTCACATACTATGGGAGGCCAAGTCAAGATATATAATTCCATACATAGTAAGCCTAATCCCAATAGCATCTATGGCAATTAAGACAAATGAATTTAATATTGAAAATATAAAAACTAAAGTAAGTAAACTAAAGGGAAAGATATTAAAAACAAATGAATAATGAAATTTTAATATTTATTTAATAAAACTATATTAAAATAATAAAAGGTGATAATATGAGAATTTTAATAATAGAAGATGAATTTAATTTAGCAGATGTTATAGCAAGTAGATTAAAAAAAGAAAAATATGCGGTGGATATCTTTTGCGATGGAGAGGAAGGCTTAGAGAATGCATTAACAAATATATATGATTTAATAATTTTAGACGTAATGTTACCTACTAAAAATGGGTTCGAAATATTAAATGAAATAAAAGAAAATAACATAAAATCAAAAGTTATAATGTTAACTGCAAAAACTCAATTAGAAGATAAATTAACTGGGTTAAATCATGGAGCAAATGACTATGTAACAAAACCATTTCATATGGATGAATTAGTAGCAAGAGTTAATGTACAGCTACGAGAAACAAACGAAGAAATATTAAAAGATTATATAGAAGTTGGGGATTTAAGGTTAAACATAAAAACAACAAATCTTTTGTGCACAACAACTAATGAATCTATAGATATAATATGTAAAGAATTTTTACTATTAGAATACTTAATGAAAAATGTTAATCAAATATTGTCAAGAGAAAACATTTATGAAAAAGTGTGGGGATTTGAAAGTGATGCAGAATCAAATAATTTAGAGGCATACTTATCATTTATTCGAAAAAAGATAAAAGTAATAGGTTCACAAGTACAGATAAAAGCTGTGAGGGGATTAGGTTATAAGTTAGAGGTGGTTAATGATGAAAAAGTTAAAAAATAAGGTGTTTAGTGTAATATGCATAATTTTAACAGTTTTTTTATTAAGTATCTTGATTATTTTTAATTATCAAAATTACACACAAAGAGTTGAATCTGTAAAAGCTAATTTAATGAGAATGAGTAGTACAAGCAAAAGGCATACTGAAGAAGAGAGAAAAGAAGGCAAACAGGAAAAAGAACCAAAAATATTTATGGATTCAACTGTGTATACGGTTTTATTAAATGATAATTTTCAAATAAAAGATGTAATTAATCATACAACAAAAGATGTATCAGATGAAACTATAGAAAAAATAGCAGAAAAAATATTAAAAAATAAAGAAAGTAAAAAAATAAAAATTGGAAATTTATATTTAGATAGTTATTCCTATGCATTTAACAAAGATAATACTTCTCTAGTTATTATTGATAATTCGAACACAAAAGAAGTGTTAATCCAAACTATGCGAACATCAATTTTTATATTTATTGTATTAGAGCTTGTAATTGTAATAATATCAAAACAAATTACTAGTTGGATAATAGAACCAGTAGTAGACACATTTAATAAGCAGAAACAATTTATAGCAGATGCTTCACACGAATTAAAAACACCACTTTCTGTAATTTTGGCAAGTTCGGAGGCATTAGAACATGAACCAGAAGAGAAAAAATGGCTCGAAAATATAAAGAGTGAATCTGAAAGAATGAGCAATCTTGTATCCAATTTATTAGAGATGGCAAAATCTGAAAACGAAGTTAAAGAAGAATATATAAAAGAAGATTTATCAAAATTAGTAGAAAAATCGGTTTTAACATTTGAAAGCTTGATTTATGAAAAAGATATAAAATTAAATTATGATATAGAAAAAAATATTGAATTTTCATGTAATAGAGACCAAATAAAACAAGTAGTAGGAATATTGATGGATAATGCAATAAGACACAGCTGTTCAAATGGAGAAATACAATTAAAGTTAAAAAAAGAAAAAGAAAATATAATATTAAAAGTTACAAATAAAGGAAAAGAAATTCCAAAAGAAGAACAAGAAAAAATATTTGAGAGATTTTATAGAGCAGATGAATCTAGAAATAGAAATGAAAACAGGTATGGATTAGGATTGGCTATAGCTAAAAATATTGTGACAAACCATAATGGAAAAATATCTGTAAATTCAGAAGGTGGATATACTACATTTAAAGTGGTATTTTATAATGGAAATATTAGCAAAAATAAATACAAATAATTTCTATTTTTAATGTTTATTTAATATTAAATTATTAAAATACAGTAAAATAGAAAAGGAGGAAAAAATTATGAATAGAAAATTAAAAAATATAATTACTATTCTAATAATAATCATTATAAGTGTATTAAGTTTTTTTACAATGAAATCTGCTAATAATGCTAAAAATACTTTTCCAGGAGCAATGGGAACACCACCAGAAATGTCAGGTTCAACTGGTAAAAGTGAAAATGGAATGCCACCAGCGAGACCTGATTCAAATTCAGATAACAAAGATGAAAAAGGCACACCACCAGATATGCCAGAACAAGATAAGCAAGGTGAAAACAATAATACTCCGCCGGCAAAACCAGGAGAAAATAATTCAAGTGAGCAAACAAACCAGGAACAATCTGAAAATACAAGAGAAAAACCAAATGAAAATGGGCAAATTGGTAAATCAGGAGAAAATTCAAATATGCCAGACGATAATAGACCAAAAGGAATGCCTAATAGAAATGCAAAAAATGTTGAAATAGCTACAATATACTATATTTTATTTATAGTAGAGGCATTAGCAATTAGTGTATTGATAGCATATTTGATAATGTCAAACTTTAATAAAAAAACAATAAAAGAAACATTAAACGAAAAAATAAAAATAATACTATATATAGCAATAGTTGTAGTTTTAACGACAGGGTTAACATTTTTACAAGTGTATCTAACTAAAAATGTTATAACAGGTAACAGTCAACCTCAAGGAGAACTACAAATGCCTGGAGGTAATATGAACGAAAGTAGTGCTAATATTACATATACAGCAACTAAAGAAATAACAGAAGATACTACATTAGATAATGAAACATTCTCATCAACTTCTGCTAATGAAAATGGAGTTTTAGTAAATGGTGAAGTTGAAGCAAATCTTTCAAATATCACAGTAAATAAAAGCGGAGATTCTGATGGAGGAGATACAAGTAGTTTTTATGGGAATAACTCAGCAATCCTTGCAAAGTCTAAAGCAAATGTAATATTAAAAAATGCAAATATTACAACAAATGCGAGCGGAGCAAATGGAGTATTTAGTTATGGAGGTTCCGCTACAACAAATAATTCAACAAGTGATGGAACAACAGTAAATATTTCTGATTCTAAAATAACAACAACAGGTGATAATGCAGGTGGAATAATGACAACAGGTGGAGGAAAAACAGTAGCATCTAATTTGACAATTAATACAAGTGGAACTTCAAGTGCAGCAATTAGAACAGATAGAGGTGGTGGAACAGTTACAGTAGACAAAGGAACATACACAACAAAAGGTCAAGGTTCACCAACAGTATACTCAACAGCAGATGTAACTGTAAATAATGCAGATTTAATTGCAGAAGCATCAGAAGGAATAGTAATTGAAGGAGCAAATTCAGTAACTTTGAATACTTGTAACTTAACAGATAACAATACAAAATTAAATGGTCAATCTACAACATATAAAAACATATTTTTATATCAATCTATGAGTGGAGATGCTTCAAATGGAACAGCAAAATTCACAGCAAAGGATAGTAACATTTTAACAAATAAAGGGGACTCTTTTTATATTACTAATACAACTGCAACTATTAATTTAACAAATAACAAAATTACAAATAATGATAGTGCAGGTAATTTTTTAAGAGCACAGAAGGATTCTTGGGGAAAGTCAGGAGCTAATGGTGGAAATGTTACATTAGTAATGAACAATCAAAACGCAATTGGAAATATTGTAGTAGACTCAATCTCAACATTAGACATGACAATGGAAGAAGGTTCTTATTATGAAGGAACAATAAATGGAGAAAATGAAGCAGAGAGTATTTCACTAAAATTAGATAGTTCTTCAAAAATAAAATTAACAGGAGATTCTTATATATCTTCTTTAGAAGATGAAGATACTTCATATAGCAATATTGATTGTAATGGTTTTATACTATATGTAAATGGAACAGCAGTTAATAAATAAAAATAAAAAACGGTATAATCTTAAATGTTAGATTATATCGCTTTTATTGTAAGAACTTAAAAATTCACAAAACTTTCACAAAAGTGAGAGTTTTTTTAATCTTTATTTAATATTTGGAAACTATAATTTTATTAAAGTAAGAAGAAATGGCATATTATGGAAGATATGAAAGGTAGGAAAATAAGAATGAAAAAAGTCCAAAAAATATTTGTAACTATAATTTTGATTGCAATAATTGGAACAACAATGTTTTTCATTGGAAAGCAAATAGGATTAAATACAGATAAATCATCTACATCAACAACAATTGAAGAAGTAACAGTAGAAAATCAAACAATAAAAAAGACAATAACTAGTTCAGGAGAGATAAAATCTACGAGTACTGAAAAGCTAAGTTTAGAAACAACAAAATATTTTGAAACAATGTGTGTAGAAAATGATGATACAGTAAAAACGGGAGAAAATATTTTAAAATATACAAATGGGACATATTTAACAGCACCATATGATTTAGTAATATCTAGTTCTTCAGTACCAGAGACAGGAAAAAAAGCTACATCTAGCAATTATGTGGAAGTTCAAGATTTGGGCAACTTAGTAATAGAGCTAAGCATTAATGAAAATGAAATATCAAATATTAAATTAGATCAAGAAGTTAAAGTAACATTAACAGCAGATACAAATAAAACTTATACAGGAAAAATATCTAAAATTGACTCAATAGGAACATATTCTGCTAGTGGAACAACATTTGCAGTAGAAGTTAGTTTGAAAAATGACGGAGATATAAAAATAGGTATGTCTGTTTCTTGTACTATAAACATAGAAGAATTGTCTAATGTCCTTGCTGTACCAATAAATAGTGTACAAATTAATGGAAACAGAAAATACGTTATAGTTGTAGAAAATGGTGAAACTAAAGAAGTAGATATTGAAACAGGATTATCTAATGATGAGTATCTTGAAGTGAAATCAGGATTATCTGGAGGAGAAGTTGTTCAAGTTGTTACTACAACAAAACAAAATACAGTAAGAAACAGTAATAGTAAAGATGAAAAAAGAGGAATGAATTCAGATGGAAATGGTAAACAATTTATGCCAGATGGAGAAATGCCAAGTGGAATGCATGGAGAAATGCCAAACGATGTGCAAGGAGGAAAAAATTCAAGACAAAGCGGAAGTGGAATGCAAGCTCCAAGTAAATAGGAGGTGAAAAATGTTTGAACTAAAAAAAATAAATAAAAATTTTTATTTAGGAGAAGAAATAATAAGAGCTTTAGATGATGTTAATTTTGTTGTAAATAAAGGTGAATTTGTTTCAATAGTTGGTCCATCAGGCTCTGGAAAATCGACACTTATGAATATATTAGGATTATTAGATACACCAGATAGTGGAACATATACTCTTGATGGAATAAACGTAAGCAAAGCAAGGGAAAACGAACTTGCACAAATAAGAAACAATAAAATTGGATTTATATTTCAAAATTTTAATTTATTAGGAAAAATGTCAGCAATAGAAAATATACAACTTCCAATGATATATCAAGGAAAAACAAATGAAGAATCAAGAAAAAGAGCGTATGAATTAATTGAAAAAGTAGGGCTAAAGGGAAGAGAAAATCATTTACCAAATCAATTATCTGGAGGGCAACAACAAAGAGTGGCAATAGCAAGAGCACTGGCTTGCAAACCAGAAATAATATTAGCAGATGAACCAACTGGTGCACTGGATTCAAAAACAAGTATAGATATAATGAATGAGTTAGAGGATTTAAATAACAGAGGACAAACAATAATTTTAATTACTCACGATATAAATGTAGCAAAAAGAGCGAAAAGAATTGTGAAAATTACTGATGGAAAGCTATATGAAAATTTATAAGGAAGGAAATGAATATGACAAAGTTTGCAAATATTCTAAAAGGTTCACTAAAAAATATAATAAATAATAAACTAAGATCATTACTTACTATATTAGGTTTAGTTATAGGAATAGCTTCTGTTATTATATTAGTTGGGATTGGAAATGGGACATCTAATAAGGTAAATTCACAAGTGCAATCGTTAGGTGCAAATATTCTGACATTAAATATACAATCAAGTGATTCTAGTTTAGAATATTCTCAATTAGAAAACATTCTAAACATATCAAACATAGAAAGTGTTGCACCATATAAAACAGTAAGTTCAACAGTTACAAGAGGAACAACAACAGCACGGAAGAGCAAATATAATTGCAACAACACCAGATTATATGGAAGTCACTAATCTAACGATTAGTAGTGGAAGATTACTTTCTGAAATAGATTTAGAAAACAATAGTAAAATATGTTTAGTTGGTAATGAAATGGCAACAACCTTGTTTAGTTTAAGTAATCCAATTGGACAAAGTATAAAAATTGATGGAGATAATTACACTGTTGTTGGAGTTTTAACTGCAGTAGGAAGTTCAATGGGAAGCAATATAGATGATATGATAATAATACCATTTACAACAGCAAAATATTTAGGAAGTGATACAACCATTAATAATTTGTATATAAAAGTTGCAGATGAAAATAATATAGAAAAAACAACTAACCAAGTAGAAAAATTTATAGAATCAACTTTAGGGATAACAACAGATGAGTTTAGTGTATCGTCACAAGACTCAATGTTAGACACAATGGATAACATTAACAATACATTATCATTATTATTAGGAGGAATAGCAAGTATTTCTTTAGTTGTAGCAGGAATTGGAGTTATGAATGTAATGCTTGTATCTGTTACAGAAAGAACTAAGGAAATAGGAATAAGAAAAGCTTTAGGAGCAAAAAGAAAAGATATATTAATACAATTTTTAATAGAAGCATTAGTTTTATGTATTTTTGGAGGGCTTATAGGAGTACTATTAGGAATAGGAGTGGGAACGCTTTTAGGAAAAATGGGATATACATTTAGTCCAAGTGTATTTATAATATTACTAGCATTTTTATCTAGCCTTTTAATAGGAACCATATTTGGAATATTCCCAGCAAACAAAGCCTCTAAATTAAATCCTATTGATGCGTTACATACCGATTAAAAAGGAGTGAAAATAATGATAAAAAACAAATTAAAAATCATATTGGTAATATCATTACTAGGAATGTTAATATTACATATCTCATACTCGTATGCAACAGGAAAGGTCAACAACATAAAAGAAATGAAATTTTTTGAAGTAGAAAAAAATGAAGTTGCTATAGGCGAAAAAATAAAAATGACAATTAATATAGACAAAGTCAAATATGAAAAATTTGAATTTAAACTTCAATCTGATTGTAATATATCTAATTTAGAAATTAATGAGAAAGATGTTAGTATAAAAAAAGAAAATAATGAAATAATAATGAATATAGATAAAAATGATTCAAACATAAAAACAATAGATTTGTATTATGGAGTTCCTGAAAATTTGCAAATAAATGACACGATAAAATTCAAGGCTACAGTTACTTCTTTGGATGAAAACAAAAATACTGACCAACAAAACAAAATAGAAAATAATGAAAGTACAGATGCAGAAAAAAAATCAGAAACTATAGAAATTGAAGTGAAGATTACAGAAAAAAATAGCGATGAGAAAAAAGACGATAATAAAAAGAATGATGAATCAGAAGATAAGAAAAATGAAGAAAAAAGAGTAGAGCCATCAACATCAAATAATAAAGAAAAAATGCCAGAACAAACAAGCATAGAAAAAAATAGTAAAACAAACAGTAGTATAAGTAATTTATCAAAAGAAAAAAGTTTTGGAGTTCTTGAAAAATCAATTACCGCAGAAAATATAGAGAGTGAAATAGTAACTTATAATGGATCATGTAATAATTATTTAAAAGAATTAGCAATAGAAAATTATAGTCTAAATAAAGAGTTCACTAAGGAAAATTCAACATATTTTGTTACAGTATCAGATGACATAACCTCATTAAATATAACTGCTAATGCAGAAGAAGACATAGCAACAGTATGCATATATGGAAATGAACAATTAAATAAAGGAACAAATAAAATTCTTATTTCTGTAACAGCAGAAAATGGAAATATAAGAAATTATAGAATATATGTAACTAAGAATTAGAAAGGAATTTAAAGTGAAAAAGATAGATTTTAGAATAATAATTATCATAGTATTAATTGTTGTTGAATTTGTAATGTGTTACCTGTATTTTAAAAATCAAAATATTAATACATCAACAGATATACAATTAGAAAAAAATGATATTGAGTTTTCGAAAAGTAATATTAGCCAAGAAAATACAAGTAGTAGCAAAGAAAAGAATTCCACTCAAATAACTAGTACAGCAGAAGTTGCTTCTGGATTAACAGAAAATTTAGAATTGCATGCAACATATTATTTAGAAGAAAGTTATGTTCAAACAAATCAACTAGTAAAAGCAGGAGAAAATATTTTAAAATATACGAATGGGACATATCTAACAGCTCCATATGATTGTGTTGTAACAGAAATAAATATTCCAGAAAATTCAAAAAAATGTACGAATGAACATTATATACAGATATCATCAAATAATAATTTAACAGTTCAATTTAAAGTAGATGAAACAAAAATAAATAATGTTAAATTGGGTCAAGAAGCTAACATTAAATTCTCAGCATATGATGAAAAAACAATAAGTGGAGTAGTCACAAATATTAGTAGTACAGCTACTAATGGAAAATTTACAGTCACAGTAGAATTTGAAAACGATGGAGAAGTGAGGATAGGAATGACAGCAACAGTGACACTAAAATAGAAATTAGTGCCAAATAGAACCGTCCTCTTTGATAGCCGAATCTGTAGCAGAATTTTAACACCTCATTAAAATTCCGGTTCCCTTTATTATACAGATAAGCATCAGAGAGGAGGGTTCTGTTTGGCACTTAAATGTTATAATAAATTGTTTTTAATAGCAATACTAATAGCAATTTTACTTAACACAAAATTGCCACAGAACAAAGTTAAAATTTGTTATAATATTAAAGTTTTCAGATTTATTCTTTTGAATTTTGTTGACAAATTGGAACAAAAAAGATAATCTAATAGTGAACAAAATTATTAGAATGGAGAAATAATATGGGTGTAGTGTTCTTAGTATTACTTATTTTAATAGCTTGTATAGGAAGTATAATTATAGGAAAAAGAAAGAATATAAAAAAAGCAGTAACGGTTGGAATATGTATATTATTAATTTGCATAGTGCTATTTATAGTATATTCAATTGAAAAAAATATAATGGAAAATGAAGACAATATTATTGTAAATGAAATTAGTGAGAACCAAATTAATGAAAATCAAATTACAAAAAATGAAATTATTGAAAACGAAACAAATACGATACCACAAGAAATGCCAGAGGTGAACAATGCCCAAATAACAGAAGGTGGAGTAATAATAAATATATCAGGCAATAAATTAGAAATAGGTTTAGATGAAGCTAAAATTATGTATATAGTTAATATAAATGATAATACAAAAATAAAGAATTACGAAAACAATGTTGAAAGTTCTTTGAAAGATTTAAAAGTCGGTGATTCTGTTTACATAGAAGGAAAAATTGAAAAAGAGGAAAAATCAATAAAAAATGTAGATGCAACTAAAGTTGAAGTATGTTCAAAGAAAAAGATAAAGAGCGAAATAGAAAGATATTTAAAAGATACATATAGAATAGATGGAATGGGAATTGAATACATAAATGTAGATAATGCTGGAAAAGGTTTTATAATAGTTGAATATATTTATGATAAATTCACATATCCAATAAAACTAAGTGTAAATAGTCAAACAGAAACTTTTCTAGGAATGGGATATCACATTCAATCAAATTACGGATATATTTTACATGAAATGTGTGATATTACATTAGATAGTAAAATAACAGATATAGATAATATAAACGGAGCAGTAAAAACAATAGAATACATAGCAGATTAAAGAAAAAAATAAACTCATAACATTTTATTATTGTTATGAGTTTATTAAATTTACAATAGTATTTATAACTAAGTTAGTCATAGTTTCATAGTTCATTTCCTCATGTTTATGATATACAATTTCATGACATAAGTTGTCAATCAAAATTATAGAAAGATGAACTTTTTCATGTATATTTTCAGGATTGAATCCACTATTTAAAAGAATTTCTACAACAGAGTTTGTCATATAAATTTCATTATTTTTGAAAAAATCGGCAATTTGTTCATCTGTATGAGTCATTGCAGTAATTTCAGAATGAGCTTCTTTAGAAAGAAGATGACTTTTTATAAAGTTGTCAATCATTTCCTTCAAAACCATTTCTAAATTATCAGGATTAATGTTTGTGTCTTTTGCAATATGAAGCATAGGGAAAAATATGCGAGAAGCATATTTTTTAATTCCTTCTATTAAAATATCATGTTTATCATTAAAATATTGATATACTATTCCAGTAGAAACACCTGCTGATTTTGCTATTTCAGCTGTGTTAGTATTATAATAACCTTTTTCACAAATTAATTCAAAACCATGTTTTATTATTTTTTCTTTTTTTTCAATTGATCTTTTTTGTACGGGTTCTCGTATTTCGTTTTCAGCCATTTATAAGACCTCCTAAATAATATAAAACTTTAATGTATTATAAAATATAATATACAAAAAGTCAATGAATGTGAAAAAAACATCACATTTACGTTGACTTTTAATAATACTATTATTATAATAAAATCAAAACATGAAAAAAGTTTCATATAATAAGATTGGAGGAAGATAATGAAAAAAATTATTGAATTAAAAAATATAAGCAAAACTTATAAAATAGGCGAGAATGAATACAAAGCATTAGATAATATTGACTTATCTATAAATGAAGGAGAACTTGTTGTAATACTTGGTCCATCAGGTGCAGGAAAATCAACACTATTAAATCTAATTGGGGGAATGGATATACCAAGTAATGGAGAAATAATTATAGATGGAGAAAATATTTCTAAATATAATGAGAATCAATTAAGTGACTATAGGGCAGAAAATATAGGGTTTATATTTCAATTTTATAATATTTTACCAACTCTTACAGTGCTTGAAAATGTAGAAATAGTAAAAGATATAATAAAAAATGGATTAGAACCAAAAGAAGCATTAAAAAATGTAGGATTAGAAGCTCATATGAAAAAATTTCCTAACCAACTATCAGGAGGAGAACAGCAAAGAGTTTCTATTGCAAGAGCTATTGCTAAAAACCCAAAACTACTTTTATGTGATGAACCAACAGGTGCACTAGATTCTAAAACAGGTGTGGAGGTTTTAAAATTATTAAAAAAACAATGTAGTAGAAATAATGGAAGAAATACTGTAATAATAGTTACACATAATAGTTTATTTGCGGAATTTGCTGATACAGTAATAAGATTAAAAAACGGAAAAATAGAAAATGTAACTAGAAATGAAAATCCAAAAGAAATAGATGAGGTGAAATGGTAAAATAATGAGAAGATTAAATAAAAAAGTATGGAGAGATATCTGGTTTAATAAATCACAATTCGTAAATATATTCATTATGGTATTTTTAGGAGTATTTGTTTTTTCTGGTATTCATGCATATATGGATGGAATGAAATTCAGCAGTGAAAAGTATTATGATGAAAATAATTTGCAAGATTTGTGGTTAGCAGGAGAAAATTTTACAAAAGAGGATTTGAAAAATATTAAAAATATAGATAATATAAAAAATGCAGAGAGAGCTTTTAGTATAAGAACTGAACTGCAAGATTACCAAGATGTAGTATTAGAGACTAATTTTTTAGAATCAAATGACATTTCTAGAATGGAAATAATAGATGGGGAAACTTTTTCACAAATCAAAACAGGTCTATGGCTAGATAATTATTTAGCAAAAAGTCTTAATTTAAAAGTTGGAGATGAACTAACATTAAAATATAAAGGGTATGAGATAAAAGAAAAAATTAATGGGTTAGTAGAATCACCAGACCATGTATATTTTATAAAAGATGAAACAGCAATATTTCCAACTCATACTGATTTCGGTTATTGCTATTTATCAATTAATGAATTTCCTAAAGAATATATTTATGATAATATAAAAAGTGATATAATTAAACAAAATCCAATGGCAGAAAAGTTATTTGAAAATTCTGCAGACACAAAAGAAGCTATAATAAAAGATTTAATTCCAGATTTTAAAATAGAAGATTATTACGTGTTCAATGAAGCGTTTGTTGATGTAGATAATACAGAGAAAATACAGGAAACAAAATCTAATATAGAAAATAATATTGAATCCGCAATAGCAGTAACAGACAGAGAGTCAAATGTATCATATAAAGGGTATAATTCAGAAATAGAGGAAGGGCAAACATATTCTAAAGTATTTACGTTTTTATTCTTATTCATAGCATTACTTTCTGTTGTAACAACAATGAATAGATTTGTAAAAAAACAAAGAACTCAAATAGGAACAATGAAAGCACTAGGAATAAAGAAAAGAAAAATTACTAAGCATTATATTAAGTTTGGTTTTTATTTAAGCTTAATAGCAGCTTTTTTGGGAACAATAGTAGGAGCGTTAGTTATAGGAAATGCTTTTTTAAATATGGAGATGTCATATTTTGAAGTACCAAAATATTCAATTACAATTGTCCCAGAAGTGTATATATTAGCAGGAAGTGTAGTTGTATTAGTTACCCTAGTTACATATTTATCTTGTAGAAAAATACTAAAAGAACCAGCATCTAAAGCATTGAGAATAGAAATGCCAAAAGTAAAGAGTACAAGGTTTGATTTTTCAAATGGAATATTTAAAAAAGCAACTATTTCAACTAAATGGAATTTAAGAGATATTATAAGGAACAAAGGAAGAAGTCTTATGGCCATAGTTGGAATTATAGGGTGTACAATGCTTATAGTGTGCGCATTTGGAATGTTAGATACAATGAATTCATATTTAGATTGGGAATTTAATACTATAAGCAATTTTGAATACAAATTAAACTTAGCGACAAATTATACAGAAGAACAGTATAGTAATTTGATTTTAAAATACGGAGAAAAAACTAGCCAAACTTTAGCAATAGAATTTAAAAATGAGGAAAATAAACAAGCTAGCACAGTAACTATAAATGATGCTAAAGATTATTTGAATGTTACAGGACATAATAGAGAAAAAATAGATTTAAAAGATGATGGAGTTTTTATCACAGAAAAAATGGCGAAAAAATATAATTTGAATATTGGTGATGAAATAAATTGGCATATATTTGGAGACGATAATTGGTATAAAACAAAAATAGTAGGGCTAAACAGAGATCCACAGAGTCAGACAATTACAGCCAACAGAAAATTTATAGAGTCTATAGGCATAAAATACAAAGCTGATGCTATATATACTAACCAAGACTTAAAAGATATAGAAGAAATAGAAGGGGTTGAAACAATTCAAAGCAAACAAAACTTAGAAGATGGTATGAGAAGTATGCTAGAAACAACGAAGTCTGTAATTGTTTTATTAATAGTAGTTTCAGCAATTTTAGGTTTTGTAATTATTTATAACTTAGGAATATTATCATTTAGTGAAAAGCAATATCAATTTGCCACTTTAAAGGTATTAGGATTTAAAGATAAAACTATAAAAAATATCTTTATAAAGCAAAATGTTTGGCTTTCAATAGTAGGAATAACAATAGGACTTCCGCTTGGCTTTATTATGCTAGATTATATTTTTAGAGAAGCATTGGGAGACAATTATGATTTTTCAGCAAAAATAAAATGGATTTCATATATTTATTCAATATTTGGTAGTTTTATTGTTACAATAGTAGTCAACAAAGTATTAGCGAAAAAGGTGAAGACAATAGATATGGTCACAAGCTTAAAAGCAAATGAGTAAAATAGGAGATGATGAAATGGAATTAGTACTTGGATTAGCAATACCATTTTTAGGAACAAGTTTAGGTGCAGGAACAGTGTTTTTGATGAAAAATAAAATGGACAGGAAAATAGAAAAAATATTACTGGGATTTGCATCAGGAGTAATGATTGCAGCATCGGTGTGGTCACTTCTTATTCCAGCAATAGAAATGGCAAAAGAGCAAGGAAAAGTAGAATGGGTTCCAGCAACCGTAGGATTTTTATTAGGAATGGTGTTTCTATTAATTTTAGATAGTTTAATTCCACATTTACACTTGGAAAGTTCAAAACCAGAAGGAATAAAAACAAAATTAAAAAAGACTACAATGATGGTATTTGCAGTAACACTTCATAATATTCCAGAAGGGATGGCTGTTGGAGTTTTGTTTGCTGGTGCTTTGGCTGGAAATTCAGGGATAACTATGGCTGGAGCTTTTGCGTTAGCAATAGGGATAGCTATTCAAAATTTTCCAGAAGGAGCAATTATTTCAATGCCATTAAAAAGTGAAGGAATGTCAAAAGGAAAATCATTTTTATTAGGAGTATTATCAGGAATAGTAGAACCTATTGGAGCAATTATTACAATATTGCTAACAAGTATAGTAACACCGATATTACCATATTTATTAGCTTTTGCAGCAGGAGCTATGATGTATGTTGTTGTTGAAGAACTTATTCCTGAATCTCAAGCAGGTGATCATTCTAATATAGGAACAATTGGTGTTGCAATTGGCTTTACTATAATGATGATACTGGATGTTGCATTAGGATAAAATAAAAAAATAAGGAGGAAGAATTTATGATTAAATTAGTATTAGTTAGACATGGACAAAGTATTTGGAATTTAGAAAACAGATTCACAGGATGGACAGATGTTGAATTATCAGAAAATGGTGTAAAGGAGGCAATAGAAGCGGGAAAAGTATTAAAAGAAAAAGGCTTTTCATTTGATATTGCATATACTTCAGAATTAAAAAGAGCACAAGATACTTTAGCATATATTTTAAAAGAATTAAATGAAGAAAACATTCCAGTGAAAAAAAGTTGGAGATTGAATGAAAGACATTATGGTGCTTTGCAGGGCTTAAATAAAAAAGAAACAGCGGACAAATATGGTGAGGAGCAAGTTCATTTATGGAGAAGGAGTAATGATGTTAGACCACCTGAACTATCAACAGATGATGAAAGATACCCAGGAAATGATCCTAAGTATAAAAATTTAACAGAGGATGAATTGCCAAAAACAGAAAACTTAATAGATACTATTAAAAGAGTTTTAGTGTATTGGGACTCAGACATTGAGCCAGATTTAAAAGAAGGAAAAAGAATTATAATAACAGCACATGGAAACAGCTTAAGAGCATTAATAAAATATTTAGATAATATTAGTGATGAAGACATAGCTGGAGTTGAAGTTGAAACAGGAAACCCAATTTGTTATGAATTAGATGAAAACTTAAAACCAATTAGACATTATTATTTAAAAGAAGTATAAAAGAAATAAGAGTAGATTTTTATAAATCTACTCTTATATATATATTAATCAAATTATTGCTCTTGAATATGTTCTAGAGATTGCTTTAGTATACCATTAATATGGTCATCATCTAAAGAATAGAAAACATTTTTTCCATCTTTTCTAGATTTTATTAATTTTGCAGTTTTTAAAGTTTTTAATTGATGTGATACAGCGGATTTAGTCATATCTAACAATACAGCTAAGTCACCAACACACATTTCATGTTGTTGAAGAGCCCATAACAAACTCATTCTAGTACCATCACCCATTATTTTAAAGAAATCTGAAAGATCTGTTATATCTTCAGATGATGGAAAAGTTTGTTTTACTTTATCGATTACTTCTTGAAAAGTTGCTTCACAATCTGTTCTTTTTGTTGACATGATATCACCTCCACTATATTTATTATAGTTTATTTACTTACTAATTGTCAATATTGTTGTAAAAAATTTCCTGTAAAAAAGGCTGTAATTATTGAAAATAGTAGGAGAATATAGTAAAATAGATATTATAGGCAAAAGCCATTTGTAAAATATAGAAGGATTTAGTAATTATTTTAAGGAGGTCGGAAGATGGAAGAATTAAAATTAATTTTGGATAAGATTAATATAATTACGTACACCGATAGAGATGAAGAACGTTTAGAGGAAGTCACATATAATAAGAAGTTTAGAGAATTTTTACTTAAAAACCAAGATACATTATTAAAGGCCGATTATGTAGAGCTTGTTATAAATGAGTTTGCAGGGTATGAAGAATATATCAGGAAGCTAGAAGAAAATAATCATTATATTATAATTTCTATGAATGATATTGGAATAACGGTTGTGGTAACGACAGAGCATAAATGTGTTAGTCTAAATGTTTATGACAAAAATACCTTCTAAAAAGAAAGTCACTATTTAGTGACTTTCTTTTTTTAAAAGAGTTACAATTACTAATCTTTTAGAAACTAATTTTTATACTAAAAAAGAAAATAAAGAAAAAATAAAAAAAGTATTGACAATATAAATATATAAATAATATAATAAAAGTAAGTTGAATGGTTGAACAACCGATAAATTCAAAAAGGAGTGAATATTATGCAAAAAATATTAAAAGTAGAAAATTTAGATTGTGCTAATTGTGCAGAAAAAATGGAAGAAGAAATAAAAAAAATAGAAGGTATAGAAACAGCCAGTGTTAACTTCTTTACACAAAAAATAGTATTAGAAGTTTCAGATGGTTATAATATAGAAGAAATAGTTAAAGAAATTAAAAAAACTTGTAAAAAAGTAGAACCAGATGCAGATATTATTTAAAAAGAATGTTAAAATGTGTTTATGCTATAAATAGAGAGTGTTAGGTGATTGGGTATGAGTAAAAAAGAAAAAAAGATGTTAATAAAAATAATAATTTCATTATTTATCTTTATTATAGGTATGCTAGTGAAAGATAATAGATGTAAGTTAATAGTATTTTTAATTGCATATGCAATAATAGGGTATAACATTTTATTAAAAGCTTTAAGAAATATAAAAAGTGGTCAGATTTTTGATGAAAATTTCCTTATGTCACTTGCAACTATTGGTGCATTTGCAACAGGTGAGTATCCAGAAGGAGTAGTAGTAATGTGGCTATACCAAGTAGGAGAACTATTCCAATCTTATGCGGTAGGACGTTCAAGAAAATCTATAACTGAATTAATGGACATTAGACCAGATTATGCTAATGTTGAAAAAGATGGAAAAATAGAAAAAGTAAGCCCAGAAACAGTAAACAAAGATGACATTATAATAGTAAAAGCAGGAGAGAAAATACCGTTAGATGGTATTATTATTGAAGGAAACTCAACACTTGACACTTCAGCACTTACAGGAGAATCTGTGCCAAGAAAGGTAGAAATCGGAAATGAAGCATTAAGTGGCTGTATAAATCTAAGTGGAGTATTAAAAGTAAAAGTAACAAAACAATTTGAAGAATCAACTGCATCAAAGATTCTTGATTTAGTAGAAAATGCTAGTAGTAGAAAAAGTAAAAGTGAGAATTTTATAACAAAATTTGCTAAATACTATACACCATTTGTTGTTATATCTGCAGTAATGTTAGCTATAATACCACCACTATTAATAGAAGGAACTACATTTGTAGAATGGATAAAAAGAGCAATGACATTTTTAGTTATATCATGTCCTTGTGCATTGGTTATATCTGTACCATTAGGTTTCTTTGGTGGAATAGGTGCAGCTTCTAGAACTGGTATATTAGTAAAAGGAAGCAATTATTTAGAAGCATTATCTAAAACAGGAACAATAGTATTTGACAAAACAGGAACATTAACTAAAGGAATTTTTGAAGTTACAGAAATCAAATCATACGACATAGCTGAAAAAGACTTGTTAGAGATGGTGGCATTGGCAGAACACTATTCTACACACCCTATATCAGTTTCTATAAAAAAAGCGTATGGCAAAGAAATAGACATAAACAGAGTTAAAGATGTAAAAGAGATTTCAGGAAATGGAGTAACAGCAGTAGTTGATGGAGAGTTAATATATGTCGGTAACCATAAATTAATGAAAAACTTTAATATAAAAGTTCAAGACGAAAATATAGTTGGAACAGTGGTATATATTGCTATAAATGAAAAATATGCTGGTTATATTCTTATTTCGGATGAGGAAAAAGAAGACGCTAAAAAAGCAATAAAAGATTTAAAAGAAATTAACCATATTCAAACTACTGTAATGTTAACAGGAGATAATAAAAATATAGCTGATGAAGTTGGTAAAAAATTAGGAATAGATAAAGTATATTCACAATTGTTACCGGCACAAAAAGTAGAAAAAATGGAAGAATTAATAAAATCAAATAAAGGCCAAAAATATAATATAGCTTTTGTTGGTGATGGAATAAATGATGCTCCAGTTTTAACCAGAGCAGACATTGGAATAGCAATGGGTGGACTAGGTTCAGATGCAGCAATCGAAGCAGCAGATATAGTAATAATGGATGATAAACCATCAAAAATTAGTAAGGCAATTTTTATCTCAAAAGGAACATTAAAAATTGTAAAACAAAATATAGTATTTGCACTATCTGTTAAAGCTATCGTTTTAATATTAGGAGCTTGTGGACTTTCAAATATGTGGGAAGCAGTATTTGCAGATGTTGGAGTTTCTATTATTGCAATAATAAATTCTATGAGAGCTTTAAAATTAAATAAAAAGTTGAAATATTAATTTCTAAGATATATAATGCTAGTGTGGAATGACACTAGCATTATATATTAAATATTAAGAATATATTAATTATAAGATAAAAATAGAATTATATGGTATAATAATGTCGAAGAAAGTAAAAGGAGCAAAAAATGAAAAAAATATATCTAGTATTAAGTTATACAGGGACTGTATTATCTAATATAATAAAATTGTATACTAAAAATGAATTTTCACATGTTTCAATAGCATTAGATGAAGAGTTAGAAGAACTATATTCTTTTGGCAGACTAAAACCATATAATCCATTTAAAGGCGGATTTGTTCATGAAGGAATAAATATTGGAACATTTAAAAGGTTTCCCAAAGCTAGAGCAGCAGTATATTCGTTAACAGTTAGTGACATGGAATATCAAGAAATAGAAAAAAACATAAAGAAATTTAAAGAAAAGAAAGATTTATACACATTTAATACAGTAGGATTATTTCTAGTAGCAATAAACAAAAAGATAATTAGGGAAAATTCGTTTTATTGTGCGGAATTTGTAAGATACATATTAGAAACATCAGGAGTAAAATTAGAATTACCACAAATAATACAACCAGAAGATTTTAAAAAAGTAGAAAATCTAAAGTTAGTGTATAAAGGATATTTAAGAAAATATAAATATAGAGATACATGGAACAAAATAAAAGATATGAAAAATATATTATCTATGAAAACTGTAAATAATAACTAAATAAATGAGAAAACCTTAAGTATTAGACAAAAATGTTTAATAGTTAAGGTTTATTTTTTTATTTAATACACAAAACTAACACATAACCTTTACTAAAATTACAAATTAAAAACATAAGAAAGACATAAAAATCAATTAATATATATTTAACAAAACAGAGAAAGGAGTGGTAAAGAATAAAAAACATAAAATTATAAAAGAAGGTGATAAGTTGGAAATAAAAATTATTGGTTCAAACTGTAGTAATGGAATGAAGCTATATAAAATGACAACAAGAGCAGTAGAAGAACTAAACGAAAATGATGATATACATATAGAGAAGCTAGATGACAAGAAATCTATCAATAAATACGGAATAAAAGATATTCCAGGATTGGTAATAAACAATAAACTAGTGAGCCAAGGCAAAGTTTTATCACAACGAGAAATTAGTAAATTGCTAGCATAAAACATAAAAATATAAAAAAGGATGTGAGAGCTTATAGAAAAATAAAAAATACCCCTTTTATTTTGAAACCATATTTGATGAATTCAAATTATAAATATAAGACCAAAAGGCTGTATAATCTATACAGCCTGTTTTAACGATTTATTAATAAAAACTTAATAATTTCTCTATATTTTGTTAAGAAAAATCTGATATAATATAGTTGCAACAATGAAAGGAGAAAAAAATCATGAATAATATATTAGTGGTAGATGATGACAAAGAGATAGTAAAGGCAATTGAAATATATTTAGGAAAAGAAAATTACAAAATAATAAAAGCATATGATGGAGAAGAGGCATTAGAACAAATTAAAAAAAATGATATACAACTAGTAATATTAGATATAATGATGCCCCAAAAAGATGGTTTAGAAACACTTGAAGAAATAAGAAAAAATAAAAATATACCAGTAATAATGTTATCTGCTAAATCAGAAGACATAGATAAAATAAATGGTTTAAATATTGGAGCAGATGATTATGTTACAAAACCATTTAACCCTGTAGAATTAATAGCAAGAGTAAATGCACTAATTAGAAGATATACTAAGCTTGGTAGCTCAACAAAAGAACTAGACTCAAGTGATGAGAATGAAAATGTTATAAGAAATGGTGAATTAATAATAAATGATGATTTAAAACAAGTTATAGTAGATGGAAAAGAAGTAAAGCTAACACCAACTGAGTATAATATATTAAAATTTTTAACCCAAAATAAAGGAAAAGTATTTTCAATAGAAAAAATATATGCAAACGTATGGAGCGGAGAATACTATGCAGCAGAAAATGTAATTGCAGTGCACATAAGACATATAAGAGAAAAAATAGAGATAAACCCTAAAGAGCCAAAGTATTTAAAAGTAATATGGGGAGTAGGATATAAAATAGAAGTATTATAAAAAAGAAATACTTATAAGAAAGTGTGCAGGAGGTAAAAATGAGAAAAAATAAATTATTCAAAGCAGTTAGCTATGTAGTGTTATCGTTATCACTATTGGTAATTATTCTATCAAGCATGACTATAGCAATAAAAAATTCTGAATATTTAAATGAAGAAAAATATTTTGAAACAGAAAAATTTACATTCAATTATTTAATGTCTTTGCAAGATATTTCGGACAAATTAATACATAATAATAGTTCATATAATTGTGTGAAAGATGGTGATTTAGAAATATATCACATATATGATTATTACACATTAAATGGAAATGTTGAGAATGAATATTCAAATTATACCAATTTAGAAAATATAAATTTTTTAGTTATTTATAAAAATAAAGCAATTACGAATATAAATGCAAATACAATTGAAGATATAAAAAAGCAGATAAATTTAGAGTCAAACCAAGATAAGAAAGTTGATATTGTAAATGGAATACTCCAAACAAACTCGCAGAGTATTTCAAAATATGGGGAGAAATATCTAAATAAATTTTCTATTACATATTATACAACAGATACAGAAAAAACAGATAAAACGCTTACAGATGGGCGTTATATAGAATATATTTCAACAAGTGTAAAAGACTTTGAAATATACAGTTCATATAAGGAAAAAATCAACCAAAATTATGAAAGAAAAATGCTTACATCATTTCTGGATATGATGAGACCAATTGAAAACAACGCATATGTTATTTTGCCAGTGAGTGTAATAATAACAATTTTACTTATTATTTATTTAACAGCTTCAATAGGTCATTCAGATGAGAAAAATACAGTTGAGCTAAATATTTTTGATTATATACCTATAGAAATAATAATATTTTTTGCAATATTGATTAGTTGTATTCCATTTATATTATTGGGAGCCACAGAAAACGATTATAATGCAATAATATCGATTGCAATAACTGCATATTTTGTCATATATATTTGTGCCGCAATAATTATGACAACATTGATTAAAAGAGTAAAAACAAAGCAAGTTTTAAAAACATCATTAACAGGTAAATTTGTATTATGGGTAATAAAGCTTTTAAAAAAAATAGTCAATAAAACGAAAGAGATATGGAAGACATTTACATACTCAGCAAATACAACATTTAAAGTCGTTGTTTCAGCAGGTATAACAATTTTTGTATGGATTATAGTTTTTTTATTAGCAGGAAATACTGATATATTCCCAGTATTAATAGTTGCACTTGTATGTTATATAATGTACAAAGTCATAAAAATTTTAAAAGAATATTCTCAACTAGAGAATAAATTGAAAGAAATATATGAAGGAAATAATAAAAATGTGTTAAATGCAAATGAGTTTGCAATGCCATTTAAAGGTGCGGTGACATACTTAAATGATATTTCAAATGGATTTGAAAATGCAGTTCAAGAAAGAATGAAAAGTGAGAGAATGAAAGCAGAATTAATTACAAATGTTTCACATGATATCAAAACACCATTAACATCTATTATTAATTATGTTGATTTAATAAAACAGGAAAATGTTCAAAATAAAAAAATTGAAGAATATATAGAAATATTAGATAACAAATCACAAAGATTAAAAAAACTTACAGAAGATTTAGTAGAGGCATCTAAAATATCTACAGGTAATATATCTTTGAATTTAGAGAAAATCAATGTTACAGAACTTATAAAACAAGCAACAGGCGAATTTGAAGATAAATTCAGAAACCATGGATTAGAAGTAATAATGAACTCAGAAACAAATGTAATTAATATAATGGCGGATAGTAGATATATGTATAGAGTTATAGAAAATTTATATAGCAATATTTCAAAATATGCTTTAGAAAATTCAAGAGTGTATGTAGATATAAAAGAAAATGAAAAAGATATGGATACAGATGCTAAATATGTAAGTATAGAGATGAAGAATATATCTAAAGATAAGCTTAATATTTCAGCAGAAGAGTTAATGCAAAGATTTGTCAGAGGAGATAAATCAAGAACTACAGAAGGAAGTGGACTCGGAATATCTATTGCACAAAATTTAACTGAATTACAAAATGGACAATTTGAGTTAAAATTAGATGGAGATTTATTTAAAGTAAAAATGATATTTAAAGAAATTTAATATACGAGGATAAAATATGGATAAAAAAATAAAAATTTTGATAGTAATATTAGTTTTAATATTATTTAGTGTTATAATAAAATCTTTAATAAATAAAAATAAACAAATTACTGTATGTATTGATGCACGGACATGGAGGATCAGATGTTGGAGCATGCAATGATAAAAGATATGAAAAGGATGATACATTAAAAGTAGCTAAATTAGTAAAGAAATATCTTGAAGAAGATAATGTAAAAGTAATTATGACTAGAGAAAAAAATAAAAATGTTACATTACAAGATAGGTGCAAAATAGCAAACAAGAAAAAAGCGAATCTATTTGTTTCGATACATAGAAATAGTGCTGAAACTGGAAATGGGATAGAGATATGGTCGAACAGTGAAAAGAGAGAAAAAGATACTCAACTCGCAAATGACATATTAAACAAACTAAGTAAAACCAAAATCCAAACTAATAGAGGAGTAAAATATGGTACAATAAAAAACGAAAACACAGATTACTATGTTTTAAATAATACTAAAATGCCGAGTTGTTTAATAGAATTAGGTTTCATATCTAATGAAAAAGATAATAAATTGTTTGATGAAAACTTAAAAGAATATGCAAAGGCAATTTCAGAAGGAATTATAGAAAATATGGGAAGAGATAAATTAAATAATTAAAATAAAAGAAAATTGAAAAATAAATTTATTATTATTGCTAAAAAAATAAAGTTTTGATAGAATTACAAATATAGAAGAAATAGACTGTATATTACAACAAGATATACAGTCTATTTTTAGTAGAAAATATTCGAAATGTAGGGCCTAACAGAATTCACCAAAACAAGGAAAAAGAAAATGGAGGAAAACAAAAGATGAAAGAAAAACTAAAAAACAAAAAAGGAATCACATTAGTAGCACTAATAATTACAGTAATAATTCTATTAATTTTAGCAGGTGTAACAATCAGCCTACTAATAGGAGATAATGGAATGGTAAAAAAAACAAAACAAGGTGTGGAAGAATCAGAAATGGCAAGCATAAAAGAACAAGCAGAGTTAGTAAGAAACGAACAAGGAATAAGAAACTTTGAAGGAAATCCACAAGAACTAACAAAAAGCAGTTACATAAATGCACTAAACGTAAGTTTCGAAAACAGCATAGTAGAAGGAAGTAGAGTAATAGTAAAAGACAAAAAATATGCAATATTCGTAAAATCAAATTTAGAAATAGAAGTAATAAAAAATGATGGAAAAACATTAGCAGAAGGAGAAATGAAACTAGACTACACAGTATCAGAAGATGGACTAATAGAAATATATCCAAGAATAGGTGGAGTAGAAAGCTATAAGTTATATGCAGAAAAAATATTAGAAGGTAAGACACAAGGAGAAAAAGAGCAAATGTGCTTGAATGGATGGAAGTATTGGGATCCAGAAGGTTTTGCAAATGTGTTTGGAGAAAAAGAAAATCCAACATTTGATGACTGGGTAAATATAAGAAATGCTTCAATAGAAAATGAAGAAGAAAAAATAAGCAAAGAAAAGTTTATAGAAGAACTTATATTATATAGTGAAGTAAATTCATTTGATGAACTTCTTATAAAAGAAAAATTTGTAAAACCAGAATGGTATGATTTTGACAAGTATAGTGAAGTCGAAATAGAAGTTCCAAGTGGAAATAAGTTAATTACAGATACAGACACATTATGTGTAACATATAAAGTATATCAAAAAGGAGAGTACAAATTTATAGGTAATGTTATAGAGGGAGAGTATAAAGGAACAACAGCGGAAGTAACAGTACCAGTAACAATAGATTTACCACAATTAGAAGATGATGAAGTAAATCCAGAATTGCAATCAATGAAATTAAGAATAAATGTAACAGAAGATAATAAAACAATACAATTACCAATAAGTGAATATGAAAATTATGATTTTAAAGTAAATTGGGGAGATGAAACAGAAGAACAAACAATAACTAATGAAAATTTAGATAGTGCAAAACATACATATACCAATATAGATACATATACGATAACAATATCTGGAGTATATGAATATTTATATGTTAGCTGGGAAAATGAAAGCATAAAACAAGCACTGGTAAAAATAGAACAATGGGGAACAACAGGATTAAAAAAGATATATTTAGAGGAGTGTGTGAATTTAGAAGAAATAGCATCTCCAAGCAAAAACAGTTTTGTAAACATGACAAATTTTGATTATTCATTCAGGTTATGTGCATCTTTAGAAAGAATACCACAATACTTATTTATAAATTGTCCAAATGTGGCAAGGTTTGAGGGAACATTCTCTGATTGTAGCAAGTTAACAGGAAATTCAATACATTTATGGGAAGAAGGAAGAGAAGGAATTAATGAAAAAAATGGAGGGTTTGGGTGTTATGCGGGATGTTATAATTTAGAAGATTATAAAAAAATACCTAAAAATTGGAAAATACTTCCAAATTAATATAAAAAATACTGATTTACGTATAGATTAAAAAATTTAAATAAAGTGCACGAAAAAGTGAAAAATTTCACTATTGCTAAAAAAATAAAGTTTTGATAAAATTACAAATATAAAGGAAATAGGCTGTAT
>CAKPKF010000017.1 GCA_934167175.1 uncultured Clostridia bacterium | reverse complement strand
TCTCCTTCGTTATATACTCTTAATGTGAATTCTACTATTTGATTTGTATCTGTTTCTAATGCATTTTTTGGATGATTGTATTTTGCTGTTGTTGCTCCATTTCCTAAATTACTTGCATCTACATTTGCTAATCTGCTTGTACTTGGTGCTTGGCCATTTATTTTTGTTATTGATTTTCTTAATGCTAAGTCAAAGTTTTTCTCTTTTTCTGGTATATATACTTTTTCAAAGTCATCATCATCTTCTTGACCTGGTATATATGTTACTCCACTATTTATTTCAGTATCTTTATATGATGGTAAATTTTCATCTGCTGGTATATTTATACCTTCTGTTTTAGAATCTCTATCTGTTGTTAGTATATTTCCACCCTCATCTTTATATTGTGTAATCTCAGCTATATTCGTAATTTTTTTACCAGTTTCTGCTGTTTCTTTTACTTTACATCTTATTTTTACTTCTTTATAACTTAATGAATTTCCTGCTTTATCAAATGCTTTTAATACTCCATCATCTTCTACATTTAAACTACTATCTTTATCTAAATAATTAGTTGTTACATTTCTCAATGTGCTATCTAACTGCCAACCGTATTTAATATTCTCAGTATCCGTTGTTAAAAATTCTAATTCATCTGGTATATGATCTGTTATTTGACTAGCATACCCATCATAATTTCCTTCATTATATACTCTTATAGTATATGTTATTATATCTCCTGCAGCTAAAGAAAGTGGTGCTTTTGTATGATTATATTTTGCAGTTGTTTCTCCATTTTTCAAACCTGATACATCAACATTTGGTATTCTTGTTGTTATATCGTTTCCATTTATTGCAGTTATAAATTTTCTTAATGATAAATCAAATTCACCTAATAATGTTGTTGACTCTATATTGTAATTATCACTTGTTTTATTTATAACGGCTATTGGTTGAGTTGCTGATATAGCATTTCCTACAGTAAACAAATCAATTTGCTTTTGATCATATTTTATATTTACTGTTAGTTTTACTTGAGTATTATTACTTTTTGGTACTGATATATAAAATTCTTGTCCTATTAAATTATTTATATTGTTACTTGTTTCTTCTGTTTTATCAGATTTTAATATTTTGTATCCACTTATATCATTATTATCTTGATTCTTTATATCTACTTTTAACGTATATTGTGCATCATTATTTTTTTGTAATTTATATGGTCCTACTATATAATTGTTTCCACTTTGTTCTATTTTTACTGTTGTGTCTACTTTAGTAACTGGTCTATTTTCATTTGTTATAAATGTTGGTTCATATGTTGTTATTTTTTTGGCTTCTTCTATTATATATGAATATAATTGTGCTGCATCTTCTAATCTATATGTTCCTTCCCATGTATCTTCTGTTCTGTTGTCAAATACATCCGATAAACTTGCATACTCTGTATCATTTCTTGGTTCATTTCCTTTATCTTTATGTACCCATAATGCTGGTAATGTTTCATTTTTATAGTTATCTGATTCTCCATTTGTAAAATACCATATTGCCATTTGTTGTACAACTTCTATATCATCATTTGTTAAATCTGATTTCGTTGTATTTCCTGATAGTACTCCTGTTTTTGTTAAATATGCTGTTCTTTCTTCATCTGTTGCATCTTTTGGCAAATATAGATTATCCAATATCCATAAAACTTTATCATATGAATCACTTGTCATGATAGATGCATTTATTATGTCTTCTTTTTGTGTTTTCATATTATATTGTTTATCATATTCTATTGCACTTGACCTAACTCCGTTTTCTGAGAAGAATCCTTTTTCTGCTTTCAAACAATAAGCTGGTATATCATAGTTAGGTGTTTTTCCTGTTATATCCCCTGGTGTATCATATCCTACTATTTTCCATATATACTTATTAGTTGAATTTACTGGAAATATATATCCATATCCACATTTTCTTCTTTCTTGTATTGCAAAATTATATTCTGATGCAAATACTTTGGTACTAGCACTAAAAATTACAATTAAGATTACTGCAATTAATATGCAAAAATTTTTCTTTTTTAACATCATACTCTTCCACCCTTTTCATTTATATCATCTAAATAAAAAATCTTTAACCTTATTGTATTTACTAAAATTACAAATGTCAATAAGCCTTTTCTTATGTAATTTTTTACATTTTACATCCATATACGGATATTGTTATCTTGCAAATATTACATTTGCATTACAATTATATTACATTTCAATTACTTTTTCAACTATATTTATGTATTATAGTCACTTTTTCTTTATTTCCCTAGTTTTTTGAGAATTTATATCTTTAAATTTTTATTTGTATCATTATTAAAATTTTCTTGCATATATATATATTAATACTAATCTTATATATATAATTTTAATTTTTTATTTGTATATTTTCAATGAAATATTTTTGGAAGTATTGACTTTTATTTCTATTTTTGTTATTATATTTTTGTTATGTATGATTACTTGCGAAAGTAACTCAGCTGGTAGAGTATCTCGTTGCCAACGAGAATGTCGCGGGTTCGAGTCCCGTCTTTCGCTCCAGTATTAATACGGCGACATAGCCAAGTGGTAAGGCACGAGTCTGCAAAACTCTGATTCCCCGGTTCGAATCCGGGTGTCGCCTCCAAAAAAGAAACATTGATAAATCAATGTTTCTTTTTTTAAACTTCTGTTGGATTTGAATCATCTGTATTATTTATATTATCAGTATTTTCATTTACTCCTACATATTCGGCACTTCCAAATGCTAACATTGCAAAAAATATTGGTGTAAGGAATATTAATCCTAAAGTATATCCTATATCTTTTCCAAATGATTTTGCTAACTTACTATATGCATATATTGTTAAAATAAATGTTACTAACCATCCCACTACTGGTATTACACTTAATAGATATAATAATACTAACCATGGTGAAACACCTGAAATCTTATATAACGTTACAAGATTATATATTGGTATTATTGCCTTCCATCCTTTTTCTCCTGCTTTAGTAAATATTTTCCACATACTTATGATTTGAATAATTGCTATTACCCCTATTGCATAAATCATTGTTTGCATAACAGTAGTCAATGTGCTTATCGCATCTGTTGTAGCACTGGCAGATGTTGCATACATTGCTGTATCATAAGAATCATACATAAAAAATCCCCCTTTCTCTTTTGCTTATTCAATATTTTTACATTACTCGACAAAAAAGTCAATATTTTTCATATATATTTTTTCATTTTATTCCAATTTCTTCTATTTTTTTCACTATTCTATTATAATCCTCTATACTTAGTTTCTCACCTCTTGCTTTTTCATCTATCCCTGCTTGTTTTATAATATTTGCTATCTCACTTTTACTCATATTTTTTAAAATATTATTATTGCTCAAGGCATTAACTAAAGTTTTTCTTCTTTGCATAAATGCCGATTTTATTATAGAAAATAACAATTCTTTATTGGTATCTATTACTGGTTCTCTTCTAATTTCTAATTTTATTACCTCTGAATTCACTTCTGGTTGAGGTATAAAGCTTTGATTTGGTACTAAACATATTTTTTCTACACTTGCATAGTAATATACAGCATATGTTATAGCTCCTGTATTTTTACCTCCTGGTATTTCAGCTAATCTATCAGCAACTTCTTTTTGTATCATTACAGTTATGCTATCTATATCCAAATTTTCTTCTAATAACCTCATTATTATTGGAGTAGTTATATAATATGGCAAATTAGCTACAACTTTCACTCGTTTTATTTCCGAATATTCTTTTTTTGCATTTGATATAATCTCATTTAAATCCACTTTAAGTATATCATCATTTATTAATTCAAAATTATCATATAATTTAAATCTATCTTCTAAGATAGACAACATTTTATAATCCAACTCAACACAAATAACTTTTTTTGCCTTTTCCAACAATGGTTTTGTTAACGTTCCGAGACCTGGACCTATTTCTATTACTAAATCATTGTTGTTTATATCAGATTTTTCTATTATTCTGTTTACAACTTCATCATCTATTAAAAAATTTTGTCCTAGTTTTTTATTAGCTGTAACATTATATTTCTTTATTAAGAATTTTGTTTCTTCGTATAAATTCATTTTCTAATCACATTCCTTATTAATTTATTTTTCTTATTATACCATCTCTATATACATTTTGTATATTAAAATATCTGTTTTATGTGATTTATCACACAAATTTCCTTTTTTAAATAAATTTCTATTGCATCTATTCTTATGAAATTATATTCTATTTTTTCACTAATTAAATAGTATTGTATAGCTCTATACATATGTTTTTTCTTTATTGTATTAATAGCTTCAATAGGCTTTCCATACTTAATATTTGTTCTAGTCTTTACTTCTATAAAGACTAATTCTTCTTTGTCTTTTGCTATTATATCTATTTCTCCAGCTTTACAACGGAAATTTCTTTGTATTATTTCATATCCTATTTTTTTTATATATTCTACAGCTTTTTCTTCACCATACACTCCAATTTTATGTTTTTTATATAATTTACTCATCTCCATTCCTTATATAATAGTTGCCTGGCAATTGTTTTATATATCCTTTTAATTCCATCATAACTAATTTTACATTAATTTGGCTAATATCTTCTTTTGCCTTTTTTATAATTTCCTCTAAAGTTACTGGCGATTCTTTTATTGTATTGTATATTTCTAAATATTCTTTCTCCACTTCTACTGATTTTTGTTTTTTTATAATATTTATCTCTTTTTTTATTTCAGTAATGCCGTATTCTTCCATTATCTCTTTTATGTTATTTACCAGTATTGCTCCTTCTCTTATAAATTTATTTGTGCCGATTCCATTTTTTGAATCTATTTCATGTGGAATACAGAAAACTTTTTTTCCCTGTTGTTTTGCATATTTTACAGTTATTGCAGTTCCACTTCTATATGCTGCTTCTATTACCAAAACTCCTATTGACATTCCACTTATTATTCTATTTCTTTGTCTAAAATTTTCTGGACATTTTTCTGTATTAGGCGAATATTCTGTAACAATTACTCCATCTGAATCTAATATTTTGTAAAATAGCTGTCTATTCTCTTTAGGAAATATTTTATTAAAACCTGAACCAAGTACTGCAATTGTCTTTCCTCCTATTTCTACTGTAGATTGATGTACTACTGTGTCTATTCCCAAAGCCATTCCACTAATTGTATTTATTCCTTGGTTTACAATATCTTTTGAAAATATCTTAGCAATTTTTTCTCCTTTTACTGTCGATTTTCTAGACCCTACTATTGCTATGGACTTTGTATTTAATAAGTCTATATTTCCCATTACATATATTTTTTGTGGCGGTTTTTTTATGTTTTTTAACAACTTTGGGTACTTTGGATTTTTTATATCTAATTCTTTAATATTTTTTCTTCCTTTCTGTTAATTATTTCCCCAAAATTTTCTATCCAAACTTCTATATTGTATTGCTTCTGCCAAATGATTTACTTTTATTTCTTTTTCAGATGATAAATCTGCAATTGTTCTGGCAACTTTTAATATTTTTCCATATGCCCTCGCACTCAAACCTAATTTATTAAATGCTTGCTCTAATATACTTTTGCATTCTTCATTTAAAACACAATATTTTTCTATTAATTTAGGTGTTAATTCTGAATTTGAAAATATTTTATATTTTTTATATCTTTCTATTTGAATTTTTCTAGCATTATTTACTCTTTTTCTTATTGTTTCTGAATTTTCTTCCTTTATGTTTGAGTTTAAATTAGCATATTTTACAGCTTTTACTTCTATATGAATATCTATTCTGTCTAACAATGGTCCACTTATTTTTCCTAAATACCTCATAATTGACTGTGAACTGCAAGTGCACTCTTTTTCTGAGCCATAAAATCCACACGGGCATGGATTCATACTGGCAACAAACATACAATTACAAGGATATGTCAATGTTGCATTAACTCTACTTATTGTGACTTTTTTATCTTCTAAAGGTGCTCTCATAACCTCTAATGTATGTTTATTAAATTCTGGCAATTCATCTAAAAACAACACACCATAATGTGCCAGACTAATTTCTCCGTGGCTTTGGAACTCTTCCTCCACCTACTAGTGAAACTGAAGATATTGTGTGATGTGGTGCTCTAAATGGTCTTTGAGATATTATTGATTTTTTGGCATCTAATACCCCTGATATGCTATGTATCTTACTAACTTCTAATTTTTCTTCAAAGGTCATATCTGGTAATATTGATGGTAATCTCTTTGCCATCATTGTTTTTCCGTGAACCAGGACTACCTATTAATAGGCAATTGTGCCCCCCTGCTGCTGATATTTCTAATGCCCTTTTTACATTTTTTTGTCCTTTTACTTCTGAAAAATCATACTTATATTTTTCATATGGAATTTTTTCATTGTATTTTTCTTCTATTTGTATTTCTTCTGAACCGTTTAATAGATTTACTACTTGTTTTAAGTTATTTACTCCTACTATTTCTATTCCATCTACTATTACAGCTTCTTTTGCATTTTGTTTAGGTAAAATTATTCTTTTTATTCCTAATTTTTTTGCTTCTATACATATTGGTAATACTCCATTTATTTTGTTTAATCTTCCATCTAAATATAACTCTCCTAATAGTATTGTTTTATCAAATTGTTCTTTATTTTTTATTATTAAATTTTCTGTTGCACTTAATATTCCTATAGCAATAGGCAAGTCAAAAACTGCTCCTTCTTTTTTCGTATCTGCTGGAGCTAAATTTATAATTACTCTTCTACTCTTTAACTCTATACCAGAATTTTTTATTGCTGATCTAACCCTTTCTTTAGATTCTCTAACACTTATATCCGGTAAACCAACTATTTCATAATATGGTAATCCTGGTCCTACATCTACCTGAACATCAATAAGATATCCCTGTAAGCCATGCAATGACATACTCTTTACCATAGATAACATATAGTAATGCCTCCTATATTTATTTTTTTATTTTTGGGAAATTTTTAAGATAAAAATTTTTTTGAAATTAATAAAATTATGTTATCATTTTTTATTTTCAATGTCAATATTTTTTGGAATTTTTTTACAATTTATCTGTGCTAATCTAAATACTTTTTAGATTGCATAGCAATATACACATTTTTTCATATATTATAAAGACAGTATTTAATAAAAATACTGTCTTTCATAATTTTATATATTCCTTTTTTGTTACTAAATTCTAAATTATTCTGCATGTTTATTTATACTTCTATGTACTTTTATATCCATATATTTTTGATACAAATGTTGATTATTGTGTAGATTTTGTCACTACTGGACGAAAACCTTTCTCATTATTTGCATTACCATTAGCGTAAGAATAAGCAAATACACCACCATAATTACCAAGATTAGAATGACCTCCACGCTCAAATATTGGTGAACTAGAATTAAGGTACATTGAAATACTAGAATCCCATGCTCCATCAACACTAGCTCCATCTTTAGAAGTTTCATATATTGCATCTCCATATTTATCGGTATTTCCAAAGTAATTTTCTTGAGAGCCTGTAGTTTTCGTATATTGATCAACATATTTTGAATTGTTAGAATCTAATAGGTTACTTATATTTTCATCTGAAGTTCCATCTCTATACATTGATGCAGTATACTCCCATGCTCCACCTGCCATATCATATATTCCATATACATTTCCAGTTGTGCTTGCTTCTATGCCTTCTTTTGTATTATATATATATATATTAGTTGAAAGGCTAGTAATTAATGTTTCATTATTTCCAGCTAATCCTGTTATTGTTGCTTTACTTGTAAAATCTTTATAATATGGGTTATTATAAATTCGCTTTCTTGTTCCATTTATATCCGTTTTTCCATATATACTACTACTTAAATAAGCACAAGCACCCCATTCTGTATTTTTCATCATGTGTGAATCTATGTTTGTTGTATTTTCTAATGAATTTCCACTTGTTGTCAGATTTTTACAAACAGTAAATACTCCATTAGCATTTATTCCCCTCCAACTTGTTACATTTGGCTTTACTCTTACATGTAAGCTTGTATCTGTTCCTCCACCTGCACCATCTAATGAACCTGTATCCCCTGTTAAATTTCCGTTTTCTAAATTAATTACACTTACATTACTACTGCTCGCTTCATATTTTGCTACCCATATTCCTTTTAGCTCTCCCAGCCCTCCATTTCCTGCATTTGTAAATGCTGGATGAACATTCCAACTTCCTTCTGTTGTATGATTACTTATTGTTATATCACTTTTGTCTATTGGTGTGTTTGTATCATCTTTTAAAAATTTCACTTCTATTGTTTTTGCAGTAGTCCCCTTTTCTGGAACTTTATATGCATATCTTGGTATCCATACCCAATAGCAGTCATTTCCTGCCCCTGTTGTTTTTATGTTTGCCCAATGGTTTACTCCTTCTGTATAATCATACCAATTGTCTGGTGCCGTTCCACTTATTAGAGTATTGTCATTTATAACATATGGACTACTTGTTAAATTCCATGACACATAGTAAGTATTGCTTTTGTTAAATCCTTTTATGTCTGGTTTATTTGCTACTGTTGTAAATCTTGGATCATCCGGTTCCTCAGATTCATCTTCTTTGGGTGGATTTTCTGTTGGTTTATTTATTGTCGTCCCATTCCATACATCAGCTACTTTAATTTCGTAATTTTCTTTTGTTTTTAATGTTCTGTCTGATAATTTTTCTCCTTCTGATAATACTCCATATTTTTCTAATATTTCTATTACCATCTCATCTGTCAAATTTCTTTCTTCTTTCTGCTTTTTTATTAGATCCATTTGTATTTCTTCTTTTATGCTTGCTATTTCTGTTTCCTTTTTCGCATCTTTTGCCTTACTTATCAATCCGTTTTCTCCTGTAACTGAATTTAAAGTTATCCCTGCTAATATCAGAAGAATTACTATTGTTATTACAAGTGCTACTAATGTTATACCATTTGTTTTTTTACAACTATTCATCTTTTGAACTCCTTTATTTTATTTATTATTTTAATCATATCACAACCTAATATGCCTTTCAATATTTCCAAATAATAATCTTCTCTCCTGTAAATATTTGATGAATTTGTTGATTTTTAGATTTATATAATATAAAATGTTTAATATGAAAAAAAATTACTAAAGAATGGTGAATATAAATATTATGAAAAATAAGAAAAATTTTATAAGTACATTTAGGAAAAATTTTTTAAATCCACCAAATTCTAATCTTAACGAAAAGGCGGATCCAAAAAGAGTAAGAATTGTAGCTTTTATAATTGTTATTATATTCTTATTGCTAACATTAAGAATATTTTATTTACAATTTATAAAAGGCTCTGAACTTAAAGAATTAGCATATAAACAACAAACCATAAATAGAATAATAAGTCCAAAAAGAGGAACTATATATGATTCTACTGGAATTCCTTTAGCAATCAGTTCACAAGTAGATACTGTTACAATCAATCCAAAACAAATTACAGACAAGGATCCTGAAAAAGCTAAACAAAAGAAAGAATTAATTGCAAAACGGTTTATCTGATATATTTTCTCTTGATTATAACGAAACTTTAAATAAAATTAATAGCGACTCAAATGTTGAAACTATTGTGCAAAAAATAGAGAAAAATAAAGTAGATGAATTAAAAAATTGGATGAAAGATAACAAAATAAGTGTTGGAATAAACATTGACGAAGATTCCAAAAGATCATATCCATACAACAATTTAGCTTCTAACCTTATTGGTTTTTGTGGAAATGATAATCAAGGTCTAGGAGGTATTGAGAGCAAATGGAATAGCACACTTACAGGAACTCCTGGTAAAATAGTAACCTCAAAAGATGCTATTTCGGAAGAAATTCCAGACCAAAACCAACAATATATTGAAGCTGAAAATGGTAGTAATTTAGTTTTAACTTTAGATATAAATGTTCAAACTATTATTGAAGAATATCTTAAACAAGCTTGTGAAGAATACTCTTGTTCAAGAGGTGGAAATGTTATTGTAATGAACCCTAACACTGGCGACATTCTTGGCATGGCTACATATCCTAACTACAATCTTAATGAACCATTTGAACCAAATACCACTTCTTTAAAAGAAACTTGGGATAGCTTAAGCTCCACCGAAAAAACTACAGCATTACAAAAAATGTGGAGAAATAAAGCAATATCTGACACATATGAACCTGGTTCTACTTTTAAACTTATTACTGCTTCTGTTGCATTAGAAGAAAATATCACTCAAACTGATATAAACAACAACTTTGTATGTATGGGATACGAAGATGTAAGTGGAACTAAGATTTCTTGTTGGAGCCCAACCCCTCACGGATATCTAACACTAAGACAAGCATTAGAAAAATCTTGTAATCCTTCTTTTATGCAATTGGGTAAAAAAATCGGTGTTTCAACATTGTACAAATATTATAACGCATTTGGATTATTCAATAAAACAGGAGTTGATATTTCTGGTGAAACTGTTGGAATATTCCACAAAGAGGATGATATTGGTCCTGTTGAACTTGCTACAATGTCATTTGGTCAGAGATTTACAATTACTCCTTTACAATTAATAACTGCAGTTTCCGCTATTGCAAATGATGGAAAACTTATGAAACCTCGAATTGTTAAACAAATAATAAATGCAGATACAGGTGCAACAACAAACATAGATACACAACAAGTTAGGCAAGTACTTTCAAAAGAAACTTCTACAAAAATGAGGGATTTAATGGAATCTGTTGTAACAGATGGTAGTGGTAGATATGCCGCTGTTAAAGGTTACTCTGTTGGTGGAAAAACAGGAACATCTGAACCTCAACAAGGGAAAGAATCAGAAGGTTATATTGCTTCTTATGTTGCAATTTCTCCTACTGAAAAACCTGAAGTTGTCGTTCTTGTTACATTATATGGACTTACAGGTAAGAATTATCAAGGTGGTCAAGTTGCCGGTCCTGTCGTTTCTCAAATACTTACAAAATTACTTCCATATTTAAATATAGCATCTGATTCAAATACAACTACATCTGAAAGTACACAGTCATCTTCTAAACTCTTACCAGATGTAACAAATAAGACTGTAGCAGAAGCCAAAAAAATATTGGAAAATTCAGGTTTTAAATGTAATGTTTCTAGCAAGGGAAATACTAATGAACTTCTTGTTTCAGACCAAGTTCCAAAGCCTGGAGTATCATTGCCTAGTAATTCATCAATTTTCTTATATACTCAAGATAACAATGTTAGAACATCTGTAACTGTTCCTAATTTAAAAGGTTTCTCTGTTTCTCAAGCTACAAATTCTTTAAAATCTAAAAACTTAAATATTTCCGTTGAAGGAACAGGAACTGTTATTAGTCAAGATCCACCTTTTAATAGTTCTGTCGAAGAAGGAACTATTGTAAAAGTTAAATTAAGTGAAACATTAAAAGAAGCTCATTAACACAAAAAGACATCATAAAATTTGATATTTTATGATGTCTTTTTCATTATAATTTCTTCTAATGCTATTGCCAATTGATCTGGACAAGATGTTTCTCTTAATCCACATTTTATTCCTTTTAATCTTTTTATGGCCTCTTCAACTTTCATTCCTTCTAATAACTTTGAAACCCCCATGGTATTACCAGCACAACCACCTATTATTTCAACTCTTTTTATAATATCATTTTCTATATCGAAAATCATTTTTCTAGAACATACACCTTTAGGACTATAATTATATTTCATTATTTCACTCCATTCTAATATAGTTGTTTTTCATATCTATTATACAATACTTACACACAATATGCAATTTTTCAAAAAAACAAAACTTGTTTTTTTTATTGACTTTTTTTACTTGTTTTGTTATTATAAAATTGTATAAAGTTATTTTCACAAAAGAGAGGAGAGGTTTATATGCCAGATAGAAGACAAGGAGACAGAAGACAAGGTGATAGAAGAGAAAGTTCTCCAGTTAATATTAGTTTTAAAACATTGGCTATAATAATTGGAGTTGTGTTAGTTGTATCTATAATTGTTACTGCTATAATAGCATCTAAAGTTACAGAAAAAAGATTTTTATCTGAATATTATAGTGATAGTTATGGTTCTGATGATTCTGACTACTCATATGTAGATGAAGGATACACTATTGATGATAGTAATACAGTTACAGTTGATTCTGAAGATGATGGATCTGCAGAACAATAATTTTTATAAAAAAAGATAATATAATATATATTATCTTTTTTTAATTTTTAAACATACCAGTTAATGCTTTTCCAAATGCCGATACTATAGCAACTATTATATTAGTTAAAATTTTTACAGCCTCATTTTCATTATATATCTTTACTAATTTATTATGCGTATATGGTATTTTCCAAAATATAAACCCTATTACTATTATGAATACAAAAGTTAAAAGCCATGCTATTTTGTCTCTTATAAATTTTTGCTTATTATAAACTCTTTGTTGTCTAGAATTTAAATTTCTCATAACTTTTCTTACTATTTCTTCATTACTTACAGTTGCATTATTTGTAGCATTTTTATGTTGTCTTTCATATTGTAATTGTTTTTTTAGGCTCTCTCTTTCTTTATATACTTTATCATAATCTTCTTTTGTTTCATCTAATATTTTTGTGTTCTGTATATTTATTTCTCTAGAAAGTTTTTCATCATATTGCTTTCTTTTAAATTCATCTGATAAAATTTCATAGGCCTCATTAATTTTTTTTAATTTTTCTTCTGCACTTTTTCTTTGATTTGGTTGTTGTAAATCTGGATGATACTTTTTTGCTAGTACTTTATATGCCCTATCTATTACTTCTTTTGATGCATTTCGACTTACTTCTAATACTTCATAATAATTAACCATACTTTCCCATACATATATTTTGTATATGTATGCCTATCCTCCTTTTTTTACATATTCTATGTAAATTTGTGCACAGCATTCACAGTCAAATTCCGCTCTATGAAATCCATCCTCAGTTATTCCAATATGCTTTGCAACTGTACCTAGTTTATGATTAGGCAATTCTGGATATAATTTTCTTGCCACTTTTACTGTATCTATAATACTATTATTTTTAAAACCATTATTAGAAAACTTTCTTAAAAAACTCATATCAAAATTAGCATTATGAGCAATTATTGGGTAATCACTTATAAACTCTACTAAATTTGGCATTACTTGGTCAATTGTTGGTGAATTTGATACCATTTCATTTGTTATTCCTGTTATTTTTGTTATCAATTCTGGAATTTCTACTGCTGGTTTTATTAATGTTGTAAATTTATCGACCATCTCTTCTCCATTGTATTTTATAGCACTTATCTCTATTAACTCATTATATATTGGTGAAAGACCTGTTGTTTCCACATCTACTGATATAAATACTTTCTCATCTTTTGATATCTCTTTTACTTCTTCTCTCATTTATTTCTCCTTGTTCTATTTTCATCTATTTAATTATAGCATTATTGTTAATTTTTATCAACATAATAATTGCCATAAGTGACATTGATTTTTTATTAAAAATTCAATCACCTATGACAATCAGTTTAATTATTTAAAATTACTTTTCTTAATTTAGCCAAATCATTTATTGTTATATTGTCATTATAATCCATGTCACCTGCTAACTTTTCTATTTCTGACAACTCTTCTGTATTCATTAAACCTTTTCTTAATTTAGCCAAATCATTTATTGTTACTTTTCCATTCTTATCTATGTCACCTTCTACAATTATTGTATACTCTGAATTATCTATTTTCACTGTCATTCCAGTCTTTACTATAGTATTAATGTTTTCTACTGTACTGCCATTTTCACATATTTCATATGTACCATTAACGGTTATGTTGTTTACAAATTCTGATAATATTGTATTTCCTTGAATTCCTTTTATATTATTTGAAGAATCTATTGTATATATATTGCTATTGATTTTTTTAATATCTTCTACTTTTGCTGTTATTGTTCCTGTATTTCCTGTCTCATTTATATATGAAAATGTAAATGTTCCATTTTCTTTAAATGTATATTGATTATTTCCATTGTTGTTTAGTATAATAACATTTTCTCTATCAAAATTCAGTGTTGCAATCACATTTCCTGTTGTTTCATCCTTGCTATAGTGTATTGTTCCTTGTATAGCTCTTTTATCTATGTTATCTACTTTTGCCAATATACTCTTTTGTATGCCATCTATATCTCTATATTCAAATTCAAACTCTCCATTTTCTGTAAAATTATATGTATTATTACCATTATTATTTATCATTTTTATATTGGCATCACTAAATTGAACTGTTGCTTGAACATCTTCATTTGTTTCATCTAGTATACTATAATTGATTACTGCATCACTTACTATAACATTTATGCTAGTAACACATTTTCCATTTTCATCTAAAGCTTTTATTGTAGTTTTTCCTTGTTTTTTAGCATATATATATCCTTCTTCATCTATATTTGCTACATTTTCATCACTTGATATCCAACTAATATTAGAATTACATGTACTAGCTATTTTCTTTTTATCTCCTTTCAAAACTTCAAACGTAGTATCATTGATACTTTTATATACTCTTACATAATCAATTTCGTATATAGATGGATATGTCCCATCTGCTGGATTTCCAGTTCCGTCATCAACATTTTCTGGCATACTCCCCCCACAAGCTAAATTTAAAATTAGATAAAATGGTTTATTTATCAAATGTTTTCCATCTGCTTTAGTCCAGTTTCCTGCACCACCATAGTCTTTGTTTAATTCTGAATTTTCAAATCCACTTAAACTTGCTTTATTTATATAATCCCATGACAATTCTTTAAATTTTATATTATCTATATACCAAGATAACTTATTCTTTTCTTTTATTAATGAATATGTATGCCAGTTATCTAATCCACTAATTGTAGGAGAATGTGCCCATGTTGTTGATTTTAGTCTTTTTATTATTCCATTATTTACATCTGTCCTACAATGTGCTGCACCAGATACGTAGTCATTATAATTTATATGCTCCATTATATCAATTTCTCCGCATGCTGGATATTGGTTATCTATACTATTTTCTATTGACTTCCACCTTGTTGTTCCAACCATCCAAAATGCTGGCCAAGCACCGTTATTTAATGGTAACTTTGCTCTCATTTCCACTTTACCATACTGAACTTGTTGTAATATTTCTCCCGTTTTTGCATTCCTACCTTCAAGTCTCGCAGATGTATACTCTGCTCCTCCATATTTTTCTTTTTCCTCTTCTAGTACTTTTTGTGCTTTGATTTTTAATGTTCCATCTGATACCTCTACATTATCTTTAGATGATGTATAATATTGTTTTTCTTGATTCACATTTTTTCCTTCTTTACAGTACCAATTTTTCTTATTAAGTTCCGTACCATCAAATTCATCACTCCACATTAATTCAAAAGCTTTATTTTCTGTTGTTTCTGCTCTACTATCATTTCTTAATATTATGTTACATAGTGATAATACTATTATTAAACTGACACTCAATAATATTTTTCTTATTAGTTTCATGAACACTCCTCGTATATTAATTATTTAAAATTACTTTTCTTAGATTTGCTAAATCATTTATTGTTATTTTGTCATTATAATCCATATCTCCTGCTAATTTTTCTATTTCTGATAAATCCGCGGTATTCATTATACCTTTTCTTAATTTCGCCAAATCATTTATTGTTATTTTTCCATTCTTATCTATATCTCCTTCTACAATTACTGTATACTCTGAATTATCTACTTTCACTATCATTCCTGTCTTCACTATAGTATCATTATTTTCTATTACAGAACCATTATCTAGTATTTGTTTATCTGATTCTGTTATTATTTCTTCTTTCAAATTGCTTACTTTAGTTTTAGGTTGCACTTTTTTTATATATTTTCCTTCTATGTTATATTTTGAACTACTTATTCCTTCTGTTTTTATCACTTGAACATATGGTGTTTTCCTTATTCCGTATATTTCTGGTATATTAATCAAATTAAATGTATTTTTCACATTTCCATTAAAATTCACTTCATAATCTATATTCATTTTGCCATTAGGTGATAAATTAGCTATCTTCCAAGTTAGTTTATTTCCATTTTTTCCAACATAATAATTACTTGTTGAACTTATATTACTTACTTGTTCATTTGGAATTTCTATTGTTACTGGAACATCTATTAAGCTTACATTTGATTTATTTTCAACTATAATATTATACTTAATAGTTCTATCTGATGTTTTTCTAACCAAAACCTCACTGTTCCATACATTATTCACCCCTGGTTCAATTTTACACTCAACCATAGTTTCATCTTTATTCATGTTATATATTTGATTTGGTCTTATTACCGCTACATCTAAAAGATTTCCATCAGTCTTATGCTCTTGTATAGATGATAGCATTGAACTAAAACTACCAATGCCAACTCCATTTGCTGAACTTACTCTTATTTGTTGACTATTTCCTATATACATAAATGTTACTTTTTCCTCTGCTGTTCCTGATTTATATTTATAAACAACTATATCTCCTTTTTCAAAATTAGATTCTGAAACTTGACTAATGTTTGAAACATTTATACTACTTACTCTATATTTTTTATTTGCATCACTTAAATAATCTGTTGCTGTCGATGGCAAATCTATTTCAAATGCCTGCTTATATATATTATGTACTAATCCTGCAGAATCAATTTTTGAAGTGCTTTCTGGTAATTTATCTAATTCTTTCTCACTTATACTATACTTTATATCATTATTGTAATATCTAGTAGCAATTCTGTTTATTTGATTTCCATATTCAGTTGCCTTAGTGTTTTTTTCTATTTTAGATATTTTATTGGTTATTAAGTTTTTAGAGTTTTCTGTTATATATAGTTTTGCATTTTCATTTGCTCTTATAATTCTATAATTAGTGTTATTTTTCTTATAATCACTTACTTGAATTTCTTCCAATTTGCCATTAGCATAATTCATTATTTTACCGTTTCCTATATACATATTGATTTTGTTGCCTGATACAAATAAATCACCTATTTGTAAGTATTTTTCGTTTGCACTATTTGAGTTATTTGCTATTGTATTAGTATCTGCATTAAATGTTTTGCTATATACTTGTTCAGCAAATTCATTTGATGATTTTATAGATGTATTTGATTTCAAATTTTCGATGTTACATTCTAATGCTCGTTTTTGTTCTCTAGACATATTTCCAATTCTTGTTTTTGATTCTGTTGATAGATTTGGTTTATAATTTAATGTTGGTCTTAATAGCGCAAATCTCTTATATTTAAAAATTGCCTCAATTCTACTACTTACTTCTTCTCCTTCTTCTAATATAATTCCTGTAGATGTCAATCTTATCATTCTTTGAGGGCCCAAATATATACATGCTGAACCGCTTTCACTCGTTGTTCCATTATTTGTGTATGTGTATCTATATAATAAGATATCTCCTACTTCCAAATTTTTTTCGTATAATGCTGGCACGTGTTCATCTAATAACCCATTTCCTCCCCATGAATTTTTAGCCCCGCAAAAATTTGAAACGAGCATATTTCGAATGCTTTGATTACTACTTTTTTCTTTTAATTTAAATGTATAATCATCTACATTATACTCTTCAAATATTTCATCAACAACTTGTTGCGTTGTTGAAAAATCCAAATCTATTCCTAAAGCATTATGATATAATGCTTTTACTAATCCCATTATTGACAAAGATGCAGTATTATTAGAATTTAAATCTTCTGGTAATTTTTGTATATCACTATCTGTACATTCTGAAGCTAACACATAGCTTACATATTCTTTCTTTTCCACATACTTATTTGCTGTTTCTATTATGCTTTCTTTCTCATCTTTACTTAATCCATATCCTATTATGTTTGTTATAACATTTGATTCAATATTTCCAACTTTAGCACTTGTTTGTATTTCTTTTCCTATAGAATTTATGTCTGTTCCTACCTTTACTTTATATGATAGTGTTATTGTCTGATTTGGAACTAAAGTTTGAATATTCCATAATACCGATGAACCACTTACACTTCCTGCATAATTAATTGAATTTTGCACATATGACATATAACTACCTATTGTATCTGTTACATTAAATTGATTATATGTCACTGAACTGTTATTGGTAATCCTTATTTTATATTCTATTTCTTGTCCTAATCTTACAGTATGCTTATTGGCTGGATCACTTATTTTTTCTATTAACACTCCTGGCATTTGTAACCTTGTTAATGTTGCGTTGTTCAAATTTCCTGAATATTTTCCAAGTACTCTTATTATAGCAATTTTTTTCTTCTCATATGTACCATCTGAATTTTTTGCTAATAAATATCTTGATGAACCTTGTTCAGTTAATTCTGTCAATCTCATTTTTCTTATACTACCATTACTTTCCCATTTAGAATCACTTCCCGTAGAATGTATTATCATTCCATTTCCGACGTATAGCATAACATGCCCAGATGATGCTTTTCTATATACTATTAAATCCCCTGGTTGAAGATTTTTCTCATTTATTCCACTTATATCTTGATTAGTATCTGTTTCCACATACACTGGAATATAATTTTTATTTGTCTGATTTTGTTTCGCTATACTCATCATTGTTGCTGTGCTACTTGCTGGTAGCTTTATACCTAATGCTTGTTTATATACACTATATACAAAAGAACTACAATCTAAGAAAGCAGGATCTTCAGTTGTTGCTCTTTCAGGACTTGTTCCTATTTCTCTCCATGTTTGATTATACTGTATATTTTCACCTTCTGCCAAATATGTATTTGCTATTTCTGCTATTGCTTGTTGTTTCTTTTCTAATTCTTCTGTTTCCGCAAATGAACTACTATTTGATATTGATATCATAATTATTGATATTATTAACAATATATTTAATATTTTTATAATGTACTGTTTCATCCCAAGTCCTCCTATTTACTTATAATTATTAATTTAATAATATATCTTTTTTTTATATTGTCAAACCGTTAGTAACAAGCCAAAAGTAGTTCTATTTTACGGAAGATTATTACTCACTATTTTTTTTATTAATATTAAATTTATATTATTTTTTTATTACATAACATTTTTATTTTTCATTTTATACGGAAATCTATTTTTTATAAACCTTTACCCATTCTTGTGATAATGCATATCTTTAGCAAACATTTTACTTTATTCCATAAAAAAAGCATCAATCACAATTTTGTAATTGATACTCTTTTTCTTTTATGCAAATATTTGCTCAAATTCATCTCCATCTATTTTTTCTTTTTCTAGTAGTATGCTAGCAACTGCATGTAATTTATCTATATTATGTTTTAATATATCTTCAGCCATATTATATGCTTTATCTATTATTGCCTTTGTTTCAACATCTATAACAGCTGCTGTTTCTTCAGAATAATTCTTTGATTGTGCAAAATCTCTTCCTAAAAATACTTCCTCTTGTCCTGAACCAAACATAATGCTTCCTATTCTATCACTCATTCCATATTTCGTTACCATGTCTCTTGCTATTTTTGAAGCTCTTTCTATATCGTTACTTGCTCCTGTAGAAATATCATTTAATATTAGTTTTTCAGCTACTCTTCCTCCAAGTAATGATACTATTGTTTCTTCCATCTCTGATTTTGACATGAACGATTTATCTTCTGTTGGTCTATACATTGTATATCCTCCAGCCATGCCTCTTGGTACAATTGAAATTTGATGTACCGCATCTTGAGTTGGCAAGAATCTACTAACAACTGCATGACCTGCTTCATGATAAGCTACTAATTTATTTTCTTTTTCACTTCTTACTCTAGTTTTCTTTTCTGGTCCCATTGTTACTTTTATCATTGCATCTTCTATTTCTTTCATTCCTATTTCATGTATATCTCTTCTTGCTGCTAGTAATGCTGCTTCATTTAAAACATTTTCTAAATCTGCTCCAGAAAATCCAGATGTATTTTTAGCTATTGTTTTTAAATCTACATCATCAGCAAGTTTTTTCTTTTTCGAATGAACTTCTAATATTTGTTCTCTTGCTTTTACATCAGGTGCAGATACTACTATTTGTCTATCAAATCTACCTGGTCTTAATAATGCTTTATCTAATACATCAGGTCTATTTGTTGCTGCTAATACTATAACACCTTCGTTAGTTCCAAATCCATCCATTTCTACTAATAATTGATTTAAAGTTTGTTCTCTTTCATCATGTCCACCTCCAAGGCCTGCACCTCTTTGACGTCCTACAGCATCAATTTCATCTATAAATATTATGCATGGACTATTCTTTTTAGCTTGTTCAAATAAATCTCTAACACGAGAAGCCCCTACACCAACAAACATTTCAACAAAGTCAGATCCACTTATTATAAAGAATGGAACTCCTGCTTCTCCTGCTACCGCTTTTGCAAGAAGTGTTTTACCTGTACCAGGATGACCTACTAATAAAACACCTTTTGGAATTCTTGCTCCCATATCTGTAAATTTCTTTGGATTCTTTAAGAATTCTACTATTTCTTGTAATTCTTCTTTTTCTTCATCAACTCCAGCTACATCATCAAAAGTAACTTTTGTCTTTTCCATTCCATTTATTAATCTGGCCTTGCTTTTACCAAATGACATTGTTTTATTTCCACTTTGCTGTCCATTCATCATAAGGAACCAGAATATAAAGAAAATTATTAGAAGTCCAAATGGAGAAAGAAGCCCTAATATAGTTATTAATATAGATTGGTTTTTTTCTGCCAATACAACTGTACCTTCTTTTAATGCTTCACTTGAATAGTTCATAAAACTTTCCATATTTGGAATGTTAACTTCTTTTTTTATATTTTCATTTTTTAGTGTTACATAAGCTTTAGTTCCATCTGAAGCTAATTCAATTTCTTTCACTTCATTGCTTTCCATTTTTGTTATTAATTCAGAATATTTCATTTTGCTACTTGAATTTTCCATAACAGAAATCAATAACACTGAAAATATACTTAATACTATTAGCCATGTGGCTACTGTTTTTAAACTACTTTTCAAAATCTTTCCTCCTTAACCTTTACATACGTTGCAATATATCACATTGAAAATATGTTTTCAACATTTTTTATATGTTTTTTATATTACATTTTCTTATACTTACGGATAGTTAATTTTGCAATATAAATAAAATTTTATGATTCTTAATTAGCACTTTCAAATTCTTATTTGGAATTAAAAATTTATTCCCTATATTATTACTACATAGTTTTATAATGTCTTCTATATGTATTTTTTCAATTCCTTGATGTGTCCCCCTAAGTTTATTAATAGTATATAACAGAATTTTCTTTTTTATTACAATGTCTAGAGAATTAAATTTTTTTAAATTTAACTCTATTATACTTTTAGATTCATCTTCAACTAATTGATTATATGTATCCGAAGTTATTTTTTCAAAATAATAACTTTCTTCACTAGCAATTTTTGAAAGTCTATTCAATCCAATTACTATATTAGGATTAAAATTTTCTTTTATATATGGTATAAGCAAATTTCTTATCTTATTTCTAGTATATTTATTTTCTTTGTTTGTTTTATCTATTTTTGGTTCTAGATTTTTTTTTGTACAATATTTTTCTATTTCTTCTCTTGTACATTCTATTAACGGTCTTATAATATTTTCTCTCATTGGTTCTATTCCTTTTAGACCTGATATTCCAGACCCTCTCATAAGATTCATCAATACTGTTTCAGCATTATCATTTGCATTGTGTGCTATTGCAATTTTATTTGCGCCAACATTATTTAATACTTCATTAAAAAATTTATATCTTATATTTCTTCCTGCTTCTTCTGTTCCTATTTTATTTTGTTTTGCATATTGAGTAACATCAAAGTGCTTAACAAAAAAATCTATATTATTTTTTTTACAATATTCTTGCACATATTTTTCATCATCTGATGCTTCTTCCCTAATCATGTGATTTATATGTGCTACATATATTTTGAAATTCATTTTATCTTTTATGTTTTTCATTATATTTAACAAACACATAGAATCTGGTCCACCAGAAACTCCTATTACTATTTTGTCATTATCTTTTATTAAATTATATTTCTTTATGGTATCTAATACAAACTCTTCCATTATTACCTCTTTTTTATATTATTCTTGCCTGTATTTATCTAGATTTACAAACTTTGTGTAGTTACCTAACCAATACAGTTCTACGGTTCCTGTTGATCCACCTCTATGTTTTGCAATTATAACTTCTGCAATATTCTTCTTTTCACTTTCTTCTTTATTATAATAATCATCTCTATATAAAAACATTACGATATCCGCATCTTGCTCTATTGCTCCTGATTCACGCAAGTCTGATAACATTGGTCTGTGCTCTGGTCTTTGTTCTGGTGCTCTTGATAATTGAGACAAAGCTATTACAGGAACTTCTATTTCCTTTGCTAATATTTTTAATGAACGACTTATTTCTGATATTTCTTGTTCTCGGCTACCACCACGTTTATTACTTCCTTGCACTAATTGAAGATAGTCTATCACTACTAATCCAATTCCTTTTTCTAATTTTAACTTCCTACACTTTGCTCGTATTTCCATAACAGAAATGCCTGGTGTATCATCTATATAAATACCTGCTTCCGATAATGGTCCTAATGCCCCTGCTAATTTCATCCAATCATCATCATCAATTTTTCCAGTCCTAACTTTATTATTGTCCACCATTGCTTCACTACATAAAATTCTCTGAACCATTTGTTCTTTTGACATTTCCAAACTAAATATTACAACTGGTACATTTGCTTTTAATGCAGCATTTGTTGCTAAATTAAGCGCAAAAGCTGATTTTCCCATTGCAGGTCTCGCTGCTATTAATATTAAGTCTGAATTATGTAATCCAGCTGTTTTGTAATCTAAATCTATAAAACCTGTTGGTACTCCTGTTATATGTTGTTTTTGATTATATAATTCTTCTAATTGTGTAAATGTATCTACTAAAATATCTTTAATAGGAGTATACCCTTTTTGATTTCTATTTTGCATTATATTGAAAATTTTCTTTTCAGCACTGTCCATTATTTGTTCTACATCTTCTGTTGGATCATATCCAAGATTTATAATTTCATTTGCAGTTTTTATTAGATTTCTTAGTATAGATTTTTCTTCTACAATTTTTATATATTTTTCAACATTTGCCGTAGTTGGAACCATTTCTGGAAGTTCGGCAATATACTCTAGTCCACCAACAGCTTCAAATTTTCCCATTGACATTAATTCTGATTTTAATGTTATTATATCTATAGGTTCTGATTTATTATATAAATTTAAAATAGCTTTATATATTGCTTTATTATCTTCTCTATAAAAAGCATCTTCTTTTAACACTTCTATTGCTGAAACAACGGCATCTCTATCTGTAAGCATACTTCCTAATACCGCTTGTTCTGCCTCTATATCACTTGGTGGTACTTTTCCTAATTCCATACTCAGTTTCCTTTCCTTTTTATATTATTCTGCTGTGACATTTACTTTTACTTTTCCCATTATTCCTTCATATAGTCTTACTTCTACATTAAATACTCCTATATTCTTTATATTTTCTTTTAAATCAATTTTCTTTTTATCTATTTTTATTTTATATTGTTTTTCTAAATTATCAGAGATTTCTTTTGATGTAACACCACCAAATATTTTTCCGTTTTCTCCTGCTTTTACTTTTATATTTAGTGTAATTTCTTTTAATTTTTTTGCTATTTCTTTGGCATCTTCTTTTTCTAGTTCTTTTTTTCTATCTTCTGACGCTTTTTTTGCATTTAATTTACTCATATTTTCCGCATTGGCTTCTACTGCTAATTTTTTTGGAAACAAATAGTTTCTTGCATATCCATCACTTGCGTTAATAACCTCGTCTTTTTTTCCTACACCTTTTATATTTTCTTTCAAAATAACCTTCATATTGTTCTTTCTCCTCTCTCTTTTTTATTTATACTATTTTATACTAAAATCTCACTTTTTTCAAGAGTATTAACACTCTAAAACTTGCTTATATCTTAATTTCTGTTCATTCTTCTTCTGTTATTTTACACATACTAAGTTTTATATATTATATTTTTTACTAACTCATTATTATTAATCAGCATAAAACTCAAGTACCTTGGAATTTAATACTTGAGTTTTATATTATATATAATTTTTATATTTAACTTAATATTTCACTAAAATATTCGTTTATTCTTATAATAAGTTCTTGCTTAACTTCCTCTATTGTCATTCCTTCAACTTGTGCACCTGCTAATGTTATATGTCCGCCTCCTCCGAAGTTTCTCTAAGATAATTTGTACATTTATATCTCCTATTGAACGTCCACTAATACAAATTTTATCTCCTAAATTTCCTATAACAAAAGATGCTGTTATATCACTTATTGTTAATAACTCATCTGCTGCTTTAGCACATATTAATCCTGCTTCTTTATTGACTTCTTCATATAATGATATTGCTATAGACTTATTAACAATTTCTGCTTTTCTTACAATATCTGAAATCAATTTGTAATTTACGAAATCACTTTGAAACCATTTCTTTACTTTTATGATGTCAATTCCACATTTTCTTAAATATGCTGCTGCTTCAAATGTCCTAACACCTGTTTTAAATGTAAAGTTTTTGGTATCTACCATTATCCCTGCATATAACCCTTCGGTCTCTATTGTTTTTAACTTTACTTTTTTCTGTGAATACTGTAGCAATTCTGTAACTAATTCAGCTGCTGAAGAAGCATATACTTCGTGAAATGTTAAAATCGCATTATCTATATAATCTGTCCCTCTTCTATGATGATCTATTACCACTATTTTACTTGTTTTATCTAATAATTCTGGCACTTCAACATAGCTTTTTTTATCTGTATCTACTATTATTAATAATGTATCCTCAGATATTTTTGATATTGCTAAACTTTTTTCCAAAAACACATTATCATAATCACTATCTTTTTTTATTTCTTCTATGAAACTACTTAATGTCAATCCAAAAGTATTATTTACTATATGTGCTTCCTTCCCTAAGGTTGTAGCCAATCTATATATACCTAAGCTTGATCCCATGGAATCCATATCTCCATTAGAGTGTCCCATTATCATGACATCTTTTGCTTCTGTTATTAATTCTCCTAATGCTCCCGCAACTATTCTTGCTTTAACTTTTGTTCTTTTTTCTATTTCTTGAGCTCTTCCTCCAAAAAATACATATTTTCCATTTCTTCTAACTACGGCTTGATCTCCACCTCTACCAAGAACAATATCCATTGCAGCAGAAGCAGATTTGTATTTTTCATAATTAGAATTTCCTTCATTTGATATTGCAATACTTAATGTTATTTGTATTAAACCTTCTATGTTAATTTCTTTAACATTATCTAGAATATCAAATTTACTTTTTTGTATTTGATCTAAATATTTTTGCTCAAAAATATAAATAAAAGTATCTCTATCTGGTTTCACTACTATACCATTTGTTGGTTTTACCCATTCGTATATCTTCTTTTCTATTTCCGCAGTTATTTGTGGTTTTATTTCGTTTGAAACTCTTTGCATAACTTCTTCATAATTATCTACCATCAATATTCCTACACAGATTTTTGAATCTTCATATTTTCTTGTAATCTCGTTCTTTTCAGTTTCATCAACAAAATATAGCATCATCATGTATTCAACTTGCTTTTTTCTCTCATTTTGCTTTGATTTTACAAATTCTCCTACTATGTTATAATCTTTGTTATTAATTTTAACTTGTCTCTCTATCGATTTTTCCTTTTTATTATCTTTGTTATTTTGTATTTCTACTTTTATCTCTTTTACTAAATTGCCTAAATACTCTTTAATATCAAAATCATCAAATTCTGTTACAAACTTTGCACTCTCCCAAATAATTGAACCATCTGTTTCAACAATTACTAATGGAAATGGTGAATTTAACAAAGTATTTTTTGCAGCTTCATCTACAGTTAATGTTAAATCTTGTATATGTTTAGAAATCTCCACTTTTCTCTTTGTGTTTGCCCAATAAGAATATAATGCTATTGCTACAAATGCAATTATTGAAGGTATAATATATCCACTATTAAGTACACAAATTATAACAAGTAATATTGCTATTATTATTAAGTAGACTTTTGTTTTTGAAACAAGCTTCTCAAACATTTTTTTATTATTTGACATAACTCTCTCCTTTTTTATAGTATATATATTTTACCTCTAAACCTTACATTTGTCAAGGTTTTCATTTTTTCTTTGTTTTTTTGTCAATTTTTTTGCTTCTATTTTATATTTAATTCAGGAAATTTATTATTTTTCGTTTGTTTCCACATAAGTAATTTAATAGAATTTTCATCTTGCAAATTATATGTTTGAACATACGAGTTCAATTTACTTATAAACTCTTTGCTTTTCATATAAGTTTCATCACACATTAATGCACCTGTTACTTCTCCATTTCCCACAGTTTTATTCATATTATTCAAAAAATAGCAATTATCTAAAGTAACTTTAGATACATCCCAAAGTCCAACAATTGCACCAGAATATACTGATGATTTATTTTTAGATGTACTATAGCAGTTAGAAATTTTTAAAGTCCCACTATTTCCTCCAATAATTCCTCCTGCTGCTGCATATGATGTTCCATTATCTAATATAATCTCTCCTGTATTATAGGAATTTTTTATATCTATGGTTCCATTAGTATCCGTTGAGTATGCTATTATCCCTCCTGCTCCTGATTGCCATTTTCCAGATATTTTTCCTGTATTGTAACAATTTCTAACTACTATATCTCCAGATGAATGTACACATATTCCTCCTACTGTAGTCCCTGTTATATTTGCTTCATTATAGCAATTATAAAATGATGCATTATCTGCATTTTGCACAAAACCTGAAGCTATTGAATCTCCACCAATTATTTCTCCTGTTAGTAGTAAATTTTCTATTGTTGCTTCTTTAACATTTCCAAATAATGATGCATTATTACTATTTATGTATATGTTTTTCAATGCATAACCTTGGCCGTCAAATGTTCCTGCAAAAAAAGAATACTTTTCTCCTATCATTTTAAATCCCTTAAAGCTCTTGTCTGTCATTGCTTTAATTAATGTTATTTCTGTATCTATACCTAAATATTCATTATATTCCGTGGTTTCACTATTGCAATATGACTTTTTAGATTCAAAATCTAATGTTCTTGATAAAACTATATATTGATTTTTGTATCTCGTTACATTATTATTTATATTTTGTGAGAATACTATTAAATCTTCTACGCTTTCTATTTTAAATGGATCATCTTTCGTTCCTTTTCCTTCTAATTCTCCTGGAGTATTATCTATATATGGCTTATATTGTGCTATATCACCATTTTTACTTATTGTGTAATATCTTTTGCTATTTTTTAAAAAAATAATAAATATATCTCCATCTTTTTCTATCTCTACACTATCTTTTCCAAATTTTTCTTCCAATTCTTTTAATAGCAACTCTTTTTCTATATTTCCATATTTATGGTACTGCATAGCATTAATTGTCGCAATATCTAAATTTTCCTTTTCTTCATTCAATTCAGTTTGATTTTTTGCTATTTTAGCCTTGCTTATTATTCCATTTTCTGAAGTAATAGAATATAAAACTATTCCTGATAACATCAATAGAACCATTATTGTAACTACTAGTGAAACCAAAGTTATTCCTGAATTTATTTTATATTTTTTTATCATAATCCATTTCCTTCCCAAGACAAACTGTCTAACTAAAAAAAATTCCACCTTTAATAAAAAAGTAAACCTATATAATATTTAAACTATTTTTTTATTCATCCTCCAGTTTATTATAAAGTAAAAGAATGGATTTATCTATATTTAATCCATTCTTTTTTCTTATTTTAGTTATTTGATTCTTCTTCAACTGCTACTTCTGTTGGTTCTTCTTTTTCTTCAACTTCAGTATTTATATGAATATTTTTATATGCTGCCATTCCTGTTCCTGCTGGTATTAATTTACCTATTATAACATTTTCTTTTAATCCTATTAAGTTATCTGTCTTTCCTTTTATAGCTGCTTCTGTTAATACTCTTGTAGTTTCTTGGAAAGAAGCTGCTGATAAGAAACTTTCTGTTGCCAATGATGCCTTTGTTATACCAAGTAATGTTCTTCTGCCTTTTGCAGGTGTTCCGCCTTCTTCTATTACTTTGTTGTTCTTCTCTTCAAATTCATACATATCTACTAAAGAACCTGCAAACATATCTGTGTCTCCACTATCTTCTACTCTTACCTTTTTAAGCATTTGTCTACCAATTACTTCTATATGTTTATCATTTATATCAACACCTTGGTTTCTATACACTTTTTGTACTTCTTGTATTAGATATGTGTATACTCCTTCTGGACCTTTTATTGGTAAAATTTCATTTGGGTTAATTGAACCTTCTGTAATTGGTTCTCCAGCTTCTATATAGTCTCCATCTTTAACATGTAATTTTGAACCAAATGGTATTGTGTATGTTTTAGAATTTTCTTTAGAAGTAACTGTAACTTCTTTTTTCTTTTTATCATCTGAAACTTTAACAGTTCCATCTATTTCTGAAATTATAGCAAGTCCCTTTGGTTTTCTAGCTTCAAACAACTCTTCAACCCTTGGAAGACCTTGAGTTATATCTCCTCCTGCTACACCTCCCATGTGGAAAGTTCTCATCGTTAACTGTGTACCAGGTTCACCGATTGATTGAGCAGCAATTATTCCAACAGCCTCTCCTATATTTACTCTTTCTCTAGTTGCTAATCCCATACCATAACATTTACTACAAATTCCATGTTTTGCTCTACATCCTAAACTAGAACGAACTTTTACTTTTGTAACTCCTGTAGCTACAATTTTCTTAGCTAAACTTTCTGTAATCATTGTATTTGTGTCTGCTATTACTTCGTTTGTAACAGGGTCAACAATGTCTTCTAATAAAAATCTTCCTTCTAATCTTTCTTCTAATTTTTCTAATACTTGATTTCCATCTTTAATGTCAGAAACTACTATTCCATCATGTGTTCCACAATCATGCTCTCTTACAATTATTTCTTGTGCAACATCAACTAGTCTTCTTGTTAGATATCCTGAGTCAGCTGTTCTTAACGCTGTATCTGCTAGACCTTTTCTAGCACCATGTGATGATATAAAGTATTCTAGTGCATCTAGTCCTTCTCTAAAACATGATTTAATTGGTATTTCAACAGCCTTACCTTGTGTGTTTGCCATAAGTCCACGCATACCTGCTATTTGTCTTAACTGGCTCATATTACCACGGGCTCCTGATTGTGCCATCATGAATATTGGGTTTAATTCATCAAAGTTGTCCTTCATTGCTTCTCCAACATCATTTGTTACTTTTTCCCATATATTGATAACTGTGTCATATCTTTCATCATCTGTTATTAAACCACGTCTATATTGTTTTGTAACTTCATCAATTTGTTTATCTGCATCTTCTAATATTTGTTTTTTTGCTTCTGGAACCTTAACATCAGCTATACTAACTGTTATAGCTCCTTTAGTTGAATATTTAAATCCTGTTGCTTTTATATAATCAAGTACTTCTGCTGTTTTTTCTAATCCATGTGCATCTATACATTTAGCTATTATTGTTCCTAAATTCTTTTTAATTACAGGGAAACTAATTTCTAAATCAAATTCATGCTCTGGATCTGTTCTGTCAACAAAACCTAAATCTTGTGGTATTCCTTCATTATAAATTATTCTTCCTACTGTTGTTTCTACTTTTTTGTATTTAACTTCACCATCTATCACTTTACTCATTCTTACAAATACTTTTGCATGAAGTCCAACATCATGGTTTTGATATGCTATTATTGCTTCTTCTGGATCTTTGAAATATGTTCCTTCACCTATTTCTCCATCTATTTGCATTGTTAAATAATAACTTCCTAATATCATATCTTGTGTTGGTACTGTAACCGGTTTACCATCTTGAGTCTTTAATAAGTTATTTACTGAAAGCATTAAAAATCTTGCTTCTGCTTGAGCTTCTGGTGACAATGGAACGTGAACTGCCATTTGATCACCATCAAAGTCAGCATTAAATGCTGTACACACCAATGGGTGTAATTTAATTGCTCTACCTTCTACCAATATTGGTTCGAATGCTTGAATACCAAGTCTATGTAATGTTGGTGCACGGTTTAACATTACTGGATGATCTTTTATAACTTCTTCTAGTATTTCCCAAACTTCTGGTCTTAATCTTTCAACCATTCTTTTGGCATTTTTTATATTATGAGCTAATCCACGTCCAACTAACTCTTTCATTACAAAAGGTTTAAATAACTCAACAGCCATTTCTTTTGGTAGACCACATTGATATATTTTTAATTCAGGACCTACAACGATAACAGAACGACCTGAGTAGTCAACTCTTTTTCCTAAAAGATTTTGTCTAAATCTACCTTGCTTTCCTTTTAACATATCTGATAATGATTTTAATGCTCTATTTCCTGCACCCGTAACAGGTCTTCCGCGTCTACCATTATCTATAAGTGCATCTACTGATTCTTGTAGCATTCTTTTTTCATTTCTAACTATTATCTCTGGAGCACCTAATTCTAGTAATCTTTTTAATCTGTTATTTCTGTTTATTACTCTTCTATATAAATCATTTAAGTCAGATGTAGCAAATCTTCCACCATCTAATTGAACCATAGGTCTTATTTCTGGTGGTATTACAGGAACAACATTCATTACCATCCATTCTGGTTTGTTTCCAGATAGTCTAAATGATTCTACTGTATCTAATCTTTTAATTAATTTAGCCTTTTTTTGTTCACTAGATTTTTTAAGTTCTTTCTTTAATTTTTTTGATAATGCTTCTAAATCCACATCAGCAAGTAATTCTCTTATTGCTTCTGCTCCCATTGCCGCTCTAAAAGAACCTCTTCCATATTTTTCTTCTGCCTCATGATATTCTTTTTCATTTAATATTTGACATTTAGTAAGTCCTGATGTTCCTTTATCAATTACTATATATGATGCAAAGTATATTACTTTTTCCAAGCTTCTTGGGGAAATATCTAATACTAATGCAATTCTGCTTGGAATTCCTTTGAAATACCATATATGAGCTACAGGGGCAGCAAGCTCTATGTGCCCCATTCTCTCTCTTCTAACTTTTGATTTTGTAACTTCTACTCCACATCTGTCACAGACAATTCCTTTATAACGAACTCTTTTATATTTCCCACAATGGCATTCCCAGTCTTTTGTTGGTCCAAATATTCTTTCACAGAAAAGACCATCTTTTTCTGGTTTTAGTGTTCTATAGTTTATAGTCTCTGGTTTTTTTACTTCACCTTTTGACCATTCTCT
>CAKPKF010000016.1 GCA_934167175.1 uncultured Clostridia bacterium | reverse complement strand
TGTAATATTTTTCATTTCTTCTATGCTAAAAAATTATTAAGTTTATGCTTTGTAGTATTCTTCTACTTTTTCTTTTAGATTTTTGAAGAATTCTTCTATGTTTGTTGTTTTTCCTTCAAACATCTCTTCTATTTCTTTTTCGTTTTTGAATGTGTTTTTTACTATTCCTATTTTTGTGTCTTCTGCTATTGAGTTTTCTCCTATTGTTAATGTTGCAGTGTCTTTTAGCATTTCTGTGTCTATACTGAATTGTCCGTCTTTTCCGTTTAGTTTTATTCTTCCTAGGAAAAATGGTGAGTTTATGTCATACATTCCTCCTATTACAAATACTGGGCTTAGGTTTTCTTCTCTTCCTCTTATTTCTCTGTTTAGGATTTTTACTATGTCTAATAATTGGTTGATTCTTTTTGCTTTTTCTTCGTTTGGTAGTTCTATTTCTCTGTCTTTCCCTATTTTTTCTAGGTCTATTGTTATTGTGTATGTGTAGTAACTTAAGTGTTGTTCGATGTTAACAGGATCTGCATGTCTAGAAATTCTGTCTGCTAATCCTTTGTTTGTTAGAAACTCCATATCTCCTTTATATTCTTCTAAAGATATTGCATTACTTAATCTTACTGCTGCACTTCTTGTCTCTGAATTTTCTTTTTTGATTGTTCTAAAATACCCAAATAAATCCATTTCTTCAGAATCTTCTATGGTTAACCCCTTACTAAATTGTACTGTTCCTTCTTTTGCATCAACAATGCCATAATATTTCCAATTAAACATTTTATTTCCTAGTCTTGCTATGTCATATCTTATTGCTTGTCTTGATGCAAAAGTATATACACTTCCATCTCCTCTTGTTAATTTCTTTAATTCTGATATATTTCCTATTGACTCACTATAATTCATGCTATTTGCTTTAAATATCATTGTTATTGATAATCCTTTTTTATTTTTTATATTCTCCATTTTATTTCCTTCCTTTCTCTTTTTTAATCTTAATTGTTATGTGAATTTTTAATATATATTTTTAAACTTTGGCTTCGATATCCTCATCTTTTTTCTCGTATTTATTTGATATTAATCCTGCTAAAAAACTATGAGCTATTGATTCAAAATCTAATCCTTCTGTTTGCATTGTTTCAATAAATATAGGGCTTACATCTTTTCCCATTGACATATGTATTCTTATTACAATGTCCATAAATTGTTTTTTGTTTCCAGCTTTTATGCTGTTTAACATTTTATATGTATATCCATCAATTTTGTTTTCTTCTCCTGTTCTCTTTAAATCTTCATGCATTTGAACTCCTAGGTTATACAATACTTTTAGTTTTGCATCACTTTTTTCGATTTTTTCCATTTCAATATCCTCCTTTTTTAATAGATTTAGTATCATTCTTACTCTTATTGCTAAGAATGAATTATATCCATATTTATTTTCTTTTTTTATTTCTTCTCTTAATCTGTCATTTATTATGTATTTGATATCTTTGTTTTTTAAAATATAGTCAACTATTTGCAGTCTATATCTATAATCTGTTATTCTTGATAATGTTTTTTCTGAGTATTCTGTAAAGAATCTTGATACATATCTTTTTATATTGAAGTATTCAATTCTGCTATAAGAAAGATATTCTGCTTCTAGTTCTACAACAAATACATTATCTAATTGCCATGCACTTACTTGTTTGTCTTGTTCTACTATGTCTAAAATTAGCTCTGTATATGGATTTCCATCTCTATTCTCATATCTTGATTTATTACCAAAATTTATATTTGTTTTATATAATTTATCAATACTTGTATCTAAATTTACGAAGCTCAACATATTTTTCTCTTTGTATACCCATTTATTATTTTCCACTGTTTTTACTGTCTTTCTAATTTTTGTCATTCCTGCTGGTATGCAAAATAAAATTAATTTACATATATCACATATTGGCATTTTAGTATTTTGATTCCAAAAAAAATTTTTAGATTCATTGCTAATTGCCAATGGTACAAAGTGTTTTTCTGAGTAATCTTCTGATACACATGTTTCATTTTGACATAAAGAACATTGATTGTTTTTTTCTTTTTTTAAATATGCTTTTATTTCTTCCAAAGTTTTATTTTTGCTAATATATTTTTTTTGGATATTAGAATAAATCCTTTGAATATCACTTTTTATATTTTCTTTTTTTATATTTGCTATGTATTCCTTTATTTCTTCTATGTTATATTTTCCATCAATAACATCCTGAATGAAGCCTTCTTCAACAATATTACTAATATAATCTCTATACATTATATTTTGTTGCTCTTCAAAGGTCTTTTTTGCTATAGTTTTTTGAAAAAATGAAGCTTGCCCAAAATATATTTTTCCTAACTCTGTTCTGAAAGCATTTAAAGTTAATCTCTTGTTTAAATCCTCTTTCATAATATTAGATAATATTTTTTCTTTTATTTCTATAATTTCTTGTCTTGTAGTCGCTTTATCAATTTTCTTACATTGCTCTTTTATTTCATTATAAGTTTGTACATCTCTTTCTTTTATTTTTTTCAATTGAATATCTATTATATTTTTAATTATTTGTATATTTGCTTTTATTTTATCTTTTATTTGCTTTTCTTCTTCGTTTTCTAATGATGTTTCTATGTTGTTTTCTAAATATTCAAATTCTCTTTCTGTTCTATTTTTTACGCTTTCTGCTACATTGTATTTATCGTAAAAGTATTTAAAATAATATTTGTTGAAATCTCTTAAATCTTCTGTATCTATTTCAATATAGTTTTTTCTTGTTACTACAGGTTGTTTTTTATTATGCTTTAATATTTTAAGAAAACCAACAATACCACAATTTAGGTAGCAATCATTTAAGTATATTTTTGTTTTCACTTTTTATATCACTCCTCTCTCATACTATAAATTATGTAATTTTTTTACAAATTTCTTTTTTATAATATTTGGAACATCCCAAATCCGGCACTATGTCGGCTTCCCACTCCTGCTTGATATAAATATTTAAGTAATTCTTTGTTTCCGCTTAATTCAAATGTTCCAGTTGAACATTCAATACATTTTTCATAGAATTTGATTAATACTTTTTTTGCATTTATTGGTTTTATTGTAAATGTATCTACTGTTTCTGTTGGTATGTCTGTTGTTTTTAGTTGTTCTTTTATATTGATTTTTAGTATTTCTTCAAATTTTTCATTTTCATATGAATAATAATAGTCTTTGTTATTTTCTCTTGATCTTACACATAATGGTGCTTGAAATTTTATTACTATTTTATCCTCTTTAATTTCTTTTTCTGGCATAAGTTCTATATTATTTAAAATCCATGAATTTTGCTTTATAGAAAATTTTTTATGTTTTTGATTATTCAATGCATTATAAATTATTATTGCTGTTTCATAATTTCCTATTGTCATATTTATTTCAAATCTTTTGTTTTCTACTATTATTTCATCTTTAGTTATTTTTGGTTTTTGAAAAAACACTGAAAAAGCGTATGGTTTTATTATATTATCTTTCGCATTATAATATTCAAAAAAGTACTCTTCTTGATATTCGGATAATGATAATTTAATAAAACTAATTATATTTCTTCTATAATCAATTGGTATTTTTTCATTTTCAAGATTAACATATAGCTTTAATCTCATTTTTTCACCTTCTTTTTTTATTTTTTATTATTCTATCATAATTGTTTTTTATTAACAATATTCTACTATATTCGACTTCCTGTATACTATCATACCAATCTTGCAAAATTTGTCGAAACTTGTAAGAATAAATATTTTTTTCTTTTATAGACTTTTGTTATATAATTTATTATAATCATTGCAAAATTAAATTAGTTTTCAGGGAGGTATTGTATGTATAATAGAATTTCTATTGTTGGTGGTTCTGGAAGTGGTAAAACTACTTTGTGTAATATTTTATCTAAAGAATTGAATTTACCTGCTATTCATTTAGATGGAATAAATTTTAAACCTAATTGGGTTGAACAAGATAAAGCAGAAAGAGATACAATTATAGCTAACAAAGTTTTTGATGATAAATGGATTATTGATGGTAATTATACTAAAACCATTAAAGAACGACTTGATAGAGCTGATTTAATAATTTGGTTAGATTATTCTACTTTTGTACTAGTAAAAGGAGTTTTTAAACGTATGCTTAAAAACTTTAAATCTGAAAGAACAGAAATTCCAGGATGTAAAGAACGTTTTAATTTTAAATTTATGAAATATGTTATTTTTTATAATAAATGTTCTCGCTCTAAACTTACTAATAATTTAGATACCATTCCTAAGGGAAAAATTCTAAGATTTAAAAAACAAAAAGATTTAAATAAATGGTTAAAAGATTTTACTCATAATGAAAATATACTAGATGCCATAAAATAAAAAACAACCCACTTTTAATTAAAGTGGATTGTTTTTTATTTTATATAACTATTTCTCTTTGAACTAATTTATTAGTAAAATATCTGTCATGCGATACAAATAATATCGTTCCTTTATACTCTTTCAAATTTTCTTCAATTACTTCTCTCATTAATATGTCTAGGTGATTTGTTGGCTCATCCAATATTAAAAAATTAGTTTCCATTATTTCCATTTTTGCAAATAATAATCTAACTCGTTCTCCCCCTGATAATTCTTCTAGCCTTTTGAAAACATTTTTTCCTGTAAACATATATTTAGCTAAATATGTTCTTATTTCTGTCTGACTTTTGTTATATTTTTGGGAAAAATAATCAAAAACTGTTTCTTTTTCATTTTCAAACTTTATTTCTTGTGGAATATATCCTATTTTAGCAGATGAACTTATTTTTATATTTCCTGTATAATTTAAATCTTTTCCTAAAATCATTTTTATTAAAGTTGATTTTCCTGAACCATTTTTACCTGCTAATCTAATTTTTTCTCCATAATATATTTCCATATTAAAATTATTAAATATTATTTTTTCTCCATATTTTTTGTTTAGATTCTTAATAATTAAAACTTCTTTGCCAGAGCGAGATATTGCATTTATTTTTAGTGGTATTTTTCTTTTTTCTAAAGTTACCTTTTCCAATTTTTCCATTTTCTCTAATCTTTTTTCTATGCACCTAGCTCTTTTAAAAAATGACTCATTCTGCTCAAATTGTCCAAAATTTCTTAATTGTTTTATTGATTCTTTCATCTTTTCTATCTGCTTTTGTTGATTTTTATATTTTTCAAATTTAGCCAACGTTCTTTTTTCGTTTTCATTAACAAAATAAGAATAATTTCCGAAGAACACATCTACTTTTCCATTTTCTAAAAATATTGTCTTGTTTACTACTTTATCTAAAAAACATCTATCATGAGAAATTAAAAGTATTGTTCCTTTATACAAAATCAAAAAATTCTCTAACCATTCTAATGATTCCACATCCAAATGATTTGTAGGTTCATCTAATAATAGTATGTCTGGCTCTTTTAAGAGTATCGTCGCCAAGTTTACTATTGTTTTCTCTCCACCGCTTAAAGAGTTGTATCTTTTATTTAAAAATTCTTTATTGAAGTTAAAACCTGAACACATTTTTTTAAATTTTTCTTCTAATTCATATCCCCCAAAATAAATATATTCCTCTTGTAATTTTCCATATTTTTTTATTATTTTTTCTAAATCTTGGCTCGTTTCTTTCATTAATGCTTCTATTTTTTTCATTTTTTCTTCTATGTCAGCATATTTTTTAAAGCTTTTTTTCAAGTATTCTTCTACTCTTATATCTATTTTTTCATTTGAATATACTTGCTTTAAATATCCAATGTTTGACTCTTTCCTGATATTTATTTTTCCTGAATCCACTTTTTCTTCTTGCCCTATTATCTTTAATATAGTTGATTTTCCTGAACCATTTTCACCAATTAATGCTATTTTTTCTCCTGTTTTTACTTCAAAACTTACTCCATTCAGAATATTTTTTAGTCCATAGTTTTTATTTATATTATTTAACTCAATTTCTATCATTTTTATATCTCCTTATTCTATTAATTTAGTATAACGAGATATACTTGCTACCATTTTCCTATTACAACATGTAGCAATTATCTCGTTGTAATAGTATTACAGGCAAAGCCCCTATATTTTATCTCCATTTCTAATTTTTCTTTTATACTCATTTTATTTTTATATGATATATTTAATTTTGTATATATCATGTACTCCTTCCTTAATTTTATCTATTAATATTATAATAGTATATTTACAAAAAAACAACCCACTTTTAATTAAAGTGGATTGTTTTTTATATAATAAGATTAAGTTTTATTAGCCTAAGTTTTACTAAATAAGTTTTATTCAATTGGTATATATTTCTTTTCTGGTAATTCTTTTTTGTCTTCTTTTTTAGGTACTTCTATTGTTAATGTTCCATTTTTAAATTTTGCTTTTACTTCACTTTCTGTTACACTTTCTCCAACATAAAAGCTTCTAGAACATTCTCCAGAATATCTTTCTTTACGTACAAATTTGCCTTTTTCTTCATCTTTTTCTTCTTTATTTACACTTGCATGTACTGTTAAATATCCATCTTGAATATTTAATTTTATTCCGTCTTTTTCATATCCTGGTAAATCTACATCAATAATGTATTTGTCCTTTTTCTCCTTAATGTCTGTTTTCATTAGTTTACTCTCGCCTTCATTAAAAAATGAATCTCCAAACATACTATCAAATAAGTCAAAATCATGTCTTCTAGGTATCATCATCATAAAAATCAACTCCTTAAAATTTATATTTATGTGTTGACACTTGATGGGAGTGGCACATATATGATAATTATTATTTATCATTTTCGTTTATATTATACATCTACTTTTAGCAATGTCAATACAAGAGTGCTAAAATTCACAAACTTTTCACACTTCGTTATTATTGTAACTTTTCTCCACAATTTGAACAGAACTTAGCTATGCTGTCATTTGCATTTCCGCATTTTGGACATATTCTTTTTGTTTGATACTGTTTTCCACAATTTGAACAAAAATTCCCTGTATTTTTATTTCCACATTCGCAAATCCATCCTTCTTGCTCATTTGCTGTTTTTTCTTGATTTGCTTCTGTTCCATTTTTCCATGGACCTGACGCAGCTCCGCCAACTACTCCATTAGTAGCCATATTCATCATTCCTACTCCCATAAATCCATTCATAGCACCATTACTATTTTTAGCTGCTTCTTGAACAGCATTAGCATATGCTCCTGTAAGTGCACCTTGTTGCATATATGAATTACTTCCAAGTTCGTATTGATCTATTTTCTTTTCTGAGTCCTCATCTAATGTAACTGATTCCACAATAAACCCTACTAAAGTAATTCCTCTTCTTCTAATTTGTTCATCAAATACATTTTGATCCATTATTTCTTTTATTTCATCTGTTTGACTTGGTAATTCTAAAACTGGCATTTTATGTTCAGCATTTCCTAATTCATTCAATATATTTTGAAATGCTCCCATTACTTCTGCCCTCATTTGCTCTACTAAATCTGCTTTTTTGTATATGTCCGCTACTCCTGCAATTTCAGTCATAAATACTGCTGGATTTGTAATTTTAAATGTATATTTTCCAAAACATTTTACTTCTACCCTTAAAGGTGTAATTGTTCCAGTCATTTGATTTGGTATTGGGTGTGACCAATCTTGAAATGGTATTGGTGCAGGTGTACCAAATTTATTGTCTATTATTTCTTTTATATTAAAATAAAATACTGCTTGTTGTTTTGCTGTTCCTCCATTGTATGTAAATCTTTCCCACATTTCTTTAAAAACTGCTCCAAACTGTCCTGCAAAAAATGATGGTGTTGATGATGAATCAAATGTATATATTCCTTCTTCTGCTGTTGCATCTATTACTCTACCATTATCATATATTATTGCACATTGTCCTGGGCCTACTATAATTGTGCTTTTATTTGATATTACACCTGTTGGTGTTGTTTTTTTTACCATTAATACATCATTTGTCATGTCTTCACATCTTATAGCTTCCTTCCATTGATCTTTTAATGTTGAACTTATTGCTGAACCAGCTGCTTTTATTAATCCCATTTTAATTCCTCCTATAATTATACTCTTTCTCTTTCTAAATTAGAAAGTACCCAACTATGTTCTCCTGTTGTTATCACGCTTCCACAATATTCACATTTTCCAGCTGATGTGATTTGTGTAGGTGCTCCACAATTTGGACAATTGGTTGTATTTATTTTTTCTGTTCCTTCTTTTGTTTGTAATCCTTTTTTTCTAATAAATGTTAATACATATGTATTTACTCTTTCTGTATATTTATCGCCTCTTATTACTTCTTTTGTAGTAGCATCAATTATATAATCTGCCATTCTTGAATTTAATCTTACTGTTATTATATCTTTATCTCCTTCTTGTCTAAAATCTGTCAGAGTAGCATAATTTACACATATTCTGTCCATTACATTTATTTGGTTATTATCTATATATCCTTGCAATTGATTTTTATGTTGTTCAAACAATTCATTTGTTTCAAAAACTCTAATTACTGACCAATCTCTTGCTGTCCATGCTTGTTGTAATTTTATAAATAAACTTTTTGCATTTGCTATAAATTCTTCTTTATTGAACATTGGGTCTACTTGTTTGATTTTTTCTTCTACACTTTCTTCTCTTTTATATAATACTTCTTTGACTGTTAGACTTGTCCTATTTTGATGCTTTGGCGCTCTTTTAGATTCTATTCCAGATATTATAGCAACTATTATTATAAGTAATATTGTAACTAATACTATTTCTCCAAAAGACAAATCTTCATCACCAGAATAATCGTTACTACTATAACTTGATGAACTACCACTATCCCAGGAACTACTACTATCCCAAGAACTTCCACTACTCCATGATGAACTACCTCCGCTACTATATGACTCAAAACTTCCTACATCCGCATTTACCTTAAAATAGCTAGTCATCATTCCCATTATAGCTATTAACACCAGAGTTATTTTTTTTATTTTTTTCTTCATTTGTTTGCTCCTCTCATATTTTTCATTTTTTATTATATATTTCGTGTTTTTTTTTGTCAACGAACAATGCTATAAAATTTCAATAAATCTACTGTCTAATAAATTAGTATAAAACAAATTCCAGATACTCTCCTATGTACCTGGAATTTGTTTTATTAAGTTAAGTAATTACTTGTTTCTTCTAAGTTATCAAAATCAGTTTGTCTTAATACTTCATATATTACTATTGCCACTGAATTAGATAAATTTAATGAACGCAATGTTTCTCTCATTGGTATTCTTACCGTATTGTTTATATTTTTTTTCAATAAGTCTTCTGGCAATCCTTTAGTTTCTTTACCAAATAGTAAAAATACTTCCTCCATTTTTGAGTAATCTACTTTTGAATATACATTTTTTCCTTTTGTTGTCATAAAATACATATTATTTTTTTCTGGTTCATATTTTTCTAAAAATTTCTCTAATGAATCATGTTCTTCTATATCTAATTTATCCCAATAATCTAGTCCAGCTCTTTTTAAATATTTGTCAGACAATTGAAAACCTAATGGTTTTACTAAATGTAATTTTCCTCCAGTTGCTGCACATGTTCTTGCAATATTCCCTGTATTTTGTGGTATTTCTGGTTCTACCATTACTATGTTTATCTTCAATTTTTACTCCTTTATAATGCAATTATTTTCCATAATAGCAATCTAATAAAATTTGTTTAATTTCGCTAACTAATGGTAATCTTGGATTTGCAGTTGTACATTGATCTTCAAATGCTTTATCCGCTAACTCATCTACTTTTGCTAAAAATTCTTGTTCTGGAATTCCTGCTTCTCTTAATGTAGTTGGTATTTCCAAAATTCTCATTAATTCTTCTACTTTTTCTATTAGTGAATTAACTCCTTCTTCATTAGTATAGGCTTTCCATCCCATTTTTCTTGAAATATTGGCATATTTTTCATCTGCTATAAAATATTCATATTTTGGGAAAGAAACAAATTTAGTTGGTCTTGTACTGTTATATCTTATTACATGTGGCAATAAAATAGCATTTGCTCTACCATGTGCAATGTGGAATTCTCCTCCTAATTTATGTGCCATTGAGTGGTTTACTCCTAGGAATGCATTGGTAAATGCCATTCCTGCAATACAACTTGCATTATGCATTTTCTCTCTTGCTTCTTTATCATTTCCATTTTGATATGCTCTTGGTAAATATTTAAATACTAATTCTGCTGCTTTTTCTGCTAGACCATCTGTATAGTCTGATGCCATATTTGATACATAGCTTTCTAAAGCATGTGTTAATACATCCATTCCTGTATCTGCTGTTACCTTTTTAGGAAGAGACATAACTAAGTCTGGATCTATTATTGCAACATCTGGTGTTAACTCATAATCTGCTAGTGGATATTTCATATTTTTTTCTTTATCTGATATTACTGCAAAAGATGTAACTTCTGAACCTGTACCTGATGTTGTTGGTATTGCTACCATTTGAGTTTTTTCTCCTAATGTTGGAAATTTATATGTTCTTTTTCTTATATCCATGAATTTAAGTTTAAGTCCTTCTACATCTGCTTCTGGGTGTTCATAGAATAACCACATTCCTTTTGCTGCATCTATACTAGAACCACCGCCCAATGCAATTATAACATCTGGCTTAAATTCCTCCATTGCTTTTACACCTCTTTTTATTGTTGTAAAAGATGGGTCTGGTTCAACATCAGAAAATATTTCACAATGTACGTGTTGTTCTCTTTTTCTTAAATGATACAAAATTTTATCAACATACCCTAATTTTACCATAGATTCATCAGTAACTATAAATGCTCTAGATATTTTTGGCATTTTTTCTAAATATCCTATAGAACCAGCTTCAAAATATATCTTCTTTGGAATTTTAAACCATTGCATATTTACTCTCCTTTTAGCAACTCTTTTTATATTTATTAAATTTACTGCAGATACATTTGCAGTAGTAGAATTTCCTCCAAAAGTACCACATCCTAGTGTTAATGATGGAAGATTTGTATTATATATATCACCTATTCCACCTTGTGAAGAAGGTGAGTTTACTATTATTCTTCCAGCATTCATCCTCTTTGAAAATTTTAATATAGTTTCTTTGTCTTCTGAATGAATAACAGCAGAGTGACCTAAGCCACCATATTCTAACAGTTTCTCTGCCTTATCTATTCCTTCATCTCTATTTTCTACTATATAATAAGTAAGTACTGGACTTAGTTTTTCTTTAGAAAATGGATATCCTTTTCCTATTCCTTCTTCATATACAACTAAAACTTTTGTATCTTCTGGAATATTAAATCCTGCCGATTGTGCTATTTGATATGGGCTTTGCCCAGGTATATGAGATTTTAGTTTAAAGTCTCTTTCTGCATCAAACATAACATTTTGTAATTTTTCTTTTTCTTCTGGATTTACAAAATAGCATCCTGCTTTTTTCATTAAATCTTCAAATTCCTGATATACTTCTTTATCTACTAGTACTGCTTGTTCTGATGCACAAATCATTCCATTATCAAAAGATTTTGAAAGTACAATATCATTAACTGTTGTTCTTAATTTAGCTGTTTTATCTACATAACATGGAACATTTCCAGGTCCCACACCTAATGCTGGTTTTCCACAAGAATACGCTGCTTTTACCATTCCTGTTCCACCTGTTGCTAAAATCAAACTAACATCTGGATGATTCATTAAAATATCAGTTGCTGTTATTGATGGTTCTTCTATCCATAATATACAATTTTCTGGTGCTCCTGCAGCTACTGCTGCATCTCTCAATATTTTTGCTGCTGCCATACTACAATTTTGTGCTGATGGGTGAAATCCAAATATAATTACATTTCTAGTTTTAGCAGCAATAATTGATTTAAACATTGTTGTTGATGTTGGATTTGTAACTGGTGTTACACCAGCTATTATTCCTATTGGTTCCGCAATTTGTACATAGTCTTCTTCTTCATTTTCATCTATAATTCCTACAGTTTTATCATATTTTATACTATGATAAATATATTCTGTTGCAAACATATTTTTTGTTATTTTATCTTCATAAATTCCTCTTTTAGTTTCTTCGATAGCCATTTTTGCAAGCTCCATATGGTGTTCTAGTCCAGCCATAGACATTTGCTTTACTATGTTGTTAACTTGTTCTTGATCTAATTCCATATATTCTTCTGCTGCTTTTTTCGCTTTTTTAACTAGTTCATCTACCATTTCTTTTATTCTCTGTTCTTCGTTTTGCTCTTGCATAACTTCTTTCATCTTAAGTACCTCCTAAAAAATTCTCTATACAATTATATAATACCTGTCAAAATTGTCAATAGCGAAATTTTAGAAGTTATGTCTTTTTTTCTTATTTTTATCAACGGAAAAAGATATTGCAATAGCAATATCTTTTCCTATTCTGGGATTACCTATTATCTTAAATTTGTATTAGTGTACTTCTTTTATTTTTTTCTTTCATTCTTTTCTATTATTGATATCCATTATTGAACTCTCCATCAAATATACTCAAAATTAAAATTGCTTGATTATCATTTTTTGGATTTATAATTCTTTTTTCAATTTGGTATATTTCTTTTAGCTTTTCTGTTACTTTATCGTTTTTTGTCTTTCCAATGTAGTATAATTTGCCATCTTCTCCATTTTTGAAACCAAATATATTGGCTTCTTTGTCTGATAAAGGTCTTGCTCCTGGAAGTTTTGACCCTCTGGCTATAATTTCTTCTTCATACCACATGTCTAATGCTTTCCATTTTTGAATAGTCGGCTCTACTATTTCACCTTTTTCATTTTCATTTCCATTCTCGTTTCTGTTAAATTTTTCTATAAATTCTTTTATTGTGTTAACTATTTTCATCTTTTCTCCTCAATTTATCCCAGAAAAATTGTACCTAATACTTAATTTAATTATATCACACTTTTTTTCTATCTTCAACTTTAACTGCCACTTTTCGTTTTTTTGTTTTCCATTCTTTTACATTTTTTTATTTTTATTACTAATTATATTCTCCCTCAAAATCCTCTTAGAAAATTACTGACTTTAAATTTGTATATAATAGCACTTTATCAATATAATAAAGAAAACCAACACAAAAAAGTGTTGGCTTCGCTAACTAAAATTGGTTAAATATTTATTTATTTTTTAACAACAAATATAACGTTGTCATATTTGTTTTCTGGGTTTGTTACTATTCCCACTATTCTAAAGTCTGCATTAGGGAAGTCATCCCCTATTTTATATTCTCCTTGTTTACGTCTTGCGAATAATTCAGGATAATACATAAATTCTCCAGAAAGTGATTTTCTTTCGATTACTGTTTCTAATCCAGAATATTCGTTTTCCTTTCTGTGGTTATCTCTACAAACTTGAATTGCATTTTCCCAATTTTCTCTTTGGGCTCTATCTAAACTTTCTTTCACATCTTGCAATTTTTTAAAAAAATTCAATTTTTCTAGCATTTTGATTCCTCCTGTACATACCAATTTAGTTAGCTTAGAATATACAATTCTATACATATATTGTATCAGTTTTACATAATATTGTCAATATTTTGACAAATTCACAAAATTCCTTTATTTTTCTAATTTCTTGTAGTATAATATATTAAATTTTTATATCAAGAAAGGATGATTTATTATGGCTTATGATTTTAAACAAGTAGAAAAGAAATGGCAAAACAAATGGGAAAAAGAAGGGACTTTTAATGCAAAAAACGATTACACTATGAAAAAATGGTTTGGATTAATTGAATTTCCATACCCTTCTGGTCAAGGACTCCATGTAGGTCATCCTAGAAGTTACACTGCACTTGATATTGTTGCAAGAAAGAAAAGATTAGAAGGATACAATGTTCTATATCCTATTGGTTTTGATGCATTTGGTCTTCCAGCAGAAAATTATGCAATAAAAAATAAGATACATCCAAGAGTTATTACTGCACAAAATATAGATAATTTTAGAAGACAACTTAAATCTATTGGATTTTCTTTTGATTGGTCTCGTGAAGTTGACACAACAGATCCTAATTACTATAAATGGACTCAATGGATTTTCATTCAACTATATAAACATGGTTTAGCATATAAAGCAACTATGCCAATTAACTTCTGTACAGGATGTAAAGTTGGACTAGCAAATGAAGAAGTTGTAAATGGTGTTTGTGAAAGATGCGGTAGCCCTGTTGTTCAAAAAGAAAAATCTCAATGGATGTTAAAAATTACTGAATATGCACAAAGATTAATTGATGATTTAGACGATGTTGATTTCCTAGAGAAAATTAAATTGCAACAAAAAAATTGGATTGGTAGAAGCGAAGGTGCAGATGTAATATTCAAAATTGCTGGCGAAGATGAACAACTTGAAGTATATACTACAAGACCAGACACACTATTTGGTGCAACTTATATGGTTGTTGCTCCAGAACATCCTATTATTAAAAAGTTAGCAAATAAAATAGAAAATATGGATGAAATAAAAGATTATCAAAAACAAGCAAGTTTAAAATCTGATTTTGAACGTTCAGAATTGAATAAAGAAAAAACTGGTGTAGAAATAAAAGGAATTACTGCAATTAATCCTGTAAATAACAAAGAAATTCCAATTTGGGTTTCAGATTATGTTTTGATTACTTATGGTACTGGTGCAATTATGTCTGTTCCAGCACATGATGCAAGAGACTGGGAATTTGCAAAAAAATTCAATTTACCAATAATAGAAGTTGTAGCAGGTGGTAAAGATGTAAATGAAGAAGTTTTCACTGATGTAGCTACTGGTACTTTAGTAAATTCTGATTTTCTAAATGGTTTATCTGTAAAAAATGCAAAAGAAAAAATAATAAGTTATTTAGAAGATAAAAAAATAGGAACTAGAAAAGTAAATTACAAACTTCGTGATTGGGTATTTTCTAGACAACGTTATTGGGGTGAACCAATTCCAATGGTTCATTGTGAAAAATGTGGTTGGGTTCCACTTGATGAAAAAGATTTACCTCTACTTTTACCAGAAGTTGAAGATTTTGAACCAGGTGAAAATGGTGAATCTCCACTTGCTAAACAAACTGAATGGATAAAAACAACTTGTCCTCATTGTGGTGGTTCTGCAAAAAGAGAAACTGATACAATGCCTCAATGGGCTGGTTCTTCTTGGTATTTCTTAAGATATATGGATCCACATAACTCTGAAGCTCTTGCTTCTAAAGAAGCTCTTGAATACTGGTCTCCTGTTGATTGGTATAATGGTGGTATGGAACATACAACACTTCATTTATTATATTCAAGATTTTGGCATAAATTCTTATATGATATTGGTGTTGTTCCAACAAAAGAACCATATGCAAAAAGAACTTCTCATGGTATGATTTTAGGAAGTAATGGAGAAAAAATGTCTAAATCTAAAGGAAATGTTGTTAATCCTGATGATATAGTTGATGAATTTGGTGCAGATACCTTAAGAGTTTATGAAATGTTCATGGGACCTTTTGATCAATCTGCTGCTTGGTCTATGGATAGTATTCGTGGTTGTAACAAATTTCTAGAAAGAATTTGGAATTTACAATCTATGCTTGTTGATGGAGATACATATTCAAAAGAAATGGAAAAAATGATGCATAAAGCTATTAAAAAAGTAAGTGAAGACATTGAAGCAATGAAATATAATACAGCAATTTCTACATTTATGACATTAGTTAATAGTTTCTATAAACTACAAAGAATAAACAAAGCTGAATTTAACACTTTATTAACTTTAGTTAATCCATTTGCTCCTCATATTACAGAGGAATTATATGAATTAATTGGAAATACTGATACAATAGCAAATTCAACTTGGCCAGAATATGATGAATCAAAAACTATTGATGATGAAATAGAAATTCCTGTACAAGTAAATGGAAAATTTAAAGGAACTGTTAAAGTTGCTCTTGACTCAGATGAAAATACTGTAAAAGAATTAGTTCATACACAATTTGAAAATATTTTAAATGGAAAGAATATTGTAAAAGAAATATATGTTATGAATAAAATTTTTAATATTGTTGCAAAATAACAATAAATTGAATTATCCTACAAGAAAGTACAATTTTAAAATTGTACTTTCTTGATTTTCACTTTTTGTAATATTACTGTAATATGAAAAACATATTATAGTAATATTCTTTTCTTTAAGTTTATTGTATAATATACTTGAATGTATTATATATTTTAGGAGATGGAAAATGAGTATAGAATCTAATTTAAAAAAAGAAGGAATTAAAGTTGTTGAAGAATTAGATATTATTCAGGTGGACTCTATTGCACATGCTATTGCTCAAAGACTTTGTTTCGCTTTTGAAGAATATAATTTTGATTTTAGGAAACTACAATCTTCCCTTGCTAGTATAAAAATGTATATTGCCGATATGCCAAAAGGTTTTTCTGGTGCAAAGTATTTTTATAAAAATTCTTCTATATATTTTAATTCGTCAATAGATTTTTCTAAATTTTCTGACCTAGCACTGCATGAATGTATACATTATTTACAAGAAGTTAAAGATAAAAAAGGTTTTTTAATTCGTTTAGGCCTATGTGATTTTTCTGGAATAAAAGTTCGTGGTATGGCATTAAATGAAGCTGCAGTTCAATTAATAACTGCTAGGGCTTTAGAAACAGAAGAAGAAACAGTTAAATATTTTGATATAACTCTTCCAACTACTAGCCCATCTTACTATACTTTAGAATGTAATTTAGTTAATCAAATGGCCTATATTACGGGAGAATATTCTTTATTCCATGGAACTTTATATAGTACTGATGAATTTAAAGATAAGTTTATTTCTCTTACTAGTGAAAAAGCATATAATACAATTTTAGAATATCTAGATTCATTAATGTATGCAGAAGATACATTAATAGGTTTAAATATTAAACTTGCTGAAACTAATGATGATACTGTTTCTGAAAAGCTTAATAAAAAAATAACTGATCAAAGGAAAAAAATAAGCGATATATATATTAAGACACAAAACTATATATTAAGTAGTTATTTTGATGATTATTTTAAATATTTAGAAACAGAAGAAGATATAGAAAATTATCGTAGAAAATTATATAATTATAAAAATATTATTGGTATTACAGATGATTATGATTTTTACAATTCTTATTATATAGAAAAAATGACTAATTTAGAAAAGAAATATAATTTATTAGAATCAGGCGAGTCACCAAAATTGCTTAATGAAAAAAATGTTACAAATTCGCTTATTGTTGTAAAAAATAATAAATTCACTAGTTTTTTTAAAAAATTAAAGAATTTATTATATAGGTCTGGAAATGAATATGAAAAAAATTAAAATAACTAGTATAAAAGTGGTTGAAAATATCAACCACTTTTTATTTATACTTTCTAATTTTTATATGTGTTAAGTTAGTTATTTCTTTTCTTTGTTTAAAAAATCTATAATTGATTTAGCCGCTTCTCTTCCAGATTTACTTGCCCATGCTACTGTTGCTTTACATCCTGCCAAATCTCCTCCTGCAAAAACACCTTTTTTTGATGTCATGTATTCTTCATCTACTTTTATATATCCCCATTTTGTTGTATCTACACCTACATCTCTTATTATATTATAATCTGGCTTTGCACCTATTGCCATAACAACATAATCCATATCTAGATTGTAATTACTCCCTAATATATCTACTGGTGATTCTCTTAATTCGCCTTCTTTTTTTACCAACTCTGTTTTTATACATTCTATTTTTTCAACTTTATTTTCCCCTATTATTTTTACTATATTATTTTGAAATAAAAACTCTACTCCCTCTTTTTTTGCATCTTCTATTTCTTTTACTTCTGCTGGCATTTGTTTTTCTGCTCTTCTATATATAACCTTTACCTCTTTTGCTCCAAGTCTTTTTATTGTTCTAGCAGAATCCATAGCTACATTTCCACCACCAATTACTGCTACTTTTTTATTAGTATAATCTGGGTGATTGTTTTTTTCTAACAATTCGTTTCCACCATACACTCCATTTAATTGTTCTCCTGGTATTCCCATATTAGCAGAAATGTTTGCTCCTATAGATATAAAAACTGCATCATATTTATTTATTAAGTTATTTATTTTATAATCTTTTCCTAATTCTTGGTTATATTTTATATTAATTCCTAACTCCAAAATCTTCGCAATTTGTTTATCTAGTATTTTTTTATCTAATCTAAAATCTGGTATTCCCCTTCTTAGTATTCCACCTGCTTTATCATATTTTTCTAGAATTGTTACATTTATATTTTTTCTAGCTAACTGTGCTGCACAGGTAAGTCCTGCTGGTCCAGCACCTACCACTACTACATTGTATTTACTGTTATTGTAATTTTTCTCTTTTTCAATTTTAAACTCTTTTTCAATAGCTATATCGCCTATATATGCTTCTAATGTTCCTATGTCAACTGGTTCATTTTTTATTCCTCTTACACAAGCACCTTCACATTGTTTTTTATGTGGGCATATTCTTCCACAAACAGATTGCAATACAGTAGTTTCACATGACACATTATATGCCTCTTCATACTGTCCTGTTTTTATTAAATTTATTATCGATGGAATGTCATTATTTAGTGGACAACCTTTTTGGCATGGTTTTATTTTACAATTTAAACAATATTCTGATTTTTTGCTTATTTCTTCTTTTTTGAAATTCATATTATTCCTCATTTCTTTTATTTAGCATTATACATAAAGTAATTCATCAATGCTATAGTTGTACTTGCTGTTATTATTTCGTTTTTATCTAACATTTCTTTTATTTCTGATAATGGTATTTTTATTACATCTATATCTTCTGTTTCATCTAAATGTCTTTCTGCCTTTTCTAAATTTTTAGCAAGATATATAAAAGTTCTTTCATTAGAATATCCTACAGTTGGATATATTACTCTCATTAATGTTAAATCTTTTGCTATATATCCAGTTTCTTCTTGTAATTCTCTTCTAGCTCCATCTTCTGGTTTCTCTCCTGGTTCTATCATTCCAGCAGGTAATCCTAATATTACTTTTTTTATTGGTGTTCTTGGTTCTTGTATCATTATTACATCATTTTCTTCTGTTATTGCAAGCACCACAGCCGCATCTCCTGCTAATACATGTTCTCTATGTATTTTTTGATTTCCATTTAAATATGTCAGTTCTTCTACTACAATTCTTTTTCCCCTATATGCTGTCCTTTTATCTATTAGTTTATATTCTAAATCTTTAAAATATTTATTCATTAAGTTTTTCATTCCTCTCTATTTTTTTAATTCCTCCATTTTTGAAATAACTAATTTTAAATCATTCCAAAAATCTATTTTTTTAGTTTCATCTCTTAACAGTGCTGCTGGGTGGAAAGTAGGTATATATAATATTCCCCTTTTTTCAATCCATTTTCCTCTAGTTGCAGTTATTCCATATTGTTCTCCTAATATATTTTTTAATGCTACACTGCCTAATAAAACAATTATTTTAGGTTTTACTAATATGACCTGATTTCTAAGATAATCTAAACATGCCCTTGCTTCATCTGGTTCTGGATTTCTGTTAGATGGTGGTCTGCATTTTACTATATTAGCTATATATATACTTTCTCTTTCTAATCCTAATCCTTGTAATGCCATATTCATTAATTTTCCTGCTTTTCCTACAAATGGAATTCCTTGAATATCCTCATCCGCTCCTGGACCTTCCCCAATAAACATTATATCAGCATCTTTATTTCCTGTACCAAAAACAATATTTTTTCTTTGTTTGCATAATTTACATTTTTTGCAATTAACAATAGATTTCTCTAATTCTCCCCAATTATCAAACATATTCTACTTCCTTTATTTTAATTTACACAACTCTCTATTAATTTGATTTTATCATTATCTATTTTTGCTTTTGTACCTATAGGAATAACTGTTTTTTTATCTGTATGTCCAAAATTATTTGATTTTATTATTGGAAAATTATATTCATTTTCCAATGTGTCTAATAGTATTTTTTCTAGTGCAATTTCACTTGGATGTTCATAATTTCCAACCCATATTCCTTTTATTTGTTCAAATACTTTGTTTTGCTTCATATAGTATAGACAATTACTAACCATTTCAGCATCTGCTTCATATCCTAATTCTTCTATAAATAGTATTTTATCGTTAAAATCAATTTTGTATTTTCCACATACTAATTTTGAAGTTAATGTGAGATTTCCTCCAACTAATTCTCCTTCACATATTCCATTTTTTATTGATATAAATTTATCATCTTTATTTCCTAATTCTAAACTTGCAAGCTCAAATCGTTTTATAACTTCTTTATATGCATAATCTGTATCCCAAGAAGTTAGTGCTTTAAACGTTGAACCATTAAATGTTACAAGCCCTGTTTTTTCATGAATTACATTTGTTATTGATGTGCTATCGCTAAATCCACATATAATCTTTGGATTTTCTTTGATTATATCATAATCTATATAATCAAATGTACAATTGCAATTTGCTCCTCCAGATGCACAGAAAATTGCTTTTATATTTTTGTTTTTAAACATACTATTTATATCTTCTGCTTTGTGCTTTGCAGTAGCACCATATCCTAATTCATTTGTAAACACATATTTTCCGAACTCTATTTTGTATCCGGCATTTTCCATTAATTTTTTTGATTTTTCTATATCTTCTATTTTATCAGGAGTTACTGGACTAGAAGGAGCAATAACTCCTATTGTATCACCTTTTTTTAATCTATTTGGTATCATTAGTTCTCCTTTCAATTACTTTAAATAAATTATTGCTGTATTTCTGCCTGATTTTTCTTTATCCGCTCTATATGAATGAAATTCTTTATTATTGCATACTGTACAAATTTTGCTTTCTATTATATTTTCTGGTTTCAAGCCTACTTGTTCCAACATCATCCTATTTATTTTTACTGTATCTATATAATATTTTTTTACTCCTTCTGAATTTATTTTACTTTCAATAACTTCATCTAATCTATTAGTGTACTCAAACACTTTTTTAAATTGTAACATTACATCTTCATCTACTTCAAAATGTTTCTTACATATACTTGGTCCCATACAACAAATTATATTTTTAACATCACATTCAAAATCCGAAATCATTTGTTTAACAGCTTTCTCAGATATTTTTTGAACAGTTCCTTTCCAACCAGAATGTATATTAGCAACTACTTTTTTATTCGGCTCAAACATATATACAGGTATACAGTCTGCATATGTTAATGATAAAACTTTATCTTTTTCATTTGTTATTAGTCCATCTACATTATCTAATTTGATTTCCTCATTATTTTTTATTGAAACAATATTATCTGTATGAGTCTGAAATGGCCTTATAATTTTTCCATATTCAAATTTGAATTCCTTAGCTAGTTTTTTATAATTTTTTTCTAAAATGTCTTTATCCTCATATTTTCTAAAGTCTGTTTCATTTTTTCTAAGTGTATAACAATGTTCAATAATATCAGAGTATTCTAATAATTTTTTAAATTGTATATATTCAATTTCTTTTCTTTTTATATGAATTACATTACTATTTGTTAAATCTTTCATAGGTTGTCTCCTTTTTATTGTTTACTAATTTTTTCTAAAATTATTTCTTTTGATAAGTTTGGTATATAATTATAGTTATTATTGCACTCACTTGGATTAAACTGACAAATAGCTTTATACTCACAGTAATCGCAAGGTGCTTTTTTCTTTTTAGCACTATAATATGGTTTTAACCCTATATCTCCACTTAGTATTTCTTCTGATATTTGTTTTATTATTTTATTTATATATTTTTGTAAAAATTCAAATTGCTCTTTATTTACAGCATTAGAACGACTATTACTCAAATTTCCTTTGCTATCTATGTATGCTGGAATTATACTAGATGAACCTGTTGTCAAACTTTTATCCATCATTTGAACAACATTTATATCTGCTAAAATTAATCCCTGCATTTTAAATTTCTTTCTTATTTCATTTTCTATTTCTTCATCATCTAGATTTTTATTTGATTTTATTATTGGATCTATTAAATTAAAATACAAAACACCTGCAGGCATTACATCTTCTATTTTACATGTTGCATCCAAGTATGTTAAAAGCTGTAATTGTAATCCATACATTACTTCATTTAAATCTATATTTTTTATAGATGATTTGTAATCTATTATTCTTATATATTTTCCATCTTGATTTTGTCCAATATCTATTCTATCTATTTTTCCCGTTATTTCTACTTTTCTTCCATCTTCTAAATCTAATATTATTGGTTTATACTCTGCTCCATTTTTAAATTCTACTTCATTACCATAAACATCAAAATCACTCATTTTTAAACTATTTATTATATATTTCATAGATTTTAATATTACTCTTTTTAGTCTAGTAACTAATAGTTTATATTTTTCTGTGCTTGTAAAAATATAATTTTTATTTAATTTCAATTTTTCTTCAATTATTTCATTTATTAATTTTTCTATATCATCATCTTCCATATTTTTAACACTTCTGTTTGATGTTTTTAATGTTTCAAAAAATTCATCTATCACATCATGCATAAATGTTCCTGTGTCTATTGCTTGAACTTTAAAATTATTTTTTTCTGAAAGCTTTAAACCATATTTTAAATAAAATGAAAATGGACAAGATTTATATTGTTCTAGTCTAGAAATACTCGTTTTTAAAGTATTTCCATACAATTTTTCAATATTTTCTTTATTTATTTTATCTGGTATATTTGTGTAATCTAATCCTTTTAAGCTAAACTCTAATTTTGATTTCCAGTCGCTATTTATAAAGTAGTTATATACACTAAACCATATTGGATCTATCTTTTCTCCATCTCTATATTTTCTTAAATTTATTAATAATTGTTCAAACGCTTCTTTTTTATTTGTTATCTCTTGAACTTGGTTTATGATGTCACTTTCTTCTTTTAAGTTTAAAAATATTTTCTTTATTTTAGATATTAAAACTGCTGCTCTTAATGATTTACCTTCTGAATTTGTAGAAGAATACGATAAATAAAGTTTTTCCTCTGCTGTTGTTAAGGCTTTATATATATTAAAATTATCTTCATATAGTGCATCTAATGTTCCTCTAGCTATTTCTAAATTGTTATCTTTTAATATCTTTCTATCATTATCATTTAAAAATCCTTCATCCCTGTGTACACTTGGGAAAACTCCATCATTTATTCCTATTATAAATATAGCTTTTACTTTATGGCTTCTTGATCTATCTACATCCCCCATAATTATTTGATCTGAAGTTGTTGGAATTTTACCAAGTTCACTATTTCCTAATCCTATTTTTAATAGTTCCGCATACTTTTCAAATGTAATTTTTTCATCTCTAAATACAAGAACTATTTCATCTAATAATTCTAGTACAATATTCCAGCTTATAGAATATTCTTTTGAAATATCAAATCTACCTTTTTCTTCTAATAATTTTATTTTTTCTTCTAGTTTTACATCAATTTTATTTTCTATTAATAAATTATATATTGCCTCTGTTATTGAGTTCACCTTTTTGGATTTATCGATTTTTTCTTTAAATTGTATAAGTGGAGTTATTACTATTTTCCTTATTTCGTTAATTCTTTTTATTTGAATTTCATCATCTTTTGTTAAATTTCCATATGTCCACTCTTTTAACCATTTATTGCCTTTTATTCCCCATTTTAAACAATAGTTTTCTAATATATATATATCATCATCTTCTATATCTATAAATCCTGTTTTTATATAATTAAACACTGATTCATATGACCAATTCCTTGAAAACACTTCTAAAACCGCTAAAATATATTTTACTAATATATTTTGACTTAAATCCTTTTTTTCATCTATAAATACAGGTATATTGTATTTTTCAAAAATAACCTTAGCAATACTAGAATATGTTGAAATATTTTTACTTATTATAGATATATCTTTATATCTATAATCGTTATCTCTTACTAATTTAATTATTTCATTAGCTACATTTTCTATTTCCGAATATGAATTTTTAGCTAAAAATAATTTTATGTCCTTTACTGGTGCATTGTATATTTTATATCTTGGTGCATATATATTTTTACTTAAATGATTTAATTCTTGAGATTTAAACCTATAATTTTCATTTAAATTAATTGGTTTTTCTATATTTATATTTTTTTCTTTTGCAAGGTCATATAATTTCTGACTTGTTAATTTATTTGAATAAAATATATCTACATCTGCATTTTCAGTTATCTCTAAATCATCTGTGCAAATTGTTATATTTACTTGTTTTGATACTTCAAGTAATTTTTCTATTATGTTATACTCTTGTTTAGTAAATCCTGAAAATTCATCTATATATATTATTGAATTTTCAAATTCTTTAGTTTCATCTATTTGATTATATAATATAGTTAAAACATCATTTTCATCTATATATTTATTTTGAATTGAATTTTCAAATTCTTTATATATTGTTAACATATCATTTAACTTTATTTCTAAATATTTATCATTTGTATTTTTCGATAATTCTTCTAAATCTGATATTGTTACATTATGTTTTTTAAATTCTGTTAAAGTATCTATTATTAATTGTGTATTTTCATCTGATTTATTTAAAAATTTTAGGTTCTTTTTTTTGTCTAATAATATGTTATAAATTAACATAGCCTTTCCACTTACTGTTAAGTGAGTTTTTATTCCTCCACCTATCTCATTCATGACTCTGTATGCCATTCTTTTAAATGTTAAAACTTCTGCGTTTATAACTGCATCATTTTCCATGATATCTAATAATTTTTTTTCGGCTGTAAATGAAAATTGTTCTGGAGTTATTATATATATTTTATTATTTCCGTGTATATTTTTCTTTGCTTCATCAAAACAGAATTGACTTTTACCTGTTCCTGATTTTCCAAAAATTAATCTTAATCCCATATTCTTCACCTGCCGCTAATTGTATCATATACCTTTCCTTTTTTCAATAAATTGTAAAATTACTAATTTCGTGATATAATATTATGTAAATACGCTTAGGAGGTTTTATATTATGCAAAAAAATAAATGAAGAGATCTGGCTTTTCTTGCTTTGACAATATTACCATTAACTTTCATAAAAGTTGACAGTATTGAAAAACAAGAAGCAAACACACCCGAAACATTAAATTTCTTTGATTCTAGAGGAAAAATTTCTTTAGACAAACTTTCTCCGAACATTTCGTTACCTATTAATTTACGTAATGAAAAAATGAGTATAAGTATATCTGATAATAACTATAAAGTTAATTCTTCGAATTTTTCTCATGTTATTATTAAACAATTTACTTATGATAATAAACTCATAAAAGAATATATAAGTACTGAAAAATCTGGCACAATTCCTTATGGAAAAATTAAAATTATTGCTGTTGATAAGTTTAATAATTCAACTTCAAAAGAAGTTAAAAATTTTAAACCACAGTCATATATATTCAAAAATGGAGAATTAGAATTACTTGCAAATTTGATTCACAGAGAATTGTGTGTTTCAACTTTAGAATCTACACATTCAAAGTCTGAATCTCAAAGAGCATCTATGGCAACTGGTTATTGCTTGATAAATAGAGCTCTTAATAACCATTGTGGTATTGGAAAAACAATTACAGCACAGCTTGACTCTATACAATACGGAACTGGTGGAAGTGCTGCACTTTCTGGAAAAGTAAAATGTAATAAGTGTTATCAAATAGCTTTAAAGTGTTCTAAATATGATAGCACATATAATTATTGTATCCAGAAAAATTCTATAGTTCCAATGGCTAATGATGTAACATGCCAATCTGGCTGGTGCATTAAAGTTGGAAAAGATTTAGAAGGCGAATGTTGGTGGCATTTTGATACTGACCAAGATGGTGTTGAAGATAATGCTGGTTACTCTCAAGATGGCAACTGGGATGAATTCTTTGAAAAATGTCAGTGTTGCACTGAGCATTGGCATAACTAAATAAAACCGCCCCCATATAATATTTTATATGGGGGTTTTTGTTGTTGCCCATGCTGGGCACACCACAACAGATGAAGTACAATAATTAGTAATTCATCTGTTTTTATACTACTTTTTTGTTTTCTTCTCTTTTCCAATAAAATAAATATTGTTGTGCTATACCAGCCAAATCTCCATATTTTTCTTTTGCTATTTTTTCTATCTGTTTTTTAGTTACTTTTGTTTCATCTTTATTTTTTATGTACAAATCATTCATAACTCTTCTTACCCATACATCAATTGGGAAAGAATCGAACCTTTTTAGTGCAAATAGCATTACACAATCTGCTACTTTAGGACCTACCCCTGGAAATTCTAATAATCTTTTTCTCAATTCATTAGTATTTTCAATTTTTTCTAGTTCTTTTAAATCAATTTCACCATTAAAAACCATTTGGGTTGTTTCATATACTCTTTTATCTCTAAATCCAAGTCCTAAATTTCTCAAATCTTCCACTGTTGCTACTGATAGTTCCTCTGGTGTAGGAAATGTATAATATATTTTATTATTAAATTTTATAGGTTTTCCATATTTTTTAGAAATTTTTTCTATTATTCCTTTTATTCTTGGAATATTATTATTTGCAGAAATTATGAATGAAATTATCATTTCCCATAAATCTTGATTAAGGATTCTTATTCCTTCGCCATGTTCTATACTTTTTTTCATATTTTCATCGACTTTTGATAATTCTTCTTTTATTTTGTCATAATTTGTATCTAAATCAAAATAATCTATTACAGTTTTTATTATGCTTCCTTTACAAGCTCCTCTAAAGATTATTTTTTTATTTTTTTCAAACACATTTAAAACATTTTCTCCAAAAACTCCTGTATAACTTCCATCATCTTCTAAATTCCATCTAAAGCATTGACCACATTCAAATATATTCTTTGCATTAAATGATTTATAATTTTCTAATACAAATATCTGCTCTCCCATATAAGTTATATTTTCACTCCTTTTTAAATCCTATTCCAACAACTTCTCTAGCATTTGATATTATTATGAATGCTTTTTTATCTATTTGCTTGGCTATTTTCTTTATGTTTATTGAATCTTTTCTATTCGCTGCACATAATAATATCATTCTGCTTTCATCTGTATATATGCCTTTTCCATATAACCCTGTAACTCCTCTTTTTATCTGTTTGTTTATCTGCTTTGCTATTTCTTCATTATCTTTAGAAATTATAAATATCATTTTTGTAAAATATATACCTTCAAATATTATATCTATCATTTTTCCCATTATATATATAGTTATTCCTGAATATAACCCAATCTCTATATCACCAAAAACTATAATGTTTAATCCTACTATTATTACATCAATTATAACAATTATATTACTTGTACTTATATTTGCTTTATAAGCTCTTATTATATTTGAAATTAAATCAGTTCCACCTGTAGACGAATCTGCTTTTAATACTATTGCTAACCCAATCCCCATTATTATTCCACCATACACACAAGCTAAAAATCTGTCTGTTGTTATTGCATGGTAGACTTTGAATAAATCTAAAAATATTGATAATGAAATACTACCTATTATTGTTTTTATAAAAAATTCTTTTCCGTTTTTTATAAAGCATAGTACAAAGAATGGTAAATTTAAGCATAGCATAACTATTCCTAATGGCCATTTGAATAAATAGTATGTTATTGTTACTATTCCGGCAAATCCACCAGATGATAATTGATTTGGAAGCAATAAATAATTAGTTGCAATCGCCATCATTGAACTACCTAATATTATTAATAAAATGTCAATAGTATAATTTTTTATTTTTTCTTTCATATAATCACCTATATTACAATTATTTGTAAATATAGGATTCTTATTCTATTATTACTATCTTAGAATGACTTTTTCATCATCTAAAAAATCAGAATATGTCTTTAGTATATTAACTTTTAATTTTCCTTGCTTAATATTTTCGTTGGCTATCACTTTTACCGATACATCATATATTTCTTTAAATTTTTCTATATTTTCTTTTTTATGTCCTATTGCATTATTTACATCTATAGGATTAACTTCTACAGAAGCTTCTTTTACTTTTACATTGAACTCTTTTATTTTCTTTACGATTGAATCGTACCAAATACTTGATTCCACTAATTGCCTAAATGCTGGATGATATGGGCCTGCTATTACTTCACTTTCTTTTGATTTAGGATCTGTTATTGTATCTGTGTTTTGCAATCCTACTCTTATTACCTTTATTTTCTTTTTATTAAACAAATATATCAATTCTTTTGATCTTTCTACAGCTTGATTTAATGTTAGTGGCTCATATTTTCCCTCTTCATAATATTTTGCAAGCATTGTATTTTTTATTACTAAAACTGGATATATTCTCATCATCTTTGGTTTTAATTTTATTAGTGCTTTTGCAGTTGCTATTTCATCAGCTTTTGTACTATCTGGCAATCCAAGCATCATTTGATGTCCTAATTTAAATCTATATCTTCTTATTAGCTTAGAAGCTTTTTTTACATCTTCAAATGTATGTCCTCTTTTTGCTATTTTTAGTATATAATCATTTGCTGATTGTACACCTAATTCTATTGTACTCACATTATATTTTTTTAGCATTTTTAATATATCTTTATTTATATAATCTGGTCTTGTTGATATTCTTATTGAATCTACCTGTTTGCTTTTTATATATTCATTTGCTACTTTAAGAAAGTTCTCTTGTAGTTCTACATCTATACCTGTAAAACTCCCACCAAAAAAAGCTATTTCTTTGTATGAATCTTCTTCTTTAAAATTATTTAAAAATATGTTTATTGTTTTTCTCAAATCCTCCTCTGTAGGTGTTTTCACTTTTCCACTTATACTTTTTTGATTACAAAATATGCAATCATTTGGACAGCCTAAATGTGGAACAAAGATAGGTATAACATATTGTTTTTTCACATTTTCACCTCTTTTCATAAAATTTTATATTTTCTATTTGTTTAAAGCTACTCTTGCTGCTTCCATTTCTGCCGCTTTTTTCGTTTTTCCTTTTCCTTCTGCTAAGTAATTATCATTACATTCAACTTTAGCAGTAAAAGTTTTATCATGGTCTGGTCCTTCTTCTTTTATTATTGTGTATTTTATATTAACATCTCCATTTGCTTGTAGTTTCTCTTGTAAAACTGTTTTATAATCCTTCATTCCAACATGTTTACTTGAATTTTTTATTGGTTCTTTTAAGTTATTTATTATAAACTTCTCCGCATTTTCTATATTACTATCTAAGTAAATAGCTGCAATAACAGCTTCTACTGAGTCTGCAAGTATTGCTTTTCTTTCTCTTCCACCACTAATTATTTCACTTTTTCCTAGATATAAGAAATCACTAAAATTATGCTCTTTGGCAATTTTATATAAGCTTTTTTCGCATACAACTGAAGCCCTAACTTTAGTCATTTCTCCTTCTTTTAATCTTTTGTAATTGTTAAATAAATATTTACTACTTATAAATTCTAGAATACTATCACCCAAGAACTCTAACTTTTCATTACTTTCTACATTGTTCTCATACGCATATGATGTATGTGTTAATGCTTTTTTTAGTAATGCTTTATCCTTAAATACATAGTCTATATTTTTTTCAAATTCTGATAAATCCATATTTTTTATACACATCCCTTCTCTACGCTATATATTATATACTTTTTTTGCCGTTTTGAAAATAGTTTTAAAAAAAGAAAGGTCTAAAACCTTTCAAATTTTTTTGTCTTATGAATTATCTTTTATATATTCTACAACATCGTTAACTGTAACAATTTTTTCAGCATCGCTATCTGGTATTTCTAAGTCGAATTCTTCTTCAAGCGCCATTATTAATTCAACTATATCTAATGAATCTGCACCTAAATCATCTATAAAAGATGCATCTAAATTAACTGTTCCCTCTGATACTCCTAATTGCTCTACTATAATTCCTTTTACTTTTTCAAATATCTCTTCTGGATTCATTGTACTATATTGCACCCCCTCTCAAATTCCTTATTACTTTATTAATAAACAATAATATATGTTTAAAGAATTGTCAAGTAATTTTATAAAATTATTTTTTTCTGACTATTTAGTCGTTGTAGATACTAAAAATTCCTAATAAATTTTTTATTTTTCAAATTCTTCTATTATTTTTTCCACTGCTCTATTTTTTACAAAATCTTCAGCTTGTTTTATCGTAAATTCGAATAGTTTTTCATCACTGCTTCCATGAGCCTTTACTACTGGCCTTTTTACTCCCAAAAATAGTGCTCCTCCATATTCTTTATAGTCCATTGTTTTAGCAAATCTTTTTATACCTGGCAATGCAGGCACAACTGCAATTTTTGATAATGTATTTGGTGTTAAACTATCTGTTAATGACTGTTTTACTAATTTTCCAAATCCTTCTATTGTTTTTAAAAATACATTTCCAGTGAATCCATCTGTAACAATCGCATCAATTTTTCCAGAAAAGCAATCTCTTCCTTCAACATTTCCTACAAAATTAATATTTAGTTCTTCTGACTTTTCTTTTAATAATTTGTATGATTCCTTAACTAAGTCATTCCCTTTTGTTTCTTCTGTTCCTATATTTAAAAGGCCTATTGCCGGTTTTTCAATTTCAAAGGTATTTCTTAAATATATAGTAGACATTTGTGCAAACTGCAATAAATTAATTGGCTTGCAGTTTGTATTTGAACCTGCGTCTATTAACAATAGTCTTTTTTTGTATGCTGGTAATATTCCTGCAAGTGCTGGTCTATTTATTCCTTTTATCCTTCCAACAAGAAGAGTTGCTCCAGTTAGCAATGCACCAGAGTTTCCTGCTGATATAAAGACATCTCCTTTTCCTTCTTTTAACAGGTTAAAACCAACAACCATAGATGAATCTTTTTTCCCTTTTATTGCTTGAGTTGGTATATCACACATTTCTATTGTTTCTGTTGTATTATATATTTTTAACCTGTCTGATATTTCTTGTATATTATCTTTTCCATAAAATTCTTTTATTTTGTTATTTATTACATCTTCTTTACCTATTAGCCATACTTCTGCCTCTATTTGATTTATAGCCTTTACTGCCCCTTTGATAGTAGCATCAGGTGCATTATCTCCACCCATTGCATCTAATAAAATTATCATTATACTCCCCCTAGTTTTTATATATTATGATTACTTTTATTATTTTATTATTATTTCAAAAAAAAATCAATAGAGTAATTACAGAAAAATAGAATTATGTTGCAATTAGTTTGGTATCATACTTAAATATGTAACTTTTATTTTTTTATATACAAGTATCTTACTATTTGATTAATTAGTTAGAATATCTGTTTAGTTAACATCCCTACTTTATATTTTTTCAAACTTCAATGTAAAGTAGATTTATATATTGGCTTTATGTTTTAAAAAAAATGTCACAAAAATAAAGTTTCCTATTTCTAGGAAACTTTATTTTTGATTTATAATAATATTTTATTCGATTATATCTGAAACTATACCAGAACCTACTGTTCTACCACCTTCACGAATAGCGAATCTTAATCCTTTTTCAATTGCTATTGGTGTGATTAATTCTATAGTCATAGCAACGTTGTCACCTGGCATTACCATTTCAACACCTGCTGGTAATTCAATAACACCTGTAACGTCAGTTGTTCTGAAATAGAATTGTGGTCTGTATCCATTAAAGAATGGTGTATGTCTTCCAC
>CAKPKF010000015.1 GCA_934167175.1 uncultured Clostridia bacterium | reverse complement strand
GGAAACACAACAGACGGAAATAATACAACAGGTGGAAACACAACAGATGGAAATAATACAACAGGTGGAAACACAACCAATGGAAATAATACATCAGGCGGAAATATATCATTAAATAGAACTAATACAGGTTCACAAAATACAAATTTGAGTGGTAAAGGATTGCCATATGCTGGTATAACATCTTTCATAGTACCAATAATTGCATTATTAGCTATTGTTGCTAGAGTATCATATATTAGATATAAAAATATAGATAAATAAAAAATATAATAAATTAAATACACACCTCATATAAATAAGTGAGGTGTGTTTTATGTTATGTCTAAATGATTTAAATAGCGAGGAAATAATATTCCTCGCAAGTAGTATATCTCTGGCAATTTCAAAAGGCAAGAGTGTTGAAGAAATTGACTTGTTAGGAAACTTTTTTTCAACTATTGGGCAAAACCTTAGTACAATTGCAGTAAGCAATTTTGAAAAGAAGAGTAATTAATTTTCAATAGAGATAGCGTGAGCTATACCAGGTATAGATTCTCCTTGTTGAGAGCTTGTTGAGTTCATCAAAGCACCTGTAGCAATTAATAAAATTTTATTATATTTTTTGTTTTTTAATTCATTAAATAAATAACCAGAAAAAACACTTCCACAACATCCACAACCAGAACCACCAGAATGCGTATCTTGAGAATTTTTGTCAAATATCATAACGCCACAATCATTATAATTAGATCTTATATTATACCCTTTTTTTCCGAGCTAAATCAATTAATATATTTTTTCCAATATGACCCAAATCTCCTGTTATGATGACATCATAATAACTGGGATTTCTTCCAGTATCTTTGAAGTGTGTAATTAAAGTATCCAGTGCAGCAGGAGCCATTGCAGCACCCATATTGTTAGCATCTTTAATTCCCATATCTGTGATTTTTCCAGGAGTTATATTAGTTATATAAGGGCCATTTCCGGAAGAAGTAATAATAGCAGCACCAGCACCAGTTACAGTCCATTGAGCCGAAGGTGGCCTTTGATTTCCAAGTTCTAGAGGAAATCTGAATTGTTTTTCAGCACTGCAAAAATGGCTTGAGGTAGCACATAAAACTGTATTTGCAGCTTGGCTTTCAATAAAAACTGATCCTAGACATAAACTTTCAACAAATGTAGAACACGCGCCAAATACACCAAAAAAAGGAATATTAAGTTCTCTTAAACCAAAACTTGAAGAAATACACTGATTAAGTAAATCACCAGCAAAACAAAAATCAATTGAATCAGATGATAAACCAGATTTAGAAATAACAGTATTTACTGTTTCCTTTATAATTTTGCTTTCGGCTTTTTCCCAAGTCTTTTCGCCCCAAAATTCGTCATCCAAGCATTGGTCAAAATATTTGGCTAATGGACCATCAGCTTCTTTAGGTCCAACAATACTTGCTGTATCTAAAATTGTTGGTGGAGTGTCGAACTTTATAGTTTGTAAACCTAATTTCTGCATAAATAAATTACCTCCTATATAAATTATACTAAAGTAATAGATTGAGTGTTAAAGACTAAATATAGAATACCAATAATTATGGAAGTGGATATTCCAAATACAAGTACTGGTCCTGCAACTGTGAACATTTTCCCACCCACTCCCATAACATAGCCTTCAGATTTATATTCCATTGCAGGAGAAACGATAGAATTTGCAAATCCTGTTATAGGGACTAAAGAACCTGCACCAGCAAATTTTCCGATTTTGTTGAAGATATTAAGTCCAGTTAAAAATGCACTTATACCAATTAGTATAATAGCAACAATAGTACCAGAAATTTGTTCATCAATTCCTCTAAATTTGCAAAAATCTAGAATTATTTGGCCAATAGAACAAATGAGACCACCTACCCAAAAGGCATTAAAACAATTTTTTAGTATAGGGGAATTAGGCGATTTATTTTCAACATAGTTTTGATAATCTTTTTTTGTTTCAATAGGATCCATAAATTACCTCCAATTATTCTCTTTCTCTATCTAAAATAAAACTTAAGTCTAAATCAACAAAATATTCTGTGATTTTATTACCATCTATATTTGCCCTTTGTTCTAATATTTTAACAGAAGACAAATAATCTATAGTTTTTGATGCTTCTTTTATAGTTTGAACAATAGCATCTTTCCAAGAAACATTAGAAGTTCCAGTGACTAATAAATGCTTTTCCATAATAAAACAACCTCCAAAAATAAATTTAATAATATGTTTTCCAAAAATGAAAGTAATATACAAAAAAAGAAAATTTATTATATAAAATTTAATTATAGTAGTAGATTTTAACGATAAATTGACGAGAATTAAATTATAGTATAAAATTAAAATAGTAAGGAGAATTGAGTATGGAAAAAGAAGATTTGAGAAAAAATATTATTCCGCAAAAATTACAGAATAAAGAAAATGAGTTTGAAGATTTAATATATATAGATAGTTTGGAAGAACAATTAAATTGGAAAGGAAATAATGCAGATAAAATTACGTCTGCAACAGATTATGCCATAATGAATCATGTAATGTCATTCGAATTTTTAAAAACCAGATTAAATAAACCGGCTACATGTATATGGATTGATAACACAGAAAATGAAGCTCAAACATATATATTGGATTTTGGAGGGGAATGTAAACCAACATCTGCTAATCAAAATTATATTGGAATTTGTCCAAAGCTACATTATAGGATTCCTAAAAGCGATGAAGAAAAGAGAAATTTAAACATAAAAAATATAAAAGATCAATATGGAAATAGTTTATATCACATTTTGGAGATTGGAGAATATCCAAAAAACAAAGTAAATGATAATTTGGAAAAAAAACTAGAAGAATTATATAATAATGGAATTTTAAAGGAAGAGATATATTCTACTGGAAGATGGTATTCAGAAAATGGACAAGATAATCTAAACCAAAATTATGTTGGAAAACATAACCCAGAGTTTCTATATAATAATGAAAAATATGTACGAGTTATTCCAAATGTCTGTAATGGAAAAGGCAAATACTCTGACAAAACAATAGCAGAGAATGACAAAAATGCCAAATGGGTGAAGGTTGAACCTATTTCATTTATAATAAAAAATTGGGAAAATCTGCCTAAAGATATAAACCCAACTGGTACTGGCAAAGAAACATATTTTGATTTAAAATCAGAAGAGGCAATAATAGGAAACATTCCATTTTATGCAGAAAATAGTAACGCAAGTTGGGAAAAAAGCATGATTAGAAACTTTTTAAATGGAAATAACACAAAAGATATAATAAAATGTGATTTTATTAATGAGGCATTTAATCGGGGAAAGAAAAGTTATCAATGAATATGCAATACCAGAAAACGAAACAGAAATTCCAAATGATGCATTTAATGGATGTGTAAATCTAAAAAAATTAATAATTCATTCCAATGTATCTAATGTAGGAAAAAATTTTATAGATGGTATAAATTTTAAATATGCGTATAAGTTAGAAAACGGAGAAGTTGTATTTTCTCAGCAGTTACTTGAAAAAGAAAAATATATAGAAAAATTTGAATATGGCAAGTTAACAAAAACTCTAGATGGATTTGATAGTAGTACAATATTAAAAAATGATAAAAAAGAATTAGGTGAATTTATTGAACTTTCACAATATTTAGATAAACAAAAAGTAAACATTCCATATGTGTATGCTTGTGAACTAGTAAAAAATAATAAGACAAAGAATTTTATAGAAAACTGCAATTTAAGTTTTTTCAAAAATGAATTGATGGATATAAATGATAAATTAAAAGAATGTTCGGATGAAGAAAAAATAAGTTTTTATAAATTTGCGTCTGCTTTAGGCTGTTTTTCAAAAGAGAAAATTTTAAATAAAAATGGTGAGGAAACGGAGACGTATGTAGCACAAAAAGCATCATCAACTTTAAGAAGAATAGTTAATAAAGAGATAATAAAGTTAGGAGAATATAACGAAATATTTAATGCTCTTCCATTAGATACTAAAATAAACCAAGAATTTTTGAAATGCATATCAGAGCAAGGGGAGAAAAAAAGTCTACCAAATTTAGAAGTATTGTTAAATTTTGAGAAAGACAATCCAAAAACTTTTATAAATGTAATGAGGAATTTTAGTAACAAATATAGAGAAACATTAGATAAAAATGGAAAACCAGTGAAACGTCCATTAAAAGAAGCACTAGAAATGCAATTCTTAAAAAAGGAATATAAAGGCGTTACAGAAAGAAATTTGGATATTGCAGAAGAATTTGGGGCAAGAGGTTTACCGCAAGAATTTTTTGATGAGGCAGATAGATTGAGAGAAAAAGCCCAAACTAATAATGTTCCTAGACATATATTGGGGAAAAAAATAAAAGAAGAAACTATTTTAGATAGTATAGAAAAAATAAAAAAAGAAGCCGGAAATGAGTTAAATGCTGGAATGAAAGATATAGAAAAAATGTTTAATGAAGAATTTTCATATGAATGGCTTGATAAGCATGATTTTAATAACAGTATAATGGGACTGCTTTGCAACTGCTGTGCTTCAATAAAATCAAATGATTATGGAGAAAACATTGCAATGTCAAGTATATTAGCACCTGATGTACAAAATTTAGTAGTTAGAGATTCAAAGGATGAAATAATAGCTAAAGGAACTATGTATGTAAACAAAGAAAAAAGTTATGCAGTCATAAATGAATATGAAATAAATGAAAAATACAAAAAATATCAAAATGAATATGTATTAGGAGAATATGAAGATGACTATTTAAGTGGAGAAATTCCTGAAGAAATGCAAGAAGCAAGAAAAAATAGAACAGAAATATTTAAAACACTACAAAGAGGTTTGAAAGCATTTATTGAAGAATATGATAAACAAAATCCAGATAAACCGCTAAAACAGGTAAATATAGGCACACAATATAATAAATTAAAAAAACAAGTAGAAGAATTTAAAAAGGCATCATCAAATTTAGAAGTTCCAGTAGAATATGGATTTGAAGATGCAAAATCAGAACAATACATTTTATATAGAAGAAAAGAAAGATCCCAAAAAGATAGGGGGCAAGAAAAATGAATTTAAATATAACCCAAACCAAACTTGTTGGTCTTACAATGGAATTGGAATTGAAAGCAAAAGAATATAAAATGCTGTGTAAACAATTGGAAAAAATAAAAAACAAAAATATTAATCCAAATGACGAAAATTTATTAGTAGTAAAAGAGATGTTTCAAAAAAATTATGAAGAAGTAGTAGAAATAAATAGAAAAATTAAAGAACTAAAAAGATTAGAAGAAGAAAGAGAAAAACAAAAAAATGAAAAATTCAATACAGACAAGTTATTTAATAGAAAAGATGAATCAAAAAAGTATAATACTTCTAAAGAAATTGCTACAATAGAAAAACAAAATATGTTCAATAAAATAATACAAAAAATAAAAAAAATCTTAAAAATTTGAATTAATACTTATATAAAATAAATGAAAAAATATAGAGATGTTTTTATATATCTTTATATTTTTTTATTAAAAAGTAGTAACGTTGAGTAAAATTTTTAAATAAATAAATTTCATGCTCGAACAATTTTACGGAATTTTTTAGATTTGTTCTTATAACTATTTATTTTTTGACAAAAATATGGTAAATTATTGTAGGAGGAAATTATGTCTATAAATAGAAGAAGTGTTAGATTTAGAAATAATAAAAAGATACAAGCAAAAGAAATAAAAATAATAACTAGTACATTGCTTGTTGTAATATTTGCATGTTCTACGATATTAGTTGCCAAAAATATAAAAAACAAAAAATATGTAGAAGATAAACAAGAAGAAGTAAATAGATATATAAGTGAAATATTTAAATCTGTTGATGATGAAAATCAAGATAATACAAAATATGTAAAGATTACATTTACGGGAGATATATTGGGTAGAACAGATGTATATGAATCTGTACATGATAAAAATAATGATACATATAATTTTGAACCGATTTTTGATGAAGTAAGACAATACACAAAAGATTCAAATTTGTGTGTTGGAAATTTAGAAACTAATTTTACAAAGCAAGAATTCAGTGGGAATGGAAAATATAATACACCAACAAACCTGGGTGATAGCTTAAAAAGAATGGGAGTTTCTGTTTTAAACCTTGCAAACAATCATAGTATGGATTATGGAATGTCAGGAATAACAGATACAAAAGATTTTTTGGATAGCATAGGGATAGAAAATGTAGGAACAAATAGAGGCGAAGAAAATCGTTTTATTGTAAAAGAAGTGAATGGAATTAAAATAGCGTTTTTATCATACACATATGGAGTTAACAACGAAAACGCGGAAATAGAAGTAGACAAATATATTAATTTAATAGATAAAGACAAAATAAAAAACGATATTGAAGAAGCAAAAAAACAAGCAGAATACATATGTGTCAATATGCATTGGGGAGATATTGGTACTACAGAAGTTACAACAGAACAAAAAGAATTAGCAGATTTCTTAGTTGAAAGTGGTGCAAATTTGATATTGGGAACGCATCCTAGTAAAGTTCAACAAATTGAAGTCAAAAAAAATCAACAAGATGATGATGTAGTAATTGTATATTCGATGGGAAATTTTTTATCAGATACTTCTGACATGGGAATAATCTTAGATATAAAGTTAGTTAAAAATAGCAAAGAAAATAAAGTGACATTGGGAAAAGTTGAGTATAAACCAATTTATCTATTGGATAAAGGAAAAAAATCTGAAAATAGATATAAGATAATAGATGTAAAAAATGCTTTAGAAAAATATTCAAAGGGAGATACAGAAGAAATGGATCAAAAAACATATAAAAAATTAGCAGATGAATATATAAATATAGGAAATTTATTAGAAAGTAGGCAATAAATTATGAAAGTTGGATTTATATCATTAGGATGTAGTAAAAATCTAGTAGATACAGAAATGTGTATAGGGTTAGTAAAGGAAAAAGGATTAACAGTTGTAAATGATGCAAGAGAAGCTGAGATGATTATAATAAACACATGTGGGTTTATAGAATCAGCAAAAGAGGAAGCAATAAATACAATATTAGAGATGGCAGAATATAAAAAAAGAAAATGTAAATATTTAGTTGTTATGGGATGCTTAGTTCAAAGGTATAAAAAGGAATTAGAAAAGGCGTTACCTGAAGTAGATTTATTTGTAAGTATAGATGAATATGATAATTTATCAAAAAAAATAGATGAGTTAATCAATAAAAAGAAAACAACAGCAAACAACTTAGATTATAATAAAAGAGTAGTAACTACTGGGGGAAAAACAGCTTATTTAAAAATAGCAGAAGGATGCAGTAACAAGTGTACATATTGTGCTATTCCATATATTAGAGGTCCATTTAAAAGCAGAAAGATAGAAGACATAATAAAAGAAGCTAATATATTAGCAGAACAGGGAATTGAAGAAATAATTTTAGTAGCACAGGATACAGGAAGATATGGTGCGGATATTTATGGAAAACCTGAACTAGAAAAATTATTAAAAGAGTTATGCAAGATTGAAAAAATAAAATGGATAAGATTTTTATATACGTATCCAGAAACAATTACAGAATCATTAATAGAACTTGTAAAAAATCAAGATAAGATTTGTAATTATTTTGACATACCAATTCAGCATATATCAAACAAAGTGCTAAAAAGAATGAATAGAAAAACGACAGGAAAAGACATAAAAGAGTTAGTAAATAAAATAAGAAATAAAATTCCAGATGTCGTATTAAGAACAACATTAATAGTTGGTTTCCCAGGAGAAACTCAGGAAGATTTTGAAGAGTTATATAAATTTGTACAAAGTGCAAAATTTGATAAATTAGGAGTATTTACATATTCAAAAGAAGATGGTACACCTGCTGTAAAATTGGACAATCATATACATCATGCAACTAAGAAAAGTAGATATAATAAAATAATGAATATACAAAAAGAGATATCAAAAAAAGTACTACAAGAAAGAGTTGGAAAAGTATATAAAGCAATAATAGATGATAAAACTTTTGATAATAAGTATTATATAGCAAGAACATATATGGATGTTCCAGAAACAGATGGAGTAGTATATATAAAAAACAATAAAGAAATACAAATCGGAGATTTTGTAAATTGTAAATTAACAGAAGTATTAGAATATGACTTCTATGGAGAATTAATTTAATATTGAAAGGGAGAATTTTTAGTGCAAAATATTAAAGAAAATAATGATAAAATAATAAAATTTTTAGCATATAATGGAAAAGTAAGTGTAAAATGCATTAATTCTAGATACTTGGTAGAAAGGGCAAGGAAAATACACGATTTAAGTCCAACTGCAACAGCAGCTTTTGGAAGATTGCTAAGTATAACATGCATAATGGGAGCAGACATGAAAAATATAGATGATAGTATGACAATACAAATCAAAGGAAATGGCCCAATAGGAATGATGACAACAGTTGTAAATAATTTTCCAAAAGTAAAAGGTTATGTAGAGAATCCATTAGTAGATATACCTTTGAGAGAAGATGGAAAAATAGATGTAGGAACAGCAGTTGGAAAACAAGGAATGATATATATTATGAAAGATATAGGGCTAAAAGAGCCATATTCAGGGATATCTCCAATAGTTTCTGGAGAAATTGCAGAAGATTTTACTAACTATTTTGCTACATCTGAACAAACACCAACTGTTGTAGCTTTAGGTGTACTAGTAGATAAGGATGGAGTAAAATCAAGTGGAGGATATGTAATAAATCTTATGCCAGATGCTACAGAGAAAGAAATTTCTAAAATAGAAGAAACTATAAAAAATGCTCAACCAATAAGTAAAATGCTAGATGATGATCTTACACTAATAGAAATTGCTAAAAGAGTAACAGGAGATGAAAATGTAAAGATAATAGAAGAAAACATAATTCCTGTTTATGAATGTAATTGTTCAAGAGAAAAAATAGAAAAAGGTTTAATATCAATAGGAGAAAAAGAATTAAGAGATATAATAGAAAAAGATGGAAAAGCAGAAATAGTATGTAATTTTTGTAATGCGAAATATAACTTTTCTCAAATAGATCTAGAAAATTTGATAGAAGAAGGGAAGCGTTGTTAAAAATGAAAAATAGAGTTTTACTTGGGATGAGTGGAGGTGTAGATAGTTCTGTTTCAGCAATATTATTGAAAAAATCAGGATATGAAGTTATAGGAGCAACAATGAGTTTATGGAAAGGTGAAATAGAAGGAAGTTGTTGTTCATTTTCTGCTACTTATGATGCGAAAAGAGTATGCGAAAAACTAGAAATTCCTCATTATACTTTTAATATGGAAGATGAATTTAAAAAACGTGTTGTTGATAATTTTGTAAATTGTTATTCAAATTGTAAGACACCAAATCCGTGTGTAGAATGTAATAAATATTTGAAATTCGGAACTTTTTATCAAAAAGCATTGGAATTAGAATGTGATTATATAGCTACAGGGCATTATGCAAAAGTAGAATTTTCTGAAAAATATGGAAAAGAGGTCTTAAAAAAATCTAATTCACTAAAAAAAGATCAAACATATTTTTTATATAGTATTCCTAAAGAGGTTATTCCAAAAATTGTTTTTCCACTTGCAAAATATGAAGATAAAGCAGAGATAAGAAAATTAGCAGAGGAAAATGACTTAAAAGTGGCTAAAAAACCGGACAGTCAAGAAGTATGTTTTATACCAGATAATGATTATGCTTCTTTTTTAGTTAGAAATATGGATAAACTAGAAAACAAAGGTAAGATAGTAAATAGTAATGGAGATATATTAGGAAATCATAAAGGATTAATATATTATACTATTGGACAGAGAAAAGGACTAGGAATATCGTACAAAGAACCATTATATGTTGTTAAATTAGATAAGAAAAAAAATCAAGTGGTAGTAGGAACAGAAAAAGACTTATATAGAAAAGAATTATATGCAGTTAACTTAAACTTTTTGGTATATGATGAAATACCAGAAAAACTTAAAGTAAAAGCTAAAATAAGATACAGAGCTAAAGAGGCAGATGCATTAGTAGAAAAAATATCAAATGATAAAGTAAAGGTTATTTTTGAAGAGCCGCAAAGGGCAATAACACCAGGTCAGTCTGTAGTATTTTATGATGATGATATTGTTATTGGAGGAGGAATAATAGAATGAGAATAATACTTGCATCTCAATCACCTAGAAGAAAAGAATTGATGGATTTAATAAATCTAAAATATGATGTTATAGTCAGTAATGCAGATGAAAGTTTTGAAGATGGCTTGAATATAAAAGAACAATCTAAAAGATTAGCATACAAAAAAGCTAAAAAAGTATTTGATGAAACAGATGGAGATAGAATTGTAATAGGTTCAGATACTATGGTTTTAAAAGATGAAAGAGTCTACAATAAGCCAAAGGATAAAGATGATGCTATAAGAATGTTACATGAATTAAATGGAAATGAACATGAAGTAATAACAAGTTTAAGTGTAATTATAGAAAAAAATGGAAAGATTATAGAATATGCAGATTATGATATAGCAGAAGTGCATATAAAAAAAATGAGTGATGAAGAAATAATGGAATGGGTTGAAAATGGAAAACCATTAGATAAGGCTGGAGCATATGCAATTCAAAGTGAATTCGCTGTTTATGTAGATAGAATTGTTGGAAATTACTTTACTATAGTAGGGTTACCAATACATAAATTATATGATGTTATAAAAGAATATATAAAATAAAAAGGATATAATGGATTTGAATAATAAACTAAAAATATTGTTCAAATTCATTATTTTTTATTACAAAGATATTACAATTGTTGAAAAATGCGAAATATGATTGAAGAAAAAAATTTGGTTTGTTATAATGATAAAGAATTGTAAATATATTGTATTTGAGAGGAGTATTATATGGAAGAAAAAAATGTTAAATGCAACTGTGGAAAAAATGTGGATAAGTTTTTGACAGAATTGCTAGAAAGGTCTGATAACAATAAAGACAACCTAATTCAAATATTAAACGAAATCCAAGTACATTATGGTTATATCCCAGATTTTGCACAATATGAAGTTGCTAAATTTTTAAATATGACTATGGCTGAAGTTTATGGAGTTATTACATTTTATTCGAGGTTCGCATTAAAGCCTAAAGGAAAATATAATATTGCAGTGTGTTTAGGAACAGCATGTTTTGTAAAAGGTTCAGAACTTGTTTTAGACAGGTTTAAACAAAAGTTAGGAATAGAAGTAGGAGAAACAACTGAAGATGGATTATTTTCACTAGAGGCTACCAGATGTGTAGGAGCTTGTGGATTAGCGCCTGTATTCACTATTAATGGAAAAGTGTATGGAAATGCAACTCCAGAAATGGTAGAAGATATAATAAAAGAATATAAAGCCAAATAATTAAAAGAGGTGAGCAAATGAAAAATTTAGATGAAATAGAACAAATAAGAAAAGAAAAAAGAAAAGAATTAGATTTAAGAGTAAATATAAAATCAGATACAAGAGAAAAGCATATTTTAGTTTGTAGAGGTACTGGGTGTACATCTTCTAATTCTGAAGACATTATTTTAAAATTTAGAGAGGTTATTAAAGAAAAAAATATAAAAAATGTAAGAGTAATACAAACTGGATGCTTTGGACTATGTGCTAAAGGTCCTATTGTAATAATAAGACCAGAAGACACTTTTTATGCAAAAGTCAAAGTTGATGATTGTGAAGAGATTATTAACACACATATTGTAGAAGGAAAGTTAGTAGAAAGATTATTATGTAAAGATATAGATGATACAGTAGTAAATAGGCTAGATGAATTAAATTTTTATAAAAAGCAAAAAAGGATAGCACTTAAAAACTGCGGAATTATAGACCCAGAAAACATAGAAGAGTACATAGCATTTGATGGATATAAAGCATTAGAAAAAGTGCTAAAAAACATGTCAAGAGATGAAGTTATAGAAGAAATTACAAAATCTGGTTTAAGAGGAAGAGGTGGAGCAGGATTCCCAACAGGAAAAAAATGGATGTTTACAAAGGAAGCAGAGGGAGAACAAAAGTATGTAGTTTGCAATGCTGATGAAGGTGATCCAGGAGCATTTATGGATAGAAGCATATTAGAAGGTGATCCACATAGCGTTATAGAAGCTATGATGATTGCAGGATATGCTGTAGGAGCAAATAAGGGCTATATCTATGTAAGAGCAGAATATCCAATTGCTGTTCAAAGATTTGGAATTGCAATAAAACAAGCAAAAGAATATGGAATATTAGGAAAAAATATATGGAATACTTCATTTGATTTTGACTTAGAAATAAGATTAGGTGCAGGAGCTTTTGTATGCGGAGAAGAAACAGCACTTCTAGAATCAATAGAAGGGAAAAGAGGTCAACCAAGAGTAAAACCACCTTTTCCTGCCAATTGTGGGTTATGGCAAAAACCAACATTAATAAATAATGTTGAAACATACGCGAATGTTCCGAAAATAATATTAAATGGTGCCAAATGGTATTCAAGTATAGGTACAGAAACTTCAAAAGGAACAAAAGTATTTGCTTTAGGTGGAAATGTAAACAATATAGGACTTGTAGAAGTTCCTATGGGTACAACTCTAAAAGAAATTGTGTTTGACATAGGTGGAGGTATTCCTAATGGAAGAGAATTCAAGGCAGCACAAACAGGAGGACCATCAGGTGGATGTATTCCAAAAGAACATTTAAATACTCCTATAGATTATGAATCATTACAAGAAATTGGTTCAATGATGGGATCTGGCGGTTTGATAGTAATGGATGATTCAAAATGTATGGTAAATTTAGCAAGGTTTTATCTTGATTTTACAGTAAGTGAATCATGCGGAAAATGTACTCCATGTAGAATAGGAAATAAAAGATTATTAGAACTATTAGAAAAAATTTGTGATGGCAAAGGTGAAGAGGAAGATTTATATAAAATAGAACAACTAGCACTTGATATAAAAAGATCTTCAATATGCGGATTAGGCCAAACAGCTCCAAATCCAGTTCTAAGTACTCTAAAATACTTTAGAGAAGAATATTGGGCTCAGATAAGGGAGAAAAAATGCTTAGCTGGAGAATGTAAGGCATTATTAAATATAGTGATAGATAAAGAAAAATGTAGAGGATGTGGATTATGCAAAAGAAATTGTCCTGTAAATGCAATTAAAGGAGAAATTAAAAGTCCACATGAAATAGATAGTGAAAAATGTGTAAAATGCGGAACTTGTATAGAAAAATGCCCATTTAAAGCAATCAGTAAGAAGTAATTAAAGTAGTATAAGCAAAATCTTACAAAGGAGGAGAAAAATGTCAGATAAAAAACAAATAAAATTAAATATTGATGGCACAGAGGTAGTTGTAGATAAAGGAACAACTATACTAGAAGCAGCACAAAAAGCTAATATAGACATTCCAACATTATGCTTTTTGAAAGATATAAATGAAGTTGGAGATTGTAGAATGTGTGTTGTTGAGGTTGAAGGAAGACGTGGTTTTGCAACAGCATGTATACAAGAAGTTGAAGAAGGAATGGTAGTAAGAACACATACACCAGCAGTAATGGAGTCTAGAAGAACAACTTTAGATTTAATTATATCTAATCATAATAGAGATTGTTTAACTTGTACAAGAAATGGAAATTGCGAATTACAGAGTTTATGTGTAAAGTTTAACATTCAAAGCGTAGAATTTGAGGGAGAAAGAACTAAACATAAAATTGATGATAAATCGCCATCAATAGTAAGAGATTTCAACAAGTGCATATTGTGTAGAAGATGTGTTGCAACATGTAAAAAAGTACAAGGGATAGGAGCAATAGATTGTATTAATAGAGGTTTTGAATCATGTATTTCAACAGTAGGAGACAGAAGTCTAAATGATGTAAACTGTACTTTTTGTGGTCAATGTATTCAATCATGCCCAACAGGGGCTTTAAAAGAGAAGGAAAGTATAAATGAAGTATGGCGCAAGTTGAAAGACCCAGATGTATATACAGTAGTGCAAACAGCACCAGCAGTTAGGGTAGCTTTAGGAGAAGAATTTGGATTAGAAATAGGCACAAATGTAACGGGTAAAATGATAACTGCTTTAAAGAGATTAGGGTTTGACAAAGTATTTGATACAAACACAGGTGCTGATTTTACTATTATGGAAGAAGGAAATGAATTTATTGAAAGGCTAAATAATAATGGAGTATTACCAATGATTACTTCTTGTAGTCCAGGATGGGTAAAGTACTGTGAGATGAATTACCCAGACCAAATTTCAAATCTATCTACTTGCAAATCGCCACATCAAATGTTTGGGGCGTTAATAAAATCTTATTTTGCTAAAAAACAAAATATCGATCCATCTAAGATATTTGTAGTATCTGTTATGCCATGTATTGCAAAAAAATTTGAAATACAAAGAAATAATATGCAAGGTGTAGAAGGGTACAATGATGTAGATGCAGTTATAACTACAAGAGAGTTAGCAAGAATGATAAAACAAGGAAATATAACATTTGACCAATTAGAAGACAGTAAATTTGATAACCCAATGGGGGAAGCAACTGGTGCAGGGGCAATTTTCGGAACAACAGGAGGCGTTATGGAAGCAGCACTTAGAACGGTCTCAGAAGAGCTAACAGGAAAATCGTTCCAAAATATTGATTATACAGCAATAAGAGGAGAAGAAGGAATAAAAAGAGCAATAGTAAATATAGGTGATAAGGAAATAAAAGTAGTAGTTGCAAGTGGCTTAGCAAATGCACAAAAAATTATGGAAGAAATAAAATCAGGAAAGGCAGATTATCAATTTGTAGAAATAATGGCATGCCCAGGAGGATGTGTAATGGGTGGCGGTCAACCAATAAAAAATTCAAAAATTCGAGCAACAGTGGATGTTAGAAAATTAAGAGCAGATGCTTTATATACGGCAGATGAAAAAAGTAAAATAAGAAAATCACATGAAAATCCAGTTGTAAAAAAAGTATACAAAGAATTTTTGGAAAAACCAGGTAGCAAAAAATCACATGAATTATTGCATACAAGTTTTGAAAAAAGAGAAAAATATAAATTAAAATAAAAAAACAGTTGAAAAGGGATTAAAAATGTTAAATTAGTAATTCTTTTTCAACTTACTTTATACTAAAAAGGAGAAAAAAGATGGATAAATATATGAAAATAGCAAAAGATTTTAGCCATAAAGGAAGCAAAAATGGAGAAGGTGGTCCATTTGGTGCTGTTATAGTAAATAAAAATGGAGAAATAATAGCACAAGCTAATAATCAAGTAATAAAAACAAATGATCCAACAGCTCATGCAGAAATACAAGCAATAAGAATGGCATCTCAAAAATTGAAAACATATGATTTAGAAGATTTAATATTATATACATCATGTGAACCATGTCCAATGTGTTTATCTGCGATAATATGGGCAAATATAAAAGAAGTATATTATGGTTGCACAAAAGATGATGCAGGAAAAATTGGATTTAGAGATGATATAATATATGAATATTTAAAAGGCGAAAAAAAAGAATTATTAAAAATGATACAAATAGATAGGAATGAATGTAAAAAAATATTTGATGAATATGAAAAAAATAATGGAATTATATATTAAGAAATATAGAATATGTAATTTTAGAAAAACAAATAAAAATTATAAATATATAGTAGAAGAGTGTTATACAATTAAAACAGTTATGTGATTATGTTGACAAAAAGATAAAAATATTATAAAATATAAAATATAAATTGTTTAACTGTACCGCTAAGGAGAAAAAAATGCTATCACAAGAAGAAGTAAAGGCAATAAACGAAAAAAACAAAAATAGAAGAGTAGAATTTTTAGAAATAAAGTCATTAGAAGGTCTTTTCAGATGTGACATTATAGTTAAAACTACTTACATTGATGAAAGAAAAAAAAGTTTATGCAACAAAGGAGATTTAAATCCAATAGTAAAAAAAGGATTTTTACAAATTACAATTCCTGAATGGGATGATTTCTCATTAGTAATAAAAAAAGAAAGAAATTCTATTATAATATTCGAGTCTAATGGAACAGAAAGAAGTATAAATTTAAAGGGCAAAGAAGAGTTTGGCTTAGGAATATATCTAGATTAATTTTAAGTTGTTTTTTTATTAAAAAAATAAAATAGGTACAGTGTTTTGCTATACGGGTAAGTATAGCTTTTCTTTTTGTTTTTCAAAATAAAGTTTACAAAATTAATTTAAATAAAATTTTATGTTGACAAAAACAAAGTTTTATGTTATAAATATATGAATAAAATATTTTAACTGTACCACATAAGGAGAAAAAATGTTATCTCTAGAAACAGTCGAAAAATTAGACAATAATGAAAAATTTGAGAAATTAAAATTCATTGAATTAAAAGTCAATAAAAATTTTTTAAATTATGAAGTTATATTAAAGAATGATTATATAGATGAACTAAAAAAATCTCTATATAATAAAAAAGAAAATAATCCACCAATAAAAGGAATACTTATTGCAACAATCCCAAGTTGGGGAAATAAAACAATAGTTATATTAAAAGAAAGAAAAAGTATTACTCTAATAGAAGAGGATGGAGCAGAAACAACAATAGATCTTAGACCTTCAAAAGAGATAAAAATAGGAAAGATTTTTCCAGAATAATATTTTTTATTTATTAAAAAAAATAAAATAGGTACAGTGTTTGCTATACGGGTAAGTATAGCTTTTCTTTTTGCTTTTTTTCATATTAGAAAATTAAATAAAATTTTTAAAGAATTCTTTTAAGCTTTTCTAAAGCATATTTATACCAGATAAATCATATATATAAACTATAAATTATACAAAGGAAGGTGTTTTTATGTGGCATACAATGAGCATAGGGGAAGTAAGAAGAAAATTACAGACAAGTTTAAAAACAGGATTAGAAGATGATGTAATAAAAAAAAGAAAAGAAATTTATGGAGAAAATAAATTAGAAGAAAATAAAAGAGAGAGTTGGTTAATTAAATTTATAAAACAGTTCAATGATTTTATGATAATTATTTTAATAATTGCATCAATAATTTCTGCTGGAATATCGTATTATGAAGGAAATAATGATTATTTTGATTCTATCATAATAATAGCTATAGTAGTATTTAATGCTGGTATGGGACTAGCTCAAGAAGCAAAAGCTGAAAAGGCATTAGATGATTTGAAAAAACTTACATCACCTATTGCAAAAGTAAGAAGAAATGGAAAGATAAGTAATGTAAGAACAGAAGAAATTGTTCCAGGAGATATAATAGTTTTAGAATCTGGAAATTATGTTCCTGCAGATGCTAGGTTAATAAATTCATTTAACTTGAAAGTAGAAGAATCTGCACTAACTGGTGAAAATCTACCGGTTTTGAAAAATGCAGATATAATATTAAAACCTAAAACTAATATTGCAGATGCAGTAAATATGGTATTTGCTACAACAGTTGTAGTTGGAGGGCACGCGGAAGCAATTGTTACAGATATAGGAATGAACACTAAAGTAGGCAAAATTGCAAAAATGATAATTACAGACAAGTCACCAGAAACACCTATTCAAAAAAAATTAGGGGAAGTTGGAAAATATTTAGGTATAGGTTGTTTAGCAATATGTGTAGTAATTTTTATAATAGGATTATTAAAAAAAATAGAACCAATAGAAATGTTTATGACATCAGTTGGCTTGGCAGTTGCAGCAATTCCTGAGGGACTTCCAGCAATTGTTACTATAATGTTATCAATTGGAGTAACAAAGATGGCAAGGAAAAATGCAATCATAAGAAAATTGCCAGCTGTAGAAACACTAGGAAGCAGTTCAGTAATATGCTCAGATAAAACTGGAACATTAACTCAGAATAAAATGAAAGTAGTAGATATTTATGATGTATCAGGTAATGCTTTAAAATCAAGTGAAAAGTTTATACTAAAATTAGCTACAATGTGCACAGATGTTGTTAGTACATATGAAAATGGAAAAAAATTTATTGATGGAGACCCAACAGAAATAGCAATTGTAAATGCGGCATTAGATGTAAAACAAAATCGAGATGATATATATATAACTGAAGAAAGGGTCAATGATATACCATTTGATTCAGAAAGAAAATTAATGAGTACAATTCATAAAGTAGGGAAAAAATATAGAATAATAACTAAAGGGGCACCAGATGTGTTATTTAAAAGATGTACTAAGTATTATTCAGAAAATCAAATAAATAAGTTAACGCAAAACATAATTGGAAAATTAAATAATTATAATTCATTAATGTCAAATAAAGCATTAAGAGTTATTGGAGTAGCATATAAAGATTTAGATTTATTGCCATACAATATTGAAAGTAAGTCCATAGAAAAGGAATTGATTTTTGTTGGACTAATAGGAATGATTGATCCGCCAAGAGATGGAGTAAAAGAAGCGGTTAGTGTATGTAAAAATGCTGGAATAAAAACTGTTATGATAACAGGAGATCATATAAATACAGCAAAGGCAATTGCAAAAGAGTTAGGAATTTTGAAAAATCAAGATTTAGCCATAACTGGAGAAGAACTGGATAAAATATCAGAAAAAGAATTAAATAAGAATATAATGAAATATTCTGTTTTTGCAAGAGTATCTCCAGAACATAAAGTAAAAATTGTAAAGGCATTTCAAAAAACAGAAGCGGTTGTGGCAATGACTGGAGATGGTGTAAATGATGCTCCAGCATTGAAAATAGCAGATATAGGAATTGCAATGGGAAAAAACGGAACAGATGTTGCTAAAAGTGCTTCAGATATGATATTAACAGATGATAATTTTATAACAATTGTTGAAGCAGTAAAAACAGGAAGAAATATATTTGAAAATATAAGAAAAGCTATTCATTTTCTAATAGCAACTAACATTGGAGAAATAGTAACAATATTTGCTGGGATATTATTAGGACTAAAGTCACCACTATTGGCAATTCAATTATTATGGATAAATTTAGTTACAGATTCTTTGCCAGCGATTGCATTAGGGCTAGAAAAACCAGAAAAAGATATAATGAATAAAAAACCAAGAAATTCAAAAAAAGGAATATTTGCAGATGGATTATGGAGCAAAATCTTTCTAGAAGGAATAATGTTAGGCATGCTTACATTACTTGCATTTAGCATAGGAAATAAGTTGTATGGAATAGAAGTAGGAAGAACCATGGCTTTTGTTACATTAGGAGTTTTGGAACTAGTTCATAGTTTTAACATAAAGAGTGAGGATTCTATTTTTAAATCAGGTTTTTTAGAAAATAAATATTTATTAGGAAGTTTTATAGTAGGAACATTACTCCAAATAATTGTTGTTATAATACCAAGCATTGCACAAATTTTTAAATTAGTTCCACTAAATACAATGCAATGGATATATACTATATTTATTTCCATTTTGCCATTACTAATTATAGAAATTCAAAAAAAATTTAATGAATTTAAATTTGGAAAAATTGTATATAACTATAAAGAGAAAAGAATATAATATTAATAGATACAGTATATAAATAATATCAAATTATGTCGAAGTTAATCAGAAAAAAGAGTAAAATGAAGAAAAAAGAATTATATGAAAGGAAAACATATGATAAATTAGAATAAAAAGGGAAAGAAAAGTAAAAAAATAATAGAATTGTTTAATTTTGAGTATACGATAATTGAAACTGTTTAGAATATATAGTATAATATTGTTTAGTCGCAAAAAAAAAGAAAAGGAGTGTGTATTTTTATTTTAAGCAGGAAGACAAAATATTACACAAAAGAATTTTTTAGAGTTACTCGAATAGCAATTTTAGCTCTAGTAATTATTATGGCGATAATCTTAATAAAATATAGACCAGTATATAAGGTAACAGTTTCAGGCAACGAAATGGGTTATGTAAAAAATAAAGAAGAGTTTAACAAAATGGTAAAAGAAAAAATTCTAGAACCAACAGAATCTAATGTTGTGTTCGTAGAATTAGAAGCTGAACCAGAGTATGAATTTAAATTCGCAAATGTAAAAAATACGGATGAAGAAAAGATATTACTATCTTTACAAGAAGCTTCAAAAGCGACATATCAAGTATATGCAATTACTCTAAATGGTCAAAATAGAGAATATGTAAATACACAAGAAGAAGCAGATAAAGTAGTAAATGAAATAAAAGAACAGTACAGCAATGATTTGAAATTAGACATAGCTGTGGTAGTAAATTATGTAGATGATATAAAGTCTATTAATTCTACAGAGGTAGCTACTGCAAAAACAAATTTACAAACCAACTTAGATGAACAAGTTAAAGTTAAACAAGAAGAGGAAGCAAAAGCTAAAGCGGAAGAAGAAGCAAAAGAAAAGGAACAACAAAAAGCAATAGCAATAGCATCAGCTAGAAAAGTAAGTAGTTCATCTGCAGTAACAGCCAGAGGTAGTAAAAACGTAGCTGTTGAAAGAAAAGCAAGTGGAAAAATAATAGCGGTAAGACCAATATCAGGAAAGATTACATCAAGATTTGGAAATATTAGCAAAATAAGATCAGGAGCACACACTGGATTAGACATTTCTGCTTCAGCTGGAACCGCAATAGCAAGTTGCAACTCAGGAACAGTAACATTTGCTGGAAGAAAAGGTTCTTATGGAAATCTAGTAATTGTATCACATGGAAATGGAGTTGAAACATGGTATGCACATTGTAGCAAATTATATGTTTCAGCAGGAAAAAGTGTTTCAGCAGGTCAAACAATAGCAGCAGTTGGCTCAACAGGAAATTCAACAGGACCACATTTACACTTAGAAATAAGAATAAATGGAACACCAACAAACCCAGAAAAATATTTATAAGAATAAAAAACTTAGTAAGAAGTTTAACTTACTAAGTTTTTTTGTGTAGATATATTGTAGTAACAAAACAATAAAATTTGCAAGAAATGACAAAATATAGTATAATGGAATAGTGAGGGGTTGAGAGTTAATGTTTATAGATATATCAAAAGCAAAAGAAGTTTTTGAAGAATATGTAAAAGAATATGATCTAAGTCAACAAAAGATAAAATATAAATTACAACATACTTATAGAGTTGCAAATATAAGTAGAAAGATTGCAGAAGGTTTAAAGTTAGATGAAGAGAATATTGAATTAGCAGAACTTATTGGCTTATTACATGATATAGGAAGATTTGAACAAGTAAAATTATATAATACTTATGATGATGCTATAAGCATAGACCATGCTGATAAAGGAGTAGAAGTTTTATTTGAAGATGGACTAATAAGAAGATTTTTAAGTACAAGTAAATATGATGAAATTATAAAAATAGCAATCTTAAACCATAACAAATATAAAATAGATGAAAGTATAACAGACAAAAACATAATAACACATTCAAAGATAATAAGAGATGCAGACAAAACAGATATTTTTTATTCGCAAACTGTAGTAGATTATGATATATTATTTAACTGTAGTGATGTTAGTAAACAAAAAATAAGCGAAGATATAGTAGAAGGTTTTTTAGAACATAAAACGATCCCATATTCAGCGATAAAAACACCAATAGATAATATAGTTAATCATATTTCATTTGTATTTGATGTGAATTATAAAACTAGTCTACAAATAATAAAAAATAGTGACTATATAAATAAAACAGTAGATAGAGTAGAGTACAAATTAGAAGATACAAGGGAAAATATGAAAATGATAAAAAATTTAGCAAATCAATACATAGATGAGAGATTAGCTTCAAATAATATTATTGCAATATAATTTACAAAAAAGTAAAGGAAGATAAATATGTCTAAGAATGTACTTATTACAGAAAAACCTTCAGTTGCAATGCAATTTGCTACTGCTATGAAGATTAAGGCAAACAGAAAAGATGGATATTTAGAGTCAGATAACTGGATAATAACATGGTGTGTAGGTCATTTAGTTACTATGTCTTATCCAGAAAAATATGATGAAAAATTAAAATATTGGAAGTTAGAAACACTTCCTTTTTTGCCGAAAGAGTATAAATATGAAGTAATACCAGCTGTAGAAAAACAATTTAATACTATAAAGAGTATTGTTTTACGAGATGATGTAGATACAATATATGTTAGTACCGACTCTGGGAGAGAAGGAGAATACATATATAGATTAGTTGACCAAATGATAGGGATAAAAGGAAAAAATAAAAAAAGAGTATGGATTGATTCACAAACAGAAGAGGAAATATTAAGAGGGATAAAAGAGGCAAAAGACTTAGAAGAATATGATAGCTTAGCAGACTCAGCATATTTAAGAGCAAAAGAAGATTATTTGATAGGTATAAATTTTTCAAGGTTATTATCTATAATTTTTGGTAGAAGACTTGCGAAAGAATTAAATCAAGATAGAGTTGTTATTTCGGTTGGTAGAGTTATGACTTGTGTATTGGGAATGATTGTTATAAGGGAAAGAGAAATAAGAAATTTCGTAAAAACCAAGTATTATAAAATCATTGGAGAATTTGGGGAAGATAATAGTTCATTTAAGGCAGAATGGAAGGTAAATGAAAAGTCAATTATGTACGAATCTAATAAATTATATAATGATTCAGGATTTAAAAAAATAGAAGATGCTAAAAATTTTATAATGTATTTAAAAGATAAAGAAGCGGTAATAAAACAAGTAAAAAAAACAAAGCAAAAAGAAAATCCACCATTATTATTTAATTTAGCAGAAATACAGAACGAATGTACAAAAAGATTTAAAATAAAACCAGATGAAACATTAGATATAATTCAAAACCTATATGAAAAAAAATTAGTAACGTATCCAAGAACTGATGCAAGAGTATTATCAACAGCTGTAGCAAAAGAGATATCTAAAAATTTAAATGGAATAGCAAAAGGGTTTAAAGATCAAGAAATACAAGGTTATATAAAAAAAATGGTAGAAGAAAAATATTCTACTAATCTAATTAAAACTAAATATGTAAATGATAGTAAAATAACAGATCATTATGCAATAATACCAACAGGGCAGGGATATGAGAACTATGATAAACTTCCAGAATTACATAAACAAATATATATATTAATTGTAAAAAGATTTTTATCTATATTTTATCCGCCAGCCGAATTTAATAAAATACAAGTGGAAGTGCAAATAGAAAATGAATTATTTTATACTAGTGGGAAAGTGTGCATGAAGAGAGGATTTCAAGAGATACTAAAAAATAAAACGGTTTCAAAAGAAAAAGATAATAAGCAAGAAAGTGAAGAAGATAATAATTTAGAAATTTTGAAAACACTAAAAAAAGGACAAAAAATAGAAATTAAAAATTTTGAAACAAAAGATTCGGAAACTAATCCGCCTAATAGATATAATTCTGGCTCTATTATTCTTGCAATGGAAAATGCCGGAAAATTAATAGAGGATGAGGAATTAAGAGAACAAATAAAAGGGGCTGGAATAGGAACAAGTGCAACAAGAGCGGAGATAATGAAAAAATTAGAAAGAATAAAATATATAAATATAAATCCAAAAACACAAATAATAACACCGACAGAGTTCGGAGAAAATATATTTGATGTTGTATATAATTCAATGCCAGATATGCTAAATCCAAGGTTGACAGCTAGCTGGGAAAAAGGATTAGACATGGTAGCAAAAAAAGAAATTAATTCAAATGAGTTTATGTCAAAATTAGAAAATTATATAAATTCTAAAATAGATAAATTAGTTGTAAAAATGTAAAAAAGACAAAAACTACCTTAACTATAAAATCAATAGTTAAGGTAGTTTTTTATATAGAAAAAATTAAAAAAATTGCGTATATAGCAAGGTTAAGTAACATTTATTAAAGTTTTTAATAAGACATTGGAAAACTAAGAAAATACACAAAAAATAATAGGTAAGCATAATATATTGTAATAAAAGGAGGTTGAAAAATGAAAAGTTACATAATAGAAGGAGGAAGAAAATTAGAAGGCGAAGTTTACGTTTCTGGTTCTAAAAATGCGTCATTACCGATAATTGCAGCATGCATATTGAATAAAGGTGTAACTAAGTTATATAACGTGCCAAAAATAGAGGACACAAAAATTATGTTTCAAATTTTAAAAAACTTAGGGTGTATTGTAAAAAAAAATAACGCTAAAGTAACTATAGATGCAAGGAATATAAAAAAATACGAAATACCAGAAGAATTAATGAGAAAAATGAGATCTTCTGTAATACTATCAGGAGCAATATTAGGAAGATGCAAAAAAGTAGTATTTACGCATCCAGGAGGATGTGATATAGGAAGTAGACCAATAGATTTGCATTTATTTGCTTTCGAAAAACTTGGAATAAATGTAACCGAAGTGTCTGGACATATTGAGTGTAGTTGTGATACAATACTGGGAGCCGAAATGAATTTAGATTTTCCGAGTGTGCGGGGCAACGGAGAATGCAATTTTATCATCAGTTTTGGCGGAAGGAAAAACAGTTATAAAAAATGCAGCTATGGAACCAGAAATAGTGGATTTACAAGAATTTTTAAACAAAATGGGAGCAAAGATAAAAGGAGCAGGAAGTAATGTAATAACTGTTGAAGGGGTAAAGAAACTAAAAAATATAAGTTACAAAATAATGCCAGATAGAATAGAAGCAGGAACTTTATTATGTGCAGTAGCAGCTACTAAAGGAAAAGTTAAGTTAAAAGGTGTAGTGCCTGAAAATATAACACCAATACTACATAAATTAGAAGAATGTGGTTGCAAATTACATGTAAACAAAGATGAAATATATTTAATAGCTCCTAATAAATTAAAGGCAGTAGATATAAAAACAACTCCATATCCAGGTTTTCCAACAGATATGCAATCAATATATGCAAGTATGTTAACTGTTGCTAAGGGAACATCTGTGATAGTAGAAAATATATTTGAAAATAGATACAAATATACAAGTGAATTAATAAGAATGGGAGCAAAAATAAAAGTAGAAGGCAGAATAGCTGTTATAAAGGGAGTAAGAAGATTATCAGGGGCAAATGTAAAAGCAACTGATTTAAGAGGTGGAGCAGCATTAGTTATAGCAGCGTTAACAGCAAAAGGAACAACGAAAATAGAAAATATAGAATATATATTAAGAGGTTACGAGGAATTAAACGAGAAACTAAGTAGTTTAGGAGCAAAAGTAAAAATTAGAGAAGGTGTGTAAATGAAAGATAAAGAAGAGTCATTAGATTTATTTTATCTTAATAGCCAATTAGAAAAAGAAACACAAGAGAGGCTTAATAATAAAAGAAAAAGGGCAGATAAGAATTCTGCCCCAAAAGATAAAAAATCTAAGAAAAAATTACTTATGTTGTGCAGAAAAATGAAAGATGAAGAACATGAAGAAAAAAAAGATGATGATATATTTTGTTTTGATAATGAGATTGTAATAGGAGTTACAAAAATACCAGAACAAAAAAAAGAAAAAAAGAAAAATCAAAAAAATAATAAGGTAAAACAAAAGAATAAAAAACAGTCACAAAATAAAAAAAAGCAAACAAAACCAAAACAACCGCCGAGAAAACTAACTGAGGAAGAAAAACAAATATTAAGAAAAAAAAGGGCAAGAAGTAAATTTATAGGAATGATAATAAAATGGATATTTCTTACAGTTAGTCTTATAATAGCTATTATATATTTTTTGTTGTCACCAATATTTAATATAAATGAAGTAAAAGTTGCAGGAAATGAGAAAATAACTGAAAACCAAATTATTAGTTTGTCAGGAATCAAGTTAGGAGATAACATTTTTAAAACTAATCAAAAAGAAGTTGTAAGTAATATAAAACAAAATGCATATATAGAAAATGTAGATTTTAAAAGAAATCTACCAAACAAAATAGAATTGAATGTAGAAGAGAGAAAAGCTACATTTATGTTAGAATTTTCAAATTCATATGTATATATAAATAATCAAGGATATATATTAGAAATATCACCAGAAAAAATAGATGGACAAATTATAATAGGATTTGCAACAGAAACAGATCAAATACATGAAGGAAATAGATTGTGTAACGAAGATTTAGAAAAATTAGATATGGTTTTAAAAATAATGGATTCTGCTAGTAGAAATGGTGCGTCAACATTAATTACAAAAATAGACATATCTGATAAAAATAATTATAAGTTAATACTAGAAAGTGAAAACAAAACTGCTTATTTAGGAGATGCATCTAATATTAGTACGAGAATATTATATTTGAAATCTATATTAGAGCATGAGAAAGGAAAAACAGGAGAAATATTTATAAATGGAGATTTAAATAGCGATAAAGTATTTTTTAGAGAAAAAGTATAGTGAAAGGAGTAGATTCATGAAACATAAAAAAAATATTGCTTTAATGTTAGGGACAATGTGTTGTATATTAACTTTTTTGATAGTGCTACAGCTAAATAGCATAAAAGAAGTAACATCAACAGTGGGACAAACTTTAAAAGAAAATTCACTAAGAAATGAAGTATTAAAATGGAAAGAAAGATATGATATAACATATTCGGAATTGCAAAAAGCGGGAGATACATTGGAGAAGCAAAGAAAAAGTGCTAGCGAAAATGATAGTGAAGACGAAAATTTAGAAAAAGAATTGAAACTGAATAATACTTTATTAGGTCTTACAGATGTATCAGGAAAAGGTGTAACAATAACATTAAAAGATAATCCTACATCTGATAAGGTTTTAAATGTAAGTTTATATTTAGTACATGATGAAGATTTAAAACAAGTTGTGTATGAGTTAAAAAATGCAGGAGCAGAAGCAATATCTATAAATGATCAAAGAATTATAAATACTACGGCAATTACTTGTGATGGTAATGTTGTACAAATAAATGGAGAAAAATTAAGTTCACCATTTATAATAAAAGCAATAGGATCACCAGAAAATCTTTTAGGAGCATATCAAAGGCCAGGAGGTTACATAGAAAAATTAAATGATACAGGGATTCCAACTGACATAAAAAAATCTAATAATATAACAATACCAAAATACAATGGGGTAATAAACTATAAATATTTAAAAAATGCAGAGTAGGTGATAGGGATGAAAAAAGGAAAAATTATTGTTGCTATAACAATAGCACTTATGAGTTTTTTATTAGTAGCTGTTATGTTTATGCAGTTTAGAACTGTAGAACAGACAGATATTACTTCTATAGAAACAATGAGAGAAGCGGAATTAAGAAGTGAACTTACATCATGGAAATCAAAATATGAAAAAACAAAAACTGAATTAGATGATACAAATAGCAAAATAAATGAATATAAAGAAAAAATAGAATCAAATCAAGAGACCTCTGTATTATTAGAAAAAGAATTAGTTCAATCAAGGGTAAATGTTGGAAAAGTTGCTGTAAAAGGAGAAGGTGTAGTTATCACATTGAAAAATACGGTTGAGGATAATGTGACTGCATCAAATTTGATAGATTTAATAAATGAATTGAATTTGGCGGGAGCTGAGGCTATATGCATAAATGGTGAAAGAGTAATTAATATGACAGATATTGTTGATGTAAACAATATCATAAAAATGAACGGAAAAAGATTAGTTGCACCATATGAAATAAAAGCAATAGGGAACCAAAAGTACCTAGAAAGTGCTCTTAATCTAAAAGATAGTGGATATATAGATACACATCCAAATGCAACTCTGGAAAAGCAAAATAATGTAGTTATACCAAAATATAGTGGAGAAATGACACTGAAATATATAGAACAATAAAAAATTCATGAAAGGAGAATAAATATGATATTTTTAGCAATTATTATTGGATGCATATTAGGGGTTGTATTTGGAATATATGCACCTATAATACCATATACATATTCTGGATATGTTGCAATAGCTATAATAGCAGCATTAGATTCTGTATTTGGAGGAATATTAGCAGTAGCAAAAGAAAATTTTGATTTCAAAATATTTGTTTCAGGTTTTTTTGGAAATGCTATATTAGCAATGTTACTTACATATTTAGGTAAAAAATTAAATGTAGACATATACTTGGCTGCAATAGTTGTTTTTGTCGGTAGAATGTTTACAGACTTATCAATATTAAGAAGAATATACTTAGAGAAATGGACTAACAGGAAAAAAGAAAAAAATGAAAAAATAGCTGAAAAAACCAGTAAATAAGCTATGTATAATAGATTCGAAATTTATAGAAAATGACAAAAAAATATATGTTACAACAATATTACGGATTTATTACAAAAATATAACAAAAGCTATTGACATTTGACCTAAAATATAATATTCTTAGGTACAAATAGTAGTAATACATAAATAAATGGAGGAATTATCTTGGCAATAGGGGACATAATTGTAGGAGTCGACATAGGTACTTCTAAAGTTTCAACTGTTGTAGGAGAAGTTAATAATTTTAACCAAATTGAAATTATTTGTTCAACAGATTGCGAGTGTAATGGATTAAAAAAAGGCAAAATTATAGATGAAGAAGAAGTTTCAAGAGCAATAGCACAAACAATAAAAGAAGCTGAAGAAGAGTCGAATTTAAAAATAAATTCTGCATATACAACTATACCTGGAAAATATACAACTATTGTACAAAATAGTATATACAGAGATGTAAAAGATAAATATTCTGGTATATCTGCAAGAGATATAGGGACAAGCATAATGCAAGTAAAGGACATAGAAATCCCAGAAGGTAGAACTCTAATAGATATTGTACCAGACAAGTTCATACTAGATAATGGCAAAGAAGTAACAGACCCAGTTGGAAATTTAAGTTCTAGTTTCACATTAAAAGCACAAATAATACTAGCAGAAAAGGAATATGTAAAACAATTAACTGGAATATTTAAAAGAGCTGGGATAGAAATAGATGGAATAGTACCAAATACTCTTGCAGAAAGAAATCTGGTACTAGATACAAACGAATTACATGACAATATAATGTTATTAGATATTGGAGCAGGAATGACAGATATAGGAATCTTTGAAGGTTCATCATTTATATATACCAATACAATACCTTTAGGAGGAAATAATATTACACATGATATTGCACTTGTTTTAAATATTTCAGAAAAAGAGGCAGATAAATTAAAAAGACAATATGGTTTAGCATTAAAGTCATATATAGATAATGACAATGACATAATATTAAATACATATAAAGGAGAACCTAGAAATAAAGTAATAAAAAGTTCAGAACTTATAGAAATAATAGAAGCTAGAATTGAAGAAATATTTACATTAGTTAATAATGATATAACTAATAAGGGTGTAAAGAAAAAAATAAATAATGTAGTATTGACAGGACAAGGAATTAGTAATATAAACAAAAGTGATGTTGCAGGAAAAATTATATTAAACATACCTGTAAAAATTGCTACTGGAAGATTAGTAAGTACAATAAAACCAATTCATAGAACAAGTCACGCATTAATAAGATACATAGCAGCAAGGCCATTTGCTAAAACAGTGTCTAGTAGTATAGATACAAAATCTGAAAATAACTTTTTCAGAAACATTCTAGAAAGAATCAAAGAATTTTTTTATACATAAAGCAAATGACTATTAATATAGTAAATAAATTAATAAATATATATTAGGGAGGAATAAACACTATGATGGAATATGATGAGACAGAAAGAATGTCAGATGGAACTGCAACAATAAAAGTAATTGGTGTTGGAGGAGCAGGAAATAACGCAGTAAACAGAATGGTTGATTCTGGAATAAGAGGGGTTGACTTCATAGCAGTAAATACAGATAGACAAGCACTTCAACTATCAAAAGCAGGAACAAAAATTCAAATAGGAGAAAAAATAACTAGAGGACTAGGTGCAGGAGCTAACCCAGATATAGGTGCACAATCAGCAGAAGAAAGTAAAGCTGAAGTAGCTGAAGTTTTAAGAGGAGCTGATATGGTTTTCGTTACTGCTGGAATGGGTGGTGGAACTGGTACAGGAGCAGCACCAGTTGTAGCAGCGGCAGCAAAAGAAATGGGAATATTAACAATAGGTGTTGTTACAAAACCATTTACTTTTGAAGGAAAGAAAAGACTATCACAAGCAGAGCGTGGAATAGAAAGTTTAAAAGGAAAAGTTGATACATTAGTTGTTATACCAAATGACAAGTTATTACAAATAATAGATAGAAAAACACCGATAGTTGATGCTTTTAAAATGGCTGATGATGTATTAAGACAAGGTGTTCAAGGTATATCAGACTTAATTGCTATTCCAGGACTAGTAAATCTAGATTTTGCTGATGTAAAAACAATTATGCTAAATACAGGAATGGCACATATGGGTATAGGTAGATCTTCTGGAGAAAATAGAGCAGAAGATGCAGCAAAACAAGCTGTACAAAGTCCATTACTAGAAACTTCTATAGAAGGTGCAAAGGGTGTAATAATAAATATAACAGGTGGCTCAGAATTAGGATTACACGAAGTTAATACTGCAGCTGAATTAGTTCAAAGAAGTGTTGATCCAGAAGCTAATATTATATTTGGTGCAGTTATAGATGAAACATTGGAAGACGATATAGTAATAACAGTAATTGCAACTGGATTTGAAAAAGAAATGGGAATGCCAGGAATGCCTAATATAAATTTAGATACAAAAACAACATCATCAAAACCATGGGGAGATAAAAAAATAAATCCAATACCTACACCAATGCCAAAAGATGATCCTAATGATTTAGACATACCATCATTTTTAAGAAAAAACAAAAATAAAAACTTATAAAAATAAATATTGTAGAAATTTTATAAAATAAAAAAAGAAATAATCTATTTTGTAGATTATTTCTTTTTTTTTATACTATGTTATGACAGCTTTTTTAAAAAAAGCAATATAAAATAATATATGAATTAGTAACAAGAAAGGAGTAGCAAGATTGGTTATATATCTAGATATAGTGTGGATGGAAAATGTAATAATGAACTATATTATACTGTGCGCAACAGGAGTGATAATGAAATTAAATATAAACAAAGTTAGAATTCTATTAGCTAGCATAATTGGTGGAACATATGCTGTTATTTCTTTTATGTCTATACTAGAGGAATATTCTTCTATAACGCTAAAAGTAGCTTTATCTATATCTATGGTGTATTTATCATTTTATCCTAAAAATGTAAAAATATTATTTAAACAATTATTAATATTTTATTTAACATCATTTACTTTTGGAGGAGTAGCATTTGCTTTGTTGTATATCTTGAAACCGCAAGATATATTAATGAAAAACGGATTATTATTAGGAACATATCCTATAAAAATAGCTTTTTTAGGTGGGATATTAGGATATATTATTTTAAATATATCTTTCAAAATAATAAAAGGGAAAATATCCAAAAAAGATATGTTTTGTGAAATAGAGATTTGTATAAATGATAAAAATGTAATAATAAAAGGAATGTTAGATACAGGTAACTTGTTAAGAGAACCTATAACTAATGCACCAGTAATAGTAGTAGAGGCGACTTCGCTAGAAAATGTAATACCAATACCAATACTAAGAAATGTTCAAGCAATACTAAAAGGAGAAGAGGTAATTATAAAAGAAAAAGAGTATATGTCTAAATTTAGAGTAATACCATTTACATCATTAGGAAAACAAAATGGAATATTATTAGGAATAAAATCAGATTATATTATTTTGAATGAACAAAATAGAATTAACGATGTTATTATAGGAATTTACGAAAAATCTTTAACAAAAAGCGGAAATTACACAGCCCTTATAGGTTTGGATATATTAGAAAGGAGTGATGAAAATAAATATATTGCAAATATTAAAAGCTAGCATAAATACTTTGTACGTTAAGTATATAGTAAAAGATACAATTGAAGATATGCCTATATTTTATATAGGCGGTAGTCAAACTTTGCCACCGCCATTATCTAGTGATGAGGAAGAAGAATATTTAAGAAAACTTTCAAACAAAGATGAATTAGCAAAAAAAGTTTTGGTAGAAAGAAATTTAAGGTTAGTAGTATACATAGCTAAAAAGTTTGAAAATACTGGAATAGGCATAGAGGATTTAATATCAATAGGAACTATTGGATTAATGAAAGCTATAAATACATTTAATACAGAAAAACAAATAAAACTAGCAACATATGCTTCAAGGTGTATAGAAAATGAAATTTTAATGTATTTAAGAAGAACTAATAAAATAAAAGGAGAAATATCAATAGATGAACCATTAAATCAAGATTGTGACGGAAATGAGTTGTTGCTGTCAGATATTTTAGGAACTGAAGCAGATGTGACTTCAAGAAGAATAGAAGATGAAGTAGATAAAAAGCTGTTAAAAGCATCTATGAAAAAGTTAAATAACAGAGAAAGAAATATAATGGAATTAAGATTTGGCTTTTCAACAGGAGATGAAAAGACACAAAAAGAAGTAGCAGATATGCTTGGAATATCACAGAGTTATATATCAAGATTAGAAAAAAAGATAATTGGAAAAATGAAAAAAGATATAATGAGTAAAACTGGATAATAAAAATTAATAATAAGAATAAATTAACTTCCTTTTGGAAATAATGTAAATAACATATTTCTAAAGGAGGTTTTTATTTGATGAGAAAGGTAGAGATATGTGGTATAAACACATCAAAATTACCTACCCTGTCAAATGAAGAAAAAAAAGAATTATTTATAAAAATAAAAAACGGAGATGAAAGGGCTAGAGAAAAATTTATATATGGAAATTTAAGACTTGTTTTAAGTGTAATTCAAAGATTTAAAGGAAGAGGGGAAAACCCAGATGATTTATTTCAAATTGGATGTATAGGACTTATTAAATCAATAGATAATTTCGATTTATCACAAAATGTACAATTCTCCACATATGCAGTGCCGATGATAATAGGAGAAGTTAGAAGATACCTAAGAGATAATAATCCAATAAGAGTAAGTAGATCAATACGAGATTTAGCATATAAAGCACTACAAGTAAGAGAGAGGATAACAAAAGAAAAAGGAAAGGAGCCACAGATAGAAGAAATAGCAAAAGAATTAGGAGTAGAAAAAGAAGAAATAGCATTTAGTTTAGATGCAATACAGGATCCTATATCTTTGCAAGAACCTATATATAATGATGGAACAGATAGTATATATGTTATGGATCAAGTTGGAGACAATAAAGAAACAGATGAGTCATGGGCAGAAAAGTTAACTATTGCACAGGCAATGAAAAAATTAAATTCCAGAGAAAAGATGATAATAAACAAAAGATTTTTTGATGGTAGAACTCAAATGGAAGTAGCAGAAGAAATTGGAATATCACAAGCCCAAGTATCTAGATTGGAAAAAAGTGCTATAAATAGAATAAAGAAAATGTATAAATAAACAACAGAAGTAACATACTATATTATTTTTGCATATAATATAGTATGTAATTTATATATTAGGAAGGTTGTGCAGAATTATTAATATATAAAATATTGTACTCAATTTTAAGTAAATTTGCACAGAACAAATTTACTTAAAAAATGGAGTAAGAATTTAGAGTTTTCAGATTTGTTCTTTATTATTAAAATAATAAAATACATAGAGTTATGGAGGAACTGTATGGGAGGAAAAGGATTAGATTTTAAACATAAGGAAGTAGTAAATATAAAAGATGGAAAAAGGTTGGGGTATGTCCAAGATGTAACAGCAGATTTAGAAACAGGAAAAATAACATCTATAATAGTACCAGGAGGCAATAAGATGTTTAATATGTTTTGTTCAAATAATGATATAGTAATACCATGGCAGAACATAAAGTGTATAGGAGATGATATAATATTGGTGGAAATTTAAATGCAAAAGGAAAAGATAAAAGAGTCTAATTTTTGATTTAAAACTAACAGTACAAGTAGGTTTAGCAA
>CAKPKF010000014.1 GCA_934167175.1 uncultured Clostridia bacterium | reverse complement strand
TGAAGAATATATAACATTTATAAAAACTACTACAAAAAATGCAAATTTTGAAAAAGGATCAGAAATAATATTACCAGAAAAACAAAAACAACAAGTTATAAAAGCATTAAATGGAGAGTTTAAAATTTCTGATGAAACAAGAGATTTTGAAAGCGGATTTATAGTAAAAAAAGAAAATGTAGAATATAACTATGTATTAGATACAATCTTAGATTTGGAAAAAGAAAAAGTAGATAAAATATTAGCTGATATTTTATTTGGTTAGGAGGTATAACATGGAACAAATATATCCATATGCAGTTGCTAGAATAAGAGCAATTGAGAATAATCTCTTAACTAATGTAGAATTAGAGCAAATGGTAGAAGAAACTCCAGAGAGAATCTTAGGAACATTACAAGAACATCAATATAATACAGATTCAATAGAAAGAGTACAAGATTTTGAAAAAGTTTTAACAGAAGAGTCAGAAAAATTATATAAATTAATAAAAGAACTTGTTCCAGAAGAAGACTTTCCAAAATTATTTATATGTAAAAATGACTATCACAATATAAAAACAATTTTAAAAGGTGAAGCTGTTAAAAAAGATTATGAAAAATTTCTTGTAGATGGAGGAGTAATTCCAGTTAATGAATTGCAAGAAGCAATAGTAGAAAAAAGATTGGATAGTTTACCAGAAATTATGCAAAAAGGTGTATTAGAAGCAATAAGTTCATATGAAAAAGAACAAAAAAGTCAAATAATAGATGTTGTACTAGATAAATCTACATATTCATATATGATGAATTTAGCTAAAGAAAGTAACAAGAAATTTATAATGGACTATGTTACAAAATTATGTGATATTTCTAACTTAAGAACGTTTTTCAGAATAAAAAGAGTATCAAATAATTTTAAAAACTTTGAAATGGCTTATATAAAAGAAGGTAGCATATCAATAGAAACATTTGCAGAAGCATTTGAATCTGATGAACCTATTTTATCATTTAAACAAACATCATATTATGAAATGTTTGAAGAAGCAATAAGAAATCGTACGTCATTTGATAAAATATGCGATAATTATTTAATGGATTATGTAAAAGTTGCAAAATTCGAAGCACTTGGAGTAGAACCATTAGTAGCATACACCTATGCCAAAGAAACGGAAATAAAAAATATAAGAATCATATTAACAGGAAAAGTTAATAATGTTAGTTCAATCGAAATTAGAGAAAGGTTGAGAGATTCATATGTATAAAATTGGTATAATAGGAAATAAAGAAGAAACAATGGGATTCATGTCAATAGGAATTAATGCTTTCCCAGTTGCAGAAGATGAAAAAGAGATTAGAGAAACAATAGATAAATTAGTAGAAGATAATTATGCAATTATCTATATAACTGAAAAAATGAGCATTCTAGTTGAAAAATACATTCTTAAATTTAAAGAAAAGCAAGTTCCAGCAATTATTACAATTCCAGGAAATTGTGGAAATATGAATTTAGGTATGAATAAAATAAGAGAATGTGCTAAAAGAGCAATTGGAATAGATATATTAAATAAATAAAGAGGGTGAAAAATTTGAGAGAAGGTACTATTATAAAAGTATCTGGACCTTTAGTTATAGCAGAAGGAATGCAAGATGCTAATATGTATGACTTAGTTAAAGTATCAAATAACCATTTAATTGGTGAAATTATAGAAATGCATGGAGATAAAGCATCAATACAAGTATATGAAGAAACATCAGGAATTGGTCCAGGGGAAAAAGTATATTCTACAGGTATGCCACTTAGTGTTGAACTAGGGCCTGGTATGTTATCACAAATATATGATGGAATACAAAGACCACTTGAAAAACTATATGAAATATCAGGAAGAAATATAGAAAGAGGTATAGAAGTTAATTCTTTAAATAGAGAAAAACAATGGGAATTTGTTGCTTCTAAACAAGTTGGAGAAGATGTTGTAGCAGGAGATATAATTGGAACAGTTAAAGAAACAGAAGCTGTTGAATGCAAAATTATGGTTCCATATGGTGTATCAGGAAAAATAAAAGAAATAAAATCAGGAAGATTTACAGTTGTAGAAACTGTTGCAGTTGTTGTAGATAAAAAAGGAAAAGAACACAATGTTGCACTTATGCAAAAATGGCCAGTTAGAAAGAGTAGACCATTTGGTAAAAAATTAAATCCAGATACTATGTTAGTAACAGGTCAAAGGGTAATAGATACATTATTCCCTATAACAAAAGGTGGAACTTGTGCTATACCAGGAGCTTTTGGTAGTGGTAAAACAGTTACTCAACACCAACTTGCAAAATGGTCAGACGCTGACATAATCATATATGTTGGTTGTGGTGAACGTGGAAACGAAATGACAGAAGTTCTATCAGAATTTCCAGGACTTATAGATCCAAGAACAGGAGATTCTTTGATGAATAGAACTGTATTAATTGCTAACACATCAGATATGCCTGTTGCTGCTCGTGAAGCATCTATTTATACAGGTATGACTATAGCAGAATTCTATAGAGATATGGGATACAATGTTGCACTTATGGCAGACTCAACATCAAGATGGGCAGAAGCTCTAAGAGAAATGAGTGGTAGACTAGAAGAAATGCCTGGTGAAGAAGGATATCCAGCATATTTGGGTTCAAGAATAGCTGAATTCTATGAGAGAGCTGGTAAAGTAAATTGTTTAGGTTCAGAAGATAGAATCGGAACACTTACAGCAATTGGTGCAGTATCACCTCCAGGTGGAGATATATCAGAACCAGTAAGTCAAGGTTCACTTCGTATAGTTAAAGTATTCTGGGGATTGGATGCAAACCTTGCAACAAAACGTCACTTCCCAGCAATAAACTGGCTTACAAGTTATTCATTATATCAAGAAAAAATTGACAAATGGACAGAAAAAAATGTAAGTGAGGATTTCAGTCAATTAAGAATGAAAGCAATGTCAATATTACAAGAAGAAGCAAGACTTCAAGAAATTGTACAATTAATAGGATTAGATGCAGTTTCTCCAAGTGATAGACTAGTTTTAGAAATTGCTCGTAGTATTCGTGATGATTATCTAAATCAAAACTCATTTGATGAAGTTGATACATATACATCATTACATAAACAAGAAGGTATGCTAAAACTTATATTTATTGCATATGAATATTTACAAAAAGCAATAGATAACGAAGTACCAGTTGATGATTGTATAGAATTAGACTTTATGAGTAAAATTGGTAAAGCTAAATTCATAGTAGAAAAAGAATTTGATGAACAATATAAAGCAATTGTAGAAGAAATAAAAACAGAAACTCAAAATTTAATTGAAAAGGGGGATAAATAGCTTATGATAAAAGAATATAAATCAATAAAAGAATCAGCAGGCCCTTTGATGTTAATTGAATCAGTAGAAGGAGTTACATATGATGAGTTAGGAGAAATAGAACTACAAAACGGAGAAAGAAGACTTTGTAAAGTGCTAGAAGTAAACAAAAACACGGCATTAGTTCAATTATTTGAAAGCTCAGCAGGAATTAACTTATCTGAATCAAAAATAAGATTTTTAGGAAAAGGACTAGAATTTGGAGTTTCAAAAGACATTGTAGGTAGAGTTTTTGATGGAATGGGAAATCCAATTGATGGATTGCCAAATATCATTCCAGACAAAAAAATCAATGTTAATGGTAAACCAATAAACCCAGCAGCTCGTGTATTTCCTTCAGAATTTATTCAAACAGGAGTATCTTCTATAGATGGATTAAATACACTAGTTATTGGACAAAAATTACCAATATTCTCAGGTTCTGGACTTCCACATGCAAAACTTGCCCTACAAATAGCAAGACAAGCAAAAGTATTAAAAGAAGATTCAAAATTTGCTGTTGTATTTGCTGCTATAGGAATTCCATTTGAAGATGCAGAATTCTTTATAGATGACTTAAAGAAAACAGGAGCTATAAGCAGAAGTGTGTTATTTATTAACTTAGCAGATGATCCAGCAGTAGAGCGTGTTTCAACACCACGTATGGCTTTAACAGCAGCTGAATATTTAGCTTATGAAGAAGGAATGCAAGTACTAGTTATTATGACTGATATAACTAATTATGCAGAAGCACTAAGAGAAATTTCAGCAGCAAGAAAAGAAATACCAGGAAGACGTGCATATCCAGGATATTTATATACTGACCTTGCAACTATTTATGAGCGTGCAGGAAAAATAAAAGGAAATGCAGGTTCTATAACAATGCTTCCTATATTAACAATGCCTCAAGATGATAAAACACACCCAGTACCAGACTTAACAGGATATATAACAGAAGGTCAAATAGTTTTAGATAGAAGCCTATATCAAAGAGGATTAGAACCACCAGTTGATGTTCTAAATTCATTATCACGTTTGAAAAATGAAGGTATAGGAAAAGGTAAAACTAGAGAAGACCATAAAGATGTATTAAATCAATTATTTGCTTCATATGCAAGAGGAAAAGATGCAAAAGAGCTTATGGCAATACTTGGTAAAGAAGCCCTTTCAAAAATTGACATTATATATGCACAATTTGCAGATGAATTTGAAAACAAATTTATAGGTCAAGGTTTTGAAACAAACAGATCTATTGCTAAGACATTAGATATTGGTTGGGAATTATTATCAATGTTACCAAGAGCAGAGTTAAGACGTATTCATGATGAATATATTGATAAATATATGCCAAAAAAAGAAATGGAGTGATAAAATATGGCCATTTTAAATGTTAATTTGACACGTATAGAAAGTCTTAACATGAAAAAATCACTTAAAACAGCAGTAAGAGGACATAAATTATTAAAAGATAAATTAGATGAACTTATAAAAAAACTTATGGCTCTAGTAGAAGAAAACAAATCAATTAGAGAAGAAGTAGAAAGAAAGTTAGAAAAATCTTATCAAAGTTTTACAATGGCAAAAGCTGTTATTAGTGATGAGTATATAGAAGAAGCATTAATGATTCCAAAACAATCAATCAATGTTGATGTAACTACCAAGAGTATCATGAGTGTAAAAATACCATCATTTAGTTTTAATAAAGAAAATGTAAATGATGAAATGTATCCTTATGGATTCGCATTTACAACAGGAGATTTAGATAAATCAGTACAAATTTTAACAGATGTAACAAATATATTATTAAAACTTGCCAAAAATGAAAAAGCAATAGAGTTATTATCTGTAGAAATAGAAAAAACAAGAAGAAGAGTAAATGCATTAGAAAATGTAATGATACCAAATTATCAAGATACAATAAAATACATTCAAACAAAATTAGATGAAGATGAAAGAGCTAGTCTAACAAGATTGATGAAAGTAAAAGAAATGATAATTGAGAAAAAATAAATAAATAAAAAAAGCATCTACTTTAGTTTAAAGTAGATGCTTTTTTATATATTGCACAAATTGTGAAAATATGGTAAAATATATTTACATTATGTAAATAATGTTGAGGAAATTTTGTTTTAGCTTTAATTGGAGGAATGACATATGTACGAGAATACAACTATAACAATTAAAGAATTAGAACAAAAGGAAAGTTTAAAAAAGAAAATCCTTATTGATGCTTCAATACTAGCAGGAAATTGGGAAAAAATTCTAGAAACACATGACACAATAGTAATAACTAGTGTTACTATAAGAGAATTAGATGCTCTGAAAGTAAAACGTGGATTAAAAGGCAGAGAAGCAAGAAAGCTAATAAAGCAAGCTATTGAAGAAGATGAAACTGGAAAATTTGAATATGTAAGAATAGAAGAAAAATATAGTTGTCCAGATAACAATATTTTAGAGTATTGTCAAAAAAATGACTTGAAACTATATACTTCAGATCAAATTATGTATTTAAAAGCAATTAAATTTCTTAATATAGATGCTGTATTAGTAAATCAGATACCAGAAAGAAATTCAGAGAATCAAAACAATAATAACCACAACCAAAGAGAATATGAAAGAATGCACTTAGATGGTAGCAAGTTCGATTGGAAAGATAAAAAATTAACAATTAATTTAGATGATAAAGACAATCGAATTACTTGTGTATGGTCGTGGGGAAAATTGTATGACCATGGAGAAGTTGAATTAAAATTTGGTGATTGTATCTTTGAATGTACTAAAAAAGAAACAGGTCTAAATTTTAGTCATTACAAAGTAGTAAAGATATCGCCAGATAAAAACGTTAATAGAATTACCAATATCAATCTAAAGAGTGAAGAGGATTTGATAAGAACTAGCAACAGGGGATACCTTCTTTTTATCAATCAAGCTAAGAAAGAGCTATTAAGTAAATAATTTAAATTGGGTGTGCTGAAACAAAATTTCCAATTTACTCATACATATTTGTATGAGTAAATTCATTTTCATTGTATAGCAAAAACAATCGTTAGCCAATTTGAATTTCTTCTTTATGGGAAAATTCAAATTGGTCGAGAACAAAATAGGAAGGAGAAAAAATATGTCATTAGAAAGAGCAAAAGAGTATTTTAAAAAATATAATATGGAGGATAGAGTAAGAGTATTAGAAGAATCTAGTGCAACAGTAGACTTAGCTGCAAAAGCGTTAAATTGCAGACCAGGTAGAATTGCTAAATCCTTATCATTTAAAGATAAAGAAGGAAACTGTATATTAGTAGTTGCAGCAGGAGATGCAAAGGTAGATAATGCAAAATATAAATCAAAATTCAATGTAAAAGCTAAAATGTTAACACCTGATGAAGCAGTAGAACTTATAGGTCATGAAGTAGGGGGAATATGTCCATTTGGTATTAAAGATGGAGTAAGTGTATATACAGATATTTCATTAAAAAGATTTGAAACTATTTTTCCAGCATGTGGAAGTAGTAACAGCTTAATAGAGCTAAATTTAGATGAATTATATAAATATTCAAATAGTATAGAATGGGTAGACGTTTGCAAAGGTTGGCAAGAAACTGAATAGAATTGGAATATTCAATAGGAAAAGAGAGATGTAAGTAATATGAAAATTACTTACATCTTTCAAAAAAGTTTATTTTAAGAAAAAACAATATATTTATCGAAGAACTTTTGAATTTGTTTGCTTGATTTATTTAAATAAATGTTGTATAGTGTATAGTATATTAAATATTAAGAATGGAGTTGATAGAATGGCTATTAATAATTATGACGAAATGGGAGTAGTTGCAAAATACCAAAGAATACCCTATTATCCAATAGCATTTGAAAGAGGAAAAGGAGCTTTATTATATGACTATGATGGAAAAGAATATATAGATTTCTTAGCTAGTGCTTCTTCAGCAAATGCTGGACATGGAAATGAGGAGATTGCAGAAGCAGTATACAACCAAATGAAAAATATTACACAATATGCATCAGCATATTTTCAAATGAGAGAACCTGTAATATTAGCAGAAAAACTAATAGAATTAACAGGAAAAAAAGATATGCAAGTTGCATATAGTACAACAGGTTCTGAATCAATTGATTGTGCAATAAAAGTTGCTCGTGCTTATACAGGAAGAAGCAAAATAATATCATTTACAGAAGCTTATCACGGAAGTACATATGGAGCCATGTCTATTTCTGCATTAAGTTTAAATATGCGTAGAAAAATGGGACCTCTACTACCAGAAGTATATCACTTTAAATATCCAGATAGTCTAAGAGGAAGAAAAGAAGAAGGTAAAGAATATGATGGAATGGAATGTATTGAAGAAATACGTTATGCATTTGAACATTATTTACCAGCTGAAGAAGTTGCAGCTGTATTCTTTGAACCAATAGCTGGAGATATGGGATTAGTAGTTCCACCTAAACGTTTTGTACAAGAATTACATAAACTTTGTAAAGAACATGGAATATTATTTGTTGTAGATGATATTCAACAAGGAATGTGTAGAACTGGAAAATGGTTCTCAATAGAAAACTTTGATGTAGAGCCAGACTTAACAGTATTAGGAAAATCAGTTGGTGGAGGACTTCCATTAGGTGTTGTAATAGGAAAGAAAGAAATAATGGATTCATTAGATTCACCAGCACACTTATTTACTATGTCTGGAAATTCAGCAGTTTGTACAGCAGCATTAAAATCAATAGAAATATTTGAACGTGAAAACATGAATGAAGCTGTTGTAGAAAAAGGTGAATATTTAAAAGGAAAACTTGCTAAATTAATGGATAAATATAACTTTATAGGAGAAGTTCGTGGAATCGGATTATCAATAGGAGTTGATTTAGTTAAAGATAGAAAAACTATGGAGAAAAATTATGATGCTGCAGCAAAAATTAGCTACAAATGTATAGAAAATGGTTTATTAATGATTTTTGTTGGACAAAATTCATTAAGAGTTCAACCACCTCTAGTAATAACTAAAGAGCAAATAGATAAAGCTGTAGATATTATGGATAAAGTAATGGATGACTATGCAAATGGAAGAATTGGAGACGAAGTATTTGAACATATGCAAGGTTGGTAGAAAATAAAAAAGGGACTGTAAAAAGTCCTTTTTTTGTTATGAAATTTTAGAAATTGCTTCTTTAATAATTGATACTGAATTATTAAATTTTTCTTGTTCTTCAGAAGATAAATCAATTAAGTTTGATTTTGCAATACCATTTCTATTTACAATAGAAGGGCTACCAATAAATATATCATGTTCTTTGTTATATGAAGATACAGATAAAATAGCATTTTCATCTCCTAAAATAGCTTTAGTTATTCTAGCAAGAGTCATTCCAATACCATAACATGTGTATCCTTTCTTTTCACCAATTTCAAGTCCAAGATATTTAACGTAATTTTCAATAGAATTTCTATCGCTTTCATTGATGTAATCTACAACATTTCTTCCACCGATTTTTGCAGAATTCCATGCGACAAACTGGCTGTTTCCATGCTCACCCATAACATATGCATTCACACTTTTTGGTGACACATTTAATTTTTCAGATAAAACACATCTTAGCCTAGCAGTGTCTAAACAAGTTCCAGAACCAATTACTCTTTCTGGAGAAATGCCAGATTCTTTAAAGGCAAGGTAAGACATTACATCTAAAGGGTTACTTGCAATAAGATAAATTCCGCTAAATCCAGATTGTGCTATAGGTTTTACTATGGATTTTAGTATAGCACATCCTTTATCTAAATCTTCTAATCTAGAAGTCATACCAGGTCTATGAGGTACTCCAGCAGTAATACAAACAATATCTGCATCTTTACAGTCATCATATGTTCCTGCTTTAATTTTCATGTTTGGGTTCGTGTATGGTAAAGCATTTGTTAAATCTAAAACTTCACCTTCTACTTTTGTATCTATAATATCAACCAAAACGATTTCATTAACATAAGCATTTTGATTGATTAAAGAAAATGCATAGCTTGTACCAACATTTCCACAACCTACAATAACTACTTTATTCATAAAATACGCCTCCTTTAAAAATACAACTATAATATTATATATCAAAATTGGAAAAATATAAAGTAATTTGCGAAAAAAACAGATAAATATACTGTTTTTAAAGTTAAATTTTATGTTGAAATATCACCAAAAGATAGCTTATCTTGAAAAAATTTACATAAAATGCTATAATAGAAAATAGGGTAAAATGTTGTAAAAAAAAGAAAACAAAAACAGGAGAAAAGAGAAAATGAAAAAACAAACAGCATACAGAATAGTTCACAAATGTAGAGTCGAAAAAAAAGAAACAGGCGAATTGGAATTAGTTTGCGAAAAGACAGAAAATCATAACATATTAGAAACAAAAAAATATACATTGCAAGAAGTATCAAAACAAGAAGTATTAGACAAAAGATTTAAAAAAGAAAGAATATGCATAGTGAAAATAAATAACAGAATTTTGGTTTCTAATGTTGGCTATGATACTATGACAATTGGAAAATTTAGAGGACATTTATGTTCAAGTTGTGCAAAATGCTCACCTAGAAAATGCATAAAAGTTGCATGTTTTTCAGCTACATCTAATAGAAGATTCGGTTGGCTATGGGAAGATTCTGTTAAAGAATCAAACCGAATAGAACGATTCTCATTTATAGAAACAGGTATTGAAACAGTTAACTTACAACAAAATGGATATGCAATCCTTAGATGTAAGAATTACGAAAAGAAAAACAAATAGAATGAAAAAAATAATGGAGCAATAAGTATTCGTTAATACGAATACTTATTGTAATTTATGCAGAAGGCATAATGTATGAGATAACAAAAACACTTGAATTAATTTACATAAAGTGTTATAATAGAAAATAGGGTAAAATGTTGTAAAAAAAGAAAACGAAAATAGGAGAAAAAGAAAATGAGTGAAGAAATTAAAGTAAGACACAACCAAAAAAACAATTGCTTTATAGGAAGTGATGTTACAACAAAAGTACCATATATAAAATTTATAGTAATGCAAAATGAAACAGCTAAATGCGAAACAACTTATGTATTTAAAGAAACAACAGAAGAAGAATTATTAGAAAAAAGATTAAACAAAGAAAGCCTATGTGTAATGAAATTTGATGGAAAATTATTTTATTCAATAATTGAAAAAAATCATATTACTACAGGCAAATTTGGAAATCACTTATGCAGAAATTGTAAAAATCTTTCAGTACTAAAATGTGAAAAAGTGGCAAAAGGTTCAGCAGAACTAAATAGAAGTGAGGGCAATATTTGGCAAGATGCAGTAGAAAGTTGCAACAAAATAGAAACTATGAATTTTATAAATATGGGAATAGAGACTGTAAATACTTACGTTGATAGTTATGCAGTTGTTGAATGCGAAAAGTTTGAGAACATAAAAGACAAATAGAAACGAAAATGAAAATAGGAAATAATGAAGCAATAAGTATTCGTTAATACGAATACTTATTGTAATTTAGATTAAAAAATCATTGAAAGTGTAAAAACAGAGTTTGTAAGGTTTCAAATAAATCACTTAAAAATTCTTTTTTGAAAATTTTTACAATAGGACTTGAATTTTGAATAAAAAGATGATAATATATTACAAAATAAAAAGACAATAACAAGGATAACACAGGTATCGTAAAATCTTTCAGAGAGCTAGATGTATGCTGAAATTCTAGCAGAAAAATAATTTATCTGTTATCACCTTAGTTAGTTGCTTATTCGAAATATATAGTAGGGTAAGCCGTAAATCTGCGTTAAAGATAAGAAGAGTGAGAATCTAAAAAGATTCTAAAATAGGTGGTACCGCGGAAACTAAGCCCTTTCGTCCTATATAATGGATGAATAGGGCTTTTATTGTATGATTTTTTATTATACATATACATTAAATTTTGAAAGGAGAAATTTTTTATGTACAAAAAAGTAGAATTACCTAATGGTTTCGTGGGAATGGAACATGAAGTAGAAGAACTATGGAAGAAAAAAGGAATAATTGATAAGAATTTAAATCTAAATCAAGATGGAGAATATTTTACATTTTATGATGGACCACCAACAGCAAATGGGATGCCACACGTAGGGCATATCTTAACAAGAGTAATGAAGGATATAATTCCTCGTTATAAAGTTATGAAAGGTTATAAAGTATTAAGAAAAGCTGGATGGGACACACATGGACTACCAGTAGAACTAGAAATAGAGAAAAAACTTGGAATATCAGGAAAATCTCAAATAGAAGATTATGGAGTAGAAAAATTTATAAAAGAATGTAAACAAAGTGTATTCACATACGTAACTTATTGGGAGAAAATGACTAACCAAGTTGGATTTTGGGTAGATATGGATAATCCATATGTAACATATGATAATAATTATATAGAATCAGTATGGTGGGCATTAAAAGAAATGTGGAAAAAAGGATTACTATATGAAGGCCACCATGTAATGCCATACTGTCCAAGATGTGGAACAGCATTATCATCACATGAAGTTGCACAAGGTTATAAAGATGTTAAGGATTTAACTTGTACAGCTAAATTTAAATTAGTAGATGAAGATAAATATTTATTAGCTTGGACAACAACACCATGGACTTTACCTTCAAACTTAGCATTATGTGTAAATAAATCATTTGATTATTGTGATGTAAAAGTTGGAGATGAAGTATACGTACTAGCTGAAAAATTAGTAGAGCCATTAATGAAAAAAGTATTCGGAGAAGATGTAGAATATAAAGTATTAAAAACATATAAAGGTGAAGAATTACTTGATAAAAAATATGAGCAATTAATGCCATTTGCAAATGTAGATGGAAAAGCATTTGTTGTAATTCATGGTGATTATGTATCTCTAGATGAAGGAACAGGAATTGTTCATATAGCACCAGCATATGGAGATGAAGATAGTAAAGTTTCAAAAGCTAATGGAATCACTTTTGTAAACCTAGTAGATAAAGAAGGAAAATTTGTTGAAGAAGTAACACCATGGGCTGGTAAATTTGTAAAAGATTGTGATGAAGAAATATGTAAATGGTTGGGTAAAGAAAATAAATTATTCCATAAAGAAAAACATTTACACTCTTATCCACATTGTTGGAGATGCGATACACCACTTCTATATTATCCAAAAGAGAGTTGGTTTGTTGCAATGTCAACATTAAGAGATGAACTTGTAGATAACAATAATAAAGTAAATTGGTATCCAGACACAATTAGAACAGGAAGATTTGGAAAATTCTTAGAAAATGTTGTGGATTGGGGAATTTCAAGAGATAGATATTGGGGAACTCCACTACCAATCTGGAAATGCGAATGCGGACACAAAGAATGTGTAGGAAGTGTTGCAGAATTAAAAGAAAAAGGAATAGATGTACCAGAAGATATCGAATTGCATAAACCATATATAGATGATGTTTATTTAAAATGTCCAGAATGTGGTAAAAAGATGAAGAGAGAAAGAGAAGTAATTGACTGTTGGTTTGATTCTGGTTCAATGCCATTTGCACAATTCCATTATCCATTTGAAAACAAAGAAGTATTTGAAAAAACATTCCCAGCACAATTCATATCAGAAGCTGTTGATCAAACAAGAGGATGGTTCTATACATTAACGGCTGTAGGAACTGCATTATTTAATAAAACACCATTTGAGAATTGTATAGTATTAGGACACGTTTTAGATGGAAAAGGAAGAAAAATGTCTAAATCTAAACGTAATGGTGTAGATCCATTTGAATTACTAGATACAGTTGGAGCAGATGCTACAAGATGGCATTTCTATACATGTAGTGCTCCTTGGTTACCAACAAGATTATCGCTAGAAAACGTACAAGAAACACAAAGAGGATTTTTAAGTACAATTTGGAATGTTTATTCATTCTATGTACTATATGCAGAAATAGATAAATTCAATCCAATGGATTACAAAAATCATGTATCAGACAATGTAATGGATAAATGGATATTATCAAAATTAAATACATTAATAAAAAATGTAGAAGATAAATTAGATGCATATGATGTAACTGGTTCAGCACTTGAATTAGACGCTTTTGCAGATGAATTGTCTAACTGGTATGTAAGAAGAAATAGAGCAAGATTCTGGCAAGATAAATTGACAGATGACAAAATAAGTGCATATGTAACATTACACAAAGTATTAGTTGCAGTAACAAAATTAATGGCTCCATTCGTACCATTTATGGCAGATGAAATATATCAAAACTTGGTAGTATCTTTAGATAAAAATGCTGTTGAAAGTGTTCATCTATGTAAATGGCCAGAATTCAATGAAAAAGCAGTAGATTTAAAATTAGAAAAAGAAATGGATTTAGTATACAAACTAGTAAAACTAGGAAGAAGTGCGAGAAACACAGCTAATATCAAAAATAGACAACCATTATCAGAAATGTTAGTGTCTGTAGATAATTTACCAAAATACTATGATGAAATTTTAAGAGATGAATTAAATGTTAAAAAATTAGTATTAGGAGCAGACTTCTCAAAATATGTAAATTATGAAATAATGCCAAATCTACCTGTTTTAGGAAAAGAATATGGAAAACTAATACCAGGAATCAGAAAAGCAATAGCAGAAAAGGATCAAAAAGAATTAGCATTAAAAGTACAAAAAGGTGAATCAGAAGAAATAGTTGTAGATGGAGTTACAATTGAATTAAGTTCAGATAATTTACTAGTAACAATGCAAGGAATAGAAGGATTTGCTTTTGCAGGTGAAGGTGATTTAGGAGTTGTATTAGATACAAATATAACAGAAGAGCTAAAAGAAGAAGGTTTTGTAAGAGAAATATTATCAAAAGTTCAAAACATGAGAAAAGACAAAGGATTCAATGTAACAGATAATATAAGAATTTATGTATCTAATAACGAAATGCTAGAAAAACTAGTAGAAGCAAATAAAGAAACAATAATGAAAGAAACTTTAGCTGTAGAAATAGTATACAAAAAATCAAAAGATTCTGTTGAAACTGTTGTAAACGGTGAAAAAGTAGAATTAGATGTAGAAGTAGTTTAGAAAAATAAAATATAATGGTGAGTTTTTAATTCACCATTATATTTGTTATTGAATTAATATGTAACTTAATTATGAAATGAGTCATATAAAAAATAGTATAATATAAAAAACAAAGGAAAAACAGGTAAGCAAAAAATGCCTACCTGTTGCAAAAATTATTTCTTAGAAGCATTAGTGTGTACTTCCAGTTTTGGATAAACTGTTAGAAATAGTAATCTGTGATCACCATTTGTGTATAAGCTAGGTTCTCCAGAACCTTTCATTAGATGAATTATTACTGTATTGAATTTTTTTAAATCAATTTTTCTGCAATAATCTAACACTTCTGGTTCAAGTTCAACTAATTGCTCCTCTGGTAAATGAAATTCAACTTTCAAATCTGGATATTTGATTTCAAATATGTTTTTTAATTTTTGCATACTTTTTCCTCCTGTTCTAAACATATAATTATAAATTAAAACAACTATTGAATAAGTATAAAAAATACTTTCCACAATTATATAACACTTATTATGGAAAGTCAATAGGAAACATAAAAGATATTTAGAAAGAAGAGATAAAATGTATAATTTAAAAGAAATGTTAAATGAATATAATACTAAGTTCAAACATAATGATGGAGATGGAATTATAGATAAAACAAAAAAATCGTATGAATTTAAAATAGGGAGCACACCTATTTTGTTATCAGCACCACATAGTGTAAAACAATTAAGAGAAGGAAAACCTAAAATACAAGATAGCTTGACAGGACCAATTGCGGAAGTTTTAGCAGATTTAACAAAATGTTCATGTATTTATAGAATATATAATGAAGGTTCAGATCCTAATTATTATGACGAAGATGGTGGGTATAAAAAAGAAATAGAAAGAATAATAAGTGAGAATAATATAAAATTACTAATAGATTTGCATGGAGCAAAAAACAGAGATGAATTTAATATAGATATAGGAACAAATAATGGTATAAATCTGAATGGAAAATTAGAACTACCTAAGTTGTTAATAAAATCACTAGAAGAAAACGGAGTAAAAAATATAAAACAGGATTATTTATTCAAAGCAAGTAAACATTATAATGTATCAAAAACAATTGCAGAGAGGACAAAAATACCATGTATGCAAGTTGAAATAGCATTAAAATACAGAGATTTAGAACAATTTGAAAATGTAGAGAAAGTTATAAAAGGATTGCAAGAATTTATATTAGAAGTTAGTAGGTAATGTGAAAGAGAAATTTGAAAAAATCTGAATTAACTATTGACAATAGAAGTTATGGTGTGCTAATATATATATTGTCAGTAGAAATGCGGATGTGGCGGAACTGGCAGACGCGCTGGTCTTAGGAACCAGTGCCAACGGCGTGGAGGTTCGAGTCCTCTCATCCGCACCAAAAATTACGATTTTTCACAGAATTCATTAGAATTTTAGAAAAGTCAAAAACATATAAAAAGCACTTATCATAAGGTTTTAGTAAGTGTTTTTATTTTGCTTTCATTTCTGACAATTTCTCAAAATTGTTCTAAAATGTTCCAAATTAAAGTTCCAAAAAAATCAGAACTTTTTATTCTTTATTTACCCTATTATCAAATTATATTAGTTTTGGAAAGGGACTAATATGGAAGAATTAAATTATTATACAACAGCAGATGCTTTTAAATATAGAACTATACAATTACCAAAGAAATTATTTGTAAGTAAATATTATGAGGGGTTATTTCCTGTTGCAATTATTATATATGGATTTTTAATAGATAGAGCTTTTTTATCTATAAGAAATGGTTGGGTCGAAAATGGACACCCTTATCTTTATTATAAAAGAAAAGATTTTAAAAAGCTTTTAAAATTATCAAACAAACCTATAATCAATGCTTTTAAAGAATTAAATAAATTCGAGCTGATATATGAAGAAAAACAAGGAATGACTAAAGCAAATAAAATATTTCCATTGCAATATAAATACGATACAGAGCTTGATGAATATATGTGTAAAAATTACACTTCAAGAGATGTAAATTCTACATCTTCTGATATGAATAATTTACACAGAAACAATACTAATAATAACAATATAAAAAGAACTAATAAATCTATTGCTGCCAATTTTGAACAAAGACATTATTCAGAAGAAGAATTAATGATGTTATATTGTAATTATAATCCTATAGAAAATGATAAATAAAAGGAGATTTTGATTATGAATAAAAATTTAGATAAAACAATTATAGATGAAAAAACAGGAATTGAATATACTCTTGTTAGAGATTACTATTTGCCTAATTTATCAATTCTAATTGAAAAGGAATCAAATTATATAATTGGTAAATATGGTAGAGCTAGACAACGATATTTACAAAAGCATAAACCTTATGTGATAACAGATTTATTATTAGACGGAAAATTACAGACTTATTTAATAGAAATAGATAAACTTTGCAATAAAAAAGTTAATGAACTTATAGAAAGTTTAAAAGCTAAAAGTGAATTAACTGAAGATATAAAAAATACTAATCCTCTATACTGGATTGGTACGATGAATGCAATAAAAAATCAAGCTGAAGAGATTGTATATGGTGATATTATTTATAAATAATATATCTTTATGTAGCAAGCGACGCATTTGTGCTGCCACACAAACACCGCTTGAAAATTTTATAAATGAGACTTTGTCCCAAACCCTATTATTCGGAGTAGCATTTGCTACTCTATTTTTTATGGAAGGAGAATATAATCAATGAGAAAAAGAAATATAAGAAAACAATTTTGGTTAAATATTGATGAAGAAGAGATGTTAAAACAAAAAATTATAAAAGCAGGAATTACTGAAGCAGAATTTTTTAGAAGATGTATTACTAATAAGAAAATAATAGAACAACCTACACAAGAAGTAATCCGATTTTTAAAAGAGCTTATAGGTATTGCAAATAATATAAATCAAATTGCAAGGTTAAGTAATACTTTTGGTTATGCAACAGAGTCTGATTTAAAATATATTAAAACAGCTTTAGCTGAATTTATAACAAACTATCAAAATCAAATTTATAAATAAACGGAGGTGTTATAATGGCTGTAATAAAAATTATTAATATAAAAAGCAATTTAGATAAAGTTATTAACTATGTTAAAAATGACAAGAAAACAAATGATGGAATTTTAATTGATAGTGTAAATTGCTTAACTAAAACAGCATATCAAGAAATGGCTAAAGTTAAAAAATCTTTCAATAAAGAAACAGGAATATTAGCATACCATATAATTCAATCTTTTGATGGCTATGAAGTGACTCCACAAACTGCAAATGAAATTGGAACAATACTTGCTGAAGAAATGTTTCGAGATAAATATCAAGTATTAGTTTGTACTCATATAAACAAGAAAAATGTTCACAATCATATTGTTGTAAATTCTGTTAGTTTTATAGATGGATTAAAATATCATAATAGTAATACTCAAATTACACTTTTAAAAGATACTTCAGACAGAATTTGTAGTGACTACAATTTAAGCACTATCGTTACAGAAAAAGCTATTAGAGAAAAACGATTAGATAATTATTTTGGAAGTGATGAGAGAATACAACAAATAAAATATGATATTGATTTTGCTATTAGTAATTCTAATAGTTATAAAGAATATAAGAACATTTTAAATACTAAAGATTATTTTATAAAAGATAAAGGAAAATATAACACAATTACTTCTCCATATTTCAGTAGAAGCATTAGACTAGAACGAACCTTTGGAGAAAATTATTCAGTATTTAATATCCAATGCAAAATACAAAGAAATAAAAACTTAAAAAGACAACAAAGAATTTCTCAATATAATGAGTTTAAAAAAATAAGTGTTTATAAGTGCGCTAAAGGCTGTCTTAATAAATATAAAAAAATAGTTTTAATAATTGGTATATAGCTTTCTTATATCTGCTAGATTTATTGCTACCTCAAAAGAAAAATATTCGCAATGAGAAAAGTAAAAAATCTCCTGAGTATTATAAAGCTATAAAAATAATGGATGAATTTTCTGAAGAAAATAGAACTATAGGAAGATTACAATTAAAAAATATAAACGAATTAAAAGATTATATAAAAAAATCAAAAATTGCTTTGTTAAATTTAAAGGCTGAAAGAGAAGTTTTATGGAGAAAATATAATTCTACTTCAAATAAAGAAAACAAAGAGATTTTATTAAAACAAATCAACGAGAATAAGTTTAAAAGCAGTTTACTAGATAAAGACATAAAAGTAATTGATCGTGCAATTAAAAGAGCTGAAAATGGAATCGCATCTTTAAAAGAAAATATAAAAATATTTAGAGAATCTAGTAAATCCACTATAGAAAATATTTACACTAAATAAGCATTAGCTAGCCATATTTTAAATATGGCTAGCATTAATATTTGTTATAAACTAATTTATATTTATATCTATTCCTTATAATATATAATTATTTTAATATATCATATCTAAAATACAAACTTCATAAATTATCCAAAATATTGCAGGAATTATAAATACAATTAACACAATCCAGAAAGCATTATTTTTTGCACTATTTTCAATTTCTTTTTTTTGATTATCACTTTGAATCTTTTCTTTCTTTAATTGTGCAGATTTATCTATTAACATTTTACTTATTTGTTCATACGATATAAAATCTGATACAATAATATGTCCCGGCTGATTAATAATCATTGGTGGAATATATCTAAAGCACAAACCATTTCCTTCTTTTAAATTTCATATCAATACCTCTTTCTTTTTATACATTGTCACTATTTTCGTTTGAATTATTTCCAATATAATCTGGAAATTTAACTTCTCTTAAAATATTACCTTCAAATAACTTATTAATAATATCAACAGTACTATTATCAACTTTATTTCCATCATTTGAAATAATAGTTGCGACTTTTTCTTTCGCTAAATTTTTCAATGATTTTTCTAATTTTTCACTATATGTATCCCAACTATATGTTTTTTCTTTGTCAAAATCAGAAATATGTGTATATAATGTATATTTTGATTTGTTATCACTATATGTGTAATAATAATATCCTGTTACTATTCCTCCGTAACTATTATTTCCACCTACTACAAACACAATAGCCTTGTTCGATTCATCATAATACACTTCTTGTAGTTTAAATGATGATGGATTTTTAAGTCCTTGACTAATTTCATAAGAATATACAGCTAGTTCATTTATAAAACTAATTTTAGTATCAAAAGAAATCCTATAAGCTTCACTAAATTTCCCTTTTTCTAATAAAGCATTTATTACTTTTGATTTATCTTCATCTTTTTTTGCTTTTTTATAAGCATCTTCATATCGTTCTTGAGAAATCAATTCATCTACAGAAATATTTACTTTTTTTACAATTAAATTTCCTAAAAAACCGAATGCAATTAAAATTATAACTATTATTAGAATTTTAAAAATCTTTTTATCAATTTTGTTTTTTAAAAAAGCATTTTTTGTATAGTCAATTTTATCTGACATTTTCACATCAATTTTTGCGCCACATTTTGGACAAAATTTTTTTCCAAATTCTACTTCTCTTTTACATTTTGGGCAGATAGATTTCTTTGTTTCTCCATATTTTATTCCACATTTAGTACAAAATTCTTCTTCTTTGTTTAAAATATTCCCACAATTTAAGCACTTTTTTATATCATTTTCTTTTTCTTCTACATCTTTCACCAAAAAATTACCCCCTTTTATAAATAATATACATTATATATTCATATAATATATCTTTTTGCTCTAAATTGCAAGTGCTACTAGAAAATTTACTAATATTATAAAATAACTTCGATATACTTAATAGGAGGAATTAATTGATAGTAGTAAATGTTGAAAAATTGCTCAAAGAGCAAGGAAAAACAAAATCTTGGCTTTGCAATGAAATGGATATATCGTTTTATAATTTAAATAAAGCAATTAAATCAGGGAAAAAATCAATTTCTTATAAATATTTAGAAGGATTTTGCAAAGCATTAAATTGTTCATTTGATGAACTTTTAACAATAGTTGATGAAGATAATAAGTAATATATTAGTTCTATCTAATTGTAATACTTATTATTTTTTTGCAAAAAAAATAACACTGTAGCTTTTTTACTACAATGCTATATTTTCAGCTCTGTCATATCTCTGTCATTACTCTGTCAATTTATATTTTTTATTTGGAGATTTTTCATTATTATCTGTTGTTTCAATTTGATTATTTTGTAATAGCTTTTTTAAAGTTCTTCTTACTGTACTGTCAGAAAGTTTAGTAATTTCAATTATATCTTTTGCACCAATAATAACATTTTTCTTAATACATTCTAAAACTTTTAATTCATTATCAGAAAAAAGTAACATAGATTTATCTTTCATTTCTTTTGAATTATTCATTTCATCAACAGTATCATTTATCATTTTTAACATAAATTCGATGAATTCATTTGATTCTCCAGCATTATTACAATTTTGAATTGCTTGATAATATTCGTTTTGATTTTTCTTTATCATACTTTCTATTGGTAAATAAGTAAAAGCTTTTTCCCAATGTGATAAAATCGCAGTTTGCCATAATCTTGCTGTTCTACCATTACCATCGTGGAATGGATGGATAAACACAAACTCATAATGAAAAATTGAAGATAATATTAATGGATTTACTTTGTCTTTATTTTCATTCATCCAATTAAATAAATTATCCATTAATGTTGGTACCATTGTATGAGGAGGAGCTAAAAATATTTGCACATCTCTATCAAAAACACCCTCTCCATGATTTCTAAATTTTCCAGCATCTTTTTCGATTAAAAATGTTAATATGCCATGTATTTTCTTTAAATCTTCTACAGAATAAGGATTAACTTTATCAATTTGTTCATAAGCTTGATAAGCATTTTTTACTTCTTGAATATCTTTTTGTTCTCCAATTACAGGCTTTCCATTTATAACATCTTCGACTTGAAATAGAGAAAGCTGATTATTTTCAATAGCAAGAGAAGAATGAATTGAACGAATCCTTGATTTTCTTCTTAACTCTGGAAAACGATTTAAACTCTCAAAGTAATTTGCTTCTCCAATTTTTTTCATAATATCAGACACATAATTTAACATTTTGTCTGTTATTTTATATGGTGGGTAATTTTCCATAACTTTAACCTCCATTTATTTGTTTTTATTTTTAGCTCTATTTCTATAAACGTTAGCCATATTTCTACAACTTGCTGTATCATATTCTGCATTTAAATTTTTTGCAATAAAAGGCTTATTACAATGTTTACACATTTTAACTTCTTTTCTATCATTAGTTTGATTAAATGCAAATATCAATTCAATAGCTTGTAATAAAGAGTTAAAATCCCAAGCAAGTAATGTTTTATTTTCTTCAAATTCAAAATTTAAAGCTATATTATTAGGTGAAAATCTACTTGAAAATTTTTGATATGCCAATTTTTTGTTATTATCTTCGCTCCAGCAAGCATTTTCAACTGAATTAAACATTCTATACATCAATCTTGCTAAAATAAGTATTGTTGATATTTTTTCTCTATATTCATTTGAAAATACTAGACTATATTCTTCATTTTTTTGAAAATTGTATTTTATATCACCATTTGGATTTTCAGAGCCAAATACATATTTTAAAATATCTTCATTGATACCATGATCAAAATCAATTCTTTGTATATCTTCATTTCCTATAAAGTAAGGTTTTATATATGTACTTGCTGATAATTCTGTAACATTGCTAAAACCTTGAGTAAAAGCTTTGCCACTTGTTAGAATATGTGTGTTAAGTAAATCATAAGTTAATTTTCCCATTAAACCATATTTATTTACAAAATCTAATACCATTTTTTGATATTTAGTTTCTGTTGCCATTATTACACATTCAGCATCATTTATATCAGAATACTCTAATGCTTCTTTTCCAATCATTAGAAAATCTACTAATAATTCTTTTTGTTTTTCAAATACATCAAATATTATATAGTCTGAATTTTTAACAGGTTTAATATAAAATTCATCATTTATATTTACAATTTCATATTTATCATATTTAGCCCAAAGTCCTTTAAAATTAGGATTTTTTTCTCTAATCATTTCAACACCTCTATAAATTTCTTAAAATTTTTACGCAAATCGTAAAAAGAATATTGACTTCCAACATTATACATGTTATTATGTAGGTGAACTTACATAATAACATGTATAATTTATTTCTTTCATAACTTAAGTACATTATAGAACAATGAAGAAATAAATTCAACAAGTTTTATAAAATTTATATAAGAAATAATTGTATCTAAAAATATGTAAGTCAAAATTATTCCATTATGAAAGAAAGGAGGTTTTAGAGTATGAAAAGATTATCTGCTGAAACTAAAGAAAAAATTAAAGATGAATTTTTTAATAGTGATATTACTCAACACGAACTTGCTAATAAATACAATATTATGCAAGGAACTATATCAAAAATTTTATCTAAAGATATTAGATTTAAGAAATATAAACAAATAAAAGCTATTAAATCATTATTAAGAAGAAAAGAATACCAAAGAAAATATATGAAGAGTTATAAAAGGAAATCAACAAAAGATAATTCAAAAGAAATATTGGATTATTTGCATAGACAAGCTTCAATGTTAATGTCAAAGCCAAGACATACTATATCAGATGAACAATTTGTTTACTCAAATTTAAGTGTATATGAAAACCAAAATGGAAATTTAATATTAAATCCTAACATTACAGTTTCAAGTTCTATGCCTAAAAAGTTGAATAGAAAAGTAAAAAAATTATACAAAATACAAACTTATTAAGGAGGATTTTTATATGAAGGTTACACCAGATGGAACAAAATTTTTAACGAGAAAAGATGTAATGCAAGCTATGGAAATTGGAGATACAGCTTCATTAGAACTTTTTAATAACCCCCATTTTCCAGCAATTAGATTTGGAAGAGCTTGGTTAATTGAAGTAAATGCTTTTAGAAAGTATGTAAGTGAAAGACACATTCTAAATAAAGCAGTATATTAAGAAAGAGAGCTTAGAAATGCCATTCTAAACTCCCAAGAGATTAAATTATGTATGTATCAATGCCTAGGAATAACTTCCTAAATAATCTCTAACCTTATTATAACATAGACTGTCAAGGTATGTGAAGTTATTCCTAAAAATAAATTTTAGGAGGAATTATATGAGGAAATTAATTGAAGATAAAGATTATAGTATAAATGAATATATTACTAAAAATAAGAAAACAAATAATAAACTACCTATTTGCCCAACCTGTAATAATTGTACTAATAAAGATAAATGTGCAAATAGAAAAAGCCTATATAAAATGAAATGTTGTAATAATTGTCTTAATTGTAAAGACAAAGAAAATTGCGATAAGTTTTATATATATGTTGTATATAAAGGCGAAATATTAAAGACAAGCCGTTTAGCAACAGGTATACCAATCAGAAAACAGTTTAGTGGGAAATCGCGAGATGAAGTATATAATAAAATTGTTGATTTTATTAATGATGTTAATTCTAATGGATTACCTAAAAATATTGATAAAAATAATAGTGAAACAATAGCAACTTTAGCAAAAGATGCTTGGAAACAAAAGCTTAACAAAGGAGAAATTATCCCAAACACATTTAATAGAGTTTGTGAAACCATAAAAATAATAGAAAGAGACAAATTAAGTTGTATTCCTATTCAAAAAGTTACTAGAACAATGATAGTTAACTTTTTTGAAGGACATAGAAACTATGCTAATAGAACATTATCAAAACTAAAAGGTGTAATTCAAGTTGCCTTTAAAATAGCTAAGAAAAGAAAAATAATTGCAGAAAATTGGTTACTAGATGATGATGAAGCACTTAGACTACCTAAAAGCTTTAAAAAGAATAAAGAGGTTGATGCTTTCAGTCGTAGAGAGGAATATATTTTAACCAAATATATTGAAGAAACACATAATAAATATAATTTAATAATTTTAACCGCATTATATACAGGTATGAGGATTGGAGAAATACTTGCATTAAAACCTGAAGATATAGATTTTGATATTGGAGAATACGGATCTATCACAATCACTAAAACTTTAACTAAAGATTTAGCAGATAATATTATTATTGGAAAATGCACTAAAACAACTAACGGGATGAGAAGAATTGATTTGACTGAAAAATCTAATGAAGTAATAAGAAAAGTTTTAGCTGAATTTGTACCAAATTCCTATGGTACATTATTTATTAGAGAAGATAAAAAGTTATATACTCCTAATCAAGTAAATTCTGAATTTCAGAGAATTTGTAAAAATGCAGGAATTCGACTTATAACAAAGAAACACAAGAAAGTAACAAAATTAAAAGGTGTTCACTATGTTAATTACCAATCAAGTAAAGTAAATACACATATGTTACGACATACATTTGCAACAAGATGTATTGAGGCTGGTATGAGAATTGAAGTATTACAAAAGATTTTAGGACATTCAAATATTCAAATTACTATAAATACCTATGGAAAGATTTACGATTATTATAGACAAAAAGAATTAAAGAAATATTCAGCATATATGAATGAAACTAATGAAAAGTTCGATAAAGAATTTAAAAATATAGAAAATTAAACTAATATGATGTATAATCTTAATAGATTAAATAAAGAAAGAATTATTTGGAACCAAGTTCCAAAATATATGATAAGTGAATAAATGCGGTAGTATCAAGTGATTAAATGGTACAAATAAACAGTCATCCGCACCAGAGTAAGAAAACAGAGGAATTTAACCCTCTGTTTTTTTAGTATAAATTAATGCAATTTTAATGCAATAGTCACCATATAATAGTAAGAAAAGAGACAGTACCTCTTTTGATGGATGATAATATTTATCTTAAAGTGTAAAGTGCGATTCTTATAAAATATCTGTTTTTTATTAATATAGAAAAATGAGAATTCCGCCAACATGATTTTCTTAGATAAATTGAGTAAACTCACATCTATATTTCAAAGAACAGATGTGAGTTATGATTTATATAGTTTTATATTTATATTGAGCAAATTTTGTTTTACTATAGTTATTTAACTAAATCATCTAAAGTTGAGTATGGTAAGCAAGTTCCATCATCTTTTATAAATAAAACTCCAATACCACCAATACCATTTTCATCATTGCCTTCTATAGTTACGATATTACTAATATTAGTGATACCTTTTAATGTTTTTTCTTTAGATTCAAAGTTTGTTTTTCCATCGTTTGTTGTTCTAAATCTAACATATGTAACAGTTCCGTCTTCTTTTAAGAAAACGATATAACTATTACCAGGAGCTTGTCCCTGTCCACAATGCCAAACATTAACTACATTATCAGCAATCTTCTTTAAATTATTAGCTGAAGAAAATTCACTAAAGTTGCTTAAATAAATGTGTGCTTCGTGTTTATTATTAACAGATACATATCCAGTGCAATTATTATAATCAATACCGGTTAAGTTGATATAAATTGTATTATCTTTGCCTAATTCCTTAGATACAGATTGGCTAAAATTGCTAATGTAGTTATTTTTTGTATTTTGCTTTTCTTCATTTTTTTCAGTTGTATTTGAATTTGCATTATTAGCTATATCAGAGATGCTATTCATTTTTTCTTGTAAATCAGTTACAGTTTTGTTTAAACTAATTACTTGTGATTGAAATTCTGTAGACTTTTGGATTTCAGCTGTTTTATCAGTATTAAGCTTATAAATAAGTAATCCCATTAATATAATTGCAACTATAGCTATTATTAATAAAAATGTTGATAAGCTAATCTTTGTTACATTTTTTTCCTTCATATTTAATACCTCCGTTTTCTTTTGTGAAATAAATTTATACAATCAAATTTTAACATTTGTGATATAGTTTTACAATAGTCTCTTAAATAAAATTAGGTAATTTTATTGACAAAGGCATTATTTTTATTTTAATGTATAGTTAATGTGAGCATACAAATAGTAAATAATAAAATAATGGAATGTGGTGCTAGAATAAAAATAAAAACTGAATGAAAAGGAGTAGCAAAATGAATAAGATGGAAAAATATGAATTAGTTGATAAAAATGGAAGCAAAACAGGGAAGATTTTAACTTGTATTGAAGCTTGTAACCATAATAATATACCTAAAGGATGTTATATACCAGTTGTTGGAGTAGTAATAATTAATGACAACAATGAAATTTTATTTCAAAAACGTAGTAGATTTAAAAGGGTAAATCCTGGAAAATGGGGAATATGTGGTGGAAAAATAAATTTTGATGAAACACCACTTGATGCAGGAATTCGTGAAACTTTAGAAGAAATAGGTATTCTTTTAAATAAAGAAGAATTAAAATTTTTAAATATGGATACAAATGATAAGGCACATTTTACAGTGTATTACGTTAGAAAAAACATAGATATAAATGAATGCAAATTACAAAAAGAAGAACTTGAAGAACTAAGATATTTTGATATAGAAGAAATACAAAAACTAGATAATGAAGGGGTCGAATGGCTAGAAAGTCTAAGAAAAGTTATATAGGTGAGATGATAAGAACAAAACAACAACACAAATTTATATGTGTTGTTGTTTTGCTAGGAAGCAGTGAAGTATTTTACTAAATAAAAATCATATAGATTTGTTTACATTTTTTATTTAGTATGATAAACTAACACAAGTTAGGTAACGACAGTTAGGAAAGGAGAGAAGCATGCCAAAAACGACTCAGACATCACGAGAAGATGTAATAAATGCAGGCTTAAAGATAATAAAGGAAAAAGGAATTGAAGGAGTAAATGCACGAGCAATTGCAAAGATTTTAAATACTTCAGTTCACCCAATATTTCATCATTTTGAGAATATGGAAGATTTAAAAAAAGCTTTATATGAAAAAGCAGTAGAAATATATAAAGGCTATGTACAAAAAGAAGCGGAATATAGGTCAATGGGGCTTAATTATATAAAATTTGCAAAAGAAGAACCTAATATATTTAAAATGCTATTTATGGCTGAAACGGACAAAACAGTAGATAATTTTATGACAGAAGATGAGGTGTATGTTTCTATAGAAAATGTAGTTTCTAAAACAACAAAAATGGATAAAGAAGATATTTTAGCATTTCATAAAAAAATGTGGTTTTTTGCGCATGGAATAGCAGTATTGAGTGCTAATAAAACGTGCATATTAACAGATGAAGAAACTGAAAAACTTTTAATAGAAGAATTTTTTGCATTGATGAAATTAGAAGAATTAAAGAAGTCTGATGAGTGGAAAAAAATAATTAGTTAAATAAATAAACTTGTTTTTTGAGAAAGGAAAGTGATAAATAATGAAAAATTTTGGAAATGTATTGTGGGGAATAGTATTAATAATAGTTGGAGTAGTAATAGGTGGAAATGCACTAGGAATAACAGACATAAATATATTTTTTGACGGATGGTGGACTTTGTTTATAATAGTTCCTTGTTTTATAGGGTTGTTTAAAGAAAGAGAAAAAACAGGAAATTTAATAGGTTTAGGTATAGGAGTTGCTTTATTATTATGTTGTCTAGATATATTAAATTTTGATTTAGTATGGAAATTAGCTTTACCAGTTATATTGGTAATAATAGGGATATCACTTATTTTTAAAGACACATTTGATCATGAAGTAAGCGAAAAAATAAAAAGTTTAAATAAAAATTTAAATAGTAATAAAGAAAGTTTTGCAGTGTTTTCAGGTCAAAAAGTAAGTTATGATAAAGAAAAATTTAATGGAACAGAGCTAACAGCAGTGTTTGGTGGAATTGAATGTGACTTAAGAGATGCAATTATAGAAAATGATGTAGTGGTAAATGCTAGTAGTATATTTGGTGGTATAGACATATTAGTTCCAAGTAATGTAAAAGTCAAAATAAAATCATCATCAATATTTGGTGGAGTAGGTGAAAAAAGAAAAAATACAGATGTAGAGAATAAAGAACATACAGTATATGTAAATGCAACTTGTATGTTTGGGGGTGTAGAAATTAAATGACAACAGCTCAAAAGATAATAAAAAATTTGGCAATGGCATTTGCTATTTTTCTAACATTTACAATAATATCTGCAATATTAAGTGGAATTTATGGATTGGTAACTGCTTTAGGACTAAAAAGTGGTGAAAATAATACAGCAAATATGAAGGAACTAGAATTTAAAGATACATCTAGTTGTCTAGATATAAATTTAAAGTACACTAATTTAAAATTGCAAAAAGGCGATAATTTCTTAGCTAAAACTAATAGTAAAAATATAGAGTGTATACAAGATGGAAACAAGTTAAAAATTACAGAAAAAAATAAATGGTTTTCAAAAAACAATAACGAAGAAATAATTGTATATATACCAGAAAATTTAAAATTTGAAGTTGCAAGAATTAACACGGGAGCAGGTAATGTAGATATTGAAAATATAGTTGCAGATAAATTAAAAATGAATTTTGGTGCAGGTAATACTGTAATTAAAAAAATAGTTTCAAAAGATACAAAAATAAATACAGGAGCTGGAAATCTTACAATAAACAATGGAAAAATTAAAGATTTAGACTTTGACATTGGAGTTGGAAAAACAGATATTACATCAAAAATAGTTGGAAATAGTAAAATTGATACTGGCATAGGAGAAGTTAAATTAAATTTAATTGGACAAAAAGAAGAATATAAAATTAAAGTAAATAAAGGTGTAGTGGATGTCAAAATAGACAATAAATTGGTTTCAGATAATGAAACAATTGGAGATGGAGAAAATACTGTTGAAATTAATGGAGGAATAGGAAATATTAAAGTAGATTTTGATACTAATGATAAAATATAATAAAAGAGGGGAGAAAGAAAAATGAAAGGTTTATATATAATCGGTGATCTTGCATTAGCAATAATTATATGTGCTATTGCTATATGGCTAAATAAAAAAAATAATAATACTTCAAACCAAGATAAAAAATAGGAGAAAAAAATGAATATAAAAGATTATGGATTTAAAGAAGAAAATTATACAAATATAGGTATTGGGATACCAGCAAGAATAATAACAACATACAGAGATAGATATGAAATTATATGTAATAAGGGAAAAACATATGCAAGATTAAAAAAAGGCAGTTATTATGATAATCCTAACTCAATATATCCTACAATAGGAGATTTTGTTTTAGTAGATTGGAATGATGCGGGAGACAGTTTAATATTAGAAACATTAAAAAGAGAAAGTTCTTTTTCAAGGGCATCTGCTTCTGCGGACAGAAATCATGAAATGCACAAACAACATGAGCAACTGGTAGCAGCAAATTTTGATTATGTTTTTATAATGCAATCATTAAATGAAAATTTTAATTTAAGAAGAATAGAAAGATATTTAAGTTTAGCATGGAATTCAGGAGCTATACCAGTAATAGTACTTACTAAGAGTGATTTAGTAGAAGAACCCGAAGAATATATTGCAAAAGTAGAGAACATAGCTATTGGTGTAGATATATATGCAATAAGTTGTAAGAAGAAGGAAGGACTAGAAAATTTAAATAAGTATTTTCAAAAAGGAAATACAATTGTATTTTTAGGTTCTTCAGGAGTAGGAAAATCTACATTGGTTAATGAACTAATGGGAAAAGAAGTGATGAAAACAAGTGAAATAAGAGATGCAGATTCAAGAGGAAGGCATACAACAACTAATAGAGAGTTGTTAATGTTACCAAATGGAACAATGATAATTGATACACCAGGAATGAGAGAACTTGGAATGTGGAACTGCGAAGAAGGACTTGAAAAAACATTTGAGGATGTAGAAAACTTTTTAGGAATGTGTAAATTTTCAGATTGTACACACACAAATGAACCTGGATGTATGGTGTTAAAAGCTATTGAAAATGGAGAGTTATCAGTAGAAAGATATAATGCATATTTGAAATTAAAAAAAGAATCTGAATATAATAATGATGCAGAAGGATATTTGAAAGAAAAGAAAAATAAGTTTAAGGAAATTGCGAAATACAATAAAAAAACAAACAAAAATTACTAAAGTAATAATATTGTAATATTTTTGTAATGCAAATTTAAAATTAGGTTAATTGATATAAACTTTAAACTTTGATATAGTAATATTGAGGTGTATTAAGATGAAGAGAATATTAAATAAAAGCATAAGTTTAATGATTATAACAATTTTAATGATAATTCATATGTGCCCAGTAATATCAATGGCAAAGACAGATTATAAAACATATGTGGCACTAGGTGATAGTATAGCATATGGATATGGGTTAGAAAACAAGGATACAGAAAGCTATGCACAAAAAGTTAGAGGAAAATGTAATATAAGCACAGACAATTTTAATAACCTTGCTGTTTCAGGTATGACATGTGCAGAATTTTATCAGAAAATACAAGAAGATGAGTATACTAATGCTATAAAAAAAGCAGAACTATTAACGGTTTCAATAGGTTCTAATGAACTACTTGGTTTGGTAACTAAAACTGTTGCAGAAGTTACAGGCGTTACTCAGGGAGACCCAGACTTTGTAAGTAAAGTTCAAAGCACATTTTTAGCTGCAAGTATGACAGAAAAAGTACAAATGTTAACAAGCATTTATAATAAATTTACTTCAGAAGAAATGAAAGTAGAAATAGAAAGAGCAATAGCTAGTTATGAAACTAATTGGAAAAATTCGGTAGAGTATATAAAACAAATAAATCCAGACATACAAATAATTGCAACAGAATTTTATAATCCATATTATGAAATTGCTTTAGCAAGCTATGATTTAGGCGGGTATGTAGATGAACAAATAAAGAAATTAAATAATATTTTAACAACTCAAAGTAACTCTGAAAAGGAATACAAAATAGCTAAAATATATGAAGCATTTAATACTACAAACCCACGAATAACAAATGTCAATATATCAATTTCTAATTTAAATGTTGATCCACATCCAAATGCTGCAGGACATGAAGTAATATATAGCAAAATTGTAGATGTATTAGAATCAATAGAAGATACAGAGAAAAAAGATATAGCAACACTTACAATAAGTGATATTAGTGATCAAGAATATACTGGTCAAGCCATAACACCAGAAATTATTATAAAAGATGGAAATAATACATTGGTAAAAGATACTGACTATACAGTTTCATATAGCGAGAATATTAATGTTGGAGAAGCAACAGTTAAAATCCTTGGAATAGGGAATTACACAGGAGAAACTACAAAGACATTTAATATAGTGAATAAAACAGTAGCAAAAAAAGAAATTTCAGAAGCAACTATTGGGCAAATAGAAAATCAAACATATACAGGGATAAAAATAACACCTGATATCGAGATAAAAGATGGAAATACAGAATTAGTAAAAGATACGGATTATGAATTATCATATAACAATAATATAAATGTAGGACAAGCTGAAATAACAATTAGAGGAATAGGAAATTACACAGGAGAAGCCACAAAGAATTTTAAAATTATTCCTAAAAATATAAGTTTAGCAACAATACAAGATATAGAAAATCAAACATATACAGGACAAGCAATTCAGCCTACTGTATCAGTAACAGATGGTTCAGCAAAATTGGTAGAAGGCACAGATTACACAGTTTCATATAAAAACAATATAAATGTTGGAGAAGCAACAATAACAGTAGAAGGAATAGGAAACTATACTGGAACAGCAGATAAAAATTTTAACATAATAGAAAATGATGGCAATAATTCTAAAGATATAGCTTCATTAACTTTTGATAATGTAGAAGATAAAATATATACAGGAAAATTAATAACACCAGAAATTAGAATAAAAGATGGAGATACAGTATTAATAAAAGATACAGATTATACAATAAACTACTCAGAAAATATGAATGTAGGAACAGCTAAGATAACAGTAAAAGGAATAGGAAACTATACTGGAAGTGTAGAAAAAAACTTCAATATAGTGGCAAAAGAAATAAAAAATGTTACCATATTAGATATAGAAGATCAAACATACACAGGTAAAGAAATTCAACCAAGTGTAGTAATTCAAAGTGATGGAATAACTCTACAAGAAGGAACAGATTATACTATAAAATATACATCAAACAAATCAGTTGGAACTGCGACAATAGAAATAGTGGGAATAGGAAATTACACTGGAACAACAACGAAGACATTTAATATTGTAAAAGAAGAAGATAACAATAATAACAATAGTACTGGAAATAATAACACAAATCAAAATAATAATAATAATACAGTAAGAGATGACAAACTTCCAACAGGAAATCTTCCTTTTACAGGAATGTCAAAAATAATAGGAACATTATTTATAATAGCAGTCTGTGTTGCAATAGCACTATTTAGATGGATGCAAAAAAATAAAGATATAAAATATTAAATCTAAGGAGAGCATTATGAAATATGCTCTCTATTTACATAATAACACTAAAAGTGTTGCAATTTTGGCAATTTTATGTTACATTGAATAAATATTATAATGGAGAGGTGATTTAAATAAATATACCAATAAAAAAGAATGAACAGTATATAGTAGAAATACTAGATAATGGTTATCAAGGAGAAGGAATATGTAAAATAGATGATTTTGCAGTATTTGTGCCAGGAGCAATAAAAGGCGAAAAAGTAAAAATACATATAGTAAAAGTGTTATCATCACATGCATTTGGAAAAATTATAGAAATAATAAAAAAATCAGAGTATAGAGAAGAAGTAAATTGTAGTACATATAAAAGATGTGGTGGATGCAATTTAAGACATATAAATTATGAAGAAACATTAAACATAAAACAAAACACAGTTCAAAATCTAGTTAATAAAAATCTAGAACAAAATGTACAGGTAAACAAAACAATAGGAATGGGAAATCCATATCACTATAGAAATAAAGCACAGTATCCATTAGGATTGGACAAAGAAGGAAAAGCAAAGTTAGGAATATATGCCAATAGAAGCCATGAGATCATAGAAATGGATAATTGCTTAATTCAAAATCCAATATCAGAAGAGATTGCAAAATTTATTTTTGAATTCATAAAAACAAATAATATATCTGTATATAATGAAAAAACAATAAAAGGACTATTTAGACATATTGTAATAAAAATAGGAATTCAAACTAATCAAATAATGTGTATATTGGTAGTAAATTCAAAAAATATTCCAAAGGAAAAAGAATTATGCAATAAACTAATAGAGAAATTTCCAAATATAAAAACAATAGTCAAAAATATAAATAATAAAAATACTAATGTAATACTTGGCAAAGAGAACGCAAATTTATATGGTAATGGGTATATAACAGACATATTAGGGGATTATAAATTTAAAATATCGCCAATGTCATTTTATCAGACAAATCCAGTTCAAACAGAAGTATTGTATAATATAGCAATAGAAAAAAGCAATTTAACAGGAAAAGAAACTGTTTTTGATTTATATTGTGGAATAGGAACAATATCAATATTTTTAGCAAAACACAGTAAAAAAGTTTATGGAATAGAAATCGTAGAACAGGCAATAAATGATGCAAAAGAAAATGCAAGAATAAATGGAGTAGAAAATGTAGAATTCTATGCAGGAGATGTAGAGTCAACATTTGATAGAATATTAAGAGAAAATGATGTAAAACCAAATGTTATATGTGTAGATCCACCTAGAAAAGGATTAGATGGCACAACTTTGAAAAATATAATAGAAATTAAGCCAGAAAAAGTTATATATATAAGCTGTAATCCAGCAACTCTAGCAAGAGATTTGAAGGAATTAGAAAAAGAATATGATATAAAAGAAATACAACCAGTAGATATGTTCCCTTTCACAGGACACGTTGAGTGTGTTGCGGTGCTATGTCGTAAGTAAGCTACTGAAATAATATGAAAATAAAAATTAATTATCTTTATAAATTTCAAACACAATAAAGAACTACTCTAGAGTAGTTCTTTACTGATTTTTTATTCAACAATAGGTGGAATAAAATTTTCAATTGCATTTCGTAATTTAGGATGGTGAATTACAAAGTGAATAGAAGGACTATTTGCCTTCGAAATCATAACCCAGTTTTTCTCACAAATTAAAATTTGTATATTTTTAAATGTATTATTAGTATTTACACTTAACTTATAATTCTTATTATATTTTTCATATTCTTTTGTTAAATTTATATGTTCTAAATATTCTTTATAAGTATAATAAATCTTTTTTTCATAAAAGTTATCTGCAAGAAAAAGTGAATGAGGAGATTTTTCGAAATCTTCTTTTGAAAGTTCTGATATTTCATCTTCAAAAATATAATTTTGAGTTATATTTTCTAATATTTCTTTTTGAAATTTTACAGATTCTTGTATTTTTTTTATATCTTCATCCGAAATGTTATTGTGTTTTAAAATTCTAAAAAGTAAATCATCAGAAATAGTATGAATTGGTAAAGAAGATAAAATCCTTTTGCGGTTAGCTTTAATTTTTACACTTGAAGATAAAAATGCAGTATAAGCATTTTTAGAATCTTCTTTATAAATCTCCATAAGAGGAGTAGCTTTTTTTAGTAAGCAATCTGCTTTTGTTTTATAATATGAAATATCAGATTTACTAGTTGATAAAGTATATTTACCTTTATCATGATGTCCATTAATACATTCTCCAGATAAGGCAACAGTTCCAGATACATAATTAAAATGACAATATATATTATCTTGTAATCCTTTTAAAAAGTACGGAGAAACTTGACCTGTCATATAAATTGGTAGCCAACTTTCTAAGCCTAACATCATTTCATTAAATGGTCTATCAACATTATGAATAATGTTCAAATGTAAGCCTTTTTTTAACATTATAGCAATAGCATACATCCACTTTTTACCAAATTCAACATCTTGTGCCATATCTTCCATAGGCATATCGCTACACATAAAAACAGGTTCAGTATTCTTTGAAAGAACAGTGGCTTTAAAAAAGTCTAGTTCACCTTTTTTCATTTCTTCTATACCGTAATATGTTTTAGAAATTGCTTTATAAAATGGAATAGTAGGTACTTTCATTTCATTAAAATGTATAGTTTTGATATATTCATTTAGGTCAAAGCTATCTAAATTATTCAAAAAATCATCTACATAATTATGAGATTGATATGAGTTAGTAGAAAACCAGTTTAATAGCTTATTATAATAGATAGAACTATCTTTTAGATCGTTTAAACTGCAATTAATAAGAATTGATACGGCTTTTTTATCATCTTCTGATTTATATTTTTTTACAACAAAATTACAAACAGTCTCAATAAAAATTTTTGGCTTTGAGGGAGTCTTATTTCCAGTACGAATTTTAGAAAGTAATGAAGAATCATAAGAACTGGAACGAGATAACTCAGCTATATTAATATTTAAAGTTGCAATAAGTTCATTAAATTTTTTACTTAATTGTTCAAAATCAATAGAGATGTCATTCAAAGAGGTAGATAAGGTAATATAAATTTCATTTCTTGTTAAATTTAATCCTTTAGCATTAGAAATTTTATATAATCCATCTACTAATTGTTCTAATTGTTTACTTCTTATATTAGGGTTTCTATCTCCTCTACGGTAACGACTAATAACGGAAGTAGATAGACCTGAAGCATTTACAAGGTCCTTAGAAGAGCATCCAAATTGATTTATATAATGATTTAATTGTTCACAAAAAGTCATAAGAAACCTCCAGATTATAATACAAATTTGATTATAATATAGCATAAAAGTGGAGAAAAGACAATCGCCAAAAAAACAATGAAACTTTGGCGAAAAGAGTACAGTAAAAATGTACTTGTGGTAGAATGAAAAAAATATATTAGGGGAGGTGAAAAAAATGACAAAAGCAAAGACACTATCAATATTGCTTATATTTAGCTTATTAGTTAGTTTAATATTTCCAATAAACAATGTAAGTGCAAAAAGCAAAAATGAAGTAACATTAAATTTTAAAGGTGGAACAATTCATGATGGTTATGTAGAATTTAATAAAATAGGAAAATTACAATTATTTAAAGGTGATGAATTAGTTGCTAATATTTCAAATAATATGAAAATTGATTTAAATGAAGCAGATTATGAATTTGTAATACAAGAAATTTCAGCTGAAGATACTGGAAGTGTTGTAGGCTCTATGCCAGTAAAATTAAACATTAATAATTGGTATTACCCAATGACAACAATAGTAGGTGAAAGTAAATCTACATTCAAATTAGAATCAAGTAAATTTAGTGGAATATTAGATATTAAACTTGAAAGAATAAGAACTGTTGTTAACACAAAAGTTGAAAATGTTTATAATAACATATCTTCAAAAGGGGTAATTGATTTGACTAGTGGGAAAGAATATGTAATAGATTTTTCAAAAAATGATGAGTTAACAGAAGGATTAAAATCATTTGCAGATTTAGATAAAACACTATATTATAAAAACGTTAATGGAGGTTTACTTACTACAGACAATGAAAGTGAAGCTGTTATAAAGATAGTAGGAAATAAATCAGAAAATAAAGCAATATTAACTGCAGTAA
>CAKPKF010000013.1 GCA_934167175.1 uncultured Clostridia bacterium | reverse complement strand
TGAAAATGTATTTTCAGGATGTAATAGTTTAACAAGTATCCCAGAAAACTTATTTGCAAATTGTTCTAATGTGACTAACTTTGAAAATGTATTTTCAGGATGTAATAGTTTAACAAGTATCCCAGAAAACTTATTTGCAAATTGTTCTAATGTGACTAGTTTTAGATGTGCATTTGAACAATGTACTAACTTAAAAGGAAAATCAGTGCAATTATGGAAAGAAGGAAGAAATGGAATAGATGAAAATAGTGGTGGAGAAGGTTGTTATTATAAATGTGAAAAATTAGAAGACTATAAAACAATTCCAGAATTTTGGAAAAGAGAGCCTATTAGAGGCCCACAGTAATTAACGAATATAGTGAAAAGAAGTATAAGAGATAAGAAATATAATGTTAAGATGAAAACACAAACCTTTGTTAAAGGAAAGTAAAAGTAGAGGAGAGTCAATTAAAATAGCTAAGAACAATTACTATGTTGAAAAAGCATAGTAATTGTTCTTTTTATATGTTATATGTAAAAAATATTGAATAATGCAAGAAATAGGGGAAACAAAAATCAAGTAAGCACACATGAACATTTATTCATTTAAAATGATCACAAAAGTTTGTGCTAATGTCCAAGTACGAGATAAAAATTAAACATAGTAATTATAAGACGAAAAGATAGATATCAAGCATTCAAGAAATATTAAAAACTAAGTGGTGATATAAATAAGAGAATACTAGATTAACATAAAGAACAATAAAATCCAAAATATGTATTGACAAAAAGTAATATTTAATATAAAATAGTACAAACAAAAAACGAGGAAAAAGAGGAGTAGATTTAAACTGCTAGATAGAGAAAAGAAGTCATCGGCTGGAAGCTTCTTTATAGAAAAGGTAAATCGAAGGTAGCTTTGGAGTTGATATATTGAAATATTAGTAGATATATTCGCATAAGCAGCGTTAAAAGCTAATTAAGATATTATATTTTAGAATATTTAAGAATTCTATTCTATGTATAATAATTAAGGTGGTAACGTGAGAAATATTCTCGCCCTTATATAGGGCGAGTTTTTTGTTTATTGTACAGCATAAAATAAAAAATTTTGATATAAAAAAAGGAGGAATATATTATGAGTAACAAGCTAAATGAAAAGTATAATCCAAAAGATTATGAAACAAAAATTTATGAGGAATGGATGGAAAGAGGATATTTTAAACCATCAGACGATAGGAGTAAAACACCATATACAATAGTTATGCCACCACCAAATATAACTGGAAAACTTCATATGGGGCATGCATTAGATGATACAATACAAGATGTTTTAATAAGATATAAAAGAATGAATGGATTTAATACATTATGGCTTCCTGGAACAGATCATGCTTCTATTGCAACAGAAGCTAAAATAGTTGCAGCACTTAAAGAAGAAGGTGTTACTAAAGATTCATTAGGAAGAGAAAAATTTTTAGATAGAGCATGGGAATGGAAAAGAGAATATGGAGGAACTATTGTTTCTCAAATTAAAAAATTAGGATGTTCATGTGATTGGGATAGAGAGAGATTTACAATGGATCCAGGTTTATCAAAAGCTGTTAGAAAAGTATTTATTGATTTATATAACAAAGGATATATATATAAAGGAAAAAGAATGATAAATTGGTGTCCATATTGTAATACATCAATATCTGATATAGAAGTTGAATATGAAGAAGAAAATACAAATTTATGGCATATTAAATACCAAGTAGCAGGGGAAAAGGATAAATACATTATAATAGCTACAACAAGACCAGAAACAATGCTTGGAGATACAGCGGTAGCAGTACATCCTTCTGATGAAAGGTACAAAGATTTAATAGGAAAGAATGTTATATTACCTATAGTTAATAAAGAAATTCCAATAATTGCAGATCACTTTGTAGAAAAAGAATTTGGTACAGGTGCTGTAAAAATAACACCTGCACATGATATAAATGATTATCAAGCAGGCGTGATACATGGACTTGAAATGATAGAAGTTTTTGATGAAAATTCTAAAATGAAAGATATAGTACCAGAATATGAAGGAATGGACATATATGAAGCGAGAAAAGCTATTGTAAAAAAATTGCAAGAATTAGGAAATTTAGTAAAAATAGAAGACTATACTCATAATGTTGGAAAATGTTATAGATGTCACAATACAATAGAGCCAAGAATATCAGACCAATGGTTTGTAAAAATGGGAGACCTTGCTAAACCAGCTATAGATGCTGTAAGAAATGGAGATATAAAATTTGTTCCAGAAAGATTTGAAAAAACATATTTCCACTGGATGGAAAATCTTAGAGATTGGTGTGTATCAAGACAAATATGGTGGGGACATAGAATACCAGCATATTATTGTAGCGAATGTGGAGAGATACATGTAGCAGAAGAAAAACCAAGTAAATGTTCTAAATGTGGTTGCACAGAATTAGCTCAAGATGAAGATACTTTAGATACATGGTTCAGTTCAGCACTTTGGCCATTTTCAACATTAGGATGGCCAGAAGAAACAGAAGATTTAAAATATTTCTATCCAACAGACACATTAGTAACAGGATACGATATAATAACTTTCTGGGTTTCTAGAATGATAGTTTCAGGATTAGAACATATGGAACAAATACCATTTAAACATGTATTTGTTCATGGAATAGTAAGAGATAGCTTAGGAAGAAAGATGTCTAAATCATTAGGAAATGGTATTGATCCATTGGAAATAATTGACCAATATGGAACAGATAGTTTAAGATTCTCACTAATACTTGGTATTTCACCAGGAAATGATATAAGATATATGCCAGAAAAATTAGATTCAGCAGGGAATTTTGCTAATAAGTTATGGAATGCTTCTAGATTTGTATTAATGAACTTGGAAGATTATGAAGATTTAGATGTGAACTTGGAAGACTTAGCATATGAGGATAAATGGATTATATCTAAATTAAATACGACAATTAAACAAGTTAGTGAAAATTTTGATAGTTTTGAATTAGGGGTAGCATTACAAAATGTATATGAATTTATTTGGGATGAGTTCTGCGACTGGTATATAGAAATGGTTAAACCACGTTTATATGATAAAGAAAATCCTACAAGAAAATATGCTCAATATACATTAAATCTAGTATTATGTACTGCACTAAAATTATTGCATCCATTTATGCCATTTATAACAGAAAAAATTTACTTAAATTTATTTAATGAAGATAAAACTATAATGTTAGCTGAATGGCCAAAATATGACAAAACATTTGACTTTACTAAAGAAGAAAAATGTATAGAACAGATTAAAAAGATAATCATAGAAATAAGAAATATAAGAACAAATATGAATGTTCATCCTTCTAAAAAAGCCAAAATGATATTTGTTACAACAGATTATAAAGACATAGTAGAAAAATCACAATTATTTATTAAAAAATTAGGGTTTGGAGAAGAAGTAGAAGTTCAAGTTAACAAAGCAAGCATACCAGAAAATGCCATATCAATAGTACAAGATGGAGTAGAATTATATATGCCATTTGAAGAATTAGTAGATATGGAAGCAGAAAGAAAAAGATTAGAAGAAGAAAAGATAAAAGTACAATCAGAAATACAAAGAGCACAAAAAATGCTTTCAAATCAAGGATTTATAAGTAAAGCACCACAAGCAAAAATAGATGAAGAAAAAGAAAAACTAGCCAAATATGAAGAGATGTTAAAAGGAATAGAAGAAAGATTAAAATAAAAAGTATTGGGATAAATCCCAATACTTTTTATTTTTTATAAAGAAAGTTCTTCATTATCTTTGTTTGACTTAATCTTAATTTTTTTCAATTCTTGTTTTAAATTTTGAGGTACTTCATCTTTGGAAACACCAAGTTGTAAACCATCTTTTTCTAATTTTTTTAGTTTATCAAGAGGACAGTCTATATATTGTTTGCTTTTTGGAGAATATAAGTAAACGTCATAATCTTTGCTTTTTTTGGCGTGAGAAAAAATGCACGAAGTATATTTGGAATTTTCCGTATCATTAAGTGTTGGATTTTTTTTGCAATTTATATAAAAAATTTCTCTTTTTCTAGATTCTTTAAATTCATATGGAAAAAGTTCATTTAAAATTCTTCTAGTATAAGCACGAACTTCCATATGTCCCATATTTTCTGAATTATTTTGCCATAAGTTTTGTTTACCTAATACATGTTTTAATTTATCATGCAAAGTAGTATAATTTGCTAATTCTTCTCTTGTTTCAGATATGATTTTGTCATTATAGTCTGAATCGATATAATTAATTGTTTTATCTATATCTTTTAGAGTATCTTGTTCAATTTCATCTATATTTCTTTCATTATGAATATTTGTACCAAAATATTTAGTTTTACAGTTTGTTTGTATTCTGTATAGGTCTTTTTGCAAATCTGCTGATATGATTCTATTATCTGCTAAATTTATTATATTAAAAGAGTGGGTAGGATCATCAGATGTCGTGGATGTTCTGACATCAAGATTAAATTCTTTAGCAATTTCAGTGTAAAGTTTAGATATATTAGTACAGATAAGTTCTTTGCCTTTTATATTTTCATTTATATGAGAAGCCCTTGCTAATTGTCTCATTTTGTTTTGCTCTTTATCTTTTGCAAAATAATATTTAGGGCTAAATGATTTGATTTTTCCTAATTGAATATAAATGCATCTAGCTGTTTCTAGTTCAGTTGCATTAGGGGGAAGTTTTGATTTTATAAATGTCGTCATTTCTTCTATATTATTTATTTTCATATTATTACCACCTCTAATAATATTATAGCATTTAAATATAAATTAAGTCAATTTATGTAGACAATTGCAAATCAATAGACACAAATTTAGAGAAATTAACTTTTTTGCATACGTAAAACTTTTTTTATATAGAAATAAAGAAAAGAGCATATCTAAAAATAGATACACTCTTTTGTGATATTGGATTACCAGCCCAATATCGGCCAACTGCTTTACTTTTTTATTAAAAAAATTATTATTATTTTACTACAAGAGTTAAATAACCTTTTAAATCATCTTTTTTCATCCATACACCTTTACAAGGATTATTAAATATAGATTTTAATGATTCTAATTTGAAACCTGACATAGTTTGTGTTTCAGAATTACTAAATATATTTTTGGCTTTAGATGCTTGACCAGGAATAAAAGCGTCATAAATATCAACTGATAAAATAGCATCATCGCATACTCCTTTAATATAAACTAAGTGTCCTGCATTTAAAAATGATTTTAATGAATTTTTCCAAATTTTAACATCTTTGACAAAACCTTCATCGTCAAGGGCTTTATAAATTTTTTTATTGTTAGAAGTAAATTCTAGCATTTTTCTACCTCACTGTAATATTATTAGCAGAAGGCCAAAAGATACAATCTTTATGGGCAATATAATATCACAGTATTAACATAATGTCAATACAATAATTGGAATTGTTGACAGAAAACTCAATAATATATATAATGTAAAAAATATTATATTATGAAAAATAAGGAGTATTATTTTGAAAAAAGTAATGTTTATATCAAGCACAGGTGGACATTTAAGTGAATTATTACAGCTATCTAGTCTGTTTAAAAAATATGATTATCATATAGTTACAGAGAAAGATAAATCTAATGAGTATTTAAAAGAAAAGTATGGAAAACGAGTAGATTATTTAATTTATGGAACTAGGAAGAAATTGTTGATTTATATTATACAACTTCTAATAAATTGCATAAAAAGTTTGTTGATTTTTATAAAAGTAAGACCAAAATACATAGTTACTACAGGAACTCATACAGCAGGACCTATGTGTTGTATAGGAAAAATATTCGGAAGTAAGATAATTTATATAGAAACATTTGCAAATAGAAATACTAAAACTGCTACAGGAAAGTTAATTTACAAGTTTGCAGATTTATTTATTGTGCAATGGGAAGAAATGTTAGAATTATACCCAAAAGCAGTGTTAGGAGGGTCAATTTATTAATGATTTTGGTATTATTAGGAACTCAAAATAATGATTTTACAAGACTTTTAAAAGAAGTACAAAAAAACATAGATAATGGTATGATACAAGAAGAGGTAATTGTTCAAGCTGGGAGCACCAAATTTGAATCTAAGGATATGAAAATGTTTAGCCTAATTCCAACTGATGAGTTATTAAAATTACAAGAGCAAGCAAGAATTATTATAACTCATGGGGGAGTAGGTTCAATTATTTCGTCCATAAAAATGGGGAAAAAGGTAATTGCAATTCCTAGATTAGCAAAGTATGGCGAACATGTAAATGACCATCAAATACAAATAGTGGAATCTTTTGCTAGCAATGGATTAATAAAAGGTGTTTTTAATATTGAAGAATTGGGCAAAACATTGGAAAAAATAGAAGAATTTTCTCCAACAGTATTTAAAAGCAATACAGAAAATATGATAAAAATTATAGAAAATTTTATAGATAATAACTAAAAAGGAGAGAAATAAATGGAAGAAAGCAAAATCATCAGCCCTGAATTAGAAGATGCAACTGAAGAAAGGTTAGAAACTTCACTTAGACCTAAGACATTAGATGACTACATAGGGCAAACAAAAGTAAAAGAAAGTATGAAAATTTATATAGAAGCAGCAAAACAAAGAAATGAGCCATTAGACCATGTTCTATTATATGGACCACCTGGGTTAGGAAAAACCACATTGTCTAATATTATTTCTAATGAAATGAACTCAAATATAAAGATAACATCTGGTCCTGCAATAGAAAAGCCAGGAGATTTGGCAGCACTACTTACAAATTTATCAGAATTTGATGTATTGTTTATTGATGAAATTCATAGATTAAGCAAGAGTGTAGAAGAAATATTATACCCAGCATTAGAAGATTATACTTTAGACATAATAATAGGAAAAGGTCCGAGTGCAAGATCTATAAGATTAGACTTACCAAAATTTACTTTAATAGGAGCTACAACTAAAGCTGGTTCACTAGCTACTCCGCTTCGTGACCGTTTTGGAATAGTAAGTAGATTAGAACTATATTCTCCAGAAGACCTAAAAACAATAGTAAAAAGGTCAAGCAGTATATTAAATATAGAAATAAATGATGAAGCAGCAAATGAAATTGCTAAACGTTCTAGAGGAACTCCAAGAATAGCAAATAGAGTACTAAAAAGAGTTAGAGATTATGCTGCAGTATTAGGAGATGGAGCTATAACTTTAGAAATAGCTAAATTAGCATTAAGCAAATTAGAAATAGATAATTTAGGATTAGATGAAATAGATAGAAAAATGATAAAAACAATAATAACTAAATATGGAGGAGGACCAGTAGGAATAGATACATTGGCAGCTACTATTGGTGAAGAAACAGATACAATAGAAGATGTATACGAACCATATTTGATGAGATTAGGATTTATAGCAAGAACACCAAGAGGGCGTATTGCAACACCATTAGCATATGAACACATAGGGATGAAATATGAAAAATAAAAGCAAGGAGAAAAACTACAAATGAAAACAAAAGAAATAAATAAAGAGCATATTATGGTGGGAATAATTATAATATTTGCTATAATATTTAGAATATATATGTGGCCTAATGCATTAAGTGAAGTAAATTGTGATGAAGCAATGACAGCACTAAATGCAAAATCAATAGCGGAAACTGGAACAGATATATATGGAACATCATTCCCAGTTTATTTTGAAGCTTGGAAATTAGCAGGACAAAGTGCACTATTGACTTATTTAATGGTATTTTGTATTAAAATTTTCGGATTTTCTATATTTTCTATAAGGTTACCATCATTAGTAATAAGTATTATACCGATATTTTTGATATATGATTTTTGTAAAAAAGTATTTGATAACAAAAAAATAGCAACAATTGTATTGATTTTTTTAGCTATTAATCCATGGCACATAATGCAATCTAAGTGGGCTTTAGATTGTAATTTGTTTCCGCATTTAATGTTAATAGCTACATATTTATTATATAGGGGAATGGAAAATAAGAAGTGTTTATATACATCAATGTTAATTTATGGGATATCAATGTATGCATATGGAATAGCATTATACATAGTTCCATTTTTCTTGTTAATTGCATCAATTATTTTATATAGAAAAAAAGCAGTTACCCCAAAAGATATAATAATAAGTATAATTATATATGTAATGATATCTACTCCTATATTTTTAATGGCTATAGTAAATTATTTCAAATTACCCGAAATAAAGATTGGAAATATAACAATACAATATTTTAAAGATTCAGATAGAACAAATGATATGTTAATCTTTTCAGAAAATAAATTAGAAAAATTAAAAGAAAATTTTAAAAATTTATTTAATGTAATTATAAAACAAGATGATGGTCTAAACTGGAATTCAATACACAACTTTGGCGTATATTATTATTTTAGTGTCCCTTTTTTAATAATAGGATTATATAGTTGTATAAAACATAAGAAAGGAATTTTGATATTAGTATGGTTTGGCTTAAGTATACTTGTAGGAATATTAATAAACGATATAAACATTAATAGACTTAATGTGATTTGGTATCCAATTATGATACTATGTGGTTATGGAATATATGAAATAATAAACAAAATAAAAGATAGAACTGTAGAATATATAATATTAGCATTATATATTATTGTATTTGCACTATTTAATAACACATATTATAAAACAGCTATAGGTGAAATAGGTAGCAATTGGTGCTGGTCAGCTGGGTTAAGTAAGGCTATAGAATATGCAGTGCAAATAGTTACACCAGAACAAATAAAACTATCTGAAAAGCTATATACAAACAAGTATATGGACAATGCAAAACAAAACATATATATAAAATATGGTTTAGCATTACATAAAAAAGAAAACGAGTCAAGTGACATAAAAAAATTAGAAATAAATAAAATAGAGAATAACCGAGTATATATAATTACTAAAGACGAGTTATATAAAGTCGAGAATGAAGAAAATATAGAAAGGATAGAGTTTGGTGAATACTTAGTTGTAAAAAGTAAATTAATGAAATACAGCCAATAAGAATAAATTACAAAAGAAGGAGATTAATCATGAGGGAATTTTCGAAAATAATATATAAATATTTAAAAGTATTTATAATAGTATTAATATCACTATTTATATTAATGATATTAACTTCTCTCATACCGTCAAGTGTTATGAGAAAAAATGTGCAAGAATCAGCAGACTATATGATGGACTTGGGAGAATATCATTATATAAACATTAAGATGCTAAAAGGTGTAAATAAATTTATATATACAGATGCATTAATGGTAAATACAGCATATTCCATAGATAATAAAAATCCAATAAAATCTTTTTTGTTAGCAAAAAAAAATTTTATTCCAGGTATAACAAAAATAATACATACCAATACTCCCAAAGGTGTACCTACTGCTGAGAAATATCTAAATGATAAATATCCAGAAAGTATTAGATATCAAATAATAGAACTATATGATATGTCACACTCAGAAGAAGTATATGAATCTTTTGAATACGCAAGGTATTGGCATGGATATTTAATATTTTTAAGACCACTACTAGTTTTATTTAATTATCAACAGTTAGAAATATTGTTTAGCGCAGTAACAATAGTATTAGCTTTATATTTATTATACTTAGTATATAAAAGGTTTAATATATTTGTAGCTTTATCATTTCTTGTAGGAATGTTGGCAATGGATATTTTTATAATATCTTCTTGCATTAATGCAATTGTATGTTTTCAAATAGCATTTATATTTTCAATATACCTTCTTAGAAAAAAGAACTTACAAATAGAAAAAATACCATTATTATTCTTTATTATAGGAATATTAACGAATTTTATAGATTTTTTGACAAACCCAATAGTAACACTTGGAATTCCGGCTATTATTTGTTTTTTGATAATGAGAGAAAAGAAGGTAAAACTTAAAGAGATGTATTTAATTATCCTTAATAGTATAATAACATGGGGAGCTGGATATGGTTTAACTTGGGTGTCAAAATGGATAATTACGGATATACTTTATAATAGAGGCGTGGTAATGAATGCAATAAAACAGGCATTGGTTAGAACAGGATTGGCTAATGAAGAAGCAGTAACTATTGAAAAACTATATTGTAGAATAGAAAGATATGAAGGGATTTATTGTAAAAGTATAATATCATTAATTAATTGCATATATTTTGGAATATATGTATTAAAATTCTATAAAAAAGAGGATAAATTATTAAAAAATGTAAAAGAAGTTGGTCCATTAATTGTAATTATATTGTTACCTATTGTATGGGGAATGGCATTAATAAATCACACTACTGTACATGCCTTTTTTACATATAGAAACAATATAATACTTATTATAGGAATACAACTTGCAGTTTTAATATTTTGTAACATGTGTGATAAAAATATAAAAAATACAGGAGATAAAAATGAGTAAAAAAATAAAGAATATGATAATTTTAGTAATGAATATACCAATAATTATATTAACTTTATTTAGTAAAGATAAAACAAAAGACAATAATTCGTGATAAATATTAGGAAAAATAATTTTAATTTATATTTGTAAATTGAAATTAAAGACATAGAATAAAGCTAGGAGGAAAAAATGAGTAGAATAGTAATAATAGATGGTAACAGTATATTAAATAGAGCATTTTATGGAATTATGGGTTCAAAAATGCTCATGACAGCAGATGGGAAGTATACAAATGCGGTATATGGATTTTTAGCTATCATGTTTAAAATATTAGATGATTTAAATCCAGAATATTTAGCAATAACATTTGATTTGAAAACAGTTACAGAAAGGCATAAATTATATGATGGATATAAAGCTACAAGAAAAGGTATGCCAAATGAACTTGCAGAACAAATGCCAATAATAAAAGATATATTAAGAGCTATGAATATTACAATATTAGAAAAAGAAGGTGTAGAAGCGGATGATGTATTAGGTACATTATCAAAAAAAGCTGAAAGTTTAGGGATGGATGTTACAATATTGTCAGGAGACAGAGATACATTTCAATTAGCTAGTGATAAGATAACAATACAAATACCAAGAACAAAAGTTGGAAAAACTGAAAATGAAAATTTTAATAGAGAAAAAGTACTCGAAGTATATGGAGTAGAGCCAAAGCAATTAATAGAAGTAAAAGGATTAATGGGAGATACTTCAGATAATATACCAGGTGTACCAGGCATTGGAGAAAAAACAGCTCTTAAATTAATACAAGAATACGAAACAATTGATAAACTATACGAAAAATTAGAAAATGATACAGCAAATATAAAAGGAAAAACAAAAGAAAAGTTAATAGAAAATAAAGATTTAGCATTAATGTCTAGAACTTTAGGAACAATAAATCTTAACGTGAAAATAGACGAAAAAATTGAAGACATGAAAATTGTTAAATGGGATGAAGAAAAAGTATTAAATAAATTTAGAGAGTTAAATTTTTCTAGATTTATAGATAGATTCAATTTATCTTCAAAAGAAGAGAAAAACATTGAAGATTTATTTAAAATTAAAGATGTTAAAATAACTGATATGAAAAATATAATTAATAAAATTAAAGATGAAAAGACTTTAATATACTATTTAGGAAAAAAAGAATCATATAATAGTGCAAAAATAGTAAAAAAAGAAATTACTAGTATTTCTATAATAACAGAAAAGTCAAATGAAATATATTTTATAGATTTTAATAAAGTTGAAGAAATTCAATTTTTAAAAGACATATTTGAAGATGACAATATAAATAAAATAGGATATCATTTAAAAGAAGACTATATTATACTAAAAGAATTAGGGATACACCCAAAGAATTTAGAGTATGATATAAAAATAGCGGCATATTTGTTAAACTCAACGATAAATCAGTATGGATTAGAGCAATTAGCACATCAATATTTAAATATTGATGTAGAAAATTATTTAGAAAAGAAATTAGGGACAACCCTAGAAGAAAATAAACAAATTAATTTATTCGAAAAAAATGATACAATAGATGAAACAGAGAAAAACAAAAATTCTATGTATGTATATGTAATAAAAGAGCTAAAAAAAGCAACATCAGAAAAATTACAGGAAATCAAATGTAAAGAATTATTTGAAAATATAGAAATGCCATTGGTAGAAGTATTAGCACAAATGCAATATGATGGTATATATATAGATAGGGATGAGCTAGTAAATTATGGAGAAGGCTTAAAAAAGAAAATTGATGAATTAACAAATGAAATATATAATTTAGCTGGACAGGAGTTTAATATAAATTCAACTAAGCAACTAGGAGAGATATTATTTGAAAAATTAGAGCTACCAATCTATAAAAAAACAAAAACAGGATATTCTACAGATGTAGATGTATTAGAAAAACTGAAAAAAGAACATCCTATTATTGAAAAAATATTGGAATATAGAAGTATAATGAAATTGAATTCTACTTATGTAGAAGGAATGTTACCATTTATAAATCCAGAAACACATAGAATTCATTCGCATTTTCATCAAACTATAACAGCAACAGGAAGAATAAGTAGTACAGAACCAAATCTACAAAATATTCCTACTAGAATTGAAATAGGCAAACAATTAAGAAAAGTATTCAAACCAAATACAGATTGTGTATTTTTAGATGCAGACTATTCTCAAATTGAATTAAGAGTATTAGCTCATATTTCAGAAGATGAACATATGATAGAAGCATTTAACAACAATGAAGATATTCATAAACAGGTTGCGTCAAAAGTATTTGATGTACCAATGGAAGAAGTAACAAAAGAGCAAAGAAGTAAAGCAAAGGCTGTTAATTTTGGAATAGTATATGGAATAAGTGATTTTGGGTTATCTTCACAAATAGATGTATCTAAGAAAGAAGCTAAACAATATATTGAACAATATTTAGAAAAATATAGTGGAATAAAAAAGTTTATGGATAACATAGTAGAGGAAACTAAGAAGACAGGTTATGTTGAAACTCTATTCAATAGAAGAAGATATATTCCAGAAATTAATTCAAATAATTTTATGGTTAGAAAGTTTGGAGATAGGGCAGCTATGAACACTCCTATTCAAGGAACTGCAGCAGATATAATGAAAATAGCTATGATTGATGTATACAAAGAATTGCAAAAAAGAAATTTAAAATCTAGAATTGTGTTACAAATACATGATGAACTTTTAATAGAGACAAAAGAAGAAGAAAAAGAAGAAGTGAAAAACATCTTGAAAACTTGCATGGAAAATGCTATAACATTAAGAGTACCATTAATAGTGGATTTGTGTGAGGCAAAAAATTGGTATGATGCCAAATAATAAGGAGCGGTTTTAATGTTAAAAAAATTTAGAATTATAATTAAAATATTAATAATTATTGTTTTAATATGTTTTTTATTATTTAGAGTGGTTAAAATTCAAGATATTATACTGGAGAATATATATCCAAAAAAATATGAAAATTATGTACAAAAATATTCCAAGGAAAATGGAATAGACCCATTATTAACATTTGCAATTATAAAAGCAGAAAGTAATTTTAATCCAGAAGTTAAATCTAGTAGTAATGCTTGTGGGTTAATGCAACTTATGGAAAGTACTGCAGATGAAATGGCTACAAAGTTAAATATGAACAATTTTAAAGTACAAGATTTATATAACCCTGAAATCAGTATACAACTTGGAACATATTATTTTTCTAGCTTATTAAAAGAGTACAATGGTAATACATTATTAGCATTGACTGCATATAATGCTGGAAAAGGAAATGTGAAGAAATGGATAGAACAGGGAAAAATAAATGAAGATGGTACTGATATAGAAAACATACCATTTAAAGAAACTAGTAATTATGTTAGAAAGATACTAAGAGATTATAAAATCTACCAGGAATTATATGAAAATAATTCATAAAGAGTATTGACAAATGACACAGTGTCATATATAATTGTGACACTGTGTCATTTGTTGGCGTTTTAATAGTAAAAAGGGGGAATTTATATGCCTACAGATACATTTATGAAATTAAATGCAGATAAAAAGAAAAAAATAATATCAGCAGCCAAGAGAGAATTTTCTAGAGTTTCTGTGTCAGAAGCATCTATAAAAAATATAGTGGAAGATGCAGGAATAGCAAGACGGAAGTTTTTATCAATATTTTGAAAGCAAAGAAGATTTATTAGGGTATATTTTAAAAAATCATACCGATGAAGTTGGTAAAAAAATAGAAAAAACTTTAGCTGATAATAATGGCGATATTTTTATGCTATTTATTCATATGTATGATTATATGGTAAAAGAATGTACTAATAATGAGGAAGAAGGGTTTTATAAAAAAATATTTGAAAATATAAAAACCAGTGAAAACTCATTTTTTTCTAGTGATATAAAAAAAATAGAGGCACCTCATGAAATGGAAAAATACTTAAAGCTTATAAACACAGAGAATTTAAACATAAAGGATAAAGAAGATATAAAAATAATAAGTAGACTTCTTTTTGCAATAACAAAGAAAGCTATTGTATTTAATTTTAAATACGAATCAAAAGAAGAGGCAAAAAAAGAATTTTTAAAAGAACTAGAGTTTGTAAAATACGGAATTCTTAAGAGAAAGGAAGAAGAAAAATGTTAAAAGTTTTAAAATTTTTAAGAGAATCATTTATTTCAGTAGTAATTATAATATTACTTTTAATAGTCCAAGCTTCTGGTGATTTAACTTTACCAGATTACACTTCAAAAATTGTAAATGTGGGAATTCAACAAGGCGGAATAGAAAATGTAGCGCCATCTGCAATTCGTGAGGAAAAAATGAACGATTTACTAATATTTACATCTGATGATGAAGAAATTCTTAAAAACTATACATTAGTTTCAAAAGAAAGTTTAGATGAAAATGAATACGAAAAATTAGTAAATCAATATCCAAAATTGGAGGAAGAAAAACTGTATATCCAAAACAAAGTAAAAAAAGAAGAACAGGAAAAACTTGATAGTATATTAGCCAAACCAATAGTAATTTTATATAATTTAGATAAAGAAGAATTTGCCGGAAAAATTAAAGAGCAGATGTTATCTAATATGCCAGACGAACAGAAAAAAGTTATGCAAAACATGTCAATGTTAGAAATAATAAAAAATATGCCTAAAGAACAACAAACAACATTACTTGACAAAATGAGTGAACAGTTAGATTCAATGCAAGAGTCTATATTAGAACAATCAGCAATAAAAAGTATAAAACAAGAATATATAGATATAGGAATGAACGAAGAAGCAATTCAAAATAAGTATATTATAATAACAGGATTAAAAATGCTTATAATAGCATTCATTATAATGGTGTCTGCAATAACTATTATGGGATTATCTGCAAGAGTAGGTGCAAGACTTGCTAGAACATTAAGAGATAAAGTATTTAAAAAAGTTTTAAGTTTTTCTAATGAAGAATTTACTCAATTTTCTACCGCTTCTTTGATTACTCGTAGCACTAATGATATACAACAGATACAAAACTTGATTGGAATGTTATTTAGAGTTGTTGTATATTCTCCAATAATAGGAATAGGAGGATTTGTTAGAGTACTTCATGCAAGTAATGATTCAATGGCCTGGATAATAGGAATAGCAGTCTTAGCAATAATTTTTGTAGTAGGAACATTATTTATTGTAGCAATGCCTAAATTTAAGAAACTGCAAGAATTAATAGATAAGCTAAACCTTGTAGCTCGTGAGATATTAACAGGACTTCCAGTAATAAGAGCATTTAATACAGAAAAGTATGAAGAAAACCGTTTTGATATTGCAAACAAAAATTTAACAAAAGTAAATTTATTTGTAAATAGAGCAATGTCAATTATGATGCCTATGCTTACTTTAATAATGAATGGTATAACATTATTAATAATATGGGTAGGAGCTCACAACATAGAAGAAGGAAATATGCAAGTTGGAGATATGATGGCATTTATACAATACACAATGCAGATAGTAATGTCATTCTTAATGATATCTATGATGTCAATAATGTTACCTCGTGCATCAGTATCTGCTAAACGTATTACAGAAATACTAGAAACAAAAGAATCAATAAAAGATCCAAAAGAGGCTAAAAATATGGATAAAAGCAAAAAAGGATTAGTTGAATTTAAAAATGTATCATTTAGATATCCTGATGCGGATGAAGATATTTTAACAGACATTAATTTTACAGCTAAACCAGGTCGAACTACAGCTATAATTGGTAGTACAGGAAGTGGAAAATCAACAGTTGTAAATTTAATTCCTCGTTTTTATGATGTAACAAAGGGAGAATTGTTAATAGATGGAGTAAATATAAAAGAATTAAAACAAAAAGATTTAAGAAAAGTAATTGGATTTGTACCACAAAAAGGAATTCTATTTTCAGGAACGATAAAATCAAATATTAAATATGGTAATCCAGATATAACGGATGAACAAATGGTAGAAGCTGCTGAAATAGCACAAGCTACAGAATTTATAGAAGCCAAACCAGATAAATATGATTCTGAAATATCACAAGGAGGAACAAATGTTTCTGGAGGTCAAAAACAACGTTTATCAATAGCAAGAGCAATAGCAATAAATCCAGAAATATTTGTGTTTGATGATAGTTTCTCAGCGTTAGATTATAAAACAGATGTAGCTTTAAGAGCTGCTCTTGCAGAAAAGACTTCTAATAAAACAGTAATAATTGTAGCTCAAAGAATTAGTACTATACTACATGCAGATCAAATTATAGTATTAGATGAAGGAAAAATAGTAGGAATAGGAACACATAAAGAATTAATGAAAAATAATGAAGTATATCAACAAATAGCTATGTCACAACTTTCAAAGGAGGAATTAGAAGATGAGTAATAAAGATACAAAACCTTCTATGAGAGGTCATGGACCTGGAGGTATGAGAAGAGTAGGCGAAAAAGCTAAAGACTTTAAAGGAACAGTAAAAAAACTTTCTGGATATTTAATGGAATATAAAATATCATTAATCATAGTAGTAATATTTGCTATAGGAAGTACTATATTTGCTATAATAGGACCTAAAATATTAGGAAATGCTACAACTGAAATTTTTAATGGGCTAATGAGTAAAATTGCAGGAACAGGAGGAATAGATTTTGGAAAAATAGGTGAAATTATAATACTACTTATAGGATTATATGGATTAAGTGCAATATTCTCTTTTATACAAGGATTTACCATGTCAAATATAGCACAAAAATTAACATATAAATTAAGAAATGAATTAACAGAAAAAATTAATAAATTGCCTATGAGATATTTTGATAAAAAAACTAATGGCGAAGTACTATCTGTTTTTACAAATGACATAGATACATTAAATATGGGATTAAACCAAAGCATAACTCAAATAATAACATCTATATGTACACTAATAGGTATTTTAGTTATGATGTTATCAATAAGTGTTATAATGACATTTGTAACATTATGCATAGTACCAATAGCAGTATTGATAATAAAAAAGATAATAGGCAAATCACAAAAATATTTCGTTGCACAACAAGAATATTTAGGACATGTTAATGGGCAAGTAGAAGAAGTATATGGAGGGCACAACATTGTTAAAGTATTTAATAGTGAAGAAAAGGCAATAAGTGAATTTCAAGATATGAATAATCAACTATATAAAGCTGGATGGCGTTCACAGTTCCTTTCTGGAATAATGTTCCCTATAATGAATTTTGTTGGAAATGTAAGTTATGTGTTTGTTGCTATACTTGGTGGATATTTAGCAATAAAAGGAAGAATAACAGTTGGAGATATACAAAGTTTCATTCAATATTCAAAACAATTCACACAGCCAATAAACCAATTAGCACAAGTTTCTAGCAATATCCAATCTATGATTGCCGCTTCTGAAAGAGTATTCGAATTTTTAGAAGAAAAGGAAGAACCAAAAACAAAAGGAACAGTTTCAACTGAAAATTTAAAAGGAAATATTGAATTTGATCATGTTAACTTTGGATATGATGAAGGAAAAACAATAATAAATGATTTTAATGCAAAAATCAAAGATGGGCAAAAAATTGCTATTGTTGGTCCAACAGGAGCGGGAAAAACTACTATAGTAAAATTATTAATGAGATTTTATGATGTAAACAAAGGAAGCATTTTATTAGATGGAAACAACATAAAAGATTTTGATAGAGGAGAACTTCGTAAGATGTTTGGAATGGTTCTTCAAGACACATGGTTATTTGGAGGAACTATAAAAGAAAATATTAAATATGGAAATCCTGATGCTACAGATGAAGAAGTAATATCTGCTGCTAAAGCTGCTCATGTGCATCATTTTATAAAAACATTACCAAAAGGATATGATATGTTCCTAAATGAAGAATCAACAAATATTTCTCAAGGGCAAAAGCAATTACTTACTATAGCAAGAGTTATATTATCAGATCCTAAAATATTAATATTAGATGAAGCAACCAGTTCGATAGATACAAGAACAGAAATTCAGATACAAGCAGCAATGGATAATTTAATGAAGGGAAGAACAAGCTTTATAATAGCACACAGATTATCAACAATAAAAAATGCAGACTTAATTTTAGTTATGAATCATGGAGATATAATAGAACAAGGTACTCATGAACAATTATTGCAAGAAGGAAATTTTTATGCTGATTTATATAATAGTCAATTTGCAGAAGAATAAAAAGAGTAAATTTACTCTTTTTTTCTTTTTTCCTTGATTAAATTATATTGTTAATATATAATTTTTAATAAATATGAGAAACAACTTTCCAAATACATTATTAGAATGAAAAGAAAAATAGAAAATATAATGTATTAAGAGAAGATTAATTTTAAATATAACTTAGGTTTTATTTAAAGTAAAAAAATTTATACTAGTTATATTATTTCTAGTATATCAATTATGTGTATGTGCTGTTTAGCAAATTTAATATTAGGGAAAAATTTTAGAAGAAAAGCTCAAATAATAGGAGGCGTTATATTTATCACGATAGGAATAAAGATTTGTATTAAATATTATAAAATATATTGTATATAATAAAAAAATTATATTATAGAAATTTATTTAATTGGGGTGTATAGTTATGAAAATAAATATATTAAGTTTTAATATGTGCCATGGACAAGGATTAGATGGAATAATTGATCTTGATAGACAGGCTCAATTATTGCGTAAATACAATCCAGACATTATATTTCTACAAGAAATAGATATGTATACATTAAGAGCTAATAAAGAAAATCAAATACAAATCTTATGTGATAAATTGAATATGAAAAATAGTTTTATGGGAGTAAATATAAGACATAAAGATGGATATTATGGTAGTGGAGTGATATCAAATTATCCAATAATTTTTTCAACCAACTATTTAATGCATTCTATAAATATAGATTATGAAAAAAGAGGAATAGCACATAGCAAAATTCAATTACCTAATGGAAAGAAGATAAATGCATTTTCAATACATTTGTCTACAATAAAAGAAGAAAGAATCATCGCTATAAAAGATTTATTAAAAGTATATACAGAACTTAGTAAAGATGAAGAAGTTATAGTAGCGGGAGACTTTAATATAGGAATCGATAAAATAGGAAAACATAAATATGTACAAAATAGAGAAGATGAAGAATTAGAATACAAAATGCTACAAGAAAACCTTATGAAATTGCCTAACAATGATATTACATGGTATTCTAAAGAAGATAAAGCTTGTATTGATACTATGTTCTATTCAAAAGGACTAAAATTGTTAGAACATAAAACCATTCAAAATGATGCATCAGATCATGCTCTATTATATGCACAATATGAAATACAAGAAAGCTAATAAGGGGGATAAAGAAACATATGAAAACACAAAATGAACAAGATTATACAAAAATTTTACCAATAAAAAGTTCACAATCATGGGAAGATTTTGAAATATTGTCAGAAGCACTAAAGATAGGAGAAAAAGATACAGTTTTATCTGTTCTTTCAGGAGGAGATAATACAATTTCTTTTCTAACTAAAAATCCAAAAAAAATATATGCTATTAGTACAGATATACGTGAACTTGCATATATAGAATTAAAAAAAGTAATATATAAAATCTTAGAATACGATTATTTTCTAGAATTTATAGGAATAAAACCATCTGAAAACAGGGAAGATTTATATGCAATAAAATTAAGAAAATTCTTATCAGAGCCTACTCAAGAATATTTCGATTTTAATATAGATGCAATTTCTAATGGAATTATTTTCGCTGGAGATTTAGAAAGAAAAATAAAAAAATTCAAAACATTTGTATTACCTGCTATTCATAGTAAAAAAGAGATTAGAAAATTACTAGAATTGGAGAGCAGTAAAGAAAAGGAAGAATTCTATAATACTGTATGGTGTAATAAGAGATGGAATTTATTATTTAACAATAAATTTTCTTCTAAAGAATTTTTACAGAAAATGAGTGATAATCCAGAATTTTATAATTGTTCTACAGAAGATTTAAGCAAAAATGTGCAAGATAGAATAAAAAATATTGTGGTAAATACTGATTTATCTGAAAATTACTATATGCAATATATATTAAATGGATCATATGATTTAAACAATCTTCCTTATGCGTATAGGCAAGAAAACTTTTATACTATAAAGGAAAATATAGATAAAATAGAAGTTGTTTCAAAAGAAGTAGTAGACTTTTTAAGAGACAATGCTAAAAAATTAACTAAAATAAATTTCAAAAATATATTTGAGTATATGACCAAAGAGCAAATAGATGAAATATATAACATTTTGATAAATGATTGCAAAAAAGGTACAAAATTGGCTTATTGGAACATATTACCAAGAGGGCATTATACAGATAAATTTGTAAATAATGTAGAATATAAAAATAATGAATCAACAGAATTGTTTAAAGATAATAAATCAATTGTTTATGATCAATTCATTTTAGAAGAAATTAGATAAAACATAATAAAAATAGGTTAAGGGATAAAGACATAAAATTCCCTAACCTATTTTTAATTTAGATTTTAATCATTAAAATCTGCCAATGGATTACTTTCAACAGCACTTCTGACTTGGTCGTTATTTACATGTGTATATATTTCAGTAGTAGATATACTTTCATGTCCCAATAATTCTTGTAATGCTCGGATATCAACATTACCATATTGATACATTAATGTTGCAGCAGTATGTCTTAATTTATGTACAGAATATTTCTCTGGATCTAAACCAGCTAATTTAAGTTCTTTTTTTACAATATGTTGAACAGTTCTATTACTAATTCGTTCACGACGTTCACTTAAAAATAAAGCTTCTTTAGATTTTACTTTATCTTTAGGTCTAACTTCAATATATTTATTTATAGCATTCATGCAAGATTTATTTAAATAAATGGTTCGTTCTTTATTACCCTTTCCTATAACATTTAATTTGCATTCGGTAAAACTAATATCTTTTATATTAATACCAACTAATTCAGATAAACGCATACCACAATTCAAAAATAAAGTTAATATTGCATAATCTCTTTCTTTATTTCTGTTATCTTCGCTAGAGGCCATATTTAAAAGCTTTTTACTGTCATCTAGAGTTAAATATTTTGGAATACGTTTGTCTAATTTAGGAGTTTCTAAATTTTGGGCAGGATTAATTTCTAATAAATTAGCTTTTGTTGTTAAATAATTAAAAAATATACGGATACTAGATACTTTTCTAGCACGTGTAGCGGCTTTGCTTTTATGTTGTTCAGTTAGGAAAAATAAAAATGCATGAATATCATTTAAAGTTATTCTTTTAAGAGTATCAACAGTTATATCATCAATATTAATATTTTGAAATTCAGTTTCATCTGTTAATTTATAATGTAATTTTATAAATCTCAAAAACATAATTAAATCATAATTATACTCTTTTATACTGTTTGGTGATTTGTTTAGTATAGTTACACTATAATCTAAAAAAGAATTCAAAAATTCTGGGTTTTTATCTCTATCTATCATACTTTTACTCCTTAGACTTTAATTAAAATAATATAACTAATTATATACCTAAAAAAATAGAAAAATCAACAATAAAACTTTTTCTAAACTATTCTTATTTTTATATTGTTGTGATATACTAAAAAAAATATTATAAGAGAGGGTTTTGGAGTTGTTTGCAAGAAATAAAAATAAAAAAAATATAAAAGAAAATTTAGAGAAAATTAATGATGTGGAGATAAAAAAGCTTACTAGAAACCAAGAAAAACAAGAAAAAAAAGTTCGTAAAAAAAGAAAAATCTTAAAGATATTAATATTTTTTATTATAATAATCGTATTAATTTTAGGAATAAAATTTGGATTTTCTGCACATAAGTGGAAAGTATTAGCAACTGAAATGTTAAACAATGAAAATTCTGTAATATTAGATACAGATAAAAAAGAACTTGCTAAACTGGGCTCAGAGAAAAAATCAGAAAAAGTTAGTTTGTCAGATATTCCACAGGATTTGAGAAATGCATATGTATCAATAGAAGATGAAAGATATTATAAGCATGGTGGTGTTGATATAAAAAGAACTGGTGCAGCAATAGTAAATTATATATTACATTTTGGTTCATCATCATATGGAGGAAGTACTATAACACAGCAATTAGTAAAAAACATGACTGGAGATTCAACAGATAGTGTAACAAGAAAAATGAAAGAATGGTGGAAAGCATGGCAATTAGAATCATTTGTAACTAAAGATCAAATACTAGAATGTTATTTAAATATTATATACGTTGGACCTAATATGTATGGTGTACAAACTGGTGCTAAATATTATTTTAGTAAACCAGTACAAGATTTAAATTTAGAAGAATGTGCTTTCTTAGCAGCAATTAACAATTCACCTAATTCATATAACCCTTTTAATAATTCTGATAATACAGAAAAAATAACAAAAAGAACTAAAACTGTATTAGGGAAAATGAAAGAGTTAAACTATATAGATGAAAATGAATATAATAATGCAATTTCCAATGTAGAAAAAGGACTTAATTTCAAAAAAGGAGAAATAACATGTAGTGATGCTATTTATTCATATCATACAGATGCAGTGATTTCAGAAGTAATAAAAGATATAGCTAAAAAATATAAAATTTCTGATACTTTTGCTACTAATTATTTAAATATGGCTAATTTAACAATATACAGTACACAAAATTCAAAAACTCAAAAACAGACTGAAACAGAATTTGAAAAAAGTAAATACAGTAGGCCATCAAAAACAGGAGGAAATTCATCACAAGCTGCTATGGTAATAATAGACCATAAAACTGGATACGTAGTAGCTTGCGTTGGGGGATTAGGAAAAAAAGAGACATCACGTTCTTTAAACAGAGCTACACAAAGTGTTAGGCAAACAGGGTCATCAATAAAACCAATAGCAGTATTAGCACCAGCAATAGATAAAAAAATAATAACAGCCGCTTCTGTTTATGATGATACAGAAAAAGATTTTGCAGACGGATATCATCCAACTGACTATAGTGCACCACTTGGAGAAATTACTGTAAGAAGAGCTGTAGAATCATCTCAAAACATTCCTTTCGTTGAAATAATGAGTCAAATTAAACCTAAAAAAGCAATAAGTTATTTAAAAAAGATGGGAATAACAACATTAACTGAAGAAGACAATACTTTAGTTCTAGCTTTAGGAGGATTACAAAAAGGAATTAGTCCATTGGAAATGGCAGGTGCTTATGCAACAATAGCAAACAATGGAAAATATATTGAACCTACTTTTTATAGTGAAATCATAAACAAAAATGGCGAACAAATTATAAAATCAAAACAAAAAACTAGAACAGTATTTTCAAAAGATGTAGCATATATTTTAAAAAGCATATTAACTCAACCAGTAGTAGGAACTAATGGAACGGCAACATATTGTAAGATTTCAGGTGTAGATGTTGCAGCAAAGACTGGTACAACTGATGAAAACTATGACAGGTGGTTATGTGGATTTACACCGTATTATACTGCAGTTACATGGTATGGATATGATAAAAATGAAACAGTTGAATATAATAAAAGAAATCCAGCAGGACTATTATGGGCCAATATAATGTCTAGAATACATACTGGACTAAAAGGTGCGAAATTCGAGAAAACTACAACAATTCAAAGTGTAAGTATATGTAGTGAAACTGGAAAAAAAGCAACTACAGGTTGTCCTAATACGTATATAGAGCATTTCTTATTATTTACAGTACCTACATTGTGCGACAAACATAATGGAGGAGAAATTGATTCTTCAAAAATAAAAGATGATACTCAAGATAAAGTTCAAGAAATAGTTGAAGGAATAACACATGATATAGATGCAGAAGATCCACAGGAAAATTATAGACAAAGCACAAACACTAATACAATAACAAATACTACAAAACAAAATAATACGACTACAAACTCATCATCTTCTAGCTCTGGTAATACAACAAATACTACAAGAAATACCAACACAACAACCAAAAACACAACAAGGCATAATACAAGTAGTAATACAACAAATACCACAAACACAAGTAGCGGTTCTAATACAAATAATAGCATAAGGAATAATACAGGAGGAAATAAAACTAATACAAATAGTAACCAAAGTTCTACAACAAATAGTGTAGAAAATGAATAATATACGGAGTTGAGAGAGAAGGAAAATTAAGAAAAAAATGCCAAATTAAGCGAAGCAAACAAATGTACGATAATTGACAATCTGAAAATAAAATGCTATAATTTCAAACAAGATTATTTAATTATGCTTTAAAAAGGAATTTAAGTAGAGTTTTATAGTAACTCCCAGAGAGATAGTGGTTGGTGAAAATTATCAGTATATAAAATTTCGAAGTACACTCCTTATAGTAATTAACGTGTAGCTACGAATAAGCTATTAAATGAGGCAATATATAATATTGTAAAATAAGGTGGTACCACGGAGTCAATTCGTCCTTAAATAGGATAGATTGGCTCTTTTTGATTGGTAATTATAAACCACTGTTGGAGGTGATGCTATGACCCAAAGGTTTAAAATGAAAACTATAATCCAAGGGTTCTTCTACGCTTATTCATATATTAATAAAATAAAAAACAGATAGGAGATATAATATATGAGTAATTTAGAAAATTTAGAAATAATAAAAAGAAAAGCAGTACAAATTTTTTCAGAAGAGGATTTAGATAGAAAAATAAATAGTGGAAAAAAATTAACTATAAAATTAGGTGCTGATCCATCTAGGCCGGATTTGCACATAGGACATAGTGTTGTTTTAAGAGTATTAAAACAATTTCAAGATATGGGGCATGAAGTAGTATTTGTAGTGGGAGACTTTACAGGAATGATAGGTGACCCATCAGGAAAAAGCAAAACAAGACCAGCACTAACGTTCGAGCAGACTAGAAAATCAGCAGAAACATATTTAAAACAAGCAACTAAAATACTAGATAAAGATAAAACAAGAATTGCTTTTAATTCAGAATGGTTATCTAAGATGAATTTTGAAGATGTTGTAAAACTTACAAGCAAATATACAGTTGCTAAGATAATGAAAAGAGATGATTTTAGAAATAGATATGAAAACAATCTACCTCTTTCAATGCATGAATTATTATATCCATTAATGCAAGGTTATGATTCAGTGGAATTAGAAGCAGATATAGAAATAGGTGGAACAGACCAAACATTTAATTTATTGGTCGGAAGAGATTTACAAAAAGATTATGGTCAAGAAAGTCAAGTAGTAATGACATTTCCTTTACTAGTAGGGTTAGATGGAAAAGAAAAAATGAGCAAATCATTAGATAATTATATAGGGCTAGATGATACTCCATTTGAAAAATTTGAAAAAAGTATGAAAATACCAGATGAAGTTCTAAGGCAATATTTTGAACTTGCAACAGATTTACCTATTGAAAAAATAGATGAAATAATGTCAAAAGATATCAGAATAGCACACATGGAATTTGCAAGAGAATTATTAAAAATGTATGATAATGAAGAAGAGTTTGAAAACATAAAGGAAAGATATGAAAGTATAGCTAAAGGAGATATACCAGACAATATAGAAAAAATTAAATTACAAGAGAACAATATAAACATTTGTGATTTATTAGTAAAAATTGGTTATGCTAGTTCAAAGTCTGAAGCCAAAAGAATGATTACAGGAAATGGTGTTAAAATAGATGGAAAAACTGTAGAAGATTATAATATAATAATAGATTTAAATCATAACAAAGTAATACAATTTGGAAAAAACAGATTTATAGAAGTAATAAAATAATTGCTAAAAAAGGATATATTTATTTGATAAATGTATCCTTTTATGATATATAGTAGTAAAAAATATATTAAGAGGTAATAATAAATGAATGAAAATATTATAGACATGTTTCAGTATAACTCAGTTGTTATATTAACATATTTTTTTGCAGCATTTGCTGTAATGGTAATAGACAAATTATTTAGAGGAAAAGTAGTAACCAACTTTTTTTCAACATCTAAAAGTGATTCCTTATTAAATCCAATTACATATTTCAAGTTGGTTTCACATTCGTTGGGACATTCAGACTGGGAACACTTATCAAATAATTTTATAAAAATATTACTAATTGGACCTATGTTAGAAGAAAAATATGGATCTATTAATTTATTAATAATGATGGTAATTACCTCTGTTGTAATAGGAGTTTTTCATAGATTGTTTGAAAAAGGGAGTCTAAGAGGAGCAAGTGGCATATTATATATGTTGATTATTCTGAGTTCTTTTGTAAATATAGATGGAAGGAAAATACCACTTACTTTAACATTAATAATTATGTTTTTTGTGATAGATGAAATCATAAAATTATTTAAAAAAGATGAGGATAATATTTCTCATTTAGGACATTTAACAGGAGCGGTATGTGGATTAGTATTTGGAATATTAAGTATAGGCGGAATAAATATTTAACAAAGAAGAAAGGTGATTATAATGATAAGAATAGTATTTGACAAAGACAATAATAAATCAATAGCATATGATGAAAATATTGAAATAGGAGAGTGCAATTTTATAGAAAATAATGACTTTTGGAATATAATCCACACAGAAGTTAATGAGTCACACCAAGGACAAGGAATTGCAAGGAAATTAGTGGAATGTATTATTGAAAATTCAAAAATATATGACAAAAAATTAGAGGCTACTTGTTCATATGCGAAGAAGATAATATGCAATATTTAATTTGGATAAGAAAAACAAGAAGCGGATATAGATTAGATTTTGTGTCTAATCTTATTTTTTAAATTTTGTATTGACAAAAAAATGTATAAATAGTATTATTGTATTATGCAAGTAATACAATAATAGAAAGGAACGATATTTTGGAATATATATTTGATAATGAAAGACCAATTTATATTCAATTAGTTGAATTATTAAGAAAAGAAATTGTTTCCGGAAAACTAAAAGCAGGTGAGAGACTACCTTCTGTAAGAGAGCTAGCACTTACAGCAAGAGTTAATCCTAATACAATGCAAAAAGCTTTAGTAGAACTAGAAAATCAAAAATTAGTTTATACAGAAAGAACTAATGGAAAATTTGTAACAAATGATACAGGATTAATTGAAAAAATAAAAAAAGAATTGGCAAAGGAAAAAGTAAATATATTTTTAGATGATATGAAAAATATTGGAATAACTTATGAAGAAGCAATAATTTACTTGCAAGAGTTAGGAGGAAATAAGTAATGGAATTATTGGAATGTAAACATCTATATAAAGAATTCGATAATACGCCAATTTTAAAAGATATTAATTTAAAAATTCCTAAAGGAAAGATAATAGGACTTTTAGGTAAAAACGGAAATGGAAAAACTACGTTAATTAAGTTAATCAATGATTTATTAACGCCAACAAGTGGAGAAGTATTAATTAATGGAGAAAAACCAGGAGTAAAATCTAAAAAAATTATATCTTATTTACCAGAAAAAACATATTTAGATAAAGAAATGACAATAAATCAAGTTTTTAAATTTTTTGAAGAATTTTATGAGAATTTTGATAAAATAAAAGCTATTAAATTATTAAAAGACTTAAACTTAGATATGAATAAAAAAATTTCTAAAATGTCAAAAGGAATGCAAGAAAAATTGCAATTAATTCTTGTTATGAGTAGAAATGCTGAACTTTATATATTAGATGAACCTTTAGGTGGGGTTGATCCAGCAACAAGAGATTACATATTAGATACAATACTTTCTAATTTTTGTGATGGTGCAAGTGTAATTATTTCAACACATTTAATTGCTGATATTGAGAGAATATTAGATGAAGTAATTTTTATAGATCAAGGAAAAATTATTCTAACATCGTCAGCAGATGAGCTTAGAAACAAAGAAAAATCATCAATAGATGAAATATTTAGGAGGTATTTTAAATGTTAAGAAAATTATTAAAATATGATTTAAAATGGGTATATAAAATAGTGGTTGTATTTTATATATTAGCAATTATATTTTCAGCAATAGGTAGGGGATTAAATGCAATTGAAAATTCTTTAATTTTCTCTGTATTAGCTCAAATTTCATTTGGAATTGCAATAAGTATGATGGTAAGTAGTTTAATAAATTGTTTAATGAGACTGTGGGCTAGATTTATAAAAAACTTGTATAAAGATGAATCTTATTTAACACATACATTACCTGTAAAGAAAAAAACAATATACGCTTCAAAAATAATTTCTGCTTTTATAAGTATTTTTACTACGGTTGTAGTTATATTAATTTGTTTGTTTATATGTTATTATTCAGAAACGAATATGCAATTTGTTAAATCACTATTAGAATTTGCTGCTGAAACATATAACACAACAGTTTTAAAATTATTATTATTGTTTTCATTTACATTCTTTTTAGAAATTATGTTTACAGTTTTAGTCGGTTATGTTGGTATAATAATAGGACATAAATCAAATCAAAATAAAATGATTAAAACAATAGTTTTAGGTTTAGTTATGTATATGTTGACTCAAATAGTAAATTTAGGATTGATTTACGTATTAGGATTGTTTAATTCTGATGTAATGAATTTAATAAATACTAATGATATGGTAAGTATAGATACTATAAAATTTATTATGTATTCTGTAATAAGTATGTATGTTATATATATAATCTTTTATTATATTTTTGGAAAGAAGCAACTTGAAAAAGGAGTAAACGTAGATTGATAAAAAATTTTAAAATGAGTAAAAACAAGATGAATACTAGGTATTCGTCTTGTTTTTACTCTCTTACTATAACACAAAATTGCAAAAATTTCAAGACTAGTATTTTATGTACAAGCATGTTATATAAAATATGAGGTGGTAAAATGAAAGAATCTTATTTAGAAAATTTAAATAAAAGAAAACAACAAGAAATTGCAAATATACAAGAGTGTAATGAATATACAAATAAATATGGACTTAATTTATCAAACAATCAAATACAAAATTTATTAGGAAGAAAAAAAGAAACTTTACAAGAAACAGGAAGAATTGAATTCAGAGAAGGGATAATTGAGAAAATAATAAAAGCGTTTTGTGATTCTCCATTTATAATTCAAGAAAATTATGCAACAACATTATATGAGTTAATAGAAATATTTTATGAATATAAAAATGAAACAATGGACTTAATTTCGGATGATGAATTGATACAATTCATGAAAAAATCTTTTGATGGAATTTGTAAAGGGGATATTGATTATTTAGAAGGAACTATAATGTATCAGATGAGAGAAAATTTACTAATAGGAAAAAACATAGATAATCTTCTAGAAGAAGGTGAAGTAAATGAGTGATATAGATTTAATAAGTAAAATTAAAAGAGAAAATCTAGATGAAAGAAACTATTTTAAATCATTAATAATAGAAGCTCAGAAAAATCAAATGATTACAGAAAAAGATATTACAAATCTACAAATTCAAATATTAGAGTTATTAGATGAGAGAGTTCAAAAATATAATGGAGAAAATAGTAGTTCTATTAGAAAAGAAATTATGGAAGAAATATTAGAGTCTAATAATTATACTATAAGTATATGTTTAAAGAAAATAAGAAATCCGGATAAAGCACTAGAATCTATTATTGAAAAAGGATTGAAAACTTTATATTATGAGGGAAGAAAAGACATAGACAAAATGTTAAACATAATAAGAATAATATATCTCAAAGTAAAGCAAAATAAACTAAGTATAAATAATGATGTATATAATGATACTATCATAGGTGGGATTTCAGGTTTTTTGAAAATATATGATGCAGACTTTAAAGCATATGATATGAAAATTACGGCAGATTATCCTTTATATAATAACTTAATTGGAAAGTTAGAAGGAGTTGAATTTATAAAGGAATACTTAAATTCAATATTTCTAGAAAACCTATTTTGTAGTAAATTCTCTGAAAATAAATTAGAGTATTTATTATATGGTTATTCACATGACTACAAAGACCTAATTATTAATATTTTTGAAATTGTATTATTTGAAACAATTGCTTGCAAAATAGTTAATAGAGATATTAAAGATTTAACAATTTCAAAATCAGAATTAAATACAATATATTTAAATTTAAAAAATAAGACTAGATTAGAAATAATAGATTATATTGAAAAAATATGCACAGATATTTGTAATGAAACATTACCGAACAATGTAGATATAAAGAAATATATTAGTCAAAAATCAAGTGAAATAGCAGAAGTTATTTTTAATGCTAGTAATCAAAATACCTTAGATAAAATATTTATAACACAAAAATTTTTATAAAATATAAAAAACACTTGACTTGGAGTAGAGTCTAAGTAATATATATATTATGGGAGGTAATGTTAAATGAAAAATATAAGAAAATTAGGATTTGGATTAATGAGATTACCACAAAAAGATGAGAAAATAGACGTTGAACAAACTAAAATAATGGTAGATAAATTTTTAGATGCAGGCTTCACATATTTTGATACAGCATGGGCATATGCTGGAAGTGAAGATGCAATAAGACAAGCATTAGTTGAGAGATATCCAAGAGAAAGATTTCAGCTTGCAACGAAAAATGCAGCATGGATAAATTGTAAAACAAGAGAAGAAGCAATAGCACAATTTGAAACATCTTTAAAACAAACAGGAGCAGGTTATTTTGATTTTTATTTATTGCATAATCTAGGAGAAGGAAGAACAAAATTTTTTGATGATTTTGATATGTGGAATTGGATATTAGAAATGAAAAAACAGGGCAAAATAAAGCATGCAGGATTTTCATTCCATTCTACACCTAAAGAATTGGATGAAATATTAACAAAACATCCAGAAATGGAATTTGTGCAATTACAAATAAACTATGCAGACTGGGAGAACCCAGCAATACAATCAAAAGCTTGTTATGAAGTAGCAAGAAAACATGGAAAACCTGTTATAATAATGGAACCAGTAAAAGGTGGAATGTTAGCAAATCCTCCTGAAAAGGTAAAAGAAGTATTTGAAAAAGCAAATAAAAATTGCAAAAACATTTGCAGAAAACTAATGGAAAGGAAAGATAGAAATGAAAAAATCAAAAGTATATTTTACAAAAGAAATTACACCAGAAAGTGTAGTAAAAATGTATGAAATTTTAGGAGTAACTTTACCAGGAAAAGTGGCAGTAAAATTACATTCAGGAGAACAAGGAAATCAAAATTATATTAGACCTGAGTTTGTAAAAGCAATTGTAGAGAAAGTAAATGGAACAGTAGTAGAATGTAATACTGCTTATGGTGGAGCTAGAAACACAACTGAAAAACATGAGAAATTAATGGAAGAACATGGATGGACAAAGTATTTTAATGTGGACATTATGGATGCTAATGGAAATGATTTAGAATTAGACATTCCAAATGGAAAAGTAATCAAAAAAAATTATGTTGGTAAAAATATTAAAAATTATGACTCAATGTTAGTATTATCACATTTTAAAGGTCATCCTATGGGAGGATACGGAGGAGCATTAAAACAATTATCAATTGGATGTGGTTCTTCAGAAGGAAAGTCTTGGATACATTCTGCTGGTGTAACAAAAGACCAAGAAAAATTATGGGACAACTTACCAGAACAAAATAAATTTTTAGAAGCTATGGCAGATGCCGCATCATCAGTTCATAATATGTTTAAAGACAAAATTGTATATATAAATGTTATGTGCAATATGTCAGTTGATTGTGACTGTTGTGCTGTCGCAGAAGATCCATGTATGAAAGATGTAGGAATTCTTGCAAGCACAGATCCAATAGCAGTAGACCAAGCATGTATAGATATTGTGTATAATTCAGAAGATCCAGGAAGAGACCATTTTATAGAAAGAGTTGAAAGACAAAATGGAGTTCACACAATAGAAGCTGCAAATGAACTGGGATTTGGTTCAAGAGAATATGAATTAATAAATTTAGATTAATCATGTAGAATGGCTGTATTTGGAAAGTACAGTCATTTTACATGAAGAAGTTGAAAAAAATATCTTTTTAACTGAATTTATTAATTAAGAAAGGAGCAAAAATGAAAACATTATATTTTGATTGTTCAAGCGGAATAAGTGGAAATATGACACTTGGAGCATTAACTGAAATAGTGGGAGACAAAGAATATTTATTACATGAACTAAAAAAATTGAATGTAGATGGATATTGATTTATTGAATGTGCACATGGCATGATAAGTGTTCCAGTCCCCGCAACAAGCGAAATATTTGCATCTTCAAATGTAAAATTCAAACAAATAGATATAGATACAGAACTTGTTACGCCAACTGGAGCAGCAATAATTGCAGAATTGGCAGAAGAATTTAAAGTGTTACCCAAAATGAATATAAAGAAAATAGGGTGGGGAGCAGGTGCAAAAGAGTTGAAAATTCCTAATCTATTGAAAATATATTATGGAGAAACAGATGTGCAAAATGAAGATTTTGTCGTAATTGAGACTAATATAGATGACTGCAGTGGAGAAATTTTAGGTTACACACAAGAATTATTATTTGAAAATGGAGCATTAGATGTATTTTTTACACCAGTTTATATGAAAAAGAATAGGCCAGCATATCGTATAACAGTAACTTGTAGAAAAAACGATATGTTAAAACTTCAAAACATTATTTTTAAAGAAACAACAACAATAGGAATGAGATATCGCTTTGAATATAGAACTGAACTAGAAAGAGAAATAATTGATATAGAAACTTGTTATGGTAAAATTAAAGCAAAAAAAGTTACTAATAATGGAGAAACATATATTTATCCTGAATATGAAAGTATAAAAGAAACAGCTTTAAAAAACAACATTCCATTAAAACAATTATATAATTTAAAAGAATTCAACTCATAATAGAAAGGAATGATTACAATGTATAAAAAATGTTATAAATCGCCTATAGGGATTATAAATATGGAAAGTGATGGCGAATATTTAAAAGGTTTATGGTTTGAAAATTCACCTGATTCTTCAAAACACAATTCTAATTTAGAGGAAAAAGAATTAAAAATATTTGATGAAACTGTTAAATGGTTAGACATATATTTTGAAGGAAAAAATCCGGGATTTACTCCAAAGTATAAAATAGAAAATATGACAGATTTTAGACAACAAGTTATTGAAATCATGAATAAAATTCCATATGGGCAAACAGTAACTTACAATGATATTGCACAAGAAATAGCAAGAAAACAAGGAATTAAAAGAATGTCTGCACAAGCAGTTGGTGGAGCAGTAGGTTGGAACCCAATATGTATTATCATTCCGTGTCATAGAGTTGTGGGAGTAAATGGAAATTTAACAGGCTATGGTGGAGGACTTCAGAATAAAATAAAACTGCTAGAGTTAGAAAAAAATGATATGAGCAAATTTTGGTTACCTAAAGTTCACAAAATGGCATAATTGCAGGAAAAAGTTACATAAAATAGTTGAAAAACAAATTTCAAAATGATATAATAGATAAATCACTTAAAAGAAACAAAAAAATAAAAGGTGGAAATATTATGAGAAGATATATTGAAGGATTAAAGTTTGAATTATTACTCAAAAAGGAGGAATCTAATGAAAAAGAGACTGTATAAAATAGAAGAAGGAAAAAAACTAGATGGAGTATGTGGTGGAATTGCTGAATATTTCGATATAGATCCAACTTTAGTAAGAATTGCATGGATTTTATTTACAGCTTGTGCTGGAGGAGGAATAATAGCATATATTATTGCAGCAATTGTTATGCCAAAGAAATCAGATGTAATCTAAAATAAAAAAATAAATTAACTGTCTTAAATAAGGCAGTTAAAAAAATGAGTAAATTTAAATAAAATTTATAGAAAACGGAGGAATAAAATGGAACAAGAAAACATACTAGGAAAAGAAAAAATAGGAAAATTAATTAGAAAATTCTCAGTACCTTGTATAATATCAATGTTGGTTAATTCATTATATAATATAGTTGACCAAATATTTATAGGACAGGGAGTAGGTTATTTAGGAAATGGAGCTACAAATGTAGTGTTCCCATTGGTTATGATAGCACTTGCATTCTCATTAATGTTTGGAGATGGTTCATCAGCATATTTAAGTTTGAAACTTGGAGAAAAAAAGAAAAAAGATGCGGAAATAGGTGTAGCTAATGGAATTGTAATTTCGACTATAGTTTCTATAGCATTTTGTGTAATTACATTAATATTTTTGCCACAATTTTTAAAATTGTTTGGATGTACTGAAAATTTGAAAGATTATGCAACAACATATGGAACTATTATTGCCATAGGATTTCCTTTTGCAATGATTGGAACAACATTAAACTCAATAATTAGAGCAGATGGAAGTCCAAAATATTCAATGATTAATATGATTGCAGGAGCAATATTAAATACAATATTAGATCCAATATTTATTTTTACATTTAACATGGGAGTAGCAGGAGCAGCAATAGCTACTGTTATAAGTCAAATTCTTACATTTGTACTAAATATTATTTATATAAGAAAATTTAAAACAATAACATTATCAAAAGATTGTTTTAAATTAAGAGCAAATGTTTGTAAAAAAGTAGCAACACTTGGAATAAGCAGTTTTATTACTCAAATGAGCTTTGTTTGTGTTATGACAGTAGAAAATAATTTGCTTGGAAAATATGGAGCTGAAAGTAAATACGGAGCTGAAATTCCAATTACAGTAATAGGTATTGTAATGAAAATAAATCAAATATTAAACAGTTTGATAGTAGGAATAGCAGTTGGAAGTCAACCAATATTAGGATATAATTATGGAGCTAAAAAGTTTGATAGGGTAAAAGAAACTTTAAAAATTGTTTTAGGTACAAGTGTATTAATTAGTACAATAGCATTTATATTATTCCAAACAATACCAGACAAACTAATTTCAATATTTGGTAGCGGAGATTCTAATTATATGGATTTTGCTTGTTTAGCATTTAGAACATACTTACTACTTTGTATATGTAATGGTGTTCAAATTCCATCTGGAATATTTTTTCAAGCAATTGGAAAAAGTACTAAAAGTGCAATATTATCAATTTCAAGGCAAATTGCTATATTAATTCCAGCAATGGTAATACTTAGTTATACTCATGGAATTATAGGAGTATTAAGTGCAGGTCCAGTTGCAGATGGAATAGCATTTATTTTAGCTGTAACATTGTTATTGAGAGAATGGAAATCATTAAAAAGTAAAGAAAAAACCGGTGAAAGAGTTATAATAGAAAAAGCATCTGAGAATCAGATTAATGATAAGAATGTAATTATTACTATAGCAAGAGAATATGGATCTGGTGGAAGATATATAGGAAAATTAGTAGCACAAAAATTAGGAATAAAATTATATGATAAAAATTTTATAGAAGAAATGGCAGATAGTACAGGCTTTTCAGCTGAATATATTAAGGAAAACGAGCAAAAAAGAACAGTACTAGATAATTTTAACAATGGATATTATGCAGGATTAAATAATGCAGATGAATTATTTATAAAAGAATCTGAACTTATAAAAGAATTAGCTAATAAAGAATCTTGTGTAATTGTTGGAAGATGTGCAGATTTTATATTGAAAGATAATCAGAATGTGCTAAAAATATTTATAGATAATAGTTTGGAAAATAAAATAAAAAGAGCGACTACATTTTATAGAATGGATAAAGAAAAGGCTAAAAAGGAAATTACAAGAATAAATAAATTAAGGGCTAATCATTATAAGTATTATACTGAGAATAATTGGAAGGAACCTTCTAATTATGATATTTGTATTAATAGTGATACAATAGGAATAGATTATGCAGTAGAATTAATTTGCAATATGGTAAAAGATGTTCAAAAAGTGTAATAATTAATTTAAGCAGGTAATTAGTTGCTAATTATCTGCTTGAATTATATAAAAATATAAGTATTTATAAAAAGAGGAGAATTATGAGCAAAATATATAAAGAACAAAATAAATCAGAAACAGAAACTACAATAAATGTACTATATAGTGAAAAAATTCTTTCAATATATACAAATAAAGTAGATTTACAAAAACAATTGAATAAACTAATAGGAGAGCCAACAAAAGAGCATAAAATAAAAAGAAGCATAGTTGGTAGTACATGGGAAATATCCTTAGATGATAAAGCAAAAATACAAAAATTAATTCTGAAAGCAAATATATATGAATTGTAATATATTTTTTCTATAATATGTTTACAATAGTATTTTTTAATGATAAACTAACAATAGTTACCTAACGAATGTTACAAAAATAGAAAAATATAATAGGAGGAAGTATTATGGCAACAATAGTATTCTTAGTAGTAGCAGGGGTAATTGTATTTGAAATAATTGAGTTTATTTTAAATACATCTGCTAAGGAAGAAAGAGCAGAAGCTACCTTAGTAAAGAAGGAATATGAATCATTTGTTGATGACAACAATATGATGTAAGAAACTCATATACTATATTTTGAAGTAAACGAAAAAAAAAAAAAAATTTATGTTGAATCTAATGTATATAGCAGATATCGTGAAAATCAAACTGGAGAGTTAGTTTATAAAAGAAATTCATTTGTAGATTTTATAGTAGCTAGTAACTCTTAATATATTGACATTATAAAAAGCGAAAGATATAATTTATTTGTTTCATATAAACTAATTATTTGAATACTACTATAATTTTAAAATACAAAGGAGGAATTTATGAAAGCAAACGAAATAAAAAAAGTATCATGCATTGGAGCAGGTGTAATAGGATACAGTTGGGCATTATATTTTGCACTAAAAGAACTTAATACAACAGTCTATGATATTAATCAAGAATCATTAGACTTAGCAAAAGAAAGAATAGGAGAAAGTTTAAAATCACTAATAAAAAATGAAGTAGTAACTCTAGAGCAATGTAAAAAAATAGAAGAAAAAATTACATACACTACTTCAATAGAAGAAGCTGTAAAAGATGCTCAATTCATTGTAGAATCTGGTCCTGAAAATTATGATATAAAGAGACAAATTGTAAACAAAATAGAACAATATACAAATGCTGAAACAATTGTTACAAGTTCTACATCTGGGCTTTTAATTACAGAAATTGCAAAAGATGCAAAACATCCAGAACGATTTATAGGAAGTCATCCATATAATCCACCACACTTAATTCCTTTAGTAGAAATTACAAAGGGAGATAAAACAAGTGAAGAAGTAGTAAAAACAGCAAAAGAGTTTTTTACTATGATTGGTAAAGAACCAGTTGTATTGCAAAAAGAAGCTCTTGGATTTATATGTAATAGACTTCAAATGGCATTGTACCGTGAAGTATGTAGTTTAGTAATGAATGGAGTATGCACTGTAGAAGATGCAGATAAAGCAGTAACATTCGGACCTGGTCTTCGTTGGGGAATAATGGGACCATCACTAGTATTTCAATTAGGCGGTGGAAAAGTTGGTATAGATGGATTATTAAAACATCTTGGGTCATCAATAAACTTATGGCTTAATGATATGGCAGATTTCAAAGCTATGCCTGAAGAATTTGGAAAAATTGCACGTGAAGGTGTAGAAGAAGAGATGAAAAATCGTCCTAAAGAAATTGGAAATGATGATGCATCTTTAGCAGAATATAGAGACAAAATGTTAATAGAATTATTAAAATTACACAAAAAATTATAATTAGATAAAAAACACGTTTTGAAATACACTCCAATGTGTATTTCATCATTTATTGGGTGTTAGTACTTAATATTACAAAGAAATATAACAAAAAGAAAATACTATAAAGTGGCATACAAAATATGTGGTGTGTCACTTTTATAATGTCTATTGCAAAACAAGATAAAATAATTAGTAACCTTACAAAAATGTAAGATTGTTGTAAGGTAAATCGATGGCAGTTATTAAGAGAAGATAGTATAATAAAACTATAAAGAACTAAAAATATACTTTTCTACTAATACTGATAATTAAGACAATGTAAAAATAGAAATGTTACCAAAAGAGGTGGTTTTGAATGAAAAAATTAAAAAAAATAACATTTGTAATAATATTAGTTTTTATAATTTTAGGACTATTAGTAATAGGCGATGGATATGATATGTATAAGAAAGCTATTCAGGAAATTCCATTATCAAGTAAAGTTGAAACAATAAGAAAAAAAGAAAATTATGCTAAAATAGAAGAAATACCTCAAATGTATAAAGATGCAGTTATATCAGTAGAAGATCATAGATTTTATAAACATAGAGGAATTGATATAATTGCAATAGGAAGAGCAACATATAATGATATTAGAACTTGGAGTTTTGTAGAAGGTGGAAGTACCATAACACAGCAGTTATCAAAAAATATATATTTTACACAAAAAAAGGAAATAACTAGAAAAATTGCTGAAGTATTTATGTCCTTTGAAATAGAAAAGAACTATACCAAAGATGAAATATTAGAATTATATTTAAATACAAGCTATTTTGGTGATGGTTATTACACAGTAAAGGAAGCATGCAAGCGGATATTTTAATAAAGATTTGAATAAAATGACTGATTATGAATGTATTTTATTAGCAGGTATTCCAAATGCTCCATCAGTATATGCACCTACAAAAAATCCAGAATTGGCAAGGCAAAGGCAAAATCAAGTAATACATAAAATGGTAAAATATAAAAATCTAACACAAGCACAAGCAGATAAAATCTTAAATAAGAATAAATAGAAAAATATATAAATACTTGAAATGATATAATTTATCACAAATCAGAATACTGATACTGATATAGATTTAATAATAAAATATATTGAGAAAAATGGTTCAATTACTAGAAGAATTGCTGAAACTTTAATAAAAAAAGAAAAAACTACTACATCAACATTATTAAATAAATTAGTAGATGGTAATATTCTAATTAAAATTGGTAATGGACCAAGTACAAGATATAGAAAAAGAAAATAGTATATCTCCAGAAGTAAAAAAATGTCTTTTAATATATGTATATAATGAATTTCAAAAAAATAATTAATAGGAGGAATTAGATATGGATAATTATGCTTATTTATTAGAAAAAGGAAAAAGAGAAGGAATTGTAAAAAATGTTGTTGGAGCAATTATTGTTGATGAACAAGGAAAGATACTTGTAATGTCCAGAAAGTCAGATGATTTTATGGGAGAAATTGATGAATTGCCAAGCGGAAATATGGAGGAAGGTGAGGATATAACGATTGCATTAGCCAGAGAAATAAAAGAAGAGACAAACTGTGATATGCAAAGAATATTATATTATATAGATAGTTTTGATTATAAATCTGGAAGTGGAAAAAGTGCCAGACAATATAATTTTGCAATTAAGGTAAAAGGAATAGATAATATTATTTTAACAGAGCATGATGCATATTCATGGGGAACAGTTGAAGAAATCATTAATAATCCTAAGATAACTGCTGAAGTAAAGAAAACAATAAAGAAATATATTGAAATTGAACATAATATAGAAAAAAGTGAGAAAGTATAGAAAAATATCAAGTTTTTGTATATCAAGCTATGACTTTGATTCACGCTTCTCCCACTTCCACCTCACGATGGATAGCTTGTAGGTCAGCAATTCATTGGGATATAGTTAAAATTCTTAGAAAAGAATTTGGTGGTGGTGAAATATATTTTGATGATATACTAATAATGAAAGATGGAAAATTTATATTAGAAGAGCTCAAAGAATTAAATGCTGAAAATTTAAAATAAACATTGAAACAGAGTTTTATGATTAGAACTCTGTTTTATTATTAAAAAATAAATCATCATATAGCAAATTGGATTATACAATAATATTTTTGTAGATTAAATTTTATAATTTATCTACAGATACTAAAGTAATTTCTAAAAAGCCTAAAATAATGGCTTACGAGAATCGATTTTAAGGTGTTTTTATTTTAAAGACATATAGTTTTGTTGTTGCAAAAACACGGCAAATATAGTGATTTGAAGATTTTAGAGATTTTTGTAAAATTTGAATATAAAATTATAAAGGATAAATTATAAAATCAGTTAAGATTCAATTATGAATTGAAATAAGATAAAAAAATCTGGGACAAGACATTAATAAAAGAATTAATAGAGCAAAGTTATCAATTGACTGGATAAAAAAATATAATGTTTTATCTAAAGTAAATTTTAATTTATACCGATAAGTCAAATACATGTAATATAGTAATCTTTTATGATACAATATACAAAAAGTATAAAAGGAGATATACATGGAAGGAAAAAATAATAAGCCAAATATTTTAAGGAAGATATTAATTGCAATATTAATTATAGTTATAATTAGCATAGTAGTAACCATAGGAATAGGAAACTATTTTGTTAATTATGCAATCTTAAGAACAGGAAATGGTGGGAATAGAGAAGTAAAAAATAAAGGTTCAATAGAAGTTGCTAGTATAAATAATGAAACAGAAAAAATTATAAAAGAAAATCGAGAAAAAGAAATGCAACTTGCAAGTCAATGGACCAATACTATAAAAAATGAAAAGGTTGAGGTTACTGCAAAAGATGGAATTACTTTAAGAGGAACAGAATATATAAAAGACAAACAAATTGATGATTGGGTAATTGTTTTACATGGTTATCGCTCGAATCCAGAATCAGTAATATCAGTAGGAATGCACTTTTCAGAAAAAGGCTATAATGTATTAATTCCATATATGAGAGCGACTGGCGAAAGTGAAGGAAAATATATTGGAATGGGATGGCTAGATAAAGAAGATTTAAAGTGCTGGATAGATTTAATTATAGAGCAAAACAGAAATTCTAATATTATATTACATGGTTCATCAATGGGGGCTGCAACAGTATTGATGGCATCTGGTGATACACTTCCAAATAATATTAAAGCTATAATAGAAGATAGTAGTTATACATCTGTATGGAATATATTTGCATCTGAAGCAAAAGCAAGATTTAATTTACCAGCTTTTCCTGTATTAAATATGTTTGAAGTAGTAGCAAATTATAGAGCAAAATATGATATAAAAGAAGCCTCTGCATTAGAACAAGTAAAAAAAGCCTCTGTTCCAATATTATTTATTCATGGAGATAATGATGATTTTGTTTCTGAGTATATGTGTGAACAATTATATGAATCAGCTAATTGCAAAAAAGATAAACTTATAATACATGGTGCAGGACATACTGAATCAAGGTATAAAGAACCAGATATATATTATAATAAGATATTTGATTTTATAAAAATGGTTATGAAAGAGGTGTAATTATAATGAATAAAACAAAAAGAAGAATTTTTAATACAGCAATCAAAATGTTTTCAGAAAAGGGATATGATAATACAAGTGTTGAAGAGATAACAGCAATAGCAGGAGTGGCAAAAGGCTCACTATACTATCATTTTTCTAAAAAAGAAGATATATTTGATATGTTATTAAAAGAAGGATTTGAATTATTAAAAAACAATATAGAAATAAAAACCAAAAACTGTACTACTGCGTTAGAAAAAATTAAAGCAGTAATACTAATACAAATAAAAGTAATTGTAAAATACGAATATTTCCTTAATGTTGTTTTTTCACAATTATGGGGTGAAGAAGAAAAAAATAAAAAGTGTAAAAAGGCAGTTTTTCAATATATCAAAATCATTGAAAAAATAGTAAATGAAGGGATTGCAAATGGGGAATTTTATGATGGTGATGTAGAAGCAATAGCATCTGGAATTTTTGGAGTTACATGTTCAAGTCTTATTTATAGAATAAAAAAGAATAGACAAGTAGATGCAATGCAGGTATATGA
>CAKPKF010000012.1 GCA_934167175.1 uncultured Clostridia bacterium | reverse complement strand
TTGAGGATATAAATATGCACAATTTAATTCACTTGGTAAATATGATGAACCATAATCAACCCAAGTATATTTATCAATTTCTCCTCTAAAAAATTTGCTTCTATTAGTTCCTTTTTCTCTAATTATTTCTGCTCTTTCCACTAATTCGGGATCATTTATTACGATAGCTCCGCCTTCACCCATACTATAATTTTTTGTTTCATGAAAACTATAACAACCTAAATCTCCTATTGTTCCAAGGTATTTATCCTTATATTTAGCCATAACTCCTTGTGCAGCATCTTCTACTACTTTTAAGTTATGTTTTTTAGAAATTTCCATTATTTTATCCATATCTGGCGAAGTTCCTGCGTAATGGACAACAACTATAGCTTTAGTCTTAGAAGTTATAGCTTCTTCTATTTTATTTTCATCTATGTTCATTGTATTGGGATTTATATCTACAAAAACTATCTTAGCTCCCACCATTACAAATGCATCTGCAGTTGATACAAAAGTATATGATGGAAGTATTACCTCATCTCCTGGTTGTATATTCAAAAGAATTGCTGCCATTTCTAATGCTGAAGTACAAGATGTTGTAAATAGTACTTTTTGTGCTTTAAACCTTTTTTCCATTAAATTACTGCACTTTTTGGTAAATTCTCCATCACCGCAAATTTTTCTATTTCCTATTACCTTTTTTATGCAATTAATTGATTCATCAATATAAATTGGAACATTAAAACCTATCATTTTTTATCTCTTCTTTCTATATTTATTTGTATGTCGGTATTACATATGAAAATATTGCTTTATATGATATTAACAATATAAGTGTAATTAGTAATATCAGAATAATCATTTTTATTTTTTGTGATTTAATAACTTTTTCTAACACTGCTTCTATTCCATTAACTAGAAAATATGTAAATGGTACTATAATTCCCATTATATATCTACCTTGTGGTTGAAAATCACTTGTATATGAATACATTATGCTTAAAGCAATTGGGATTAATATTGATATTACGAATATATAATTTAACAAGTATTTGTCTTTTTCTTCCTTTTTATAGGCAAATAACTCTTTAAATTTTAATATACACCCAATTCCGCCAATTGTCCATATTAAAAAATATGAAAAATATATTTTATTTGACATCACAATTGAATGGTAACCAAACATTCCGACAAAACTTTTAGCTGTAGTAATTATCCACTCGTCTTGATGTAACATATTCCAAAGGCTTTCACCTGAATTTTGTGGTGTTTTTCTAGTTGATGGTTTGTATTCTTCCATTGCATATTTATCGCCATATTCATTTTGAGTGCTAGCACCTAATATATCTCCATCGTAAATTACTGCATTTCTAATAAACCACCATCCAGCTACTACAAATGCCACAAATGAAACTATTATTGCCTTTTGTATTATATCTTTTACTTTCATTTTGTTTAATATTGTTGATATTAAGCAAATTATTACACTACATAGTATGTATCCATATGCGTTATAATATGTTAACGCACAAAAACCAATAGCTAGTCCCAACAATATACAATATTTTGTTTTCCAATTACTCTTTAAACCTAAAATCCATAAATAAATTATCATTGTTATTGATAATATTGCAGTAGTGTCATTATTTATATACGAAGCTAAGAAAGCAGTTATTGGTTGGAATGCAATTATAGTTATAAACAAATATTTATATATTTCCTTTTTTTCAAATAATTTATCTGCAATTTTTATTACAAAATAAATTGCTAATGTCATACTTATTGTGCTAACAAGCCTTGCTGAAACAACTAAAGCAAATTGGTCTGTTGTAAATATAGATGCTATTTTAACAAATATAGCTCCTACAATATATGTAAGAATCGGCTGAAATGCATATGAAATTCCCCATATAGGATTTCTTATACTTTCTTCTCTTCCATCTGGTATTGAATTGTGTTCTGCAATATACTTACATATATCCCATTTCATTCCCTCGTCAGGACATGTATTAAATGGTTGTGAAATTGTCCAAATTAAATAATAGCAAAATATCACTAATAAAAATATAGCTAGTATAGCTTTCTTATGTTTTTTACAAATTTCTAATACTTTATCCATTGTTAGATTCTTCACCTTTCTCCACTCTTTCTATAATATATGGTGGTCTCTTTCTAGCTGCATCGAATGTTCTCCATAAGTATTCTCCCAAAATTCCTATAGAAAGCATTATAACTCCAAAGCCGACTAACATGATTATTATAATTGATGCATATCCTTCAACATCAATTATACCTGTCATCCTTCTATATATGATAACTACAAGCCAGACTAATGCTATAAAAAAACTAAAAAAGCCAGCTGTTGTTATCATTTTTATTGGAAAGTATGAAAAACTTAATAATGAATCATATACTAATTTTATTTTTTTAGATAAAGTCCATTTTGACTTACCTATTTCTCTCTTTTTTCTAACATATGGAACTGTTGCTGTTTCAAAACCAGCCCACAGTATTTGACTCATCAAAGATGTGTTACACTCCTGCATTTTTACTAAAAAATCAACAATTTGTCTATCTATTAAAAATGAATCAAATCCACCTTTTGGCATATTATGCAATGCAAGTTTTCGCATTAAAAATGCATATAAATTAGAAAATGCTTTTTGAGTAACAGGCTCATCTCTATCAGCTCTTACTGCTAAAACAACTTTATTTCCTTCTTCATATTTTTTCATCATATCTAATATCATTTCAGATGGTTCTTGTAAATCTGCTGCTTTTCTTACAGCACAATCTCCTGTACACTGTGATAATCCTGCTAAAATTGCAGCATGTTCTCCAAAATTTCTTGATAATCTTATATTTTTTATGTTTGTGTCTATTTTTGCTAAATCCTGCATGACTTTATAAGAATCGTCCTTTGAACCATCATCAACAAATATCAATTCATATTCAGTTTCAGTTGGTAGCTTTGTAAATACTTTTTCTTTCAAATCTGCATACAATGGCAAAAGATTATCATGATTATAATATACTGGCACTATTATTGAAATCTTTTTCATTTTTTATCCCCTTGTTCCCCTTATTTTTATCTTTTTCAACTTCTGTAATTCTATCACAATGTTAAAATCAGGTCAATGTTATATAAAATTATTAAGAATTTTTTGTGTATCAAAAAAGAGATTCAGCACTATAATATGCTGAATCTCTTTTCTTATATAATATTTTATTGTTCTCCTCTTCCTTCTGGCAAAGCTGGAAATTCTAACACTACTTTTATTTTTAGTATATAGTTTATTGTTCTAACTAGTTTGCTATTTTTTATTCTTTGCCATAATGAAATTTTCATTTTTGGCATTTCTAGCATTGGCTCTACGTGTTGAATTTCTTGTATATCTTCTTGCATTGTTTGTCCGTCTGGCACTTGTAATACTTGTTGTTGCTGTTCTTTTTGCTTTATTTTTTTCTTCTTAGCTTTTGGTTTTTCCTCTAATTGTTGTATTTGTGATATTGGTTCTTCAACTATTGTCTCTTGTGGTTCATCGTCAACTGGTGCTGGTATAGCTTTTAATGCATCTGCAACCTCTATCCCAATATAACTTAAAGCTTTTGATCTATCCTCTATTCTTTCCATATCTATTTCAATGTGTAAATTTGATTCTAAATTTACAATTCTAGCATTTACAAGTTTTAAAGCATCTTGATAATTTTGTGATTTTTTACTTTTAGCTCTTCCTATTATTCCGAGAGTATCAATTATATCATCTTGAAAACTATTTGATGCTTGTTTTACTCTATCTTTCCAATCTTTTTCTTTATTTTCAACAACTTCAAGAATATCTTTTAATTCTCCTGCTAATCCTATATTTTTTTCTCTTTGCCTTATAAGTTCTTCTATATTTTTTGTATTTTCTTCAAATTGGTTTGTAGCATATTCTACTAATCCATATGCAGCTTTATATACAGTTTTAGGGAAGTTTTTCTTTTTAGGATATTCTAATAGATATGTTTTTATTGATTCTATTAAGTCTTTAAAATAATTGTCATCTTCTAATTGTACAATTTGTTTTTTACTTTTTGGATTAATTAACTTTTGTACCTTATCTATGTTTGACAATATTTTCTCTTCAGTTATTACCATTCTAACGTTTACTATGCCAGATTTTCTTCTTCTAAACATGTAAACCTCCCTCCTTTATCATAAGTACTTTTATCATTATCAATATTATTATACATCTTCTTACATTAAACTACAAGGGAAATCATAAAATTTCATATTTCGATTTTGTTACATTTTTGTTACAAAAATATTACATTCTTTTCCTTTGTAATTTCCATTTTTTTGTATAACTTATATTTTTTTACTTAGCTTTTAATCCTTCCACTATTGTTTTGTTAAAGTCACTATATATCTTTTGAATATTTATTGGTTCATTGTTTTTTAATTTATATATCAAACTTGAACATGTAAGTGAAAATATTTGTGATGCTACAACTGCTGGGTCAACATTAACTATTTCACCTTTTTCTATTCCTTCTTTTATAATATCTTCAACCATCTTTATGCATTCTAAAAGTTGAGTTCTACATTTTATGTTTCTAGATTCATTTCCCCATATTTGACTAAGTATAATTGTAACAAAATTTTCATATTTTATTAAAATTTTTATCTGTATTAATATTATTGCTCTTACTTTATCTAATGAATTGTTTAATTTTTCTGTCTTTATCTCTATACTATTTCTTAGTAACTTCATTCCTTCTTCAACTAGAAAATTAAAAATTTGTTCTTTACTAGAAAAATGATAATATAGTGTTCCTTTTGCTACTCCAACAGCAGCAGTAATTTCTTCTACACTAGTTGCATCGTATCCCTTTTGTGCAAATAATTGCATAGAAGTTTCAAAAATTTTTCTTTTTGTTTTATTCATTTACACACACCTACTATTATTTTTTGATTATTATATAGCTTAAAATATCTTTACGCAAGAAATTCTAATATCGTTTCATATTACTTTTTTTAATTTAAAATCTAAATAATCTGCACTCACCAATTCAAATTCAATGTTCTCTATTATTCCTTCTATTGCTTCTTCATGTGACTTGCCATGTAAATGCCCATACAAGCATTTTTTTACATTGTATTTTTTCATAATATTTATAAATTTATTTGTACTATAATTATCTTCTTTTATAATTGGTGGATAATGCATGCATGTTATTATTTCTTTTTCTGTTCCATATTTATCTATCCCATCTTTTAATGATAACTCTAGCCTAATAAGCTCTCTATTTATCATTTTTTCGTTATTTTTCTCTTTAAGTCCCCAGCCTCTTGTTCCAGTAATTATTTTATTTTCATATATAAAACTATTATTATACAAAAATTCTATATTTCTAAATTTATTTTCTTCTATAAAATTATTCATGCTCTTTAGAGTTGTCCACCAATAATCATGGTTTCCTTTTAATAAAATTTTTTTCCCTGGTAATTTATTTATATATTCAAAATCTTTATAAGTATCTTCTAAATACATTGCCCATGAAAAATCTCCAGGTAGTATTACTAAATCATCATCATTTACTTTTTCTATCCAGTCTTTTTTTATTTTTTCTTCATGTTTATACCAGTTGTCTCCAAATATATCCATTGGTTTAGATTCATTAAGAGATAAATGTAAGTCTGCTATTGCATAAATAGACATATTTATCCTCCTATTTTTAGATTTGGTATTGCATTTAGATATAAACCAGATGTATTTCCTTTTATATAATTATAATATCCTGCTGAAGCTATCATAGCAGCATTGTCTGTACATAGTTTTAGTTCTGGATAATATACCTTACAATCTTCTATCTTAGAAAACTCTCTTCTTATATAACTGTTGGCAGATACACCTCCTGCTAATGCAACTTTTTTTACATTTAATTTTGTCAATGCTTTTTTAGTATTTTCAATTAATATTTCTGTTACTGTTTTCTCAAAACTAGCACATAAATCATTTTTATTGATATCTGGATTTTTATGATTTAAATTTATAACTGCTGTTTTTATTCCACTAAAACTAAAATCCAAATTATCGAAATGTGTTTTTGGTAATACAATATTATTTGGAGTTCCACTTTGTGCCATTCTATCTACTTTAGGTCCTCCCGGATATCCTAACCCTATAACTCTTGCTATTTTATCAAATGCCTCTCCTATTGCATCATCACGAGTTTTTCCTAAAATTTCAAATTCTGTGTAATCTTTTACATGCACTAAATGCGTATGTCCCCCTGATACTATTAAACATAAAAAAGGTGGTTCTAATTCCTTAAAACTTATATAATTTGCTGCTATATGCCCTTCTAAGTGATTTACGCCTACTAATTTTTTGCCTGTTGCATAACTTAAAGCTTTTGCATATGACACACCTACTAATAAAGCTCCAACTAACCCAGGCCCATATGTACATGTTATTACATCAACATCATCAAAACAAATGTTAGCATCTTTTAACGCTTGTTTTGTAACTCTAGAAATAGCCTCTATATGATTTCTAGATGCTATCTCTGGAACAACTCCTCCAAATTTTTCATGTATTTTTATTTGAGAATCAATAACATTTGAAATAACTTCTCTACCATTTTTTACAATAGCTACAGAAGTCTCATCACAACTTGATTCTATACCGCATAGTAATTATATCTTTCATTGAAAATTCATTCCTTCTTTTTTAAAATAATCCAAAAATCCATCCTACTCCTGCAAATATTCCACTAGTTATTGCATCTATAATTGGTGATACAATTTGTCCTGCTATACCAGTAATCCATATAACTAGAAATATTATATAAAATATATTTGAATTACTTTGAATCCAATTCTTAACATTATATGGCATAAAATTGATAAATATTTTAGAACCATCTAATGGAGGAAGTGGTAACAAGTTAAATACTCCTAAACCAACATTTACAATTACAGCATATGTTAATATTGTCATTATTGTTGCACCTAATGTAGTTTGCATAAATGATATTCCAGCAAATTTGTTTATTGCACACACTATTACTGATATTACTATTGCTAGAATAAAGTTCATAATAGGGCCAGCTGCTGAGACCATTGCTTCACCTTGTTCCATAGTATATTTTCTATTAAAATTTCTAGGATTTATTTCTACAGGTTTTCCCCATCCAAAATGTGCAAATAATAACAATATAGAACCAACTGGGTCCAAGTGACTTAATGGATTTAAATTTAGCCTTCCTTGTAGCCTTGGTGTATCATCTCCTAATTTATCTGCAACATACGCATGAGCGAATTCATGAAATGTAATTGCAACTAGTAATCCTGGTAATGTTAATAATAATCCTAACAAACTGCTTTCATTAAAACCTGCTAAACTAACTAACACCAAAATAGCTAAAACAATATACAACGTTCTTTTATCAAATTCAAAATTAAACATAAACCTCTCCTTTGTTTTATTAATATTTCATACTATATCATATTTTATTAAATTATTCAATTATTCCTTTTCAAAAATAAAGGCAATCGATATGCTTTTATCTTGCATAACAACCGCCTTAGTTTTATTGTGGTCAAATACTATTCGCCCATTGTATTTCCTATTATAATTCCATTATTATTGGTAAAATCATTGGATTTCTTTTTGTTTTTTGGTATATATAATCTCTTAGGTTTTCTTTTAAAACTGATTTTATTGTTGCCCAGTCTTTTATATGATTTTTTTCACATTTTGCTATTTCATCTCTTACTACTCTTTTTACATTATCCATTAGGTTTTCTGATTCTCTAACATACACAAATCCTCTTGATATAACATCTGGTCCAGAAACAATTTCTCCTGTTGCTCCATTCATTGTCATAACTATAACAATCAATCCATCTTGTGATAAATGTTGTCTATCTCTTAAAACAATATTTCCAACATCTCCAACTCCTAATCCATCTACTAGTACTCTTCCAAAAGGTACTGTTGATGTAAATTTTGCTTCTTTTTCATCTATTTCTAATACTCTACCATTATTCATCAAGAAAATGTTTTCACGGTTTATACCAATTTTTTCTGCAGTACTTGCATGTGCTAATAATTGCCTATATTCGCCATGAACTGGGATAAAGTATTTTGGTCTTGCTAGGCTTAAAATTAATTTTTGTTCTTCTTGACAAGCATGTCCTGATACGTGTATATCTGCTAAAGAACTATATACAACTTCTGCTCCAATTTGCATTAAATCATCTATTACTTTTGATACAAATTTTTCATTTCCTGGTATTGGTGTTGCTGATATTATTACTAAATCGTTTGGTGTTATTTCAACTTTTCTATGTTCTCCAGCAGCCATTCTCGTTAATGCTGACATTGGTTCACCTTGACTTCCTGTTGTTATAATAACCAATTGATTATCTTCATAATTATTTATCATGTCTATATCTATAAATACATTTTCTGGTACTTGTATATATCCTAATTCTTTAGCTGTTGTTATCATGTTTATCATACTTCTACCACAAACAGCTATTTTTCTACCATTTTCCACTGCTGCATCTACTATTTGTTGCACTCTGTGAACATTTGAAGCAAATGTTGCAACTACTATCCTTTTCGTACAATTTATGAATAGCTTGTCAAACACTTTGCCTACAGAACTTTCTGACATTGTATATCCTTTTCTTTCTGAATTAGTACTGTCAGACATAAGAGCTAATACTCCTTTATTTCCTAGTTCTGCTATTCTTCCTAAGTCTATTCTTTCTCCATCTATTGGTGTATAATCTATTTTAAAGTCTCCTGTGTGAAGAACAACTCCTACTGGAGTGTGTATTGCTAATGCTACTGCATCTGGTATACTATGTGAACTTCTTATAAATTCTACTTTAAATTTACCTAATTTTATTGTTTGACCTTGATTTACAATATTTAAACTTGTGCTTCTTAATAATTTGTGTTCTTCTAGTTTATTTGAAATCAATCCTATTGTTAATCTTGTAGCATATATTGGTACATTAATTTGTTTTAATAAATACGGTATAGCACCTATATGATCTTCATGACCATGTGTTATTACTAATCCTTTTATTTTATTTTTGTTTTTTTCTAAATATGTTATGTCTGGTATTACTAAGTCTACACCTAACATGTCATCTTCTGGGAATGCTAGCCCACAGTCTACTATTATCATTTCATTTTCATATTCAAATACAGTAATATTTTTACCTATTTCTAGTAGCCCACCAAGTGGTATTATTTTTAGTGGACTTTTTTTGAATCTAAATTCCTCTTTTTCTTTTGGAAATTCTTTCTTTCCTTTTCTAGTTATTTTTTTCTCCTTTTTTACATTTAATTTTTCTTTCTCTGTATTAACCTCTTTTTTATTTTTAGGTTCTCTTTTTCTATAACCTCTTTTGGGTTTAGTCTCCTTTTTTACAGTCTCTTTTGCTTCTTGATTTTCACTCATTAATTATCTCTCCTCTTCTTTCTATTGATTAAATTTAACTTTCCGTACGATAAAAAAATTAGTTTAACATACATTTAAACTAATTGATTCTTTACAAAGTTTGTATTTGAATATTTTTTATACTCTCCTTTAAAAAATCTAAAAACTGTGTATCAACCACCAAACAAGTTAACACGCCCCTTTTACACAACTTGTTTTTGGTTATTTTGTTATTCATTTGTTTAAATCCGCTCTTTTATACATCTCTTATATTTTACATTTTTTGAATCAATATACTACTTTTTGTATATTTCTAATTTTTTTATTTTAAAAATTAAATCTCTTTTTTATTTACCGCTTCTTGGGTAACTATCGTATGATATTATAATATATATCTATTTTTTTGTCAAGTTTTTTATGTAACCTTTATTCTTTCTAATGAAAACAATACAACATTTTTTTATAACATATTTATTTTTTTTTATTAATATAATATAATGTGAAAAATTATTAAATATATAATTATATATTTAATCTAATATTACTACCTAAAAAGGAGTTATAAAAATGAAAAAAATTATTTTTAAAGGCTGTGGAACAGCTATTTGTACACCATTTTCTGATAATGGTATTAATTATGATGCTCTAAAGAGCTTGTTAGAATTTCAAATTTCTGAAGGAACTGATGCTATAATTGTTTGTGGTACAACAGGTGAAGCCTCAACAATGTCTACTGAGGAAAAAAAATCTGTAATTAAATTCACTGTTGAAACTGTTGCTAATAGAATACCTGTTATTGTAGGTACTGGAAGCAACAACACTATTTCTGCAATTGAACTTACAAAATATGCTGAAGAAGTTGGTGCAGATGGTGCATTATTAGTTACTCCATACTATAATAAAACAACTCAAGCAGGATTAATTAGCCATTACACAGCAATTGCAAATTCTACTACACTCCCTTTAATATTGTATAATGTACCTAGTAGAACTGGGTTAAATATACTACCTTCTACTTGTTTGGAACTTTCTAAAATACCAAACATTGTTGCTATAAAAGAAGCAAGTGGAAATATATCTCAAGTTGCTGAAATTGCTCATCTTTGCAAAGATAATTTGTATATTTACTCAGGAAACGACGACCAAATTGTTCCTATTCTATCTCTTGGTGGTATTGGTGTTATATCTGTTCTTTCTAATGTATTGCCAAAGTATACTCATGACATAGTTAATGATTATATGAATGGTAATATAAAATCAGCTATGAGAGCACAATTAGATAGCCTACCTTTGATTAAAGCTCTATTTTGCGAAGTAAACCCTATACCTGTTAAAGAAGCTTTAAATCAAATTGGTTACAACTTTGGAAAGCCTCGTTTGCCTTTAGTAGAATTGTCTGCTTCTAATAAGGAAATTCTTTCAAAAGAATTAAAGAAATTCCTTTAATTTATTGGCTTTTTGTGATATAATATATATGTAGGTTATTTATACAAAGGAGTATTTTTAATGAATAAAAAAATTGAAGTTATTAAAAATAATAAAGAATTTATAAATTTAATAAATGATTTAATATCAAATGATACTGTACAACAAATGAATAATTTTAGACAACACTATGATACTTCTTGTTTTGAACATTGTTTGGCAGTTTCATACTACAGTTATTTGATATGCAAAAAGTTAAACTTAGATTATAAATCTGCTGCTCGTGCTGGTATGTTGCATGACTTGTTTCTATACGATTGGCGATATAAACAAGAAGATAGAAAAGGATTACATGCTTTTACACACCCTAGAACAGCTTTAGATAATTCATTAAAATTATTCTTTCTAAATAGTATAGAAAAAGACATTATATTAAAACATATGTGGCCAGTTACTATTAAACTACCTAAGTACAAAGAAAGTTATATTGTATCTTGTGTAGATAAGTATTGTGCTTTGGCAGAATCTATAAATTCATATAAATATAACCGTAAACTTCAAAGAATTTATAGATATGCTTACATATTTTTAACAGTGATGTTAATTAGAATATAATTATGGCGAGCCTAGCTCGCCTATAAATTTTAGTATAGGAGTAATTATGGACAAGAAATATTTTAATAAATTAGAATACAACAAAATTTTAAATACTTTATCTACTTTTGCCAATACATGTGTTGGCAAAGATTTTTGTTTGAATTTAAAACCTTATTTTAATAAATCTACTGTTTTAGATGAACTTTCAAAAACTACTGAAGCTTTAAACTTAATCATTCGTAAAGGGTTTCCACCTTTAGCTTATATACCTGACATTAGTGTATATAACAAAATTCTATTAAATCAAAGTGCTCTTTCTTCTAAAGCTTTATTAGATTTAGCTCACATTTTAAAGGTTTCTAGAGAATTAAAAGATTATTTTTTTAATGATGATAATTTTGATTTATCTTGTTTTGAAAAAATCTCACCATATTTTTCAAATTTATATTCTAATTTAAATATAGAAACACGTATATTTTCATCTATATTAGATGAAAACACTATAGCAGATGATGCATCTTCTAAATTAAACAGTCTTAGAAAAAAAAGACGAGCATTAGAACAAGAAATAAAGAAAAAATTAAAATCTTATATTCATTCTTCTTATTCAAAGTATGTACAAGATTCAATTATCACAATTAGAAATAATAGATTTGTTATACCTGTAAAAGAAGAATACAGAAGTATGATAAAAGGTTTTGTTCATGATGTTTCTTCTACTGGGGCTACTTGTTTTATAGAACCGATTTCTGTTTTCGAATTGAACAATCAAATTAATTCATTAAAAGCTGATGAGTCTATTGAAATAGATAATATCTTACTTGAACTTTCAGCTTTATTGCATCCTTTGGCAGAAGATTTACAAAATGATTTTCGTCTTATTGGAATTTTAGATTTTACTTTTGCTAAAGCTAATTTTTCAAAAAAATTAAATGCAGTTGAGCCTAAAATTAATAATGAAAAATATATTAATCTTGTTAAAGCAAGACATCCACTTATTCCTAATTATGAAGTTGTTCCTGTTGATATTCATATTGGAAGTGATTTTTCATGTCTTGTTATAACTGGTCCTAATACTGGTGGTAAAACTGTTGTATTAAAAACAACTGGTCTACTTACCCTAATGGCTATGAGTGGACTTCATATTCCAGCCAGTGAAAATAGTAGTATCTTTGTTTTTGATAATGTATTTGCTGATATTGGTGATGAACAAAGTATCCAAGAGTCTTTAAGCACTTTTTCATCACATATGTTAAATATTATAGATATATTAAGCTCTGCTACCGATAATAGCCTTATATTAATAGATGAACTTGGTTCTGGTACTGATCCTGTTGAAGGAAGCAGTTTAGCAATTAGTATATTACAAGAGTTATATAACAAAAACTCTCTTGTCATTTGTACAACACATTATCCTGAAATTAAAAATTTTGCTTTAGTAACTGATGGTTTTGAAAATGCTAGCTCAGAATTTGACATTGAACATTTGAAACCTACTTATAAACTTTTAATAGGAATTCCTGGTAAAAGCAATGCATTTGCTATCAGTAAGAAATTAGGGTTACCACCTAATGTTTTAAAAAGAGCATCTGATTTATTAACTTCTGATGATATTAGTATCGAAGAATTGTTAAAAAACATATATGACAATAAAATAGAAATTGAAAAGGAAAAAGAAAAAATTCAAAAAAACTCTAACCAGATAGAAACTTTGAGGAAATCTTTAGAAAAACAAAGTGCAGATTTAAACAACAAAGAAAAATCTATTATAGATAGTGCTAAAATTGAGGCTAGAAAAATTTTATTATCCGCTAAAGAAGAAGCTAATGATGTTATAAGAGAACTTAATTCAACTAAAAACGCGAATCAATTACGAGACAAATTAAACTCTTCTATTAAAAAATTAAGTGTTTCAAAAGAAGAAGCACCAAATACAAATTTTTCAAAAGATCTTGCTTGTAATGACATCGCTATTGGAATGTCTGTATTAGTAAAAAACTTAAATCAAGTTGGCACTGTTTTATCTCTTCCTAATAAATCTAATCAGGTTCAAGTACAAATAGGTCTAGGTAAAATAAATGTTGATATTAAAAATCTTTCTAAATCTAATACCATGCCTTCTAACAATAAACAATTTACTAACACTAATAAATCAATCATGAAATCTAAAACAGTTTCTACAGAAATAAATGTTATAGGATATAATGTCGAAGAAGCAATATTCGCAATTGATAAATATTTAGATGATTGTAGTATAAGTAAATTAAAAACTGTACATATTGTACATGGCAAAGGAACTGGAACACTAAGGAACGGAATACATGCCTTTTTGAAAAAACATCCTCATGTTGAATCTTTTAGATTAGGTACTTTTGGTGAAGGTGAAATGGGAGTTACTGTTGTTACATTAAAATAGGATAGCCTTAAGCTATCCTATTTTAATTCATTCTTTTAGGTTTTTTCTTTCCTTTTGTTTTTTCTTTTTTATTACCATCCGCTTCTTTTACGTCTTCTTTTTTTCCATCTGTATGCTTATATCTTATTATCAATGCCATAATTCCAGCTATACATATTACAGCTATAATTGCAATTATTATAATTTTCTTTTTATTACTCCAAGCAGTATTTTGCTCTAACACTTCTGAAATTTCTTCTTGATTACTAGCTAGTGGTTGCTTTTTATTAACTATAAGTTGGTATGTAGATACTTCCTTTTCATTCTCTTTTACTAGAATTGTTATTACATTTTCTCCAATAGCTAGATTTTCATTTCCTAATATTTCTATAGTAGCATCATTTTTCTCTGATACCGCAATTATATCTAGCTTATCCACTTCATCTGTTAGTGTTATGTTATATTCATATATATCTGGTGAAAATTCTGGGTTCAAATCTATATTTTTTACTTCTAGTTCAGATAAAATTGCATCATTATTATTTTTTTCTTCATCACTTTCTTCTGAATTTTCACTTTTTCTATTAACTGTTATTGTATACGTTTTTTTAGTGTTATCTTCTGCCGTTACTATTACATTAAAAGCATTTTTTCCTTCTTTTAGACTCTTCTTTCCGTTTCCTGCTATTGATGCCTTAGCATGTTGAGCTACTGCATAAATTTCTATATTTTCTACATTATTTTCTACTGTTATATTATATGATGTTCTACTAGGATTAAAGCCTTTGAAATCGTTTGGTTTTACTCCTAATTCTTTTAAATTAGCATTATTTGATTTAGAACTTTTACTCGTATTATCTGTTTTTTTAGTTTTATTTGTGCTTGCATTACTTTTTGTATTGTTAGTATTTTTTGTTGTATCTTGAATTGTATTGTTTTCTTTATCCTCTTTTGAAGTTGTGGTTTCATTAGTTGTACTTGCTGTTGTGTTTGTTTTTTCATTTTCAGTTATGTTTGTTGCATATGTATTACTCACAATTGGTATAATACTCATAATAATTGATAATAACATTGTAACTCCAATTATTATACTAATGTGTCTGTTCCTCTTTTTATTATCTATTACCATCAGCTGATTGTTTTCTAGCATTTTAACCTCCTCTTTTGTGTCGCAATTTGTTTGTTTTTTTGTTTTGAGTATATCATTGTTATAAAAAGCAAGTCAATACAATTATTCTATTTTTTATACAATTATTTAGACATTATCTAAACTTTTCTCAGAATTACTTGCTTATTTTTATAATATCTGTTTACAAATAACTTTAGTTAATATACAATATAAACTGATATTAAGTAAAGGATGAATGTTTATGTATACACTTATTTCTAATTCAGAAAAAGAGACTATGGAATTTGCAAAAAAATTGGCTTCTTACTTGAAATCTGGAGATACCATTGTTTTATCTGGTGATTTAGGAGCTGGCAAGACAAAATTTACTGAAGGCTTTTTAGGCTTTTTTAATTTAGAAGAAGAAATTTCTAGCCCAACATTCACTATTGTTAATGAATACCACAAAGATGGTATAAATATTTATCACTTTGATGTCTATCGACTTTCTAGTTCAGATGAGTTTTATGCAATAGGTGGAGAAGAATATTTAGAAAATGGAATTTCTATCATAGAATGGGGAGAAATTATTGAAGATATACTTCCTGAAGATTATATTAAAATTACTATAGAAAAAGATTTAAATAATGAACTTTCACGAAAACTTATTATTGATTGCAAAGGAAATAAATTTAATGATATTATAAATAATCTAAATAAGGAGACTTTAAATTGAAAATACTAAGTATAAGTACTTCATCTAATATATGCTCTGTTGCTATTTTAGATGATAAAAAAGTTATTTTATGTAAAAATATAGATGATAAAAATACTCATTCTGAAAAATTAATGCCACTTATTGACTCTACTTTAAACGAGTGTAACTTGCATTTAAAAGATATTAACTTATTAGCTTGTTCAGTAGGTCCTGGCTCTTTCACTGGAATAAGAATAGGAATTGCTACGTTGAAGGCTTTTTATGATGCCACTTCTATTCCTGTTGTTGGAATAACTTCGTTAGAAGGGCTTGCTTATAATGTACATCAAAATGGATTTATTTGTTCTTTAATTGATGCTAAACACAACAATGTTTATTGCTCAGTTTTTAAACTTGAAAATAATACATACACACTACAGGACGAGTATATATCTGATAACATAGAAAATATATTACCTATGCTAAAAAAATATAATGACAAAATTACTTTTGTTGGCGATGGCTCTATAGTATATAAATCAATTATTGAAAATTATTTATCTAATTCAGCTTGTTTTGTAGGTGAAAACCTTAATAAAGAAAGTGCAATTAGTATTGGTCTTTCTGCACTTGATAAATATAATTCGGGGTATGTTGGAACATCTAGTACTCTTTCCCCTATTTATCTAAAAAAATCTCAAGCTGAAAGATTAATGGATGTGAAAAAAAATGAACTTAACAATTAGAGAAATGAATATTTCAGATTTAAATTGTATTTCAGATACCTTAGAAATTGACTTTGATAACTTTTGGAATTATAATGTTTTTAAATCAGAACTTGAAAATCCTTCTTCTACCTATTTTGTTGCACTGAATGATGATGAAATAGTTGGATTTGGTGGGATTTGGAAATGTATTGATGAATTTCATATAACAAATATTGTTGTTAAGAAAAACAAAAGAAATTTACATATAGGATCTAAAATTTTGGAAAAACTAATAGAAGTATCAAAAAACAAAGATGCAAACTCTATAACTTTAGAAGTAAATGAAAATAATATTCCAGCACTAAAACTTTATTCTAAATATAATTTTCTTAATGTTGGTATACGCAAAAATTACTACAATGGTACTGATGATGCTATAATTATGACTTTGTCATTTTAAATAAATATATTTTAATGGAGGGAAACAAATGAAAAAAACTAACGAATTACGTTATACAGATTTAAAAAAATCATATAATGCGGAAAAACTAAAATTTGAAACAACAGCAGAACTTGAGCCAATTACAACAGGAATTGGACAAGATAGAGGTATAAAAGCTTTAGAATTTGGAGTACACGTTGATGTAAAAGGCTATAATCTTTATCTAGAAGGACCTAGTGGTGTTGGTAAAACTATGTACACAAAAAATTATTTAGATAAAATAGCTATAAAAAAGAAGAAACCTCAAGATTGGTGTTATATATATAATTTTGACAATCCAAATGAGCCAATAGCTGTTTCTTTACCTGCTGGTCAAGGTAAAGAATTTCAAGAAACAATGGAAACTTTTATAAGAGATATTAAGTTAGACATTAATAGAACTTTTAGTAATGAAGATTTTGAAAAAGAAAAACAATTAATAAGACAAGAATTTGAACAAAGAAGAACTTTTTTACTAGATAAACTAAATGAAGAAGCCGCAAAATATGGTTTTAAAATTCAAACTACACAAACAGGTATTTATATGCTTCCTGTTATTAATGGAAAAACTATAGAAGAAGAAGAATTTGACCAATTAGATGATAATATAAAAAGAGAATTTGAAGAAAAATCTGCTCTAGTACAAGAACAAATTATGTCTGTAATTAGCGAAATCAAGGCTGTAGAAAAACAAGCTGATAAAAAATTAGAAGAATGGCAATCAAATATTGCACTACTTACTGTTAACATACATGTAAATTATGTTAAAGCAAAATATAAGAGAAATAAAAAAATAAATAAATTTTTAAGTGATATAAAACAAGATATTCTAAAAAATATATCCAAATTCTTAATAGACGATTCACCTGCCCAGATTATTCAAAATGCCCCTAACCAAGAGCCACCAAAACCTTGGATTAATTATAAAGTAAACCTTTTTATTGATAATAGCCAATTAGAAGGTGCTCCTGTTATTATGGATTCCAATTATACTTATCATAATATTTTTGGAAAATTGGAGTATGAAAATTATTTTGGTTCATTAAAAACTGATTATACTATGTTAAAACCAGGATTACTTCATAAAGCTAATGGTGGATATATTATTTTCCAAGCAAAAGATTTATTACTAAATCCATTATGTTATGAAGCTTTGAAAAAAGCTCTTAGAGTAAAACAAATAAATATAGAAAACACTGCTGATCAACGTTCTTCTATGGTAATGGTATCGCTAAAGCCTGAGCCAATTCCACTAGATGTAAAAGTTGTTCTAATTGGTAATGCTGAAATATATCACGCTCTTTTAGCTTGCGATGAAGATTTTAGGAAATTATTTAAAGTTAAAGTAGAATTTGAAGATGATGCTCCTTTTACAGATGAAAATATTTTAAAACTATCAAGATTTATCCATGGTTTCTGTGAACAAGAAGGATTACTTCATCTTGACAAATATGCTGTTGCTAAAGTAATTGAATATGCCTCTCGCCTTGCTGATAGCAAAAATAAATTATCAACTAGGTTCAATGATTTATCTGAAATTATAGCTGAAGCTTGTACATGGGCAAAAATGTCTAAATCTAAAATTGTTACTAAAGAATTTATAGAAAAAGCATTAACTGAAAGAATTGAAAGAGTTAAAAAATATGACTCTAGATATTTAGAAATGATAAAAGAAAACACTCTATTAATTTCTACAGAAGGATTTAATGTTGGAGAAATTAATGGATTAACAATTTTAACTATTGGCGACTACTCTTTTGGTAAACCTTCTAAAATAACCGCTAATACTTATACCGGAAAAAGTGGAATTATAAATGTTGAAAGAGAAGTTGAACTTTCTGGTTCTTCTCACTCAAAAGGAGTCTTGATTCTTAGTGGATATTTAGGAGAAATGTTTGCACAAGATATTCCATTATCTCTTTCTGCTAGCATTTGTTTTGAACAACTATATAACGGTGTTGATGGAGATAGTGCATCTAGTACAGAGTTATATGCAATTTTATCTAGTTTATCTGGTGTTCCTATAAACCAATCTATTGCTGTAACTGGTTCTGTAAATCAAAAAGGAGAAATACAACCAATTGGTGGCGTTAATGAAAAAATAGAAGGATTTTATCAAATTTGTAAGATGCGTGGATTTAATGGTTCACATGGAGTTGTTATTCCTATACAAAATGTTAGAAATCTTAATTTATCAGATGAAGTAGTTGAATCTGTTAAAAAAGGTGAATTCCATATTTACGCAATATCTAACATTGCAGAAGGAATTGAAATATTAACTGGAGTTCCAGCTGGTAAGAAGGATAAAAATGGAAAATTCCCTGCTGGTACTATAAATCATTTAGTTTATGAAAAACTAAAAAAATATGCTGAAGTAACTAGTAAATCAAAATAATACATTTCAAAAAAGAAGAAAGATTAAAAAATATCTTTCTTCTTTTTAGTTTCTTATTTGTTTTCTTTAACTTTTTTTATTAATATTTTTCTCTATCGAAATCTGGAACATATTGTTCTTCATTTTCTTCTAAATCTTGAATATACCCTTTTTTTAATCCTATTTTTTCCATATAATTGATTATTGAATTATATTCTCTTTCGTTTACTTTTCTATTTATACTACTTTCATTTTTCGCTAAATATGTCGGAAAATACTGTGCCATTAAACTTATATATACATTTTCATCTATATTATTTTTTATCCAGCTTAATATAAGTTTTGAATTTAATATATTATTCGGCAATATTAAATGTCTTATTATAAGTCCTTGTTGTATAATCCCTTGTTTATTAAATTTTGGTGCTCCCACTTGTCTATACATTTCTTTTACCGCATTAGTTGCAATTTCAAAATAATTATCTATTTTTGAATACCTCTTTCCAATTTTATCAACAGCATATTTTAAATCTGGAAGATATACATCTATATACCCTTCAAGTAACCTCAATGTTTCTAAGCTTTCATAACCATTAGAATTATATACTATCGGTATTTTTAGACCACTTTTTCTAGCTAAATCTATTGCTTCTATTATATGATACACATACATTGTTGGAGTAACTAAATTTATGTTTTCTGCACCTTTTTCTTGTTGTTCTATAAATATCTCAGCTAATCTTTCTACAGTTATTTCTTTTCCTATATGTTCTTGGCTTATTTTATAATTTTGACAATATATGCATGACAAATTGCAACCTGTAAAAAATATTGTTCCAGAACCATTTTTTCCACTTATACATGGTTCTTCAAATTTATGTAATGAATATAATGCAATTTTTATATTGCTATTCATTTTGCATCTGCCTAATTCTCCTTTGTTTCTATTTACATTACATTTATGTGGACATAATACACAATTATCTAATTTTTCTAGCATTTTTAATAGCTCTCCTTTTTTCTAATTCATTTATATAAAAACAGAGCATCAAGATTATAACTTGTAATCATTGATACTCTAGTGTTTTATTTGTTTGGTGACCCGTACGGGAATCGAACCCATGATTCCACCTTGAGAGGGTGGCGTCTTAGCCGCTTGACCAACGGGCCATATGTTACATACATATTTATAACATATTTTTACCTATATAGTCAATCATTTTTTCATTTTTATACACATATTTAGTATTTCTTTTACTCTTTCATCTTGTTTTGTTAAATATAGATAACCAATCAATGCTTCAAAAGCTGTTGAATACATATAATCATTCACATTTGCATTTTTAGGTATATGATGATTTTGTGTATTTCTTCCTCTTCTAACTATATCTTTTTCTTCATCTGTTAGATTTTCTTTTAATTGTTCTAAAATTTCTGCCTGAGCTTGTGCCTTTACATACTTTATTGCTTCAATATGTAAGTTATGTGGTTTCAAATTTGTTGTATTTATAAAATGAGTTCTTATAAATAGCTCATACACACAATCTCCAACATATGCCCATGTAAGCGGTGACATCAAATTTACTTCTTCTGGTGTTTTAGTTCTATCCACTATGTTTTCGTACATTTACATTACTTCCTTTTCTTTTATATTGTTTCTATTGTTATCTTACCTACTTCCCCATTTTTAAATTCATCTAGCAAAATTTTTGCTATTTTTTCTTCATTTATTCTTCCGCCTGATAATATAGCTCCTCTTTTTTTTGCTATTACATTCATTACATCCATTATATTTATAGCTTCACTTTGTTCTTGATTCATTATTTCTAATACTTGTTCTTTTTCTATTTTATATCTTGAGCATAACTCTTTTAAATGATTTTTTATTAAGAATTTTAATAAGTAAAATGCTATTTCTGTTCTTTCTAAAACATCTTCCTTTATTGTTCCTGTATATGATAAGTTTAATGCTACTTCTTCACTCTCAAACTTTGGCCATAAAACTCCTGGTGTATCTAATAGTTCTATTTTTTCATTAAGACGTATCCATTGTTTAGTTCTTGTAACTCCTGGTTTATTACCAACCTGTGCAGTTGCTCTTTTAGCTATTCTATTTATAAAAGAAGATTTTCCTACATTAGGTATTCCTAATACTATGGCTCTTATTCTTCTTCCTACTCTTCCTTTTTTTGCATTAATTGCTTGCTCAACTTCCATTATTTTTTCTATTTCTATTAATACTTTTTTTATTCCATAACCTGAATTTGAATCTGCAAGAACTGCTGGTATACCTTTTTGTTCAAAATATTTAACCCATCTTTTATTCTGTTCTTCATTTGCTAAATCACATTTATTCAATACTACTATTCTTTTTTTGTTTCCTATTATTTTAGCTATTTCTGGGTTTTGGCTTGATATTGGTATTCTTGCATCTAACAATTCTATAACAACATCTATAAACTTAACATCTTCCATTATTTGTTTTCTGGTTTTAGCCATATGACCTGGGTACCAGTTAATATTCATTTTATTTTCATTCATTTTTTTCACCTTATTTTCTTTTCATAAAAATTCCTTATTACTTTCTCCAATTTAACGCTTATATATTAACATAAAATCTTCTTTTTTTCAAGTTCAGACAAAAGTGTGTTTTTGTTCACTTCTTAATTCCATATTCTCTCAATACTATCAAGACTATATTTTTTTCTAATCCAACTTACTGCTTAACCATTTCCTATAGTAATCTAATTGTTCTTTTGTATGAAAATAATGTTCTCCATTTTCTAAAATGGTTAATTCACAATTAAAATTATTTGAAAATTTTTTAATTATATTTTCATCTTGCATATTATCCTTATTCCCATATAATATGTATGTCTTTGTATCCCAATTTGTTATTGGATTTTCCTTTACATATACATAATAGTCCCAATATAATGTTTGCCCAAAATTTGTTTTAATTTCTTGTTTTTCTTTTAACTCATTTTCTGTTGTGTTGTTCCACAACATCATATTTTCTATAATTATTCTCATATTTACAACTGGTGATAAAAATATGCATTTTGAAATTTTTTCTCCTATATAAGCTAGTAAACTAAAATATGCTCCCATACTGCAAGCCCATACATTTATTTCAGTGTAATTTGCTTTTGCATATTCCATAATTTGTTTTAAGTCATTTACACAATTTTGAACTTTGCACAAATACTTAGTGTCTTTTTTTCTTTCTCCATGTTCTGGCAAATCAAAACTTATTACCTGATATCCCTTTTTTACTACTTCATCTGCTAATATTTTTATTACTTCATCTTCTTTGTTAGACATATTTCCATGTATTGCTATAAATGCTTTTTGACTTTTCTCTCCCCATATTACTGATGGAATTTTATTTATTTTTATTCTTTCTTTTTTCATATTACCACTCTTTCATACTTCATTTTTTAATATTCACTTTATATCCTCTATGGCTTTATCTATATTAAAAATTCCATTACCGACTGGATAATACACTGGATAAACCTTATATTTGTTTTTATTTATTTCTATTTCATAACTAATCTTTCTATTTTTTGACACTGATATTTTTTTATTTAAAATTATAGAACTTACTTGATTTCCAAATGTAACAATTGTTTTAGGTTTAACTATATCTATTTCTTGAAATAATAAATCTAAGTACATCTTTAAAACATTATCTGCAAGTGGCCTTGCATCTAATTGCGTACATTTACCAAGATTTGTTATAAAAATATTATTTTTTTAACGTCTTCATAAATATAATCACAAAAATCATAATCCCAATCTTTTGGTTTCTTTGCTTGAATTAAATGCTTCTTCACTTAAAAGATTAACTTTATAAAATAGTTTCCAGATATTTTTTGTACCAAGCCATGGTGATTTTCTTCCAGTCCAAGCTTTGTCACTTGCAATATTTTTTCCAGTTGGATTCATAAATACAAAACAAATATCTGGATTACTCTCTTGTCCGCCATTGTAAATTGAGTCTAATTCTTTTGCTCCATATTTTAATTGCAATTTATCATATTCTATATTTAAATCACTAACCTTCATATTATTCCACCTTCACATTTACACCATCTATCATTTTATATTTTCTCTTTGAATTCTTGTGAACTTTTTTTAATATTTCTGTTTCTAAGTCAATTCCCAATATTTCTGATAATCCAAGTAAATATATTGTAACATCAGCAAGTTCTTCTCCTAAATCTTCCTTCTTTTTTCTCCATGCCTCATATGCCTCAGATATTTCACCATATGTTAAACAAAATTCTTTATTTACATCAGTAACATTAAATCCTTTTTCTACTTTATTTTGGTATATTTCTTTTTGAATCTTTTTTAAGTCAATCATATTATTTCATCTCCTATTTACTTGTGCTTAATTACTTTTCTTTCAATGCATGATATGTTACTACAACAGTTGAATCCTTTTTAAAGTTATCTCCCTTTTCAAATTCATTATTTCCATTTATTGAAACTTTTTCAACTTCTCCATTTTTGGTTATCCAACCTGTTACTAAATCTTCTATAACTTCAGTTTCTATATTTTCAAATCCTATGTCTTTTAGTTCTCGTATGACTTGATTATATTCTTCCCCTTTATATTTTTTTGCATCAACAGGAACTTCCACCACACTTTTTGCATATTGCCACCAAATTACTCCTCCTAGTAGAATTATGAAAATTACACTTACTAGCATTGCTATTCCAATCATATTGTCTCTTTTTTCTTGACGTTCTTTATATTCCAATTCTCTTGAATGTATTTGATTTTTTATTTCATTTTCTTTTATTTTTGTTTCGTTTTTATATATTCTTGTTATTTCAACTCGTTTAACTTCATCATCAGCATATACTTTAGTTCCGCAATACGGACAAAACCAAAACTTTTTTTCTTCTTCAACATTAATATTCCCACCACATGCAGGACATTTTATTTGATATAATTTCATACACTCCTCCTGTATCTCATATAATATCTTGTTTCTGTTTCTTTTATAATTTTAAATTCTAATTTTTGATACAAACATATTGCTTTTTTATTTAACTTGTATACCCACAAGTAGACAACTGAATTGTTATATAATATATTTTTTATTATATCTGTTCCTATTCCTTTATTCCTGTATTCTTGTTCTATATAAATTTCATCTATCAAAACTCCATCCTCATTTTTAGTTACTAGCACACAACCTATATTTTGGTTTTTTATATTGATAATTTTATACTCTTCTATTTGATTAGAAATAGAAGAATTTACATATTCTTTTATTTTATTTATTTCTTTCGATGGTAAATCTTCAGAATATTCCAAAATGTTTTTTAGTTTATATTCTATTAACTTACTTTTGTTCGATATTTCAGCATCTATTAATTTATAATTCATTTTAGCACCTCATTATTTTACATATCCTTTAATAAATTCTTTAATTCCATATTCACAAATCTATTTGTTTTATTTTTTAATTCATCTGTTAACTTACTTGCTGTTTTATATGCTAATTCCATTTGGTCTTTTGTTATTATTTTATTTTCATATGCTTCTAGCAGTTCATCTTCATCTAGTAACTTAATTTTCTCTCCTATCATAGTAATATCTAAAAACAAATCATCATAGAATGGTATTTTAGTTTCATGGTCTAATCCATTTTTTAAAGTTATATCAAAATAATATGCTAATATTTTTTTATTTTCATTTAGAAATACCCTTATTGTATAATTTTCATACTTAGGTATTATTTCTATCATATAATAATTATTATCCATTAATTTTAGTCTTTTTTCTACTATAAATTGCTCACATTTCAACATTTTTTTAGTAACAACATAATATTCATCATTAGAAAAGTAAAATTTTATAATATATTTTTCTACATCTCTTAAGTATGTTTTGCTAGTTAATTTTCTTTTCATCGCATTCTCCCTTTTTATAATTTGAATTTTTTGATCTGATTTTTATTTTTTAATTTTATTGCTTTTTTATTATATACTAATAATTCTTTTTCAAAATCATTTTGTGTATCCTCAAATTCTTTTGTCCACTTATACATTTTTTTCAACATTTTTATATTTGGATTGTAATTGCACTGTTCTATTTTTAACTTTTGCTTTATATATCTAAATAATATTCTTCTTTTTCTTATATGTAATGGAATGTCTAAATAAATAATTTTATCTGCCATATTCAATAAATAATACAAGTTCTTTCTTAATGTCCCTTCAATAATCCAATTTGCCTGTTCGTTTATTTTGTTTATTATTTTTTGCTGTTCTTCATCTGTCCTTTTCTTATTTTTGATATCATCATGAACTATTGAATCAATTTCATAATAATTTATTTTGTTTTCTTTTGATAATCGTTTTGCTAAAGTTGTTTTTCCACTTGCAACAATTCCAATTATTAAGATTTTCATAGAATTCTCTCTTTCTTGTTCATTTAATTTATCGCTTTACTTGCATTTTTCTATTATTTCTTCTTTTGTTATAATTCCTTGCCTTAAAATTTTTATCTCATTGTTCTCTACTTTTACTATTGTAGAGGCTTTACCTATTCTGCTTTCTCCGCCATCTATAAAAAATTCAACTTTTCCTTTAAAATCTTTTTTTATGCTTTCTATGTTAGTTCCACTTGGTTTTCCAGAAATATTAGCACTTGGAGTTGCTATTGGCACTCCTGCATATTCTATAAGTTTTAATGTAATTTTATTTTCTGGCATTCTAATCCCTACTGTATCTCCCTTTGCAGTTAGTTCATCTGGTACGCAACTTTTTTTCTTTAAAACCATTGTTAATGGTCCTGGAAAAAATTCTTTCATTATTTTATATTCTAATTCTGTTATACTTTCTGCTACTTCGTTTATCATATCAAAATTTGAAACTAATAAGCTAATAGGCTTATTTCTTGGTCTTTGTTTTATTTCATATAAATTTTCTATTGAATCTTTATTTAATCCATTGGTTCCTATTCCATAAACTGTTTCTGTTGGAAATATAACAATTCCTCCCTGTTTTATAATTTCTGCTGGTACTTTTAACTTGCTATATTCTATTTCATTTTTCATATCCAATATTTGCTCCATATTACTACATCATCCCTTATTATAACTTTTTGTACATTATATCATACATATATTATTTTATAAAGAATATATCAAAAAAGCAAAGTTCATTTTAGCATTTGAACTTTGCTTTTTAAGTGCTTTACTATTTTCTTCTATGTTTTCACCTTTTTAATATTGTCTATAATTATTTTTATCTGCTCTTTCATCTAATATTCTATCAAACTTTTTATTAGTATAGAACCAATCTGTTTTTTTGTCTTTTGGATTTGCCTTTCTATTTTTATCTAACAATAATTCAAATAATACTGCCAAAGGTATTATCATACCTATAAATGATATCAAAGCTGTTGTATAGTCAAATATTGTAGCTGTATTTTCTAATATTCCTTTTACTGTATGATATATATCTACTCCAAAGTATGAACCGTATGCTGCCACATATAATATAGCTCCTAGTAATTTTCTTTTAGTTACTAGTATTATACACAATAAAGCTACAAATAATAATATAATTTCCATTTGTATATTTAGTGGCTCTATTCCAATTTCAATTCCCATACTATATGTAAAAGCTATTATAACTCTTCCTACCCAAAACATTACCATAAACATTACTAACAAATAACTCGCGAAATTCTTCATTGGTATCCCCCCAATCTATATATCCTATAAATATATTTTACCACATTTAGTTCTTTTTTTCAAATTTATATTTATTCTTCTGTTGTACCTGTTGTAGTTGTAGCTCCTCCGTATAATTGTTGCATCCATTCATTCATATCAAATGCTTTTTCTGTTTCTGGTTCACCATAATCTATTCCGAATGTATCAACTTTTAAGCTTTTTATAACTGGTGGGTTAACTGGCTTATCTAATCCTTCTTGAGCATTTTCATCTCTTGTTACAACTTCCACATTAGCAATTTTATCTAATACATCTAGACCTTCTGTTACCTTTCCAAATGGTGCATAACTTCCATTTAAACTTGTATTGTCTTTTGTCATTATAAAGAATTGTGAACCAGCTGAATTATACCCTTTTTCTACAAGTTCTGGATCCATTGAAGCATATGCACTATAGTCTGATCTTGCCATTGATATAACTCCTTTTTCATGCTTTAATGTGTTTTTGGTATACCCATTTGCTAAAAATTCTCCTTTTATACTATATTTTTCATCTGACCCACCATCTTTTAAATCGCTTAATTTAGGAGTTCCTGTTCCATTTTCTTCTTTATCTCCACCTTGTATCATAAAATCTGGTATTGTTCTATGGAATGTAAGTCCATCATAAAAACCTCTATTAGCTAATGCAATAAAATTAGCTACAGTATTTGGTGCTTCATCTGGATATAATTCTATTTTCATTGTTCCAAAACCCTCTACTTCCATTGTTGCCACTGGATTTTGTGGTTTAAATGTAAATTTTTTATAATATCCATAACACAAAGTTCCTATTAATGCTAATATGATTATTAACACTACTATTGTAATAATATTTTTTTTCATTTTTATTCCTCCATTTTTTATAAATTTATTTTTATTCTACTGTTAACACTGCACGAAAAGTAGAAATTACATTTGCATATCCAGATATATCATTAAATGAAAAAACACCTGCACTTTCTCCGCCTGCCCATTCGCAGCCTCGTATAAAGAATGGTTCTCCTGCATTTAAATCATCATCACTTCTGTTGTTATACCATGCATGATTTTGTGTATCGTTTTCTCCTGTTCTCGCTGACGTTTCCCAGAGAGCATCACCGTACATTGGTCCAAATGCATTATAAGCTGTGCTTATATTAATAGTTGTTTCTGCACCAGCTGGTGTCGGATATATAGTTAGATACTTATTGCTTGAGCTATCATAAAATGAACTAGAATAACTCATTGAATTATCATCTCCTGTTAAAAATAATGTTAATATATACTCCCAGTTTCCTCCGCTCATATCGTATATTCCATATATATTTCCTGTAGTACTTGCATTATATCCAGCTTCTGTATACCATGCCGATGATGTACCAATTTTATCTCCTATTTCAGAGCCTCTTGCTTCATTTGTTTCCTTATAACTTATATCTGCACTATATCCTGTTATTGCATAAACTGGATTATCAGCTATATTTTTTCTATCGCCTTCAAAACTTACATTGTTGGGATATATTTCACTGTTTTTTCCATATGCACTTGTTGCTAAATAAGCACAAGCCCCCCATTCGCTATTTTTCATCATGTGGCTATTTGAATCTTCACCTATTCCATATGGATTTGAATCATTGCACATTTCTTTGGCTAATGTGAAAATATCTCTTATCGATATATAATTATACGAATACCTCTGTCCTTTAAATACAGGATAATAAAAACCTGATTCTGCTTTTTCTTTAATATCCGTTTTATCCTCCATTGGATAAGCTGCTTCAAATTTTGCAACCCATATTCCTTTTATTTCTTTATCCCATCCACCTGCAGCAGTGTTACTAGTAAATGCTGGATGTACTACATACCCATCTGGAAATTTTGTATATTTGCTTGTTGTTGTTTCATTATATTCTACAATTTTTGCATTGTCATTTGTATAATTATTTGTATCTACTAAAAACTTTACATCTATTTTTCCAGTTGTACTACTATGATATCCTTCTGTTATTTTATATGCATATCTAGGTATCCAAACGAACATGCTTCCTTCATTTTTTATTGTTTTTCCATCGTTTTCAAATTCCAATCCATCATTTAGCATTACATTAGCCCATTTTTTCTCGCCATAGTCGTACCAATACCCACTGTTTTGATCTACTTTTTCCCATCTTGCTGTTGACTCATTATATACTACTGGTACCATTCCTGCTGATAAAACTGGATTATTGCTTAATACCAGTTCTATTTCTTTAATCTGTGATTCATTATTGGCTGCATCTATAATTTGAACTTCATATATACCTGATGTAGTAACTTCAAATGTATTCCCAATACACTCATTCCAAGCTGAAATTCCTTTTAATCTATACTTTATAGTACCTTTTCCAACATTTTTATAATATTTTATATCAGTTATTGTTACTTTTCCTGTTAAACCAAAAATTTGCTTACTTAAATTGAATTCTGGACTTGTTGTATTTTTGTTTTGAAAATTATTATTATATGTTCCTGTTTTTAATTGTTCTTGTGTATATATTATTTGGTCACCTATTTTCAATCCATTAACACTTATTACTTTTCTCTCATTAAAGTTTATCAACATCTTTTGTTTTATATTATCTATGTCTATTTTTTTCAATTCTTCTTGATCAAAATATTTGAATCCATCAAAATCGCTTAAACTTAATGCTGTCTTTATTTTTTCTTGTTGCTGAACATCTACATTTGAAATATCTTTTCCAACATCATTATATGATGTATCTCCTGCTTGCATTTTCTCATATATTGTATTTACTTTATTTTGTGCTATTTGTAATTCTGTTTGAAATGCTGTTTTTTCACTTTCCTCTATTGCACTTTTTCCAGAATATACTGCAAATGAAGCTAATATAAGTAATACCATTACAGTCACCACCAGAGATGTTAAAGTTACTCCTTTGTTGTTCATATATTTACCTTCTTTCGTATACAAAATTTATAGCATAATGTTATCAAATACATATTGCTCTTGCATTCTTTTTAAAGATTGCTTTATAGTTCTAGCTCTTACTTCTCCTATTCCATCTACTTCATCTAATGCTGGAATATCTGCAGCTAATATATGTTGAAATGACTTAAATGATTTTATTAAGTTTTCTACTATATTGTTTGGCATTCTTGGTATTTTACTTAATATTCTATATCCTCTCGTATATACACCAACTTCGTCATAATTATCAAAATTTTCGTACCCCAATAATTTGGCTATATTATTTGGTTTTAATAAATTTTCATATTCTAATTTTATAATTTCTGAAATAACTTTTTCAGGTGTTCTCTTCTTTCCAGGTGCAATATAATCTTTTATTATTAGAAGTTCTTCTTTTTCTAGTCCTCCTACTAGTTCAGTTAATTGCATGTTTACAAGTCGTCCTTCTTCTCCTAATTCATAAATTCCCTTTTTTACTTCTTCTACTATTTTCATAACCATTTCTGCTCTTTGTATTGATGTTATTACATTATCTAATGTAACTATATCGTTAAACTCATACTCATTTAATAAACTTAATTTACTATCAAATACTTTTTTATACTTTTCTACTGTTTGTAATGCCTGATTTGCTTGCGTTAATACCTTAGATGTATCGTTTAATACATATCTTAAATTTCCTTTGAATATAGTTATTATATTTCTTCTTTGCGAAATGCTTATAACTAGCTCTCCTGTTTGTTTTGCTGTACGTTCTGCAGTTCTATGTCTTGTTCCAGTCTCAGTTGTAGGTATATCCGGTGATGGAATCAATTGTGCATTTGCAAATAATATTCTTTTAAAATCACTACTTAAAACTATAGCTCCATCCATTTTTGCTAATTCATATAATCTAGATGATGTATAATCTTCATTAATACTAAATCCGCCATCAACTATATCTAAAACTTCTTTTGAATCCCCTATTACTATTAATCCTCCTGTTTTAGCTTTCAATATACTTTCTAGCCCATTTCTTATCTCTGTCCCTGGTGAAATCATTTTTAGTACTTCTGTTATCGTGTCCTCTTTTTTTAGTCTCAACTCCTTTTTTACACCTCCGATATGTTTATTATTTTAATCCTATTGCTTTCATTGCCTCTGTTATATTTTTCACTCCTATTATATCTAATTTAAACTTTTCTTTCAATAGTTTTCTATTATTTTCCGGTATTATGCATGTCTTAAATCCTAATTTTTCTGATTCCTTTATTCTTTTTTCTATTAAGTTAACTGCTCTAACTTCTCCTGTTAAACCAACCTCTCCTATTATAACTACATCTTTTTTTATAGGCATATTTTTAAAACTTGAACTTGCTGAAAGAATTATCCCCAAATCTATTGCTGGTTCACTTATTTTTATACCACCTACTACATTTAAATATACATCTTGATTTCCTAACATTAAACCTGCTTTTTTCTCTAAAACTGCTATTAATAGTGTTAATCTATTATAATCAATTCCATTTGCAGTTCTTCTAGGCATTCCAAAAACACTTGGAGTAGTAAGTGCCTGTAGTTCTATAAGTAATGGTCTTGTTCCTTCCATTGTTGCAACAACTACAGATCCTGCTGGGTTATCATCTCTTTCTGATATTAATATTTGAGATGGATTTGTTATTTCAACCATTCCCTCATTTGCCATTTCAAACATACCAATCTCATTAGTGGAACCAAATCTATTTTTTACTCCTCTTAATATTCTATATGAAAAATATCTTTCACCTTCTATATATAAAACAGTATCAACCATATGTTCTAAAACTCTTGGTCCTGCAATATTTCCTTCTTTTGTTACATGCCCTATTATTATAGTTGTAATCATATTACTTTTACATCTCTTCATAATTCTAGATGTTATTTCTCTTACTTGACTAACACTACCTGCTGCTGATGTTATATCATCTGAATACATTGTTTGAATCGAATCTATAATGACCAATTCTGGTGACATCTCTTCTATTGCTCCATCTACAACATCTATATCTGTCTCTCCAAGAAACATTAAATTATCATTTTTTATTCCGCAATCTGTCTGCTCTCAGCTTAATTTGTTCTGCTGATTCTTCTCCTGAAACATATAGAACTTTCCCATTTACCTTTACTTTATCACAAATTTGTAAAATTAATGTAGATTTGCCAATTCCTGGTTCTCCTCCTAATAATATTAAAGAACCGTTTTACTAGACCTCCTCCTAGAACCCTATCTAATTCTTCAAAACCAGTTGAAGTCCTTTCTTTGACATTTCCTTCTAAAGAATTTAATGGTAATGGTTTAGCTACTTTATTTTTTGAATTTCCATTTGAAGAACTGGCTTTACTAATTTTTTCTTCAAAAAAAGTATTCCATTCATTGCAACCTGGACATTTTCCAAGCCATTTTGCTGATTCATATCCACAACTATTACATACGAATACACTTTTACTTTTTGCCATGAAAACCTCCTATTTTCGTTAATATATTTTATATATACTAAAAAATAAAAAGATGCAAGTTAAACTTACATCTTTTTATTTATATATAGGATTTTTTATGTTAAGCTATTTTAATTTGATGCCCATCTCAATAATTTAATATTTTTATAGGTATCTAATATTTCTGAATATTTTCTATATTCATCTTCCCACAATACTCTTGGCATTTTATCAAAAGCTTTAAATATTTTTTCAGCTTCCATTAAAAATACTATTTGCTCTTGTGGAGTTAATTTTTCATAATTTAAACTAAAAACATATAATTTATCTAACATTTGGTTAGCTTCTATAAAGCTCCAAAAGTCTCTTACATTTATTCCTGCTAATTTCAACTGCATTACAGCATATGCAATTAAAGCAAATATTATGAAAATTAAAATATACACTATTATAAATAATGCCATTTTAATCACCTCTTTTTCTTTTGACTAACTTCATTATAGCACTTAATTCCATTTTTGGCAAGTTTTTGTAATGATTTTGTAATCTTTTTGTAATATTAAAGTAAAGTTATTGTAATTTTAATATTCATTTTATTTTTATTCAAAATATAAAATATTATGTTATAATTACTTTATAAATAATCAAAGGGGTGTAAGTTTTATGGAAGATAGATTTGAAGATACCAAAAGAGCCGGCATTTTTGGTATCCTTGGAAATGTATTTTTATTATTTATAAAATCTGGTATCGGGCTAGTAACAGGAAGTCAGTCAATGATTGCTGATTCTGCCAATAGTGCTAGCGATATTTTCTCCTCACTTATGACTTTTATTGGAAACAAGATTGCAAGTACTCCTGGAGATGACTCTCACAATTTTGGACATGGTAAAGCGGAATACATATTTTCATTTTTGATTAGTATTTCGATGATATTATTAGCATTAAAACTACTTTTAGATTCTGCACTTTCATTATTTAACCACCATACTTTCACTTTTTCGTGGATACTTGTAATTGTATGTATTGCAACAATTGTAACAAAACTGACTTTATATTTATATGTTCGTAAATTAAATAAAAAACACCAAAATATTTTATTAGAAGCAAACATGAAAGATCATAGGAATGATTGTATAGTCACAACCTTTACTCTTATATCAATAATTTTCAGCTTAATAGATATCTATTGGATTGACGGTGTTGTTGGTATGGCAATATCTATTTGGATATGCTATACTGGAATAAAAATATTTATAGAAAGTTATAATGTTTTAATGGATATATCTTTAGATTCAGAAACTAGAAATCTAATATTAAATCTTACAGAAAAATACAAGGATATACAAAAAGTAAAGCATTTTTATACTATCCCTGTTGGATATCAACATGTAGTAGTTCTTACCATATATGTTGATGGCAACATGACCACTTTCAAAAGTCATGAATTAGCAGATAACCTTGAAAAAGAAATTAGAAATATTGATAAAATATATAGAGCTATAATACATGTTAATCCTATTTAAAAGATAAGTTGCCACATAATAAATTTGCATTTTTATGTGACAACTTGTTTTTATTTAATCATATTTAATATTTCTTCTTTTAATGTATTTACGATATCTTCTTGTTTTACCTTTTTTATTATTTTGCCTTTTTTAAATAGTAACCCCTCTTTTACTCCTCCAGCTATACCAATATCAGCATTACTAGCCTCACCTGGACCATTTACTCCACATCCCATAACAGCTACCGTGATATCAGCATTTATTGTATGCAAGAATTCTTCTACTTCTTTTGCCATTGGTATTAAATCTATTTGAGTTCTCCCACATGTTGGACAAGATACTAATTTGGGAGAATTATTATATAATCCACAATTTTTTAAAATCTCTTTTGCTACTTTTATTTCTTCAACTGGGTCATCAGATAATGATACTCTTACTGTATCTCCTATTTTTTCTCTTAACATCCACCCTAAGCCTATACTTGACTTTATAGTTCCACTAAAAGCTGTTCCTGCTTCTGTTATACCTAAATGTAGTGGATATTTAAATTCTCTTGCTGCCTCCTCATAACTTTCTATACATAAATCTAAATCTGATGCTTTTAAAGATATTGCTATATCATGAAAATCCAATTTTTCTAATATTTCAACATGTTTTCTCGCACTTTCAACCATTGCCTTAGCAGTAGGTTTTCCATATTTTGCTAAGAGTTCTTTTTCTAATGAACCTCCATTAACTCCTATACGAATAGGAATATTTTTTTCTTTACAAGCATCAACTACTTTTTTCACTCTTTCTTCATTTCCTATATTTCCAGGATTTATTCTTACTTTGTCAACACCTGACTTTATAGACTCTAATGCTATTTTATAATCGAAATGAATATCTGAAACAATAGGTATATGAATTTGTTTTTTTATTTCTTTAATTGCTTTTGCATCTTCTATATCTAAACATGCAACTCTAATGATTTCACAGCCTGCATTTTCTAATTTTAATATTTGTTCAACTGTTGATTTTACGTCTTTAGTTTTTGTATTTGTCATAGATTGTATAACGACTTTGTTTTGACCTCCAATTTGTACATTTCCTACTTTTATTGGTCTTGTTTCCATTCTTGTATACATTTTTTATACCTCTTTCTATATAATCATTTATTATTTTTTACTGTTAAATCCATTTAAATAATATTGACCAGTTGAATTATCCAGCACAAATGAATACACATATGTATTTAAATTATTTAACACCTTTGACATCTCTTTATTAGTTTTTAATGAAATTTGATTTTCTTCATTTGCATCTCTATTAAATTCAGATGCTGCTGTGGTTTTAATTTTATCCTCAAATTGGTTTGTGGCAAAATTAAAATTCTTATATATTATATAATTAAATTTTGGTTCATTAACACTATTTCCTTCCTTCATTTCCGTATCTACAAATGCTGTTTTTACATATAATTCTATTAATTCTATTTTGTTTTCATATTTTACAGCTTTTTCTAATTTTTCATATATAAATGGCACATCTCCTCCGCCACTTTCGAAGTAATTAGATGTATATGTATTATTATCATAATTTATAATTCCGTTCTTCACCTACAAATCCTTCATATCCATAAAAAGTATTAACATCTATTTTTGCAAATGAACTATCTTTGTAATTTATTTTGTTTCCAAAAACATTTGCTATGCTTTGTTTCATTATTTCTTTCGTTACTGTTTCTTTTGATGAGTTATTTAATAATTTCTTCTTTGATGCCTCAATCCTGTCCCAGCCTAATCTTAACACCAAATCGTTTGGTATATTCTCACTAGAAAAATTACCAGCTTTATAAATACTTGCAGTAGCATATGTTTTGAAATTAAACTTTTTAATTATAGCTTTTACAACACTATCATTAATATCAATTTCTTTCCCTTCGCTTTTCTTTTTATTAGTATTTGTGATATTATTTCCTTCCAGCACTGTATTTTTTTGTGTTTCTATAGTGTTTTCATCGTTATTAATTACATTTTCATATCCAATATTCCCTTTATTTTCAATCTTTTTTAAGTTATATGTATATATACTTAAAAAAATTAGTGCTACTGTTACTAATATTATTAAAATTATACATACAGCCATTTTCAAACTTATTTTTACATATCTTTTTTCTTTCATTTTTTTCTCCAGTTTACAACAAATATATCTGTTATTTTTTTATTGTATCCTTTTAAATAGTGGTTCTATTGATGATAATTTTAAATTTTCATCTATTAGAATATATTCCCACTTTTTTTCTTTTATTTTTAAATACTCTCTGATTTTCCCACAACTTTCTGGCATAATTGGTTCAAATAAATTTGCTAAATTTGCAATTACTACAGAACATGTATAAATTACATTATTAAATTTACTAATATCTTCGTTTCTACAAATCCATGGTTTATTTGTATCATAATATTTATTTGAATTTTCTACCAAATACATTATTTTTTCAACAGCCAATTTAAACTCTAATTTTTCTATACAATCTTCTACTTCTATATATGTCTTTTTTATTAAGTTTTCTATTTCATTATCCATATTTCCAATTGGTATTTCTTCTAGTCCTTTAAAGTTTAATGTTCTATTTACTAAATTACCAAATTTGTTTAATATTTCCCCATTATGAACATTTTTGAAATTTTCCTCAGTAAAATTTGTATCTTTTCTTTCTGGTCCATTTGATATTAAATAATATCTTATAGAATCCGAATCATATCTTTTGCAAGCTTCCAATACAGTCATTCCAATTCCTTTACTTTTTGAAAATTTTTGTTCATTAAAATTCAAATATTCTGCTGATACTATTATGTCTACTAAATGATAGTTTTCTTTTTGACCTAATAACAGTCCATTTAAAATAATACTATGAAAAACTATATTGTCTTTTCCATGACACATATAAATTTTATTATTATCTCCATTTTTCCAAAATTTTCCCCAATCTTCACCATTTTCTTCACAAATTTTCATAGTATCTGTTAAATACCCTAATACAGCATCTATCCATACATACATTCTTTTTTTCTCGTATCCTTGAATTGGTATTTCAATCCCCCAATCCAAATCTCTTGTAACCGCACGATCCTGCAATCCTTGTTTTAGATATTTCCAAGTCTCATTACGTGCATTAACTCTCCAAAACTTATCTACCTTCTTAGTATGCTCTTCTATCTCTTTTTGAAAATCTGATAATTTTAAATATAATACTTTATTCTCTTTTTTTATTAAATCTGAATTGCAAATTATACATTTACCACTACAAAGTTCTTGTGTGCTTGGTACATGTAAGCAATTATCGCACTGATCACCTTTTGTTTCGTTACCACATTCTGGACAATTTAGTACAATATCCCTATCTTGTAAAAATTTTTGACATTTATCACAATATGCCTGTTCTTCTTTTTTTTCGTATATATATCCATTGTTATATAATTTCAAAAATAACTCTTGGACTTTCTTGGCATGATATTCATCATAAGTTTTACTATATAAATCATATGAAAAATTTAATTTATTAAATGTCTCTACAAATTCATAATGATATCTGCTAGCAATTTCTTGAGGATTTATACCTTCTTTACGAGCTCTTTCTGTTATTGGCGTTCCATGCGTATCTGAACCAGATACATATAAAACATTATCCCCTTTTAACCTAAAAAATCTTGCTAATACATCTCCTGAAATCAAACCTGCTATATGCCCTAAATGAAGTGAACTATTTGCATACGGCCATGCTCCTCCAATAATTACATTTTTCTTCATGGCACCACCGTCCTTTCTAACTTTTCTCTAATTTTATAATACATATTTTATTTGGTCAATAGCTATAAATAATTTAGATGTATTGTAAATTATATTTCCTCATATTTTACTTTTTGCAATTAATACCGTCTACATTTTTTATTAACGAATACTCTCCATAGCAAAAAAAGCACCATTCACTTAAGAATAACGCTTTTTTATTATCTTTTTATGAATATTTTCTTATGAAGATATTTTTAGTGACTATGATAAAATTCCCATCTGTCTAGTAATTCATCAATATCTATTGGTTTAGATAATCTTGAATCTGTTTCGTAGCACAATTCTAATACAACTTTAATGTCCTTTCCTACAATATAATGATGAATTCTATCATATTGAATTTTATCTCCTTCTACTGTTTTTAAAACTGTACCTATAGCATAAGGTAATTTAATATTCATTTTTTAACCTCCTATCACAATATTCATTGTTATTGGTATTTTATACACTTTGCAATTTGCAACAAATTGTATTTATTTTAGTATATATTTTTGTAGTTGTCAATGACTCTTATTTTTTTATACAAAAAAAGACCATACATAAATGGTCTTAAACATAATCTGGAGCGGGTAGTGGGAATCGAACCCACGTATCTAGCTTGGAAGGCTAGGGTTCTACCATTGAACTACACCCGCATATAATTTGTCTGGAGCGGGTAGTGGGAATCGAACCCACGTATCCAGCTTGGAAGGCTGGGGTTCTACCATTGAACTACACCCGCATTTCAATTGCTCCTGACATTTATAGATTATAATTGTTGTTATACGATTTGTCAATACTTTTTTAAAATTTTTTTATTTTTTTATGCTATTTAAACATTTAGTGTGGACAAACATGATTTGTCCACACTATTTATTAATACTTTTTATCATACTATTTAATTTGTTTCATTACTTCTTCTGCAAAGTTTTCTTCTTTTTTCTCGATTCCTTCACCTTTTTCGAATCTAGCAAATGCAATCATTTCTGCATTCTTATCTTTTAAAAGTTGTTCTATTTTTAAACTAGAATCCTTTACAAATTCTTGTTCTAATAAACAAATTTCTCCATAGAATTTTCCAATTCTTCCTTTAACCATTTTTTCAGCTATTTCTGCTGGTTTTCCTTCATTCATTGCTTGTGCTTTTAAGATTTCCATTTCTTTTTCGATTCTTTCTGCTGGAACATCTTCTCTACTTAAAAATTCTGGTTTAGCAGCTGCAATTTGCATACAAATATCTTTTTCTAATTCTTTGTTTGCATTTTTCATTTCTACTAGTACACCAATTTTTCCATCTCCGTGAATATAACTTTCAACAGTTCCATCTGTTTCAAATCTTTTAAATCTTCTTATTGATAAGTTTTCTCCTATTGTAGCTATTTTGTCTGTTAGTACTTCTTTAACAGTTTTTCCTTCTTTTATAGATTTTTGAGCTAATAATTCTTCTACATCTTTTGGATTTTCTTTAGCTACTTGTTCTGCTACTTCTTTTACAAAATTTTTAAATTCTTCGTTTTTAGCAACAAAGTCTGTTTCTGAGTTTACTTCTACAACTGCTCCAACTTTTCCATCTTCTGATACATAAGTTGCAACAAGTCCTTCTGCTGCAATTCTGTCTGATTTTTTTGCAGCTTTCGCAATTCCTCTTTCACGAAGTAACTCCATTGCTTTTTCCATATCTCCATTTGTTTCTGTTAGAACTTTTTTACAGTCCATCATACCAGCACCTGTTTTTTCTCTTAAATCTTTAACCATACTTGCTGAAATCATTATAAAATCCTCCTTATTTGCTTATATTTTAACTTATTTTTTATTACAAAATAAGAAAAGTGGCTTCGACATATGTAAAAGATTGCTTTTTTTGCAATCAACATAAATCAAGGTATATTGCCCTTGTTATATATTTTTTCTATACAATAAAAAATGGATAGAGCAGAGAGCTCTACCCTGTTTTAATTTTATTCTTCTTCGTTTGCAACAACTTCTTCAATTGTTGTTGGTTCTTCTGCATTTTCTTCTACTGATTCTGCAGTAACGTCTTCAAATGTTTCACCTTGTTTACCTTCTATTACAGCATTAGCCATTACACTTGTAATTAATTTTACTGCACGAATTGCATCATCATTACCAGGTATAGCATAATCTACATCTTCTGGGTTACAGTTTGTATCAACTAGTCCTATTACTGGTATATTTAATTTTCTTGCTTCTAATATTGCTATTCTTTCTTTTTTAGGGTCTACTACAAACATAACTCCTGGCATTTTATTCATTTCTTTTATTCCACCAAGATTTTTTTCTAGTTTTTCCATTTCTTTTTTTAGCATTATTACTTCTTTTTTAGGTAGTACTTCAAAAGTACCATCTTCTTGCATTGTTTCTAAATCTTTTAATCTTTGAATTCTTTTTTGAATTGTTCCAAAGTTTGTAAGCATTCCACCTAACCATCTTTGGTCTACATAGTACATTCCACATGTACTTGCTGCTTCTTTTACACATTCTTGTGCTTGTTTTTTTGTTCCTACAAATAGAACTTCTTTACCTTCTTCTACTTGTTCTTTTAAGAAAGCATATGCTTCATCTAATTTTTTTGATGTCTTTTGTAAATCGATTATATGGATTCCATTTCTAGCTTGGAATATATATTCTGCCATTTTTGGATCCCATCTTCTTGTTTGATGTCCGAAATGAACACCAGCTTCTAGTAATTGTTTCATTGCAACTACTGCCATTTTTTATTCCTCCTTTTAGTTTTACCTCCATAAAATTTTAACATCTATAAAAACCTTTTTATAGGCACTAATTATAGACTAATTTTATGTGTGTATTTTTTTACTTTGACATTATACCAAATAAATTCACATATTGCAATACTTTTTAATGTTTTTTCCTTAATAATCGTTACAGTCATCTAATGTTTAGAATTATTCTATTCTTTTTTATAATTATTTGTTTTCATTTTCTTTTTTTGTTTTAGCGGCTTTTACTAATCCTGCAAATAATGGATGTGGTCTATCTGGTCTTGATTTAAATTCTGGATGGAATTGCCCAGCAATGAAGAATGGATGTGTAGGTATCTCTACAATTTCTACTAATGTCCCATCTGGAGATGTTCCTGAGCATATTAATCCTGCTTCTTCTAACCTATCTTTATACGCATTATTATATTCATATCTGTGTCTATGTCTTTCAGATATATTTTCCGCATGATATAATTTATTTGCTAATGTATTTTTCTTTATTACGCATGGATATGCCCCTAATCTCATAGTTCCGCCTTTTCTTGTTATTCCCATTTGTTCTTCCATTATATGTATTACTGGATCTTCGCATATCTCATCAAATTCTGCCGAATTTGCCTTTTGTATTCCTAATACATCTCTTGCAAATTCGACTACTGCCATTTGCATTCCTAAACAGATACCTAAAAATGGTATATTATTTTCTCTTACGTATTTTATTGCCTGAATTTTACCTTCTATTCCTCTATTTCCAAATCCTCCTGGAACTACAATTCCATCTATATCTTTCAATATATTTTTTGCACTTTCTTTAGTTATTGTTTCTGAATCAATAAATTTAACATTTACTTTTACATTATTTTCGAATGAACCATGTTTTAAGCTTTCTACAACTGATAAATAAGAATCTTCTAATTTAATATATTTTCCTACTATTGCTATATTCACTTCTTTGTCTGATACATTTCTTATCTTTTTAACCATTGCTTCCCACTTAGAATTATCTTTTTTGTTTTCTAATTCTAAATGCTTACATACGGCATCAGCTAATCCTTGTTCTTCTAATAATAGAGGAACTGCATATAAATTATCTGCTGTTAAATTTTCTATTACATTTTCTTCTCTTACATTGCAAAATAATGCTATTTTTTGTTTCATTGATTTTGTAATCTCATATTCACTTCTACAAACTAAAATATCAGGTTTAATCCCAAATGATTGTAATTCTTTTACTGAATGTTGTGTTGGCTTTGTTTTCAATTCATTAGAGCCTAATATATATGGAAGTAATGTAACATGTATATACGCAACATCTTCTGGATTTTTTTCTAATCCAACTTGCCTTATTGCTTCTATTAATGAAAGTCCTTCTATATCTCCTACTGTTCCTCCTAATTCTGTTATTACTATATCTATATCTTCTTTTTCAAAGCTATATATGTTTTCTTTTATTTCATTTGTAATATGTGGTATTACTTGAACTGTTTTTCCTAAATAATCTCCTCTTCTTTCTTTTTCTATAACATTTGCGTAAATTTTTCCCATTGATATACTTGAATTAGATGTTAATTCTTCATCAACAAATCTTTCATAATGACCTAAATCTAAATCTGTTTCTGCCCCATCTTTTGTGACAAATACTTCACCATGTTCATATGGGCTCATTGTTCCTGGGTCAACATTTAAATATGGATCAAATTTTTGAATTGTTACTTTATACCCTCTATTTTTTAATAATCTTCCTAGTGATGCTGCTGTTATTCCTTTTCCTAATCCAGATACAACTCCACCTGTTACAAACACATATTTTGTAGCCATTTTTTAATCCTCCTCTTACTACAAATGAAATACCTTAAGATATTTTCATTATTTTTTATATTGACTTTCAATTTTATTCAATTATATTTATTATACTATACAAAATTTATTTTTCAATAATTTTTACCTCAAAATAAAAGAACTAATAAAATTATTAGTTCTTTTATTTTGATTTTGTTATATCTTGAAAAATTTCTTTTAGTATTTTTTTATAATATTCTTTGTTGTATTTCGTGCTTTTATCCATTTTCTCACTTTCTGTTAATAATAATTGTATCTTCTCTTTTAATTCTTTTCTTATGCTTTCTCTTTCTGTTTCATCGCTCTTTTTGTATTTCTTTTCTTCTTTTATTACATCTTCCACTTTTTCAAGATAGTTAATTACTTTTAACATACTTTTTCTTTTTCTTAGTTTTATAATTAGCACTATTAGCAATAGCATTATTATACATGTTTTCATTTTTCTCTCCTCCAATTCTGAAAAAGAAATTTTAAACATAACATTCAAATCAACATTTTATTCTTATATATTTTATACTATTTTTATAATTTTTTCAACCTTTTATTGTTTTTATGTAAATTAATGTGTTTTATTTATTTTTTACTAAGCACTTATATATAATTTCTTCTAATTCTTTGCTATCTATTACTGACTTTATACAAGCTTCTAACATTTCTTTAGGTTGTACATTTTGCATATCTAAAATATACCCATTTTTCCATGCTAGTTCTCTTATAAATTCTCTTATTGTTCTACCATTTCCTTCTCTAAATGGATGTAATACATTTAGTTCTGCCATGTAATATGCTAATGACTTTGCTAATTCTTCTTTGCTGTAGTTTTCCAAGTAATTTTCTTCTTTTAGTTTTTCTAATATTTTTTTCAATTCTTGTTCTATAAAATTCCATTCTGCAAAACTAAAATTACCTTTTGCTATATTTTCTGTTCTGAAAAGTCCAGCAAATGGATATATATCTTCAAATAAAAATCTATGAATTCCGGCAAAAATGATTTATATCAAACTCATATATATTTTTATTTTGTCTTAATTCATATAATTTAGCAATTACTAGTTTTCTTTCTAATTCTTCTAACATTTTGTTGTCTTTGATATTAAATTTATTTTTCAAAATATTGCTATCTTTGTAACAGTATATTGAATTTCTCGCTTCGTATAAATCGCACATATTTAATCTCCTTGTATAACTGATGTTTTTATAAAATCTATCATTTCATTCATTGTTATCTCTTTATTATAATATCTTTTTAGTAATTCTACATCTTCTTCATTTACTATCATATCTTCTATTGCTAAGTCCTGTCTTAAATTAGCTATATCAAACTCAAATTTTTCTTCTCCTGACATTAACTCTCCTCCTTAAAACTACTCTATTATTATATCATATTTATAGTAAAAAAACTATATATTATAATAAAAAAATAGAACTCTAAGTTCTATTACTTAAAGTTCTATTGGTGCAGAAGACCGGAATCGAACCGGTACGGGATTTAGGTCCCGCAGGATTTTAAGTCCTGTGCGTCTGCCAGTTCCGCCACTCCTGCATATCTTGGTTTTCCTGTTGACATTGCCAATTATACTACTATATTTTGTAATATGTCAATACTTTTTCAAAATTTTTTTTTAAAAAGATATAACTTTTTAAAAAGTTATATCTTTTTATATGAATTCATATATATCTATATTAATTCTTAGTCTTTGTTTACTAAATCTTTTAAAGCTTTTCCTGCTTTAAATACTGGAGCTTTTGATGCTGGTATTTTTATTTCAGCTTTTGTTCTTGGATTTCTACCTTTTCTAGCTGCTCTTTTTCTTACTTCGAAAGAACCAAATCCAACTAGTTGAATTTTATCTCCTTCTACTAGTGTTTCTGTAACAACTTCGATAAAAGCATTAACTGTTGCTTCTGCATTTTTCTTTGTTTCTCCAGTTTTAGCAGCTATTGCCGCAATTAATTCTGATTTGTTCATTTAACATACCTCCTATAGTTTTGTTATGTAGAATTTAGCTCTACTAGTATGAATATTCGCCAGTGTTCCCTAAAATCCTTCTTTTTTTTGTGATTTTTTTCTCTAAATGCTTTTCTCTGTAAGCATTTTCCAATTTTTATATAGTTTTTTCTTTTTTATATATTCCCATTTTTTCAAGTAATTCATATATTTTTTGACCATATGGTATCATATAGATTTCTTCTTTAGTTAGTATATTCAATACTATTACAGCCATACCATATATTATTACTGCTGAAATTAATGCTATTATTGTTGCCAATCTCATTACCATAAATTTTGCTACTATTGAGTATATGAAATACGAACATACTCCCATTATTGCTGTTGCTATTATTGGCTTTATTATAAATTTGGACATATCAAAATTTAATTTCATGTTTTTTCTAAGTACAGTAAATCCTATTGAAAAAGAAATCATATGGCATACTACTGATCCTATTGCTGCTCCATTTTCTCCAATACTTGGAATTGGTACTAAAATTAAGTTTAGTATTAGTTTAGCTATAACTCCGACATCCTAATGCTTTTGCTGGAACCGTTACTTTGCCTAATCCTTGTAATGCTCCATTTGTAGTTTGAGCAAGTACTGTAAAAATTATAGTTAATGAACTAATTTTTAATAATAATGCTCCTTGTGCTGCATTTGGAAATAATAAATTAAGTATTTGCTCTGCAAAAATAAACATACCAGCTGTGCATGGTAACCCTATTAGCATTGTTACAAGTAATGAAAAAGACACTCTTTTATTAGCTGTTCCCATATCTTTTTTCGCCATAGCAGCTGATATAGCTGGAACTAGTGCTGTAGCAAATGCTATATTAAACGCTAATGGAAGTGAAGTTAATGTATCAACTTTACCACTTAATCTTCCATATCTAATTTTAGCTTCCGCTTCATCTGTTAAGAACTTTTTTAATCCCCTAACAACTGTTACTGAATCTATATTTTTATTTATGGCAGACATTAATGAGCTTAATGATATTGGTATTGAAACTGAAAGTATTCTTTTTATTACTTTTTTTACACTCTCTGGTTTATATTTACTTGTTGATTGTATTTCATTTGCAGTTTCCTTTTTATTGCTTTTATAATATGCAAATAAATATGAAAAGCCTAAAAATGTTGCTAATGTTGTTGCTAAGTTTGCTCCTGCCGCCATAAGGGTTGTGTTTGTAGTAGATAAAAATGCTATAATTTCTACTGCTAGTATCGTTAATACTGTTTTAAATATTTGCTCAATTGTTTGTGATCTTGCTGTAGCTCTCATATTTTGTCTTGCATTAAAATATCCTCTTAATACAGATGCTATTGAAACAAAAAATATTGATGGTGAAAGAGCTACTAGAGTTAATTCTGATTCTGGAATTTGTAGCCAATAATGCGAAATATAGTGTGCTCCAAAGAATAATAGTAAAGTTCCAACTAACCCAATAAATGCAAATGTAACAAATGCTATTTTGAATATTCTATGTGCTCCCCTATTATCACCTACTGCTATTCTTTCTGAAACAAGTTTAGATATAGCATTTGGCACTCCTATTGAAGATAACGTAAGAAGTAATGCATATATTTGAAATCCACTACTATATATTGCATTTCCAGCATCGCCAAACCCATCTCTATTTGTAAGATATAATGTGTATACAAGACCTAACACTTTTATTAATGCTTGTGAAACCATAAGTGTTAATACCCCTTGCATAAAACTTTCTTTCTTTTTTACTTTTTGCATCTTTTTTCCTCTCTATCTATAAATTTCTTTAATGTAATGTATTATATAATAAATAAAAAAAGTTTCAAGTACAAATTACGACAATATTCCTGTAAATATTGATTTTAACATTATTGCTTTATATTTTTCTTAAAATATTACATTTATTAGTATTAATTAAGTAAAAATATCGTTTTTTTGCCAGTTTCTCTTGTTTTTTTTGCTATTTTATAGGATAATATATACGTATATTATTATATTTGAAAGTGGTGAATATTTTGAAACTAATAGATAAATTTCTAAAAATACTAAAAACTGATAGAAATACGTTTCTAACATATATATTAACTCTTGCTACTATATATATAGTTGTAGACAGATTTGTAGAACTACTTTTTATGGTATTTACAGGAATTTCTGTTTCTTATTGGGGACCTATTGTTTATACAATTGCATTTGCATGTCCTGTATTTGCATTTTTGTTTTCATGTTCCTCAAAATTTGCAGATTCTCAAACTGTAAAGATTACGTTTTTCTATTTATACTGTATATCACTCTATATAATAGGAATTTCAATGGCAGTGCAATGGTTTAATGCAATATGTTGGTTACTTTTACTATCTGTTCCTAATTATGTTGAACTTGTAACTAATTTTTCTGAATTAATAAGACCAGCATTTTCAGCATTAGCACTATATCTTCCACTTACCACTTTTTACACCTTATTTAAATTTTTATATACAGGTGTAAATGATTCTAAAAAGTGGCTTGATTCTATAAAAGATTATGGTGGAATTAATTTAAGTCCTCCAAAAGGTGGTACTGGTGCATATACATGTGAAGTTACTTTATGTAAGGATGTTGTATCTGGAAAAATTATAAAAACTCCTGAGGCTAAGAGATTTGAATCAACATTGGTTGTTGGTGTTTCTGGTTCAGGAAAAACTTCTATGATCTTCGAACCAATGATGGCGATAGACATTGAAAAGAAATATTTCTTTAAAGAGATATCAAAAGAAATGGGATTTACAGCATTAAAAACAGGACTTGCAACATTAAACTGTCCTTATAATAATGATTATTTAAATAAAAATTTCAATTTAAATATGCTTACAGTTAACCCTTATAAAGAGAAAGTCTTTAAAGCATATATGAAAAAAATGATTTATAGTGATTCTAATAATATTGTATATAAAAATTTAGGTTTTACTTATATGTCACCAGATTATGAATCAACTTCTCATATCTTAGAGGTTGCCGAAAATTATGGATTTAAAGTCAATTTAATAGACCCTTCTAATCCTAACTCTATCGGACTTAATCCATTTGTAAGTAATGACCCTAGCAAAATTGCAATTACTATTTCTTCTGTATTGAAAGGAATGTATTTTTCTAGTCATTCTGACCTTGAAGAAGCCTTCCGTGAAAATGTAACTATGCAAGCTGTCGAAAACTTAACTATATTATTAAAAGAAATGTATCCAAGACTTCATGATGGATTACTACCAAATTTAGAAGATTTATTAGAAATGCTAAATGACTTCGACTTAGTAGAAGAAATGTGTAATGAATTAATGGTTCATGAAGAACTAGCAGATAAGTATAAAATCCAATTAGGATATTTTAAAAAGAATTTCTTTAAAACAGGTTCTGGAAGAGCAGACACAGAAAAATATGTTTACTCTGCCGTTACTCAATTAGATAACTTATTAAGATACCCAGGAATGAAAGCAATACTATGTAACAGAAATCATAATGTTAACTTTGACAATGCATTAGCAAATGGAGAAATCACTCTTGTGTGCACAAGACGTGGTGACCTTGGTCCTACTGCTCATAAAGCTTTTGGTTTATTCTTTATTTTAACTATGCAACAAGCTATACTTACAAGACCAGGTAGTGAAAGAACAAGAATACCTCATTTCCTATATGTTGATGAGTTTCCTGATTTTATTTGTAAAGCTACAGATTCAATGTTTACTCTTTATAGAAAATATAGAGTTGGAATAGTTATATCTGCTCAAAACTTAGACCAATTAGGTAACAAATCTGATTCTAAATATAGACAAACCATACTTGCCAACTGCGCTACAAAAGTTGTATTTGGTAATAATACACCTGAGGATAATGCTTGGTGGGAATTAGAACTTGCAACTAAAAAAGAATGGGTATTTAAACAAGATTATGAAGCAGATAAAGGCTCTTATTCTGCAAAACTTGGTGATATTAAAAGGACAAGAAAACCTAATTTCAATTACTATAAAATCCAAGATTTAAAATTCAAAGATTGTGTTTATAAAACTAAAGACGTCTCTGGAGCAAATGTTGTTGGTAAGGGGAAAGTTGATTTTCTTGAGTCTAAATACAATAGTGAACATAGAGGTAAGAAATATAATTTCTCAAAATTTACTGGCGGTATTGCCGAAGTAGATGAAGAAAATACCAAAAAGAAAAATAAATTTAATCCTAAGTATATAAATTTTGATGATGACAATAATGAAATCGATCCAATACAAACAGATACAACAGACTCTGCTTATTTGTTTGATAATGAAGATGCAATTTCAATCAATTTCAGAAAAAATAAAAATGTATAAGTAAAAGTAAGACATGATTTAATTTAAAAATCATGTCTTACTTTTTTATTAATCTAATAATTTTAAATTTACAATTTCCATTTTATATTTATTTGTTTCTTCATCTAACCTAAAATCTATCAATGAATCAGATAGCGATTCTTTATTTTGTCTTAAATCAGTTGAGAAATAATATCTTAATTTAGATATTTCTAATTTATTTTTTACTATTTCTTTGAAAACTTCTACCATATGTCTTTCATCTTCACATATAAAGATTAATTGTGGCATGCTCTGGAATCCAGAATCCATTGGTACATAATTCTCATAAAAATCTTGATATAGTTTCATTCTATCAACAAATCTTTTTTCCCAATCTTCTTCTCTTCTTACTATTTCAAATATAAAGTTTATAGATTTTTGACTTTTTGTTAATTTAACAGTTCCACCTGTTCCTTTAAATGTTTTGCCTAAAGTTTTCGCAACAATAGCTGGTTTTGCAACATAACCATCAAATGCTTTTACTTTTCTCATATATGCAATAATTGCTTGGTTTCCTGCTAATCTTTTCTTTATCATCACAACTGGTTTTGTATTATCTGTAGGTTGCCAATTACATTCTATATTTCTAGAATTCAATAAATATTTTCCCATTTTTTCTAAACAATATATTCTATATATTCCTTTTCCCTCTTCTGAATTAAAATAATATCTAGTTAATATTTTAGATTTTATTAATTGATCTAATTTATTATTTAGTTTATCTTGAGATTTATAGTCAATTCCTTTCCAAGCTAATAG
>CAKPKF010000011.1 GCA_934167175.1 uncultured Clostridia bacterium | reverse complement strand
GGTGGAAGATGGGACTTGAACCCACGGTCTCCAGTGCCACAAACTGGCGCGTTAACCAACTACGCTACATCCACCATATTAAATGTACTGCTTGAGCAGTACATTTAATATTTTAACTTATAACACATGCTTTTGTCAAGTCCATTTTCCATTTTTTTAATATTTTCTTTTTGTCATTTCTAATTATTTGCTTTTGCCCATATAATCAATCTTTCTTTACCATCATCTGTACATGTTGATAATGATATTTCTTTAGCTCCTTGAGTATCTCTGCTCATGTATGTAGCATCCTCTGGCGTAGTTTGATATATGTTATAGATTGTATATTGTATCTTTTTACCAGAATTATCTGTTATAAATATAGGATCTCCGTTTGATAATTTTTTGTTATTTGAGAAGAATAATCCGTTTCTATAGTTATGTCCAACAATAACTGTATTTCCAACTTCGTTTGGTCCTGGTCCATATAGAGCTGCTACAGATGTTTCTAATGATTTTTTAGTTACAGTTTCCAAAATTGGATATCCCAATTTTATTTTTGGTATTTCAATTTTTCCTAGTACACTAAAACCTTTATACTTTGGTTTTTGTTTTGTTCCAGATGCTGTTAAATTTGCGCTTTCTATTGAATCTAATGGACTATTTAAATTGCCATTATCAGCATTATTATCCTTATTTTCATCTGAATTACCTTTATCATATTCTTCCATGAATTGACTTGTTTCTTTTGATACATAATATTTTTTATAAAAATCATATCCTAAAAATCCTAGTAAACCTACTATTGCTATTATTACTACAACTAATAAAATTGTAAGGAAATTACTATATTTATTATTCATAATTAAATCCTCCTTTAACCTTCGTATATTATTATTATACCATATTCTTTAGTATTTTTACATACTTTTACACTATTTTTTCTCCTAATTTTTTTCCTGCTAAAACATGAAAATGTAGATGTCCAACTTCTTGACCACCATCTTCGCCACAATTTACTATTACCCTAAATCCTTTTTCAGATATTCCTTGTTTTTCTGCTATTTTGTTTATTACAAAGTAAATTTTACTAATTAATTCTTTATCATCATTTTGATTTACTTCTACTAATGATTTTATATGTTTTTTAGGAATTACTAAAATATGAATTGGTGCAACTGGATTTATATCTTTAAATGCTAGTATTTCCTCATCTTCGTATACTTTTTCAGAAGGTATTTCTCCTTTTACTATTTTACAAAATATACAATCTTCCATTTTATATTTCTCCTTTTATAAAATTATTTTTTTATAAGTACTGCTTTTATTCTTCTAACACCTGCAGAACTTGATTCTTCTTTTTTTATTTTAAATTTTCCTAGTTTCCCAGTACTAGTTACATGTGGTCCGCCACAAATTTCTTTACTAAAATCTCCTATTGAATATACTTTTACTTTGTCCCCATATTTGCTTTCGAATAATCCTGTTGCTCCTAATTTTTTAGCTTCTTCATAACTCATTTCTGTGCAAGTTACTGGAAGGTCTTTTTCAATTTGTTCGTTTACTATATCTTCTACTTGTTGTATTTCTTCCTTTGTCATTTTTTTAGGATGTGAAAAGTCAAATCTAAGTCTTTCAGATGTAATATTAGAACCTTTTTGTTTTGCATGTTCCCCTAATACTATCTGAAGTGCTTTATGAAGTAAATGTGTTGCTGTATGATAACTTATTGTTTCTTCAGTTTGCTCTGCTAACCCACCTTTAAATTTTTTCTCAGAACCTAATCTAGATTTTTCTTGGTGTTCTTTAAATAATTTCTCATATTCTTTCATATCAGCTTTAAATCCTTGTTCTGTTGCTAATTCTACTGTTACTTCTGGTGGAAATCCATATGTTTCATATAAGTTAAATATAGTATAACCATCTATTGTGTCTTTACCATCTTTTTTAGCTTTTTCTATTGCTTTGTTAAATTCTTTTTCACCATGTTTTAATGTTTTTATAAATTTATCTTTTTCCTCTACTATTGTCTTTATTATTATTTCTCTATTCTGTTGCATTTCTGGGTATAACTCTTTTAATTCATCTATATATAATTCTATTAATCCTTGCAATTCATTTAAATCTACTTCTAATTTATTTAAATGTCTAGTCATTCTTCTGATTAATCTTCTTAATACATAACCACTATCTACATTACTTGGTTTTCCACCATCTGCAATTATTATCATACTTGAACGTAAATGTTCTGCAACTATTCTTCTACTGTTGATGTTGTCTACTTTGGCTTTTTTCTCTAATTTGTCCATTATAGGAGCAAACAATTCTGTTTCAAATGGTGTTTGTTTTCCTTGTAATAACATTGCCATTCTTTCTAATCCTAAACCAGTGTCTACATTTTGTTTTTTTAGTTTAGTATATTTACCATCACTTGATTTATAATATTCCATGAAAACATTATTCCACATTTCTATGTATTTTCCACAATCGCAAGATGGGTTACAGTGTTCTGAACATGGTTCTTTTCCTGTATCATAGAACATTTCTGTGTCTGGTCCACATGGTCCTTCATCTCCTGCTATCCACCAGTTATCATCTTTTCCAAAATAGTATATTCTATCTTCTGGTATTCCTACTTCTTTCCAAATTCTTGCTGATTCCTCATCTCTTGGAGCATCTTCATCTCCTTTAAAACAGGTTACTGAAATTTTTTCTGCTGGTATTCCTAATTCTTTAGTTAAAAATTCATAACTCATATGTATTGATTCATCTTTAAAATAGTCTCCCAAAGACCAATTTCCTAACATTTCAAAAAATGTTAAATGTCTATTATCTCCAACTTCATCTATATCCACTGTACGTATACATTTTTGATAATCTACTATTCTTGTTCCCGCTGGATGTTTCTCTCCTAATAGATATGGCACAAGAGGTTGCATTCCGGCTGTAGTAAATAATACAGAAGGGTCGTTTTCTGGTATTACTGGACTACTTGGTATAACTTGATGACCATGTTTTTTAAAAAATTCTAGATACTTTCTTCTTATCTCAATTGCTTTCATCATCTATCACCCTTTCTTTACTATTCGGTATTATATTATATTTACATTTAAAAATCAAGTATAGCTAGGAAACTATAAGAAAAGGGAGTGACTTTTTTGATAAAAATCACTCCCTTTTCTTTAACATTGTTACATGGTTCCATTATTTTATATATACACTTGGATCTACATTTTCACTATCCTTACTAATTTCGAAATGTAAATGTTCTTCATCTGCTATTTCGAATGTTGCAGTATTTCCAACTGTTCCTATTGTTTGTCCCTGTTTAACACTTTCTCCTACAACAACAAATTCTGCTGTTAATAGATTAGCATATGTGGTAACAAATCCTTGGTTATGCTCTATTACAACTGTTATACCATATCTTGGATCATTTTTTATTGATTTTATTTTTCCATCTGCACTAGCTTTTACAACTTCAGTTTTGTTTGCTTTTATGTCAACACCTACATGAGTTATCCACTCTTTTAATGTTTCAGAATAAATCAAGTTATCTTTAGCAAATCCTCTTATTATTTCACCATCTACTGGTTTCATAAATGTTATTTCTTTTTCTTGTTCCTTTTTTGGTTTTTCCGTGCTTGTTTTACTAGATACCTTATTATTAGACTTTTGGCTTTCTTTTTTGTTACTATTAATTTTATTAACTTTCTTTTTTTCTTGAGTGTCTTCTTTTATATTAGTTGCAGTTTTAATTATTTCATTTGTACTTTTTTGACTTTTTTCTTTTTCCGCTTCTGCTACATTTTTACCTTCTTGTGAACTTGTTTGCATTGTTTTTTGAGTATCTTCTTCTGGTACAAGTTCTGCTATTTTTTGTGTACTTAATTTTCCATTATTAGAATTTTTTTCCAGATTATTACTATATAAAATAAATGTTATAATGAATGCAATAACTGCAAGTAATAGAATTCCACCAGACATAAAAATTATATTTTTAATTCCATCTGATGAACTTCTATCTTTTCTTTTATTTCTTCTCATATATGACTTACCCTCCTAAAATAATTTTCTTTATTAAAAGTCTTTCCTTATTTTAGAAATTTATACAAAAAGAGTAATAATAAAATAAAAATACTTATTCTATATATTTGTAATTTCAACACCTACATAAAAATGTTTTATTATTTCTTCATATGTTTTTCCATTTTTCGCCATGCTATCCGCACCTGTTTGACTCATTCCCACTCCATGTCCGTATCCTATTACACTAAACTTAATATTCTCGTCTTCTATAGAAACATTAAAATTAGTTGATTTTAGTCCTAATAATGTTCTTGTTTCTACTCCAGAAATATTTATATTTCCAAATTTTATAGTTCTTACTCTTCCACTATCTGTTTTTTCTGTAATTTTGATACAATCTGATTGATTAAAATCAATATTTATATCTGGATGTTTTGACTTAAGCTTATCTAATAACTCTTGTTTGCTTAATATAACTTCTGAGTTATATTGTTTATAATTATCTTCCCCTGAGGTTTGTACTACTTGCAAATATGGATATCCATTTCCTCCCCAAACATTTATTGGGATTTCTGTTGTACCTCCACTGTTTGAATGAAAAAAAGCATTTATTGGACTATTGTTATAAGTTATAATTTTCCCAGCTGTTTCATTCACTGCTTGCATTATCTTGTTCCAATTGCTTTCTCTTACATTTTCTTCCCATTTGGCTAATCTATCTTCCTTTGAGATCCATGCCTGACAACAAATTGATGCATCGCATATATTCGCACCTTCATGTTTCCCAGCGTTGTTTACTATTTTATATATTGTATATGTTCTTGCAACAACAGCTTGTGCTTTTAATGCTTCAATTTCAAAATCTGCTGGCATTTCTGCACTTACCACTCCATACAGGTAATTGTCTAATTTCATTTCTTCTATTTGATTATTATTTGTATGCAATACATTTATTGTTGTATATTGCTTATAGTCATATTCTTTTTCGCTTGTATTATCCAATTTTTCATTTTTTTGTTCTTCTATAATAGGCTTATCTACACTTTCATTTTGAAATTTTTTTGTAAATATCATTGGTATTGAAAAACAAATGAGTACAAAACTTATTATATATAATATTATTTTTCTCATTTTTCCTCCTTAACCTATTAAATTAAGTTTCATACCATTTAAAATTCTTTTTTCTATTCGCGAAACCTGAACTTGACTTATTCCTAGTATTTTAGCAACTTGTGTTTGTGTTTTTTCTTTATAGTATCTAAGTAAAATTACTTTTTTTTCTCTATCTGGCAATTTATCTATTAACTCTTTTATGGATATTTTATTAATTATTAAATCTGCTTCATCCTTGTTATTACTTATTTTTTCTATTAATCCTCGTGTATCATTGTCTGAAGTTTTTTCTTGATCTATTGACTCAATCGGTCTTATTGAATCAATTGCCACTGCAACTTCTTCTTTTGATATTTTCAATTTTTCTGCAATCTGATTAATGTTTATTTCTTTTCCATTTTTATAAAAATACTGTTTTTGTATTTCTTGTATTTTTATTGCCAACTCTTTTATACTTCTACTTATTTTTATTGGTCCATCATCTCTTATATATCTTTTTATTTCCCCTAGTATATATGGTACTGCATATGTAGAAAGTTTCACTTCAAAATTTGTATCAAATCTTTTGATAGATTTAATAAATCCCATTGCACCAATTTGATACAAATCATCTAGTTCATATCCTCTATAATTAAATCTTTTAACTATATTCCATATCAATCCAGCATTGTCATTTAATAATTTAGTCATTTTTTCTTCACTGCCATTTTGTGCTTCTTTTATATCTTCTACATTGTTTTCATACATATATAACTCCTTTGTATCAAATTCTATAATTATCTCTTTGTAACTCTTTTTTACTTTCTTGCTTTTTTATCGCTTTTTTCATAGTTACTTTTGTACCCAAACCAAGTATGGACTCTACTTGCATCTCATCCATAAAGCTTTCTATTATAGTAAATCCCATTCCTGAACGTTCCAAATTAGGTTTAGATGTATATAATGGTTGTTTGGCAATTTCTATATTTTCTATTCCTTTACCTACATCTGAAACTTCTATTGTAATAGTATTAGCAAACAATTTACAAACTACTTTTACAATTCCCTCACAATCTTCATATCCATGTATTATTGCATTAGTAACAGCTTCTGAAACTGCTGTTTTTATATCTGCAATTTCTTCTATTGTCGGATCTAGCTGAGAAGCAAATGCTGCTACAGTAATCCTCGCAAATGCTTCGTTATTTGATTTACTTAAAAATTCAAGTTGCATTTTATTTTCACATAAATTTTTCATTTAATTTATTATCCTCCTTAAATTTTTCTATATGGCCTTTTTTACAAATTCTACAAATTCTTTTTCTTCACATATAGGTATTATTTTCAATATTCCACTCATTTCGAATATTTTTTTTATTGTACTTTTTACATTAACCATTCTTAAGTTTCCTCCGTAACATTCTTACTATTTTGTACCTTCCTATTAACATTCCGATTCCTGCACTATCCATAAAAGAAACATTATCGAAATCAAATACAACTTTTCTAGGCATATGTCTTTGAATTTCATTATCAGCTTTCCTCCTTATCTTTTCTGTAGTATGATGATCTATATCTTCTGTTAAACGAAGTATAAGTAGCTTGTCTTCCATGAAATATTTAGTTTCCACTACACGACCTCCTTCTTTTGTTTTATATTTTCATTATACTGCAATTGGTAATTTTTTCCTATAGCGAATTTTTAGAAGTTTTAGCGATATTAGGGAAACTTTCGACAAAAAACGAGTACAAATATTTTGTAATTTGTACTCGCTTAATTTTTATTTATCTTTTGTCTATAAATGTTGGGAATTCATCTTTATTATATTTCCAATTAAACCACTGTTTATTATCTTCTACTTTTAATATATTATAATTCAATTCCTCAACAAATTTTTCTGATTTCATATATTCTTCACTATATTCCTTAGCTTCTCCTGTGGCAGTTCCATATCCAATTGATTGATTTGAACTTGTTATATAATACGCATTATCTATAGTTATTTTTGGAGTTCCATAAATATATCCTACCATTTCCCCTTTTTCTCTCATAGATTTTACCTCTCCTAAATTTATGCAATTATTTATTGTAACATTTCCATATGTTTCTCCTATTATTCCTCCCGAACCTCCAAATTGCAAAAATTTGTTACAATATATTGTGGCCTTGTTATAGCAATTTAATATGTTTACATTACTAACAGAAAAACCTACAATTCCTCCATTTGCATTATATCCAGATAAATCTCCTATATTATAGCAATTAACTATTTTAGTAAATCCTTCTGGTCTACCTACAATTCCTCCACTTCCATGAGTATCAGAATATATTTTTCCTTTATTATACGAACTTATTACTACTACACTTCCAGCGCCTCTTCCTACGATTCCTCCTACTCCATAAGAATTGGTATACCCCACGCCATTTAAATTTCCTTCATTATAGCAATTATTTATTTCCACTCCATGTGCTCTTCCTATTATCCCACCTAGCTCACAACCACTTAAATCAGCCTTGTTATGGCAATTACTTATCGTTCCATTTCCTTGTCCTACTATTCCAGCGCCAAAACATTGCGTTGCTATAATTTTACCTGTAACACCAACGTTTTTTATATTGGCTTTTGATATATTACCAAATAGTCCTACATTTTTTTCTCTATTTATATGTATTCTTCTTATTTCATTCTCTTTTCCATCAAAAGTTCCATTAAAAGTAGATAGTTTTCCTATTGGCATAAATCCCTCTTCCGTTTCTAACTCTGTCTTCAATTCCTCTACTATTCCATTTCCATTTATATCTCCAAAATCTTTTCTTGTACTATCTACATATGATTTTTTCGATTTAAAATCAAGAGTCTGTTTTAATGCTATGTATTTTTGTGTATAATTTATCGGAGTTACATTTTCGAATTCTCCTTTTTCGTTTACTTTTATTCCATTTACCGAATTTGAAAAAGCAACTAAATCTTCTATTGAAGCTATAACATATGGATTATCTTCTGTTCCATTTCCTTCTAGCATTCCTGGTTTTGCATCTTCAACCTTAAATATTGTTGGTTCAGTAATATCATATGTATTTTCATCTACATTGAATTCATTTTTTCTAACTATTACCATTAAAGTTCCATCTTCATTATCTTCTATTTCTTTTACCTTACCATTTAGATATTCCTTAAGAGATTGATTTATTTTTAGTTTTTTTCCTTCGTATTTAGCTAAAATTATTCTTAGTTCTTCTTCTTCGCTTTTTTTCTCTGTTTCCGCCTTTGCTTGTTTAGCATTTTTTATTATTCCATTTTCTCCTATTACTAAATTTAATGATATTCCTGCTAGAATTAGTAATATTATTACTGTTATTATCAATGCTACTATAGTTATTCCATTTTCAAAAGATCTAATATTTTTCTTTGCCATATATTGCACTCCTCTTTTGTAATTTTTTTATTCATTTTAATTTTATATTATAACTCTACCACAGTCAACAATCTCAATTATTTCTTTTGGTTCTAATACTAGTCTCGCTCCATCTTGTATTAATTTGTTTGTTCCTATAGATGTATTAGAATTTATATTTCCGTGGAATCACAAATATTTCTTTTCCCTGTTCCAATGCAAAATCCACAGTAATTAATGAACCGCTTTTTTCACCTGCTTCTACCACTAAAACACCTGAAGATATTCCACTGATAATTCTATTTCTTGCTGGAAAATTTAATCTTTCTGGTTTAGTTCCAATAACATATTCAGAAATAATGACTCCTCCATTTTCTAAAATTTTGTCTGCTATTTTTATATTTTCTTTTGGATATATAGTGTCTAATCCATTTCCTAAAACTGCTATAGTTTTTCCTCCTGAATTTAGACACCCAATATGAGCATATGTATCTATTCCTTTTGCCAATCCACTAACTATATTTATATTACTATTAGATAATTGTTTTGCAAATTTTTGAGCAGTCATTGCTCCATATTTACTACATAATCTACTTCCAACAATAGCAATACTATTTTCATTTAGTATACTAATATCCCCCTTAACATATAAGTACATTGGTGCATCATATATTTGCTTTAACATTTTAGGATACTCCTCATCATATATTTTTATTAATCTAATGCTATTTTTTCTCATATATTCTATATATTTTTCTATTCCTATTCTATAATTATTATCTAATATTTTATTTGCATTTTTTTCTGATACTCCTGCACACTCCATCAATTGCTTTTTATTTAAGCTCCATATTTTTTCAAGGCTCTCGTATTTCTTTAATAATTTTTTTATAGTCTGAGTTCCAATGCCTTTTATTCTAGAAATCCATATCCAATATTTTTCTTCCAACATTACCTCCTATTCAAGAACAAATCTAAAAACTAATATTATAATAAATTTAGATAACTTAACCTTGTTATGTATTTTTTTAAATTTTTCCTATGCAATAAAAAAGAGCATATATTTTATGCTCCCTTATGTTTTTTATTTAATTCATCTTTTTGGCTGCTTTAACAACATTATTCATTAACATTGCAACTGTCATAGGTCCAACTCCTCCTGGAACTGGTGATATGTAACCTGCTTTTTTAGATACATTCTCAAAATCAACATCTCCTACTAGTTTGCCATTTTCATCTCTATTAATCCCTACATCTATTACCGTTGCTCCCTCTTTTATCATATCTTCTGTTATGAATTTTGGTTTTCCAAGAGCTGCAACTATTATGTCTGCTTTTTTAGTTATATCCTTTAAATTTTGAGTTTTAGAATGACACACTGTTACTGTTGCATTTTTATTTAGTAAACACTGTGACATAGGTTTTCCAACTATATTGCTTCTTCCTATGATTACTGCATTAGCTCCCTCTGGATTTATATTATACTCTTCTAAAATTTTAGTTACTCCATATGGCGTACATGATATAAATGCATCTTGTCCTAAAGATATTTTACCTACATTTATTGGATTAAAACCATCTATATCTTTTTCTGGTGCTATTTTTTGAAAAGCTAAGTTTATATCTAAATGTTTAGGTATTGGGCTTTGCAACAATATTCCATGTATCTCATTATTATTATTTAAATCTTCTATTAGTTCTAATAATTGTTCCATTGTCGTTGATTTATCCAATAAATATTCTTGATATTCTATACCTGTTTCTTCACATGCTTTACTTTTATTTTTTATATATATTTTTGATGCTTTATCTTCACCGACCATAATTACTGCAAGTTTTGGCTTTATACCTTGCTTTTTTAACATATTTACTTCTTCTTTTAAATTAACTTTTATCTTTTTAGCTAACTCTTTTCCATTTATAACAACTGACATTATTTTTTCTCCTTGTATATTCTCTATATTTTATTTTATATTATATATCTAAATTTTTCAATAGTAATATTAAAATTTCTCATTATGTATAGATGTGTTTAATACAACACATCTATTTCGTTGTTTAGCATTTTTTATTGCACAGTAGCAATATTATTCTTATTGCTAATAATATTGCTATTACTATTGAAAAAACTATTATTGCTGCTAAACTTACAAAAACTAGAATAGCATTAAATGCTCCAAGTATTCCTCCTACTGAAAAAGCTAATATAACAGATAATATTACCACTATTAAATCTATACAACATTTTTTTCTTGGTCTATTTTCATTGCATTTTTCTATTGGTAACATATTACCACCTCCTACTAACACATATTAATGTGTTTAGTATATTTTATTCTTTTTTAACTTATCTTGTTACTTTATATCTTTTTTATAGTACTTGCTCTTGTTATTGAATTATATCCATATTTATCTTTTATTTCATCTATCACAGAATCTATTTTTTTCTGTCTATTTTCTGTTTCAAAATTAAATATAGACATTTGACTATTTTCTACTTCTGATAAATTATCTACTCTGACTCCAATTAATCTTACTTGTTCATTTTTATACATCTCTTTTAATATTTTTTTACTTAATGAATATATTTCTTTAGTACAATTAGTATCTGATTTTAATCTACTCTGATGTGTATATACTTGAAAATTTTTATCTTTTATTTTTATACATACTACTCTTGCCAGCATTTTTTGTTTTCTCAATCTATATGACACTTGTTCCACTAATTTGAATAAAATCTTTTCTAACTCTTCTAATTCATTCACATCATATGGTAATGTTATAGAATTTCCAATGCCTTTTGGTTTTGTTGGAGTAAATTCTACATCTTGATTATCTATTCCATTTGCATATTCCCACATCATTCTACCATATTTGCCAAATCTTCTTATTAAATATCTCTCTTCTATTTTTGCTAAATCCCCTATTGTGTCTATTCCTATTCTTTTAAGTTTTGGCACAGTTTGCCTTCCTACCATAAACAATTCTGATACGTTTAGGTTCCACATTTTTTCCTGTATTTCATTTTTATATAATGTATGAATTTTATCTGGTTTTTCAAAATCTGATGCCATTTTCGCCAAAAGTTTATTATTAGATATTCCAATATTTACCGTAAAACCAAATTCCTGCTTCACCCTTTTATTAATTTGTTTTGCTATATTCATTATACCTAAGTTGTCTTGATTTAAATCAGTTAAATCCACAAAACATTCATCTATTGAAAATCTCTCTATTTTGTTTGTATATTCTGATATTAAATTATATAAAGCATCTGAGTATTTTCTATAACATTCATAATTTCCAGAATAAATTTTTAAATCTGGACACTTTTTTCTAGCTTGATATATTGGCTCTCCTGTTTTTATTCCTAAATGTTTCGCAGGAGTACTTTTAGCTAAAACTACTCCTCTTCTTTGTTTTTCATCCCCTCCTATTATTGAAGGTATAGCTCTTATATCAAGTATTTCCCCATTTTTTAGTTTTTCTACTGCTGTCCAAGATAAGAATGCATTATTAACATCTACATGTATTATCTGTCTTTCTCCCATATAATCACCTATAACATTTTAGAACATTAGTTTGCTTTTGTCAAATTTGGCATATTGCAAACATTTGTATTTTTCTTGTATCTGTGTTATAATAAGTCGAATTGATACTAACGGAGGAATTCTTATGAAAAAAAATGATTTTTTAGACAGTTTAAAATTACCACAAAATACTTTAGAAAAAAAATGTAATACTCATTCTTTTCTACCAGCATATTATTCTGGTGTTTATAATTTATTAAAAAGTGATAAATATATTGAATTTACAGATTTAGTGTTTTCTACTATTGGTTCTGAAATCGAAAGATTTTTCCCTGATATAAACAGTGAACTTATATATAGAATAAAATCAAAATCTAGTTATACTAACAAAACTTCTATACATCATGATTTGCTAGATAACAACTCAGCTTCTCCTAAAACACAAATATTTGATACATATGGAATGAAATTAGTAATTAATGGAGTCCCATTAAAAACAGAGGCAATAAATATCATTTCTAAGGATTTAGAAGAAAAAGAAAAAAAATTAGTTACTCATCCTAGTGATGAATTAGCAAAAAAAGTTGATGAACTTAAATATTTAAAAAATATTTATGATACTAGGATAAATACATATAAAGGATTATGCAAAGTCGAACGCCAATATGAAAAATTTGCAAAAACTAATAACATATCTGCTCAAGAGCATTTCAAAGAGAAATTAAAATTATATAATTCGCAACTTGAAAATTTGAAAAATAAGTCTGATTATTATATGGCAAAATATATGTTTGAATATGTTCTAGAAAATTCTGAAACATTACATGAGCTTGGCATAACTCAACAAAGTAATCGCCGTAAATCTGTTGATAAAGAAAATGGATATAAAGCTGAACACTATGGTTTACAATCTAAATATTTACCACATTGGTGCTCAGAATTTCAAACTAAATCCTATTATAGAAATACTCTTGCTACTTATGGAACTGCAAGCCATGATTTAGGAACTTCTTCTCATAAAAATTCATCTAATTCTAAAGAAGTTAATCAAATATTTATAAATAAAAAGAGAAAAATACCTGAGATTTTATCTTCTTCAGATTTAAAAAACAAAAATAAAGTTGATGATTTTATACATAATGAAGTACTATGTAATGTTCCAAATTTCACTATCTATGTAAAAAAAGGAATTATAAGTAGATTTTCTGATTGTGATAATTTTTTCCATTTTTATTCTGAAGAACTTATCAAAGAACCTACCAAATATGATTTTTATGATAAAATATTAAATAAGCATAATGGCTTAGAATATTTGCCTAATATCAAAGAAGTTTTTAATAATTTAGAAAACGATGATTTGTGTAAATAATATATTTTATACACATATGCACCAGATTTTCTCAATTTTCATAGTTCTAAAAGCAACCTAACCTTGCTATATCAAAAATAAACGAAAGTAAAAATAACTTTCGTTTATTTTTTTCTGCTTATTGCTAATCCATCTCCAACTTCTAAAATTTCAGTTTCTAATTCTTCATTTTCTGTTACTTCTTTTATGTATTCACGTAAATTTCTTACAGCTGTACGCTGTTTATGCTTATTATAATCACTCATAACATATCCTTTATATAATATGTTATCTGCTATTATTATTCCTCGTTCATTAAGCATTCTCATAGCCTCTGCTAAGAAAAATGGGTATTTTCCTTTTGCTGCATCAATAAATACTATATCATATTTTTCATTCATTTTAGGTAGTATTTCAACAGCATCACCTTCTAAAATGTTTATTTTTGATTCTACTTCAACTTTTTTTATGTTTTTTCTTGCTTCTATTACTCTTTCTTCATCTCTTTCTATTGTGTCTATTTTTCCATCAGCATCTAAATATTCTGAAAAACACATTGCAGAATATCCAATTGCAGTTCCTATTTCTAATATTTTTTTAGGCTTTTTTTCTATTAATATTTTTCTTATTTCTTCTAGCGTGTCATCCATTATTATTGGTATTTTTTCTTCTATAGCCTTTTCTTTTATTTTTTCTAATTCTATTTTATTCATCTTTCATGTCCTTTCTTTTAATAAGAGTTACCTCCTAAAAAAGGTAACTCTTATTTAAATATGCATCTTTTACTGTTTCTCTTTTACTACAACCTTATTTATTAATTTATTTTGCTCATTATATTCAAAACTTATTATATATGTTTTATTTTGATCCACAGTATTTTTTATTTCTTCTATTTTTTGACTTGTTATATCTTTACCTGCATATTGTGCATCATTAATTGATAATGATACTTTTTTGTCCTCTTCTATGCTATCATTTGTAGAAACTAATGTCCCTACAAACGCTTTAGTATCTGCACCATTTTTCTCTCCTGCATTGCTTTCAAATATTGCATTAAATGTTTTGGCATATTCTTCACTAACATTTTTTGTACTTGATAAATTAATTTTACTATTCATTCCCAACATTGATAATTTTTGGAACAATACCTCTTGTGTTTTTGTAATTATACTTGAAACCAAAACATTTAAATTTTCTTTATCAAAATTATTCAAAGTAGCACTATTGTTATCGTCTAAATCCTCTATTTCTACATTAGAACCAAATGTAACTTTATTTCTGTAATTTGCTTTAATCATTGTTTCACTATCGTTTGATGTTATAGTTACTTTGTTTTCTACATTACTTCCAGATGCTAACCCTATATATGTTGAAGTAATATTAAATTTAGATGTATTTTCAGTTCCATCATCTGTTTTTGTATCTATCATATATATTGTCTGGTCTCCTTGTTTTTCTTTTGATATACTTATTAATGTATTAGTTTCAGTATTATTATTTGAATTTCTGTCATCTTCTTGGTTACCAGCTAACTCTTTCATATTTATGTTAGTAGTAATTTTTGATTCTTCTACTAAAGTATTAAATTCTATTTTTTCACTATCTGTTGATATTTCTGTTTTTATAACTGTACCTGAGCTTACAAATACTGATATTTTTAAAGGTTCTATATAATTTAATTTTAATATTTCTTCTATTTTATTTTGAATTTCTGTTTTTAATGTATCAACACTTGCTGATTCATCAGATGAATTTAATAATTTCATTTTTTGGCTTATTATATTTAATGTAAAATCATCTGATTTCAATCTTTCCAATAATTTTATTTGAACATTTTTTACCTCTTCACTTGTTAATTCTAATGTGTATGAATCAGCAACTATATTTTGGCTATTTACATTTAGTTGAATTTTTTCATTTTTTGAAAATTTTTCTACTGGTATTTGACTTTTTAATGTTTCTATATATGTTGATTTTATAGTATCTATTTCTTCTGGTGTTATATTAAATATTTCTCCATAGTCATATCTTTCTAGTTTGTTTGGTATTTTGTCTATATCTTCTACATTTAGTTTTGTAGCCAAATCTTTCAGTTCATTATTTTCTACAGCTACATACTTATTAACTATTTCATTTGATTTTAAAGCATACTTATCCTGATCTTTTATATATTCTAATTCAAAGAAATCATCATTAGAATATTTCATATTAATACTTTGATATGCTTTATTTTTCCCTGGATTACTTTTTCCTTCTATATTTACTGTTAAATTATCTAGCTTGATTTGTTCTTGTTGATTATTTGACTTTGTTGTAAATGTAATATCTCCTGAATTTGTATGTGTCATTTCTTTTAATTTATTATCATATGCTAGATATTCTGAATCTTTATATCCTTTTAAAACTTCAACATTTTGGAACATATATTTATAAAAAGTATTATCTATTGGTTTAAATATATCTGTTTTTAAATATACTACTCCAAAAGCACCTCCACATACTAATATTATTAAAACTACTACAAGAATTATAATTTTTTTAGCACTCATAAAATTCCTCCTATTAATATATATCATGATCATTATATATTTAAAAATTATTTTTTTCAACTATCTTTGACAAAAAGATGCATTTATTCTTTGCTTAACAGCTTCATATATTACTATACCTGCTGATACAGAAGCATTTAAAGATGAAACTTTGCCTTTCATTGGAATTTTCACTAGAAAATCACAATTTTCTTTTACTAGTCTACTCATTCCTTCTCCTTCGCTTCCTATTACTATAGCTATTTTTCCTTTCATATCTTGCTTATAATAGTATGTATCTGTTGATATATCAGTACCTATTACCCAAATATCATTTTCTTTTAAATATTTTATTGTTTCATTTATATTATTTACTCTTGCTACTTTCATATGTTCTACTGCTCCTGCCGACACTTTATTAACAGTACTATTTACTTGAGCAGCTCTTCTTTTGGGAATAATAACCCCATGAACACCAGCTGTTTCTGCAGTACGAATTATTGAACCTAAATTGTGTGGATCTTCTATTCCATCTAATATTAATATAAATGGATCTTCTCCTTTTTTCTTTGCATTTTCTAGTATATCTTCTACATCACAATATTCAAATGGTGGAACTATAGCAATTACACCTTGATAATTGTTATTTTGCGCCATTTCGTCCATCTTTCTTTTATCTTTTTCAACTATTATTACTTTTCTTTCTTTTGCCTTAGCAATAATTTTATTAATTGAACCATGTTTCTCACCTTTAGTAATAAATATTTTATTTATGTCTTTTCCACTTTCTAATAGCTCTAGTACAGAATTTCTTCCTTCAACTTGATCTTCATATTGCATTTTATTTACATTTCTTCTATTTTCCATATAATTTTCTCTCCTAATATTATTCATCATCTAATTTTAATACTGATAAAAATGCTTCTTGTGGCATTTCCACATTTCCAACTTGTCTCATTTTCTTCTTACCTTTTTTCTGTTTTTCCAATAATTTCTTCTTTCTTGTAATGTCTCCTCCATAACATTTGGCTAGTACGTCTTTTCTATTAGCTGATATTGTTTCTCTTGCAATTATTTTTCCTCCAATAACAGCTTGTAATGGTATACTAAATAATTGTCTTGGTATTACTTCTTTTAGTTTTTCTACCATCTTTTTGCCTCTTTGATAACTTGAACTTCTATGTACTATGAAACTCAATGCATCTACACTTTCTCCATTAACATGTATATCTAACTTTACTAAGTCTGATCTTACGTATTCTTTAAATTCATAGTCAAATGATGCATATCCTTTTGTTCTTGATTTTAGACTATCAAAGAAGTCATATATTATTTCATTTAATGGTAATTCATATATTAAGGTAACTCTATTTTCATCCAGATATTTCATATCTAAGTATATTCCACGTCTATTTTGACAGATTTCCATTATATTTCCTACATATTCCTTTGGGGTTAATATTTCTGCTGTTACAAATGGTTCTTCTAAATAAGATATTTCTTGTGCCGGTGGAAGATCTGCTGGATTATACAATTCTATAATTTCTCCATCTGTTTTATGTACTTTATATATAACAGATGGTGATGTTGTAATTAAACTCAAATCAAATTCTCTATCTAATCTTTCTTCTATTATCTCTAAATGTAATAGTCCTAAAAATCCACATCTAAATCCAAAACCTAATGCAGCTGAAGTCTCTGGTTCATACTCTAATGCTGCATCATTTAGTTTTAATTTTTCTAAAGCTGTTTTTAAGTTTTCATAATCCCCGCCGTCAACTGGGTATAACCCGCAATACACCATAGGATTAACTGGTTTGTACCCAGGTAATCTCTCCTTAGCTGGATTATTTTTTATTGTTATAGTATCCCCTACATGTATGTCAGATAGATTTTTTATACTTGCTGCTATATATCCTACATCTCCTGCTTCTAATTTTTCAGCTTGTGCATATTGACCTGGTGCAAAATATCCAACTTCTGTTACTACAAATGATTTATTTGTAGCCATTAAAAGTATTTCATCACCTACTTTTACAGTTCCTTCTTTTACTCTTACATATGCTATTGCACCTTTATAATTATCATATATTGAATCAAATATTAAACATTTCAAAGGTTGATTTTCATCTCCATCTGGTGCTGGAATATCTGTAACTATTTTCTCTAATACTTTTTCCACATTTAAACCAGATTTTGCTGAAATACATGGAGCTTCACTAGCATCTAATCCAATAACATTTTCTATTTCTTTCTTTACTTCTTCTGGTCTTGCATTTGGCAAATCTATTTTATTTATTACTGGTATTATTTCAAGATTGTTATCTAATGCTAAATACACATTTGCTAAAGTTTGTGCCTCTATTCCTTGACTTGCATCTACTACTAGTACTGCTCCATCACATGCTGCTAAACTTCTTGATACTTCATAATTAAAATCAACGTGACCTGGAGTATCTATAAGATTTAATGTATATTGTTTTCCATCTTTTGCAATATACTTCATTCTCACTGCCTGTGATTTTATTGTAATACCTCTTTCTCTTTCAATATCCATATTATCTAGTATCTGACTTTCCATTTCTCTTTTAGACAATACCCCTGTCATTTCAATAAGTCTATCTGCTAATGTTGATTTTCCATGATCTATGTGTGCAATTATACTAAAATTTCTTATATACTTCTTTTTTTCTCCCATTACATTCTCCTTGCGAATTAAAACTCTTACTTATTTTACCATAATATTTTTCAAAGTACAACCTGCTTTTACTTACAAAATCTATGATTTCCTATTGTAATTACATGCGGTCTTGACCATATCCACGCACTTGTAGCTGTCTTAGGATTAAAGTAATATATAGAACCATATGATGGATCCCAACCATTTAAAGCATCAGTTGCTGCTTTTTTAGCAGTATCATTTGGTGTTAAATTAATTTGGCCATCATTAACTACTGAAAATGCTCCAGACTGATATATTACCCCCGCTATAGTATTAGGAAAAGATGAGCTTTTTACTCTATTTAAAACTACAGCTCCAACAGCAACTTGCCCAGTATATGGTTCTCCTCTTGCTTCACCATAAATTAACCTACTTAACAAATTAATATCACTCGAATTATTAGCTCCTGAACTTGAACTGCTTGAACTATATATTCCCATTGTATTTAAAGTGTTTTTTCCTGCTATTCCATCTACGGCTAAACCATTCTTTCTCTGAAAATATTTTACCGCTTCTACAGTTTGGCTTCCATATATTCCATCTATATTTCCTTTATAATACCCCCATCTTTTTAATTTTGTTTGTATTTGAGTTACTTCACTTCCTCTTGAACCATATTTTGATAATGCTTCTACCACATTGTTGGGCATAAAGCATAAATATATTAATATTAAACTCAATACTATTATAATAGCATTAATTACTTTTCTTTTAATTTTTGACATAAAAAATCACCTCAAAAAATACTAATTTTTAATATTTTCTCCAATTGAGGTGTTTTTATACATTAAAAAATTCCTATTATTTCTCCTGATTTATTAATATCTATATTTTCTGCAGCTGGAACTTTTGGTAATCCTGGCATTGTTACTATTTTTCCCGTTATAGCAACTACAAATCCTGCTCCCGCCTTTAATATTACTTCATTTATATTTATACTAAATGGCTTATCGCACTTTAAGTTGTTTGGATCATCTGAGAAAGAATATTGTGTTTTTGCAATACATACTGGTAAATTTTTATATCCAATTTTTTCTATTTTTTCTATTTGCTTTATGCAATCATCTGAAAATATCACACCATTTGCACCATAAATTGATTTAGCTACTTTTTCTATTTTCTCCTTAATGCCATCTTCTAAATCATATGTATATTCAAATTTCTCTTTACAATCTTTTTTACATATTTCTTTTACTTTTTGAGCTAAATCTATTGCTCCTTCTCCACCTTTTTCCCAACTTTCTACCAAACTAAGTTGTATTTCTTTTTCTTTTAATTTGTTCTCTAAATATTTTATTTCTTCTTTGTCATCATCTTTATATTTATTTATTGCAACTATTACATTTATTCCAAATTTGTCTTTCATATTTTCTATATGCTTGAATAAATTTTTGCATCCAGCTTCTAAAGCACTTATGTTTTTATTAAAAAGTTCTTCTTTACTTGCTCCACCATGATATTTTAATGCTTTCATTGTAGCAATGCAAACTACAGCATCAGGTATGATTTTTGTTTGTCTGCATTTAATATTTAAAAACTTTTCTGCTCCTAAGTCTGAACCAAATCCAGCTTCTGTTACCGTATAATCTGCTAGTTTCAAAGCTAGTTCAGTAGCAATCACACTATTACATCCATGCGCAATATTCGCAAATGGTCCTCCATGTATTATTGCTGGTATATGTTCTAATGTTTGAACTATGTTAGGTTTTATAGCATCTTTTAATAGCACTGTCATGCTTCCTTGAGCATTTAAATCTTTTACTCTTACAGGCTCCTCATTTTCGTTATAACCTATAATCATTTCTGAAAGTCTTTTTTTCAAATCATTTATATCTTTTGAAAGACATAATACAGCCATTATTTCTGATGCAACTGAAATGTCAAATCCGTCTTCTCTTGGAAGCATGTTTTTTTCGCCTGACAAACCACATTCTATTCTTCTTAATTGTCTATCATTTAAGTCCAAGCATCTTTTCCATGTTACCTTTTTCAATTTTAATTCATTTCCAAAAAATATATGATTATCTATTAAACTAGCTAACAAATTATTTGCTGATGTTATAGCATGAATATCTCCTGTAAAATGTAAATTTATATCTTCCATAGGAGCTACTTGCGAATGTCCTCCTCCAGTTGCTCCACCTTTTATCCCAAAGACTGGTCCAAGAGACGGCTCTCTTAATGCTAGTATTGATTTTTCTCCTATTTTGGCTAATCCATCTGCTAGCCCTATAGCAATTGTCGTTTTTCCTTCTCCTAGCGGTGTTGGGTTTATAGCTGTTACTAATATCAATTTACCATTTTTATTATTTTTTGTTTTTTCTATAACATTTTCAGACAATTTTGCTTTATAATTTCCATATAATTCTACATCACTTTTATCTATATTTAATTTATCTGTTATTTCAAGAATATTTTTCAATTTTACATTTCTAGCTATTTCTACATCTGTCATATTATAACATCCTCTCTTACAATATTATTCCTGCCACTATCCCTATTAATGCTCCAACAAAAACTTGAATCGGTGTATGTCCTAATACTTCTACTAATCTTTCTGACACTTGTACTGATGTCAATCCCGGTGTTTCTATTATTTTATTCAATAGTGTAGCTTGCTTTCCAGCAGCTCTTCTTATTCCTGCTGCATCATACATAACTACAAAAGCAAAAATCAAAGAAACTGCAAACAATGGTGTATCTACACCTTCATTTTTTGCTATAAGTGTCGCAAGTGAAGTAACCACCGCTGAATGTGAACTTGGCATTCCTCCTGCTCCCATTATTCTTTTAAAATTAAACTTTTTAGTTACGCATAAATCATATATCACTTTAAATATTTGTATTCCTAACCATAAAAAAAATGGTATATATATGTATTTGTTACTTATGAACTGATTAACTATATTCATTTTTCTTCCCCTTTTTTAATTAATCTTTCACTTATTTAGATACAAAATCTGTTTCTTCTATTTCATCTTCTTTTACTATTAGTTTAGTTATTCTCTTTTCTGCATTTTCAAGTATTTCTGAACATTTTTTAGATAATTCCATACCCTTTTCAAATAAATTTACTGATTCATCCAAGTTTAAATTTTCTTTTTCTAATTTGTCTGCAATTTGTTCTAATTCCTTTATACCTGTTTCAAAATTCAATTCACTTTTTTCCATTATTGTCCCCCTACTTTATTATTTTTCTGTTATTATAGCTGACTTTTCTCCATCTATAAATTTTAATTTTATATTATCTCCTGCTTTTAAATCATGAGCACTTTTAATTATTTTATTATTTAAGCTTGTTATAGAATAGCCTCTACTTAGTGTTTTTAATGGACTCAATGCATCTAGCTTAGATATATTTTTTATCAAATCTGTTCGTTTGCCCTCAACAGTTCTTTTTATAGAATTTTCAATATTTTTTTGTAACATATCTATTCTAACATACTGCTCATTTATATATTGTAGTGGCTCTTTAAAAACTCTCTTAGTCATACATTTTTCATATCTTAATCTCATAAATTCAACTTTTTTCTTTAATGCTAATTTATATCTATTTCGATATGTACTTATTTTTAGTTTTACTTCTTCTATATCTGGAACTGCTAATTCTGCAGCTGCTGATGGAGTTGGTGCTCTTAAATCTGCTACAAAATCTGCAATTGTAAAATCTGTTTCGTGTCCTACTGCTGATATTATTGGCAATTCAGAGTTAAATATCTCTCTTGCAACAATTTCTTCATTAAATGGCCATAAATCTTCTAATGAACCTCCTCCTCTCGCCAAAATTATTATATCAGCTAATTTCTTTTCATTCATAATTTTTATTGCTTCTGCAATTTTTTCTCCTGCTCCTTGTCCTTGAACTGGAACGGGCAATAACCTTATATATACATTTGGATTTCTTCTTGTTGATACATTTATTATATCTCTAATTACCGAACCAGTTTCTGATGTTAGTACACCTATTTTTTGAGGCATATATGGTATTGTTTTTTTACTTTCTTTTGCAAATAGTCCTTCCATTTCTAGCTTTTTCTTCAACTCTTCATATGCTTTATATAGGCTTCCCATTCCATCTTCTTGCATAGCTTTGCAATATATTTGATACACTCCATCTCTTTCAAATACAGAAACTGTACCAAATACCATTACTTTCATCCCATCTCTTGGAACAAATTTCAAATTTGGTGTATATGTTTTAAACATTATACATTTTATTAATGAGTTTTCATCTTTTAGTGTAAAATACATATGTCCTGTATAATGATGTTTGAAATTTGAAATTTCTCCCTTAACTAACACATTGTTTAAAACTTCATCACTTGATATTTTGTCTTTTATATATTTATTTAAATCTGTTACTGTTATTGGATTATATTTCATTTTGTTCTCCTTGTATAATAAAATAACTAGACAACAATATTAAATTTGTATTAATTAATTGTTGACTAGTAATAACCTTTTTATTTACTACTCTTCATTATTGGCATTAACTATACTTCCTAATATTCCATTTATAAATGAACCTGATGTATCTTCTCCATATTTTTTTGCAATTTCTATAGCTTCGTTAATAGAAATTTTATATGGCAATTCTTTGTATTTTATTTCATAGATTGCTAGTTTCAGTATAGACAGATCTACTTTTGATATTCTTTCTATTTGCCATTTGGTTTTCAAATTATCTGATATTAATTTTTCTATTGTTTCTGAATTTTTTATTATTTCATTTATTGTATTTTTTATATCTTCTCCTGTTTCCTGATCTATATTGTTATTTTCTATATATATTTCTATTTGTTCTTCAGTATATTTTTTCTGTATCTCCATACTATATAAAAGTTTGAAAATATGTTCTCTAACAATAGATCTATTCATATATTTATATCATCCTTCCTATTTTACTACATTTCTACTGAAATTACATTCTATCTATAAAGTCTTTTAGTTTTTCTTTAACATCATATTTGTTTTTTTGTACATAATTTCCTATAAATACTCCTATACAAAATAATATTATACCAATTATTAATTTATATAAATTTGTGCATAGTATTAATATAGCTATAATGCCACCTATGATTGCTCCTCTATAATCATTAACAAAATTCTTAAAGTTGTCCATTTTCTCTTTGCCTCCTTTATTGTTCAGCGCTCTTTTCTGTAGCAATGTTTTCTATTTTTATATTTATTTCTTTAATATCCAAATCCGCAACTTTTTTTACAACATCTTTTATTTTATTTTGTAGGTTGATAGATAATTCCTTTATTATGCTATTTGGTGCAACATATAAAGTTACTTCTATCATTACATTATTTTCTCTATCTAATATTACTTTTGTTGATACTGCTTCTGCTTCTGAAAATTCTTTTACAGTTCTACTTACTAGATTTTCTATAGTATCTTTTGAAATCAACAACTTTCCATTATTATTTTCCAATAGTACTCCTTCTTTACTGTCACTTTTGGAATTTGAACCTGAATCAAAAAATATACATTTTATTGCTAACAATATAAATACTATGCTACATCCTAATACTACATTAGTTGCTTTTGGATTATTAAGCACATCTTTTAATACTATAGCAATTGCCGGAATATCAATCCACCCAAACACTACTAAACATGCTATTATAGATATTAGCAACATAATACTAGAAAACAATAGTAATGATAATTTCTCTATAAATTTCATTATTTTTTCCTCCGTTTCTTTTAATAGTATCATTTACTAAGACTTATATTTAGTCTTCTTGTTTTTCTTCTTCAGTTTCTTCCTTTGTTTCTTCAACATTTGTATTTACACCTTGTACATGTACATTTACTTCTAACACTTTTAATCCTGTCATTGTTTCAACAGATTTCTTTACCCTGTTTTGAATTTCAAAAGCTACATCTGGTATTCTTGTTCCATATTCTACGATAATATTTACATCGATTTTTGCTTCTTTATTTGCTACTTCTACTTTAATACCTTTAGCTAAGTTTTTCTTTCCACTTAATACTTCTGAAATTCCACCTGCAAATCCTCCTGCCATACTTGAAACTCCTGGTACTTCTGACACTGCTACTCCAGCAATAACTGCAACAACATCATCTGCTATTTTTATTTCATTATTCTCTTTATTGTCTATTGTAACCTCTTCAGTTCCTTCAACATTTTTTATTTCTTCATTTTCCATAACAAAAACCTCCTAATAAAATATATACATTATTAACTTTTATTAGTATATCAATTATTGATTATTTTTACAACTATTTCGTAATATTTTTACACAAACTTTTCTCCTACTTGCACTCTGCTTCCTCTTATCCATTCGCATACATTCATCTTTTTAGAGTTTTCTCCTTGTACATCTATCAACTTTATAATCCCATCTTTTGCTTTCACATACAAACCTTTTTTATTATCTATATACAATATAGTTCCTGGTTCTGCTGTTTCTGTATCCATTTCTATACATTCTTTATTTGCTAACTCTACTTTCCAAAATTTTACTTTTTTACCATTTAAAGTTGCATATGCTCCCATTATTGGATTTAATCCTCTAACTAGATTTTTTATTTCTATAGCTTTCATTTTATTCCAATCTATTTTGGCAATAGATTTTTCTAGCATTGGTGCATATGAAGCATTATTTTCTTGCTTTACTCTAGGTGCATCTTCATTTTCTATTTTCTTTAATGTATCAACTAACAGTTTTGCACCTATATTAGACATTTTTTCCCATAATTCTCCTGTTGTTTCATTTTCATCTATTGCAACTTCTTTTTTCAAAATCATATCCCCTGTATCTATACCTTCGTTCATATATATGGTTGTAACTCCTGTCGTTTTATCACCATTAATTATAGACCATTGAATTGGGGCTGCTCCTCTATATTTTGGTAACAACGATCCATGTAAATTTATACAGCCATATTTAGGTATCTCCAATATCTCTTTTGGAATTATCTTTCCATATGCAACAACACATATTACATCAGGATTTAATTTTTTTATTTCATTTATAAAACTTTCATTTTCTTTCACCTTATCTGGTTGGTATATTTTCATATTTTTTTCTAATGCATATTCTTTAACTGGTGATTGATTTAGTTTCATTCCTCTACCTTTAGGTCTGTCTGGATTTGTAACTACTCCTAAAATATTATATTTTTCATTATATATTGCTTCTAAAGATTTCATTGCAAAATCCGGTGTTCCCATAAATACTATATTTAACATATTTTTCTCCTTTTTGTTACATAATTTAAAGAGAGACTCAAAATGTTTTATTAGTCCCTCATAATAATATTTAATTATTCTCAGGTTTTATTATCTCTAATGTCCCTGGAATTATTTTATCTATAAATAATTCTCCATTTAAATGATCTATCTCATGTACTAATGCTTGTGCTAGCAAATCTTTTCCCGTTATTTTTATTTTTTTACCTTTTTCATTCATAGCAGTCACTGTAACTTCTTTAGGTCTTACTACTTTAGCAAATTGATTTGGAAAACTTAAACATCCTTCTGTAACTGTTTGGCTTCCTTTTTGTTTTACAACTTCTGGATTTATAAGTATTATTGGACCTTTATCATCATATAAATCAATTACTACAACTCTTTTTAAAACTCCCACTTGCACAGCAGCTAATCCAACCCCATTAAACTTATGCATAGTTTCTATCATATCATTTATTAATACTAATAGTTTTTCATCTATTTCTTCAACTTGCCTAGATTTTTTATTTAAAATCTCATCTCCAGATTCTCTTATATTTCTTATTGCCATTCATTTACCTCCTTCTTATAGCATATTATTTGGATTTATATCTACTATTACTCTAACATCTTTAATTCTACTCTTATAGAATTTTTCAAGAACATCATTTATACCGTCTATTACTCCATTATTCAAATGACATTTAATGATTATTCTCCATCTAAATCTCATTTTAATTTTATCAATAGGCGCTGGCATTGGTTTATATACACTCATGTTGATATTTTTGCTAACTATATTTTGGTAAATATATTCTGATGCTTTCTTTATTTTTTCTTCATCAAGTGAACTAATACCAATTACTATTATATCGCAAAATGGAGGATATTTCAATTGTTTTCTTAAGTTTATCTCTGTATTGTAGAATAAATCGTAATCCTGTTTTTGAGCATATTCTATACTAAAATTATCTGGGTTATATGTTTGTATTATGACATTGCCTGGCAAATTTTCTCTTCCAGCTCTCCCCGCTACTTGAGTCAATATTTGAAATGTTCTTTCGTTTGCCCTATAATCTCCTATATTCAAACTTCCATCTGCCGCAATAACTCCTACTAATGTGACATTGGGAAAATGATGGCCTTTTACAATCATTTGAGTTCCTATTAATATATTTATATTTTCTTTGTTAAATTTATTTAATATTTCCTCATGTGAATTTTTTTTAGTTACTGTATCTATATCCATTCTTATTGTAGTTGCTTCTGGAAATAACTTATTAATTTCATATTCAAGTTTTTGAGTTCCTGTTCCAAAATATCTTACTTTATTGCTATTACACTCTGGGCATATTGTAATATTGTTTTGCTCATATCCACAATAATGGCATTTTAATTTATTTTCTTGCATATGATATGTCAAGCTAATGTTGCAATTATTACATTTTGCTGTATATCCACAATCACGACACATCACAAATGTTGAAAATCCTCTTCTATTTAGGAACAAGATAGTCTGCTGTTTTTTAGCTATATTTTCTTGTATTCTCTCATATAACTTTCTACTTAGCATTGACCTATTTCCTTCTGCTAACTCTTTTCTCAAATCTACTATTTCTACACTTGGCAAACTAGATTCATTAGCTCTTTTAGTCAATTTAAGTAGTTCTATCTTTCCTATATTTGCTTTGTAAAATGTATTTAGATCTGGCGTAGCACTCCCTAATACCAATGGTATATTATTTTCACTCGCTATATATTTTGCTATATCTTTAGCATCATATCTAGGATTCATTTCTGATTTATATGAATTATCATGTTCCTCGTCAATTATTATTATACCTACATCTTTTACTGGAGCGAATATTGCTGATCTTGCTCCTATTACTACATTAGAAATTCCATTTTTTATTCTATTCCATTGATCATATCTCTCTCCTAATGATAGTTTACTATGCAAAATAGCTATTTGATCTTCACCAAATCTTGATATAAATCTATTTACCATTTGAGGGGTTAAAGAAATTTCTGGCACTAATACAATAGCACTTTTTCCCATACTTAACACTTTTTCTATTAACTGTAAATATATTTCAGTTTTTCCTGAACCAGTAACACCATATAGTAAAAACTCTATAAACATTTCATTATCTATGCTTTCACAAACTTTACTATATGCCAACATTTGTTCATTTGTTAATTTCAAGCTTTTAGTTGGTGTAATTTTCTTATTTATAAAAGGATTTCTATCTACTTGCTTTTCTACTATTTCTATATAATTATTTTTCTCTAATGTCTTTATTACAGATGTAGTTGTATCTGTAAATACCTTTAAGTCTGACATTCCTACTCCATCATTTTCAATTAAAAAATTTATAACTCTAATTTGCTTAGGTGATTTTATTATTTGCTTTTGTATTTTTTCATTTATACTTTCTACATCTTCTTTTAAATATATAAATTTCATATTCTTTTCTTTTGTCCTATTAGATAATATTTTGCTACTTGAACCTGGTGGAAGCATAAGTTTAATTGCATCCGATACATTGCAAAAATATTTTCGAGCCATTAATTTAGCTAACTCTATTTTATTTTCATCTAGAGAAAAATCTTTTTGTATACTTATTATATCTTTTGTTTCATAACTTGATTTTTCTTTAATATCTATTACAAAGCCTTCTTCTATTTTAGAGCCTTTTCCAAAAGGTATTACTACCCTGCTTCCTATTTTTATATCATCTAACATTTCATCTGGTATATTATAATCAAATACCTTATTCAAATTTTTTACTGTACTATTTATTATTATCTTTGCTATCATATTGTTCTCCTATATTGTCTATACTATTTTTTTTGAGACAAATTTTGTATATACCATTAGATATGCTAAAGATATACAAAATCCTGCAAGTACATCACTTGCATAATGTACTCCTAAATATATTCTACTTATACCTATAATTAAAATACATACTGACAAAATTGCGCATGATAAGTATCGAATTTTTTTATTTTCTATTTTAATCCAAAGTAAATATATTAAAAATCCATAAAATGCCATACTTACCATAGAATGTCCGAGATGGGAAACTATACCCATGTTCTTCCACTAATCTTAGTATATTTGGTCTTTCTCTTGCAAATATGTATTTTAAAATTTGATTTATACATGTAATAATTACTAAATTAATTATCACATATTTACCAATTTTTCTGTTCTTTAAACATATAAACATTGTTAAACTTGCTATTATTAATGCAATTGCCCCACCTAGATTTGTAAAAATTTTTAACACTTGTGTTACATATGGATTCATATATTTAATAATTCTTATATACACATAATTATCAAATTCATATAATTGCTCCTTAAATAACGCTTTTGCAATTATAGTAAAAACAACTATTGCTATAAAAAATATTATCACTCGTTTATTTTGTATTATAATTTCTTTTGTTTTTTTTAACATTTTTTCTCCCTTTATTATACCATTTCTAATCTTTCAATCTTTTTTTCAAATATTTCATGTTCCATCTTATTAATTTTATTTAGTTTAAAAAGTTCATTACATTTATTTTCACTTTCGTTTTTGTTGTCTGTAATTTTTATTGTAAGCATTTTTCCAACTTCATGTATTAGTTTGGCTGTGTCATCTCTCTCTTTTTCTATTTTTTCTGTCAATTTTTTGTACATTTTTTCCATATTTTGTTTAATATTTCTCATTTCTTGTTTTATATTATTTATCTCTTGTTTCATTTCTCCTATTTCTTCTTTTATCTCATTTACCTCTTGTTTCATTTCTCCTATTTCTTCTTTTATCTCTTCTCTTACTACTTTTCTTATAGCTTTCAATAAAACATTCATTTGATTTTCTTCCATTTTTTTCACCTCTCAATTATGATATAAATATATCATTTTAAAATTTAATATTCAATAGTGACATATCTCCTCCTTTTTATTTTATTTACATTATTAGGGATTTTTTCTAAAGATTTTTAGATATTTGAATCTTTTTGGAAATTTTAAAATTTAGAATATAATTAAATTACAGAAAACTTTATCATATTATGATAAAATTAAATATTTATATACCTATTTTACTTTAAATTTATTATTTGTCAAGAAAAATCGTTCATCATTTTTTGACAATTTTTGTGATTATTCAAAAAGCTACTTATTAGTTATTTTAAAATATTTTTTGAAAATAACAATCATTACACAAATTACTAGAATTAGTATTGAAACTATTTGCGATATTTTTAAACCCAAAAACACTAAAGCATCAGTTCTTATCTCTTCTATAAACATTCTTACAAAACAATAACTGATGAAATAAATTAAAGTTAACTGTCCTTTATACTTTCTTTTATTTCTGTGATAAAATAATATTATACATATTAAAAATGTAGCTATACTTTCATATAAAAATGTAGGGTGTACCTCTATATATTTATTATTTTCTATTATTCCCATTCTCAAAAAATTCTTTGTTTCTTTCCCATATGCCTCTATATTAAAAAAATTTCCCCACCTTCCTATACTTTGTCCTAGCGCTAAATACGGACATATAAAATCAAATATATCAAGTACGTTTATTTTTCTTAATTTGCAGTATACTAATATAAAACAACATCCACCTAAAATGCCTCCGTATATTGCTAAACCTCCATTTCTTGTATTTAATATTTGTTTTGGTTCTGTTATATAATATTTTAAATTAAAAGCTATATAATACGCTCTTGCACATATTAAAGAAATTGGCAGTAGAAATGTCATTAACTGTAACATATCATCATAATATATTCCATACTTTTTTCTTTCTTTTTTCATACATATTACTGTAATTAATATTGCTATTACAATCATAACTGAATACCAATATATATCAACACTTCCTATTGATAAAAATGTTTTAGAAATACTAATTTTTCTTTGTAATATTGGAAAATAAACTTCTTTCATTGTTTTTCCTTTCAAATTATTACATTTTTTTATATTTTTTGCAAAATTTGTAGACTTTTTTCATTATTTTGTGTATTATTATATTATTAGGTTAATAAAAATAATTAATACATATATCTTGTCAAGGAGGTAATTTTTTTATTATGAATAAAACTAAAGCTAAAGTTCTTTTATTTTTCGTATTTATGCTTATTACGTTTATTATATCAAATTTTTCATATATTTATGCTACTTCTAGCACAAATTCAGCTGTCTCAGAAGAAACCACATCAAGTGATGAAGTAGATGATGGTGAATACTTAGATGATGAAGCAACTGATAATTCAGATTCTGCTGATATGAATCTTGCTTCAGAAAACAACTCTGAATCTTCTGCAAAAGTAAGCAGTGTTAGTAGCTTATCGGATAATAATGAGTTAAATTTAACCAATATACTAAATGTTATATTAATAGTTGTTGGTGTACTTTTAATTTTACTAAGTATAGCTATTTTAATTCGACTAAAAAAATAAAACAATTAAAATTTTATTTTTACTATAATATCATTTATTGGTATTATAGTATTTTTTTTCACGCATATTTTCAAATTAAAATTTAATACTATAAATAAGTTCGAACAAAAAAGCCTCTTAAATATTAGTTGTAGCATTTTTATAATTTTTTTTGGAGGTTAAGATGACGAAAAAGTTTTTTTTTATATTTAGTATATTAATTGGTTTCTTCTTTATTTCCTCATATGTCTTTGCTAATAATGATTTGCAAAAAGCAGGAAATGATGTACGAAATGCAGTTGGTGGTGCTGAAAATGCTGTAGAAGATATGGTTGGTGGAGTTTCAGGTGCTATGAAATCAAGCACAGATAAAATTGAAAGTGCTGGAGATAATGTAGAAAAGAATATGAAAAATAGTTCTTCTTCTGCTGGCACTACTTCAAACAGGAACTCTAAAAATGGTTATAATGCAACAAGGACTTCAGCAACATTTGCTGGTATGAGTTCTACTGCTTGGACTTGGTTAATTTTAGCTATCGCTGCTATTGCAATAATAGCTCTTGTTTGGTTTTATAGCGCCCAAAACAACAACACTTCTTATAAACAAGATGATTAATTATTATAGTAGCACTCTTTAGGATTTTTATTTAGCATTAAAATAACCTCTATATTATCAAAATTTAAACAATTTGATAATATAGAGGTTTATTCACATCACATTATTGCCAGCTTAAAATAGGATATCCATTATTTATACCTTTTTCATCTTTTTTCCATTCTTCTTCTAATTCTTCATTTATTAAATCTATGAAACCATCTGATTTCATTTGTTCTTCTGTTTGCATTACACATTCTTTTATATTTATGTTTTTATTGTCATCTTCTGTTTTAGAATCCATACTTTTATTTAAATAATAGCAATACTTCATAGTTCCTGCATTTCCTGCTATTCCACCTATATGAGTATATCCACTTCCTTCTCCAATTATTTTACCTATATTATAACAATTGGTTATTTTCATAACATTATTTCCAACAATTCCTCCTACAATAGCATATTTAGTTTCTTTTTTTGTTTCTAAACTTCCCGTATTATAACATTTTTCTACTATTGCATTTTCATTTTGTGAGTTTCCGTGCTATGCCTCCTATTGATGCAATACTACTGCCTGTTCCTTCTATCTTCCCCGTATTATAACATAGGCTTATTCCAGACATATTATATCCAACAATTCCTCCGGCTAATACTCTATCTCCTTTAAAACTTATCATTTTTCCCTTATTGTAACATTTAGTTATAATGCTTTCATTAATTCCTGCTATTCCACCTGTATATGTCCAAGAAGAATTTTCTGATGTTATACTTCCAAAGTTATAACAGTTTTCTATTCTACCTCCATTTTTCCCAGCTATTCCACCTATTTCCAAATCTCCTGTCGACTTATTGTTTAAATTTACTCTATTATAACATTTTTGTATTATTCCATCATTTTCTGCAGCTATTCCACCTTGATCATATACCCCAGTTATGTTTCCTGTTACAGTTAAATTTTTTACAAGTCCATTTGGAGATATATACGAAAACAACCCTTGTCCACTTTTGGTATTTTCATTTATATACAAGTCTTTTATTGTATATCCGCAACCATCAAATACTCCATCGAATCCTGTTAATGCGACAAATCCTGTACTTTGTACATATTCTTTTTTTCCTATCGCTTTAAAGCCTTTTCCTGTTGTAAGTTCTGTCATTAATCCATCTACTTTTCCATCTCCATTTATATCTCCTAATTTAGTTGTTCTATAATTAGTATATGATCTTATTGATGTAAAACTTAAACTTCTATTTAATACAACATGCATTGTACCTTCTTCATTTCTTACTTTGTCTGAAAAATCAATTAAGTCTTCTATACAATTTATTTCATATGGGCTTGTTTCATCTCCATTTAGTTTTTCCCCCTCTAATCCTCTTGTTATATCTCCTGGATATTTATCTACTATTCGTGTTATTGGTCCTTCTACATTTCCGCTTTTGGGTTACTTCATACTCTCTTTGACTATCTTTAAATATCACTATATATGTATCTACATCTTCTTCTACAATTGCTACATCTTTCTTTTGATTATTTAAAGCTGTTTGTAACTCTTCCTTATTCACCTTTCCTTTATTTACTGCCTCATCTGTTGCTAATGTTACAATCTTTGTTTCTTTATCAACTTCGCTTTCTGTAATTAACATACTTTTATTTATTAAACTGATTATTATTACAGTTGGTACAGCTACCAAAATAATAGAAACTACCACTATAATTACCACTGTAGGTATAGCTATTCCATTTTTCTCATATATTTTTCTTTTTTCCATTCGTTACTCTCCTATTCAATTTTACTTTTGTTTACATTATTTATTTAATTTTATATTTTACTTCTTTTTTAGTCAATATCTTTTTTAGCTTTTCTCATTTTTTTATGCATTACATATCAATTCTCTCTTTTATACATTAAACTTATATGTTATAATAACTTAAAATAGCTTAATAAATTGAAAGAGAGGTCTTAATTCATGTCTAAATTGATTGCTAAAAACCCTGTTGCAAGACATAATTACACAATTGAAAATACTATTGAAACTGGTATTGTTTTATCTGGTACTGAAATAAAATCTATTCGTGCAGGAAAAGTTAATTTAAAGGATAGCTATGCTATAATAAAAAATGGTGAAATTTTTGTTGTTGGTATGCACATTAGTCCATATGAAAAGGGAAATATTTTTAATAAAGACCCTATGCGAAGTAGAAAATTATTATTAAACAAATCTGAAATAAATAAACTTATTGGAAAAACTAAACAAAAAGGATATAGTTTAATTCCTATTAGTTTATACTTTAAAGGAAATTTTATAAAACTTGAATTAGGTATTGGAAAAGGCAAAAAGTTATATGATAAAAGACAAGACTTAGCCAAAAAAGATGCCGAAATGTATATGAAAAGGCATATAAAATAAAGGAAAGAAAATATTTTTTCTTTCCTTTATTTTATTTTATCAATTTCCTCTATTGGCATTGGCGGATATACAGCAAAACCTTGTATCATATCACATTTTATTTCTTTCAATTTTGATATTTGATCTATATTTTCTATTTCTTCACAAATAACTTTTGTGTTGATTTCATGTGCTATATCAATAAATCCTTTTGTAATGGCTATTGTTCTACTATCTTCTATATCTTCTACAAAATTAGGAGATAATTTTAAATAATCTATAGAAAATTCTTTAATATCTCTGAAAGAATAAAAACTTGTTCCAAAATTATCTAAAACTACTTTAAATCCAATTTTTCTTAACTCATTTATTATCTTTTTTATACTTTTTACTTTTTCTGTATAAATGCTTTCTGTAATTATTATACCTATATACGAAGCTGGCACATTATATTTTTCTATTGTCTCTTTTAAATTTGAGCAAAAGTTTTGAGTATTAAAATTAGTTCTCGAAAAATTGCAAAAAACAACAAATAACTCTTTGTAATTTTTTTGCCTATTTTGCAGAAATTTACATACATTTTCAAACATCAACATATCCAATCTTGAAACCATATTGTTTTTTTCTAAAATATCCAAAAATCTTGTAGGCTTAATGAATCCCTCTTCTCTATTATTCCACCTTGCTAAAGCTTCACACGATGAAATTTCTCCACTATTTATGTCTATTATTGGTTGTAAATATGTAACAAATTCATCATTTTCGAACCCATTAATTATGCTTTCTTCTAATTTATAGCTTCTGTTTACATCCTTTATCAATGCTTTATCAGCAACCTTATACAATATATTATTACTTTCTGCATATTTACTAGCTTGAAGAGCATTATAAACAATTTTTGGCAATTGTTTATCCTTGGGTTTTATAAAATAAATTCCTACATTTATATTTAGTGCATAACTTTTTTTATGTACCTTATTAAATTCTAAAATTTTATTATTAATAAGATTTATTCTTTTTATAATTGCATCTTCTGAAACGTAATGTGCTATTATTACAAAAGAGTCATTATATATTCTTGAAAACATCTCATTATCCATTGTATACTCATTTATAACATCTGAAAGATATTTTAAAACTTCTGAAACCTCTGAATATCCATATCTTTTCTCTATATTATTTATATCAGTTAAAATATTAACTACACAATAAGTACATCGGTTCTCATCATTTATATAATTATTAAAATTTAATTCCATGTTTTGATAATTTCCATACCCAGTTAAATTATCAATATACTTTTGTTGTTTTTCTAATTTTGTAACCCTTTTCAATTTTATAAACAAATATATTATTATAATACTTAAGATTAACATAGTTATTACAATAACATATTTCATGTTATTGTTTGATTCCTCTTTCATTACATTTTTCAATAATGTATATTGCTTTTCTTCTTCACTTATATCTTCTAAAGATTTTTTTATTATATTTATTAATTTATCATCTGCTATTGTTGTAAATGCTATACTTATTTTTTCTACTTTGTCATTCTGAGGCATGTACAAATATTCTATATTATATTTTATATTATAATTTTTCATGTCCATCGCAGTTACGTCTATCGCCGAAATCATTTCCGCTTGCAAATTTTTAGCTATTTCTTCTGTTCTTTCATCTTTTTCATTATTTATATACTCAAACCTTAGCCCTGTTTTTTCAGATATTTTTTGCATTATTTCTGGCATAACCCCTACAAATTTCTCATTGTTTTCATCATAATATTCAATTGGATACAAATCTTTATTTCCAATTACATAAACAACTTGATTATTAGCTATATATTCTTTCTCCTCTTTTGTTAAGTTTTCTGATGCATATGTATTCATTCCAATTGCTGATATCATTATGAATATTACTGTTAACACAATTTTTTTCATTTATTCCTCCTAATTTTATGAATTTATATGTTGCTTTACTCTTTTTATATCTCCCCACTGTAATTTTTTCTTTCTATATCCTATCAAAGCTGTCATTCTTGCAAATGCTAATATTTGTCTCAGACCAGCATTTTCTACTAAGCATAACATTAAAATTTTCATGACATCTTTAAATGACAATTTTGTATCTTGAACATATATTCTTGCTAAAAATATTGTAACAGATAATACTGCTCCAAAAACAGCATATATTCCCATTAATACTAGCATAAATTGAACATTTATTAGATTAAATACAAATGCTAATATTGTCGTTAATATACCCACTAATTCAATCATAGGTGATAACAATTCATATATAAAAAAATATACATATGATATAAAGCTAACAGGACCATATTCTGGATTATATGCTAACCTTCTGTGTTTTATCATACTTTGAAACAATCCTACATGCCAACGTTTTCTTTGTTTTATTAAATCTCCTAAACTAGAAGGTGCTTGACTCCAACATATGGCATCTTGAACATAAACTATTGAATATTTCATATTGTGTAACTTACAAAACATATGTAGTTTTATAACTAATTCCATATCTTCTCCAACAGTTTTAGTATCGTATCCTCCGACGGCTACAACAATATCTCTTTTGAACAATCCAAACGCACCTGAAATTATTAAATTACCATTAAATTGATCTAGCATAATTCTTGAAGCTAAAAATGATCTGTCATATTCTAATACTTGCATACATGCTAATATATTTTTAGGTAATTTATATTTTTTTACTCTACATTTCTCAAATTCTACACCATTTGATATTCTTATAAGTCCACCACAAGCAACTATATTATCGTTTTCTAATATTGGTCTTGTTATATTTTCTAGTGAATCATACTGTAATACTGAATCAGCATCCATACAAATAAAATATGGATACTGTGAAACATTTATTCCCATATTTAATGCATCTGCTTTTCCACCATTCTTTTTTCTTATTAATGTAATTGGCACTTTTTTTTCATTAGTTTCATATATGTATTCTTCCTTTTGGCATTTTATTTCCTTATTTATCGGTCTATTAACTTTATACATATCAAAGCTTTGAATAAGTTTTTTTGACGTATCATCTACTGAACCATCATCTACAACTATGATTTCATAATTTTTATAGTTTAACTCTAATAATGAATTTACAGTATCCACTACTGTTATTTCTTCATTGTGTGCTGGAACTATAATTGATACAGGAATATAACATTCATTTTCTAATTTATTTTTCAATATATCCATCTTTTTTTGTCTATATAATACTGATGATCCTACAATTACTGATATGAATAAGAACGTTGAATATCCTATAAGATACATTATAAAAAATATCTCTATGATACTTAATATATTTTTAACAACTTCTAATCCCATTTTAGCTCACCTCTGTTAAAGAATTATCTTTTTTTCTCATATTGCCTAATCTCTTTTTTACTTTGTATTGCAAAATTTCTCTCGCTACTCTATCTGTTCCGTTGTATATTTCAGCTAACTCAATATATTGAACATTCAAATATGCTAAACTTTCTGATGCTTTAACCCTTACTTTCCAATTTCTACTATGAATTGCATGCTTCAATGAATTAATTGTATCTATTCCTGGGTATTTTCTTAATACTTCTGCTGATGCTAATGCATATTCTAAATTTTCTATTCCAGCTAACTCTAAATAATTTATTAATATTTCTTTTATAGGTTCATAAACATTTTTTTCAAAATAATATATAATTGATACTTTTATATTTTTTGATGTATCTTCTCTAATCAATAAATTATACAATCTTTCTTTGTATTTTTTTGATACCATTCCTAAATAATCTATTATCGCCAATTGCATCTTTTCTTCAAAGTTTTCAAAATTATTCCATAATTCTTCTGCTAATTCTTCATGATTCCCATTAAATGAAGTTAAACCAAATGTTAGCACTTCTTTGCTATAAAAAACATTATTAACATTTATTATCTTCAATGCTTTTATTACATTTTGCGCATTTCCAAAGCTATATAAAGCTTTTAATGCATTTTCTCTACAATAAATAGATTTTTCCTCTAAGAATTCAAACATTGTACTTATTATTCTATCTGATTTTACACCTTGGCTTATTTTGTATTTTGACATTATATATGCAAAATAAGCCTTCTTTATATTACTTTTTCTATTATATATTGGAGCCAAGTCACAAAATACATCTCTTATACTTTTTATATAACGATATATCTCCTTCTTTTTTTCGCCATTGTATTGGTCAATCGCTTCATCAAATGCCATTAAATTATTTACTTTTTTCAGTTTTTTTAATAACATTTTTTTGTGTTTACTTAACTTCAAAGTATATGCATCATTCATAAATAACTGGCAATCTATTCTTTTTCTCAACTTTTCACTTCTTTTTTTTATAAATCCATCACTTGATTTTTTGTAAAATATATAAGCTATATTAAACCCCATCATACAAAAGCAAACTATCATATACATATATATTAGTTTATCCGTACTAAAAAACATTTTTTCTCTCCTTATATTACTTAGACCACATTTCTTTTATCATATAATACGATTTTTTTAGTCTTTCATGATATGTCACATTTTTGCCCCAACCGACTAGTTGAAAACTGTCCATCTTTATTCTTTGTTCTTTTGTTTCCTCACTACCAATGCCAATTTTAATTTGATTTATTTTCATATTTTCGACTCCATAATTGTCATAATAATCATCATGAACCATCATTTCTGATGGATTTGAAAAATTAAGCAATTGCCATGGTAATTTTATTTCTATGTAATCTCCATTTATACAAAAATCTGCTAATGAATTAAAATCTGGTGCCTCTGGATTAGAATTTCCATATAATAATTTTCCTGTTTCATATGTTTCTGGTAGTGCTTCTTCATCGTTTTCTGTTCCTGTTTTTCTTTCCATTTTTAACATTAGTTTTATTGGCCTAAACTCCGGCGTATCTTTGCTCGGTATATTAGCATATGGATCTTCTTTATCAGTTTCATTAAGATACATCGCACGTAGTACTTCATATCTTTTTTGAACCAAAACTCTTGAATTTTCTTTTCCATCTATTGCTATAACAAAATCTGCTGCATCTTGGAATTTCAAATTGTAATTTTCACAATAATTACTACCGCTTTTTGGTGTAACATCAATAGGAATATATATTTTTTGTTTTTCTTCATAATTCTTTTTGTTAACCATAAAATATATAAATTTTTCATCATATTTTGCAGATATTGTCATATCATTATTTTTAGATACTATATCTTCATCTTTCCATTCTTCTATATTTCCATCTACATAACTTACACTCTTTTCTTTTCCAGGATCAAACGATAATAATCCAAAATATTGCTCATTAGTTTGATAGTCACTCCAATATGCTGTTTTGGTTAAATCTATTGCATGCATTGTATTCCATGTACGTTTAAACCATTCATCTTGCCAAGTAAATATTACACTTCCTGCACATCCCGATTCTTTTATATCATTATATGATTTTATTATTGCTTCGCCTTGTTGCTGTTCTGACATTCCACCTTGATTTCTATTTGTATATTGATCTTTTTGAGTCATTCCTCTTGATGTAGGCACACCGAATTCAGTTATCACCACTGGTATCGAATGATGTGCATTTATTTTTTTTAAGTATTCTAAATATGTGTTTATAGTTCCATCTGCTTGTTTATATTTTTCTACATCATCTTCATATTTTAAATAATCTGGGTAATATGGATATATATGATATGATGCAAATTGCCCTGAGATAACATTATCAGTAGTTTTTATATGTTCTACATCCACTTCTACAATTTTAGAAAAATATTTTTTTACATAGTCTGAATACTCAAAAGGATCAGTTGTTGGCCAATTAGAAAAAGCTACTAATTTTTGTGTTTTATATCTTTTAGTTTCATATTTTATTAATTTATCTCCAACTTGAGCTAACATTGATTCAAACGGAGTTGCATCATCAGTAGTATACATGTATTCTCCTTGGTACCCCTTTTTATCTGTCTGTAAATTGTCTGTATACGCTACTGTTACATCTTCCCATTCAACTCCAAGAATATATCCTATTACCCATTTTGATATATCTTTAGTATAAGTACCATTTCCATATTGTTTATTAAACGATATTTTTTTATTTCCATGAATAACATCTATAAGAATCTTAGAATCTTTTAGCATATTTCCTAAAAATTCATCATCATATGCATCAATGCTAGATAATTGAGCATAATCATTAACCCATAATCCATGAATTATATATATTGGATTATCATTATCTTTATTATATTCATAAACAGCTTCATAAAAATCATCATGTAATATTGTATAAACTCTAATTGTATTTGCTCCCATTTCCTGAATTTGTTTAAACCATTTTTTATATGTTTCTTTACTAATAGCATAATCTGTTGCAAAATGACCAGGGATACCAGCTCCCAAGTCAACTCCTTTTATCTCAAATTTCTCAAACCCGTTTCCTCTATCTAAATATATGTCTTTATTATTTGTTTTCGTAAATGTAGTAATTTCAGCATTTGGTTTAGAATCTATATAAAATCCAAACTTATAAAAAGCTGTATCATATACTATGAAACCAGATATAATAATCATACATATTATTATAAACTTTTTCAAAATTTCCCTCCATTAATGATTAAATTTTTTCACCTTTGATTCATGTGAATATTGTCTAAGTGTTTCTACATTGCTATCTAAATAATTTATTCTTTCTAGCATAAAATCTTTTAATTGTTTTACTGCTTCTTCTTTACTTTTTATGTTTCTTTCTTCTGGTTTTAATAAATCATTTTTTTCAAATGTATATCCCCAAACTTCAAAATTTCTATCTATAGCATCCCCTAGATATGCTATAGTGTCATCCACATAATTATTTAAATACTCTTCACTAAAATATGTTTTTCGCAATTGCCAGTATTTTTGTATAACTTTTTCTGTAAACTGATTATCTTTAAAAAGCATCCTATACCATACAGTTCCTAATAATGAAAATTCCTCATTTTTCATTGTTCTTTCCTGAAAATTATCACAACAATTATTAAAATCCCAAACACATAATTTATATTTTCCCCTTAAACTTTTATATAAATATGTAGAACAAGAACCGGCATCATAATTTTTTGTAAATTCATTAATTAAAAAATATTCTACAAAATTATCTACGTCTATGTATTTACCATATTCTTTATAATCAAATGAATATAATGATTTTTCAAATTTACTATAGTCATTTTCTATATATTTCTTTATTTTATCATTAAAAACTGCTTTAGAAGGATATACTACATCAAATCTTAATTTTTCTCCCAATATATTTGTGTATTTTGAGAAATTATTTAGATTTTGAAAAGGATTTTCCTCTCCTCTATCTAATCTTATGATATAACCTGTAACAGGATCTTTTCCATCATATTTATCTATTGGTATTCTTCCATTTATTCCCCTACTTACACTTTCTGTCATAACATATACTCCATTATACTTTCCATCTACAAATATTTCACAAAATCTTACATTTGGAGCATATCCCATTATCTCGGCTGAGATATTGCACCACATATAATTTCTTATTAATGTTTTATCTAGATATGGACCGTGCAATACCCACTCACTATGTTTCGACATTCCCATAACCTCTTGTTCATTTTTGGTTCCATCCTCATTCACAAGTTTAATTAAATATCCTTTTTTGTCAAACTTCATAGATGAATTCCCTCTATATCTAATATTGGCAAATGTTGTAATTTCTGGTTCATCTGTCAAATAATTATTTTTGGTTTCATCATCGTATATTTTTATCTCAGTTTTTATAGTACTTCCGTCTCTAGCTTCTCCAGGAATTTTTTGTCCAGCAGTATCAATTGTTAAAATCGGAAGATGACTATTAAAATCTCCAATTTCTGTCTTTATCTCTTTTTTATTTTGAATGTGTTGATGAACTCTTACTTTTTTATTCATATTACATGCTGTTGCAATACTACATGTGCATATCATAATAATAACTATTCCTATACAAATCAACTTGTTTTTCATATTATCTACCCACTAATCTCATCATTCTGTGTTACTATATTTACATATTCCACTGGTCCTAATTCATACATTACTTCTGTAATATTCTTTTCTTTTTTTAATGTATTATCATACATTTTTTTAGTTAACTCGTAGATAAATTCCACAGAATCTGATGTAGTATTTTTTACTCTTAATCTTGCTTGCCTATCAAAATATGTAAATACTGTTCCTTCTATATTTCTTTCTATTATTTTTTCCGCCCTAATTATAAGAAGAATTCTTTCATCATTTCTAATTCTTCCCAATATAATCGTAATTACAAATACCATAGTACTGCCAATTCCAGCAACCATATATTCACCAACGCCTGCACAAATTCCAACTATTATTGCCCAAAATAAATATATAGTATCTCTTGAATCTTTTATAGCCGTTCTAAAGCGTACAATTGACAATGCACCAACCATACCTAATGATAAGGCTATATTGTTTCCAATAACAGTCATTACCATACCAGTTATCGTTGCCAATATTGTTAAAGACACATTAAATTTTTTACTATATATAGTACCAACATGTGATAATTTATAAGATACAGATATTACTATTCCAAATAATACTGCCATACAAATACGCATTGTTATTTCCTCTATTGTCAATGTACTTCCTGTCCCTTGTAGAACTTCATAAATTGTTTCTTTCATTTTTATTCCCCCTATTTATACATATATCTAAGTCCAACACTTCTTGCCAGACAATATTTACTAACTGATAACTCACTTTTATCAATTCCATTTATCATATCCTTTATATAACTTAATAAAAATCCATTGTATTTAACTTCTAAAATTACGTTAAACTTGTCAAATACAGGATACATATTTAGATTTTCCGAAAATATATCAAAACAACTTTCAGTTGCTATTATATTACTATCAAATGTTATACGAATTTTATTTTCTTTTGCTATAAATGCTTTTCTGTTATATTGAACTACTGTTTTTGGTCTATAACACTGCATACTCATTATTGCATAACACTCACTTGCGAAACTCTCTTTATATTTTAATAATGGAGTATAATTTCCATTTATCAATGAAATGGCATCTTCTTTTTTTATCTTTAAAGAACGTTTTAATTGATTACTGCCCTGCTTTTGTTTTATTTCTAACACAGCAAAATTATCTTTTGGATTATATACACGTAATCTTATTTTTCTCCTTGTTTCTATACCTTCTTCTTTTTCATAAAAATCTTTATCATTTAATGTATCAAAATATAGTGAACGAACTATGTAACCATGTGTTCCATTATGTTCATCCTGTGTTAGTATTTTTTCTAAATAATTTCCATATTTAAGAGCTGTTTCTATATTTATCAAGAATTTTTTTTCTTGACGCATTACCTGATTCATATTTTCCCCCATCTCTTTACAATATCTTGCATATTTTATCATTTTGTAACATTTATGTCAACTCTTTAAAGTCAATTAACTCTACATATTTTTGGATTATTTTGCAATTTTTTCACATACAAACTCAGCACAACTCAACAATACTTATTACTAAGCTTTTTTTACAAAACTTTTATAAAATTGACAAAATAAGAATGTATGTATATCTTAATTGATTATCCCATACATTCTTTATATTTATGTTTTGATTCTAATTTTTACATTTTATTACTTGAACCAAAAACATCTCTTATTTTGTGTGCTACAACTTCTTTTATTTTTTCTCTTGCTGGTGTTAAATACTTTCTAGGATCAAATACTTCTGGTTCTTCTGCAAATACCCTTCTTATTTCTGAAGTCATTGCTAATCTTAGGTCTGTATCAACATTGATTTTTGACACACCTGACATACTAGCCTGATGAAGTATTTCATCTGGAACACCTTTTGCTCCTGGTATATTTGCCCCATATTTATTACATGTTTCTACTAATTCTGGAATTACTGTTGATGCTCCATGCAATACTATTGGTGTATTTGGTATTCTTGATTTAATTTCTTTTAATATGTCAAATCTTAGTTTTGCTTCTCCCTTAAATTTATATGCTCCATGGCTTGTTCCTATTGCTATTGCAAGTGAATCACAACCTGTTCTCCTTACAAATTCTTCTGCCTGAGCTGGATCAGTATATATAGCATCTTCTGCTGCAACATTAACATCATCTTCTATTCCTGCTAATTTACCGATTTCCGCTTCTACTACTACACCTCTTTCATGAGCATAGTCAACAACTTTTTTAGTTAGAGCCACATTTTCTTCAAAATCATATTTTGAACCATCTATCATAACAGATGTAAATCCATTATCTACACACATTTTACATGTTTCAAAATCTGGTCCATGGTCTAAATGTAAAACTATTGGTATATCATTTTCTTCTAAAGCTGCTTCTACCATCTTTTTTAAATATGGTATTCTTGCATATTTTATTGCTCCTGATGATGCTTGCAATATAACTGGTGATTTTTCTTGTGCTGCTGCATCTACTATTCCTTGTATTATTTCCATATTATTTACATTGAATGCACCTATTGCGAAACCTTCCTTCATTGATTTTTCAAACATTTCTTTAGTTGTTACTAAAGGCATAATTACATTCCTCCTTATTCCTTCTTTAGATTATGTTCATATTTTATTGCTATTTTTTTTATATGTCAATACTTATATTGCTTACAAATCATTTCTTTACCATTTGTCATAAATTTAATTTCAGCATTTGATGTATAATACACTTTACTTTTTATGTCTTTCAATATTTTTAAAACTTCATCATCAGCTTTTTTTGACGTTATAATTGCGTATTTAGGTTCAACCTTTTTTATAAATTTCTCTGACATTTTATCTGATTTACCATGATGAGGAACTTTTAATATATCACATTTTTCTATTAATGATTGTTTTTCTATTTCTTTTATTCTATCTTTTTCAATATCTCCTGCTAAACAAATTTTTCTTTTTCCTATTTTTATTATTGTTACAAGTGAATTATCATTTGATTTTTTATATTCACCATCTTTTGTTCCATATATTTCTATAATCATATCATCTATTTTAATTTCATATCTATCGTTCACAATTATATTTTCTATTTTCTTTGACTCTATAGTCTCTGTTAGTTCTTTTTGTAAATCTGATCCTTTATTAAATCCAGACTGTATAATATTTTGTACTTCAAATTTTTTTATGACATCATTAGCACTTCCAATATGATCTTTATCTGGATGAGTTAATATCATGTAATTTATACAATTTATATTTAATTTCTTTAACTTTTCTTTTATTAACTTCTCATCTTTCTTTTCTCCTGTGTCTATTACAATTACTTGGCCTGAATATTTTACTATTGTGCAATCTGCATCGTCTAACTTCATAAAATATATTTCGGCTGAATTTTTATTAGTTGATTTTATGATAAGTATAACTATTGATATTATCAATATACATCCAATTACTACCTTAAATATCTTTAAATTCATTTTTTCTCCTTGTAATATTCTAGATTTTTTTGCTTATTTTTAATACTAATCTTTTCTTTTTTGTTTCTCCTAGTATTTCTAGAAATTTAAATCTGCCTTTTCCTCTTACTGTTATTATGTCGTTTTCTTTTAGAATTCTTGAATTTCTGATTTCTTTTTCAAAATTTATAAAAACTCTTTCTGAAAAAATAATCTTATTTGCCTCACTTCTTGAAATTTTTAGTATTTCTGAAATAACATTATCTAGTCTTAATGAAGAAACTATTATCTCATATTTCTCTTCTTTTTGATTAGCTTCTCTTATATTTTCTAAATCTAAAACTTCTATTTTTGATTTACTAAATCTTGTTAAACTCAATATGTTTTGTTCGATATATTTAACTATATCCACGCTAACTATTATATCTGCTCCATCTTCTCCAACAATTATATCCCCTATTTTTTCTCTTTTAACACCCAGTTTCATAATAGCACCTAAATAATTTTTATGATTATATTTTCCATACAATTCCTTTGGTAAATTTATTCTGATAATTTTCATGATACTACTTAAATCATTCTTATTTTTTAAAAAATTCAGTTTTTCTGGATATACTATTAGAGCTGTTCTTTCGGCTTCTGCAAATCCACCCTCAAATTTATAATTTTCTTGTTTTGCCATATTTAATACGTTTTGTACAATTTTCTTTTGATATAAATCCAAAAAATCTGTACTCACTATTTTATTTTTTTTATTACTTATTTCTATTTTGTTTAAAACTTTAGATACTAAAATATGATCTTCATCTTTATTATATTTTTGTAATATAGCTTGCTTATCCACTTTTTCCTCCATCTACACTACTTTACTAAATTCCATTTAACAAAATAGTTAACATCCCACAAGTTGCTAATGGTACACTTAAATTATCTGTTCCTTTCTTTGAAACTGCTTCTATTATTGTTATTATTGCACTTAGTATTATAGATTTAAAATACCAAGCTTCTACTCCTAATTTTGCCAAAAATACAGATATTATAACAAAAGAAACAAATAACATTGTTGCTGAACCGGCACAAGTTTTAGTAGCATTTCCAACTTTATATTCTGTACTTTTTACTAGTTTTCCTATAATAGCTGCAAAGCCATCACCATATCCCATAATTAATGCACTAATCAAACCTATTTCTGGTTTTTTTATTATACCAAATGTTATTATTACAAGTATGAATAAAGTAACAGCATAATACACTGTTCCTGGTCCATCTTGCTCTTCTCTTTCCATAACTGAAATTAATCCTTTTTTATAAGATAACCAATTTATTATTATAAAACTAATTGGTACAATTGATGCCCATATCCAATTAGTAAAAAAATTCATTGCTAAGACCCACCAATTAGATAACATTATATGTATATATTTTCTACTACTTTCTTCTCCTTTTTTCTCAAAAAATTTAGCTGATATTATTATCAATGCTATAAATAAATATGACACTACTATTCCTAATAAATTCTTCATTTCGTTCTTATATGTATTATTTACATATATTCCTTTCTACATTTTTTTGTTATATTATCACATATATATTTATATTTTCAATATTCATAAATCTCCATTATTCTAGAAAATTTGCTTTTTTTGTACAATAATGTTATAATTATCATATAAATATAACTTTACTGATGAATCATTAAATATACTCAAGAAAAATAGGATGTGATTATTATGAATAATTTGAACCGTACTACCAGTTGCCTAGCTTTAACTGTTAGAAAAGAACATAGACTTATGGTTGCACATAATATTTTTAATAAAAGCACTAGAATATCTTTTAAAGTTTTGCTTTCTGTTGTTGTGCTAAATTTTATTAAATTTTTTATATAAAAATAATTAAATTCAATTATACAATAAAAGGTCCCATTATTATCAAATAACAATGGGGCTTTTTATTGTATAGTTTTAATTTTGTCAGATATAAACAGAATTATTATATTAATCAAAAGGCTTAAAGCCTTTTGATTTTTTTAATCTTCTAAGTAGTACTCAATTGCTAAATTATTATATTCTGCATAATTTGGGCACTCTTTTATTGACCAAACTATATTTCCTTTACTGTCAATTACTAAATGATTTGTTTTGTCTGCTTCTATTTCAGCCTTACTTGAGTATTCTTTTATTATAGTTGCTCCGTTTCTTATTGTTAGTTTATGGTCACTATCTATCTTCAAATTACCATTTACTGTTATATTAGCTATACCATTTACTGTTTTTATGTTTTTGCTTCTATCTAAGTCTTTGCTTATTTCTTTAAAGTTTTCTGCTAATTCTTTTGCTGATACTGAAGTATATATTTTGTCATTAGATGAAATTCCCTTTAATATTCTCCATGCTTTACTGTTTACTTTTGATGCTTCTGCTCCAAAACCTATTGAATAAATGTTAGTTCCTTTTTCTTTGATTTTTCCTGCTTCAGCAATTATTCCATCTTCACTATTGTTGTATTTGTCTCCTCCATAAGGCTCTCCATCTCCTAAAACAATCATTACATTTGCATTGTCTGGATATGTTTTTGCTATACCATTTTCAGAATAAATATCATTTTTGGCTTCTACCAATCCTGAATATATATCTGTTCCTCTATCTGTTTGTAAATTGTTTATTGCATTTACTAACTGAGTTTGATCTTTTTTAGTTGCTGTACTAACTGTTTTTCCATCTGCATTTTTAAATGTAATTGTCTTTGTATAACTTTTTTTTGCAAAGACTACTACTGTAAATGTAGATGTATTATCTTTTGCATATATGTCGTTTACAAAGTTCACTGCTGCCTCTTTAGCTGCTTTTATTCTTGTATATTTTTTGTCTATTTTACTTGTCATACTTGATGAAACATCTATTACCAATACAAAGTTAGTAGCTCTTATTTGATTGCTTATTTCTGTTACTTTAATATTTTTTTCTAATATTTTTGTTTTTACTGTATCCGTTTTTCCTTCATCATTTGGATTCTTTTTCATTGTAGCTGTGTTTACAATAGTTTCGCCATATTGATTGCTATCTACAGTTACTGTAAATTCAATTTTTGCTATATTACTTTTTTCAACTGTTACTTCTACGCCTTCAGCTAAATCAGAACTTTCTATATTTCGTGTTCCTGTTTTATCTGTTAATACAATATTTCCTTTAAGTGTTGTTCCCTCTGGTACTGTATCTTTTACTATTACTGTTCCATCTACTTCTCCTTTATTTGTTAATTCTATTTTGTATTTCAACTCTTTTCCAACTTCTTGTTCTGATTTATCTACAGATTTTTCCATAGTTATGTTAGCTTTTTTCACTGTATTTGATACAGTTTTTGATGTTTCTACTCCATCTTTAATCATAACAGCTGTATTAGTTATTGTTTTGGTATAAACACCCTCTTCTAATTCATTTACTGTTACTGTAAATTTCAATTCATGTTTAGCATTTGGTTCTACAGTTATTTCTTGGCTATTCATTTTTTCTTCAGATATCTTTTTACCATCTAACGTAATACTATTTTCCACTAATGTAGTTCCTGTTGGCACTGTATCTTTTAATATTACTGTTTTAGCCTCTCCACCATTTTTATTAGTTAATGTTATTGTATAATCTATTTTGTCTCCTTCTTTAACATCTCCTGTTGGTGTATTTACTTTCTCTAATTGTACATTATCTTTTACAACTTTATTATCTACTTCATTAGATGTTTTTCCATTAGCTGTTGCTACATTTGTTATTTCTGATACTGTTCCATTTTCTATTTTATTAGCTTTTACTCTAAATGATACTGATTTAGATTCACCTATACTTAGTTTTCCAACATTCCATGTTACTTCTCCATTTGCTTCTACTCCATTATTATTTGCAGATACAAATGTTGTATTTGTTGGTACTTTATCTTTTATTACTACATCTTCTTCTGTTGATATGAATCCTTTATTAGTTACTGTTATTGTGTAATTAATAATATCATTTTCATGTATTTTTTCTTGATATCTTCCTGTCTCATTTATAGTTGCTGATTTTTTCACATCAATTTGTGGCTTTTTAACTTCATGCAATGTTTGATTTGTATCTTTTCCATCTACTGTTGCTATATTAGTTATAGCATACTTCAATTGTTCTGTTACTGTTACTTTTACAATAAAGTTAACTTTTTTCTCTCCATATGCTGGAACATTAACTTTCCATGTTACTTCTCCATTTGCTTCTACTCCATTTTTATCTGCAGATACAAATG
>CAKPKF010000010.1 GCA_934167175.1 uncultured Clostridia bacterium | reverse complement strand
TGGGCTGTAGCCAAGCGGTAAGGCACCAGACTTTGACTCTGGCATGCGCTAGTTCGAATCTAGCCAGCCCAGCCAAAAAACAAAACTCTGAAATACTGGAAAAAATCAGTACTTTACGGAGTTTTTTATTTTTTTATATATGAAAAATCGAGGACTTTTTCGTATATAAAAATGTTAAGTTTACCTAAATCACATGCCTTTTCCTGAAAGGTTATCTATTTCACTTATAAAAATAAGAAATATATAGAATTTTTTATTGTATAAAATCATCGCAGATATTGTAATTTGATGTACTTTTATGATAGGATATAGAAAAAAAGGGGAGTAGAACTAAATGAAAGAAAACTTAAACTTGATTGTTATGTTGACACATAATGATGTAACTGTAAACAATGCATATGAAATATTTGAACAATGCAAAAATTCTAAAGCAAAATTTGGGGGATTTAAAGAAAAAACTTTACTAAATATCTTTTTATAAAGAACTTTGCAAAAGGCATATAAAAGATTTTTTTAGCAAAGAAAAGATTGCTAAAACTAAAGAACAAGAAAAATTACCTAATGTTATTTATAGTGTAAATTCAAATTTAATAAAAAAAGGAAAGGGAATAGATCCAGTACTTCAAGAAAATAAGGCTACAAATATAATGTTAGCATGTAATAAAATTAATGGAACAGTAATACATCCAGGTGAAGTATTTTCTTTTTGGAGAACAATAGGAAAAGCAACTAAAAGAAAGGGATATAAGCCAGGTCGTGTAATAGTAAAAGGAAAATTAAAACCAGGAACTGGTGGAGGACTTTGTAATTTAGGAAACACTATAAATTTATTAGTTTTACATAGTCCACTAGAGATAGTAGAATTTCATAAACATTCAGATGCATTAGCACCAGATCAAGGTGGAAAAAGAGTTCCACTTAGTTTAGGAACATCTGTGTATTATAATTATATAGATTATAGATTTAAAAATAATTCAGATCAAGATGTTCAATTGTTTGTATGGTGTGAAAATGAAAAGTTGTATGGAGAATTAAGAAGCCAAAAAGAATTTCCATACAAATATGAAATTGTTGAAGAAGATCATCATTTTAAAAAAGAAGGAGATAAGTATTATAGAATTTCAAAAATCTATAGAAATACAATTGAAAAAGATACAGGAAATATAATAAATAAAGAGTTGATTTGGGACAACCATTCATTAGTAATGTTTGATTATGATTTAATTCCTAAAGAACTAATAAGAAAATAAATATAATAATTAAGAAGAATTAAATTTTTATTGCAAAAACCTAATTGAAATTTAATTCTTTTTACATTAAAAGGAGAGGTGATATGTTATGAAATTATTACATTTAGCTGATTTACATATTGGGAAAATTATATATGAACAATCATTATTAGAAGATCAAAAATATATGTTAAAACAAATAGAAAAAATTATAGAAAATGAAAAAATTGATGCAGTATTAATTTCTGGTGATATATATGATAGGAGTGTACCTCCAGCGGATGCTGTTGATGTATTAAATGATACATTAAATACATTAATAAAAATATTGAAAGTAAAAGTATTTATTATTTCAGGAAATCATGATTCAAAAGAAAGATTAAACTTTGGGAGTAAAATATTTGAAAATGATGGATTATATATTCAAACATCTTATAATGGAAAAATTAGAAAAGTAGAATTAAATGATAAGGTTAATATATATATGTTGCCATTTATTAAGCCGGTTGAAGTAAAAAGATATTTTGAAGGTGAAAAAATTAATACATATAATGATGCCATAAAATTGATTATTGAAAACGAAAAAATAGATAAAGACAAAACAAATATATTAATGGCACATCAATTCGTTACATCAGGGACAATTAATCCAGATGTCTGCGAATCAGAAGTTATAAATGTTGGTGGCGTAGAAAATATAGACGCATCAAATTTTAAGGATTTTGATTATGTGGCACTAGGTCATATACATGGACCACAAAAAATAGGAAGAGATACAATAAGATATTCGGGAACCATGTTAAAATATTCATTTTCAGAAGTAAACCATAATAAATCAGCAGTAATAATAAATATTTCAAATGAATCAGAATTAGATTACGAATTGGTTCCATTAAAACCACTTAGGGATATGAGAATCATAAAAGGTCCAATAGAAGAATTATTAAAAAAAGAAAATTATGAAGGCACAAATACAGAAGATTATATAAAAGCAGTAATAACTAATGAAAAAGCGATATATGATGCAATAGGACAAATCAGAAGAGTATATCCAAATACTTTAAGTTTAGAAATATCTAATGCTAAAACTCTAATAGAAAATGTAGAACTTGAAAAATTAGCTAAAATAAAAGAGAAAAGTGAATTTGAATTATTTAATGATTTTTATGAATTTCAAAACAATGTAAGACTAGATGAAGAACAATCTGAAATTATTAGAGAAATCATAGAAAAGTCTAAGAATAAAATGTAAGGAGATTAAAAAGAATGAAGCCATTAAATTTAATAATATCAGCTTTTGGACCATATAAAGGAGAAACAAATATAGATTTTAGAAAAATAGGAAAGAATGGATTGTTTTTAGTAACAGGAGATACAGGGGCAGGGAAAACTACAATATTTGATGCAATATCTTTTGCTCTATTTAATGAAGTAAGTGGTTCTAATAGAACTATTTCATCACTTAGAAGCAATTTTGCAACAACAGAAGAAACATTTGTAGAACTAGAATTTGAACATAAAAATAAAATATATAAATTAACAAGAAAGCCACCATATGAAAGAGCTAAAAAAAATGGAGAAGGAACAACAACTTCTGTTGCGGATGCTTCTCTTGAATATGATGATAAAATAATAACTGGAACTAAAAATGTAAATGATAAAATCATAGAAGTAATAGGGATTAATGCTAGACAATTCAAACAAATAGCTATGCTTGCTCAGGGAGAATTCATAAAAATATTATTTGCAGATAGTAAAGATAGGACAGAAATATTCAGAAAAATATTTGAGACAGATATTTATGAAATAATAACTAATAATCTTATAGAGTTAGCAAGAAAAACTAAAAGTGAACTAGAAAGTTATAAAACATCTTTTACAACAAATACTAAAAATATAAGATGGGTAGAAAAGCCAACTTCTATAGATTTAATTGATTTTAAAAAGCTAAATCAAGGAGATATAGAAGAAATATTAAAATTGTTAAAAGAAGAAATAGAAAAATCTAAAGTAGAATATAAAAAAATAGATAAAAGAAATGAAGAATTATTAAAAAACAAAAAAGAAATTGAAGAAGAAATAAAAATGTTGAATGAGCAAAACATGAAAATAGATAGATATCAAAAGTTAGTTTTAGATTTAGAAGAGTTAAGTAAAAAAGAAAAAGAGATAAAAGAAAAAGAAATAAAAATAAAAGTGTCAGAAAAAATTTTATCAAGCATATTACCAAAAGAAGAAATGGTAAAAACAATAAAAAAAGAGATAGATGAAAATATTATAAAAATAAAAAAAATAGAAGAAAATATAAAAAATGGAGAGAAAATAGAAAAAGAAAATCAAGAAAAAATAGAAAAACTTCAAAAACTAAAGGTGGTTGTTCAAGAATATCAAGAAATAAGTAAGAGAGAAGAAAAAAATAATGAAGAGATTAAAAAAATAGAAAACATTAATAAAAGTATCAAAGAAAAAGAAAAAATATCCGAATATTATATAAGTATTAATGAAGAGTATAAGAAAAAAAATGAACAATATTTAAAAGAAGAAGATAAATTTTTTAGAGAACAGGCTGGAATTATTGCGGAAAAACTTATTGAAGGAGTTCCATGTCCTGTATGTGGAAGTAAAGCACATCCTAACATTGCTAAAAAAAGTGATGGGGTGCTAAATGAGAAAGAATTAGAAACTTTAAAAAAAGAAGTATCTAAATTAGAAAAAATAAACAATACAGAAAAAGAAAATATAACAAAAATAAATTCAAAAATTGAAGCAATTAAAGAAACAATAGAGAAAAGCAAAGAAAAAAATTTTGATTTTAAACAATATGTACAAATAATTGAAGAGAAAAAAAATGAATTAGAGAAAGACAAAAGAAATTTAAAAGAAACTTTTGAAGAATTAATATCTAAAATATCAAATTCATACGAAAAAATTAATGATTTTAATTTTGATGAATTTAGTAAGATAATAGATAAAAAAATAAAAGATGATAATGAATTATTATTAGAAAGTAAAACAATACAAAAAAATATACAAAAAATGCTTGAAGTAAAACAAGAACAGTATGAAAATAAAAATAAAGAATATCAGGAAAAGATAAAGGAATTAGGATTTGAAAATGAAATAGAATATAGGGAAAATACTCTCACAGAAAAACAAATAGAGGATTTGAAAAGGCAAATAGAAAAATATAAAGAAGAAGTAACTGCAACTAAAACTAAAATCGAAGAATTGAAAAAAGAATTAAAGTCAAAAGATAAAGTGGATATTTCTAAAAAAGAGGAATTATTAAAGCAAATTGTAGATGAGCAAAAAATGGTTAATGTAGAAATATTACAGAAAAAAACATTACTTGAGATAAATGTAGATACAAATAAAAAATTAAAAATAACTTCAACAGAATTATTGGAAAAAATGGATAAGGTTGCAAAAATTGAAGAACTTTCAAGAATTGCCAGTGGAACAGCAGTTGGAAAAAGAAGAATTGCATTTGAACAATATGTTCAAGCAACATATTTTGATATGATTATTGTTGAAGCAAATAAAAGACTAATAAATATGACAGATAACAGATATGTTTTAGTAAGGAAAAAAACATCAGGTAAAATATCAGAAAAAATTGGTTTAGATTTAGATGTATTAGATAATTATAATGGAAAATTAAGAGATATAAAATCATTATCTGGAGGAGAGTCATTCAAAGCAGCACTTGCATTAGCTTTAGGTCTTTCAGATATTATTCAAAGTTACTCTGGCGGAGTAGTGATAGATACATTATTTATAGATGAAGGATTTGGAACATTAGATACAGAATCTAGGGAACAAGCTATAAATACTTTAATAACCCTAACAGGAGATAATAAGCTTATTGGAATAATTAGCCATGTAAGTGAATTAAAAGAGAGAATAGACAAAAAAATTATTGTAAACAAAGGTCAAGATGGAAGTAATATAAGTATAGAATTTTAAAGAAAAATTATAGAAAGTATTGACAAATAGAGGAAAATGGTGTAAAGTATATTAGCATTACAAAAGAAAGGATAAAAAAATGGAAAAGAACATTGTACTTAGCATACTATGCCAAATATATGGAAAGCTTTTAACAGAAAGGCAATTAGCAATAATGGAAGATTATTATAATAATGATTTATCACTTTCAGAAATTGCAGAAAATAGAAATATAACAAGACAAGCAGTAAGAGATAACTTAATAAAAGCAGAAAAAAAACTTATGGAATTCGAAGAAAAATTAGGCTTAATGGATAAAATGTTTAATCAAGAGCAAAAATTAGCTAGAGTTCTAAGGGACATAAATAATATAAAAAATAAATTGGCAGATGAAGAAGATAAAAAAATTTTAGAAAACGTAAAAAAACAAATTAGTTGTTTAATATAGAGATATAAGGATACAAAGTTGAAAAAATACAGTTTTTATGTTGTCAAACTTGTTTTCCTGGTCAAATTTAATTCTTTTCCAACTAGATTTGTTACTTAGAAAGGAATGTGATTAAAATATGGCTTTCGAAGGACTATCAACAAGATTTCAAGAGATAACAAGAAAATTTAAAGGAAAAGTAAGAGTTACAGAAGCGGATTTAAAAGAAATGTTAAGAGAAGTTAAATTAGCATACTAGAAGCGGATGTTAATTACAAAATAGTAAAGGAATTTATAAATAGAGTTCAAGAAAAAGCTTTGGGGCAAGACGTTTTAAAATCACTTACCCCAGGACAACAGATTATAAAAATAGTAAAAGATGAATTAGTAGAAATACTAGGTGGAACAGAGGCTAAAGTTAATTTTACACCAAATCCACCAACTGTAGTTATGCTAGTTGGTTTACAAGGTTCAGGAAAAACTACAACAGCAGGAAAACTTGCTAATCTTTTTAGAAAACAAGGCAAAAAACCACTTCTTGTAGCATGCGATATATATAGACCAGCAGCTATACAACAACTTAAAGTTGTTGGTGCACAATTAAATATACCAGTATATAGTGATGAAACTTCAAAAGATGTTGTGCATATTGCAAGGGTAGCTATGAATGAAGCCATGTCTAAAATGAATGATGTGGTAATAATAGATACAGCTGGTAGATTACATATAGATGAACAGCTTATGGAAGAACTAAAAAGTCTAAGAAAAAATGTAAAACCACATGAAATATTGTTAGTTGTAGACTCAATGACAGGTCAAGATGCAGTAAATGTTGCACAAAGTTTTAATGATTCAATAGGAATTGATGGAGTAATATTAACTAAGTTAGACGGAGACACTCGTGGTGGAGCAGCACTTTCAGTTAAAGAAGTAACAGGTAAACCTATAAAATTTGTGGGTGTTGGAGAAAAATTAAACGAATTAGAAGAATTTCACCCAGATAGAATGGCTTCTAGAATATTAGGAATGGGAGATATGCTTTCAATAATAGAAAAAGCAGAAGAAACATTCAATGAAGAAGAAGCTATTGCATTAGAAAAAAAATTAAAAAAAGAGCAATTCGATTTAGATGATTATCTAGAACAAATAAAGAAAATAAAGAAAATGGGATCATTTTCATCATTACTAAAAATGATTCCAGGCATGAACAAAGTTAAAGACTTAAAAGTAGATGATAAAGAATTTGTAAAAATAGAAGCAATAATTTCATCTATGACAAAAAAAGAAAGAAAAAATACGAAAATATTAAATGCAAGTAGAAGAAAAAGAATAGCACAAGGTGCAGGCGTTACAGTGACACAAGTAAATAAATTTATGGAGTCATTCGAAGTAACACAAAAAATGATGAAAAAACTAAAAACAGAAAAAGGCATGAAGAGTTTAATGAAAAGTTTAAATATAAACGATATGAAAATGTAATTTTAGTTTTTTAATATATATAAAAACTTTTGAGGGGGTGAAAATATGGTAAAAATAAGATTAAAAAGAGTTGGTAAGAAAAAAGCTCCTTTCTATCACATAGTAGTAGCAGATTCAAGATCACCAAGAGATGGAAAAATAATTGAGCAAGTTGGAACATATGATCCAATGACAGAACCATCAGTAATAAAAATAGACAAAGAAAAAGTAGAAAAATGGATAAAGAATGGTGCTAAACCAACAGATACAGTTAAAGCTTTAATAGAAAAAGCAAAATAGAAAAACAATACAATGGAAAAGCGAAAATAGGAGGAAATTATGAAAGATATTTTAGAATTAATCATAAAAAGTTTAGTAGACAACAAAGATGCAGTAGTAATAAATGAACTAGAAGGTGAAAAATCAGTTGTTTTCGAAGTAAAAGTTGCAGAAAACGATATGGGAAAAATAATAGGAAAACAAGGAAGAGTTGCTAAATCAATAAGAACAGTTGTAAAAGCTATTGCTTCAAAAGAACAAAAAAGAGTTACAATAGAATTTATTGGATAATTTAGGTGAAAATAAATGCAAGAATATTTTGAAATTGGACAAATTGTAAATACGTATGGTATAAAGGGCTTTTTAAAAGTAGTTCCTTATACAGATGATATGAGAAAATTTGAAAAATTAAAAACAATTGAAATTAATAAAAAAGGCACTTTAACAAAGTATGAAATAGAAGAAGTTAAATATAGCAAAAATACAGTGTTATTAAAACTAAAGGGAATAGATGATATCAACGAAGCTGAAAAGTATAAAAATTGTTACATTAGAATAAATAGAAGTGATAATGAACAATTACCAGAAGATACTTATTATATAGTTGATTTGATTGGCTTAGAAGTAGTAACAGTGGATGGAGAACTTTTAGGAAAAGTTCAGGATATATTTAGCACAGGAAGTAATGATGTGTATGTTGTTAAAGATGAACTAGGAAAACAGATTTTACTACCTGCAATAGAAAGTGTTATAAAAGAAATAAATCTAGATGCACAAAAAATAACTGTAGAATTAATAGAAGGTTTAATATAATTGGAGGAAATATGAAATTTGATGTACTGACACTTTTCCCAGAAATGTTTGAGTATATTAACCAAAGTATAATAGGTAGAGCAGTGAAAAAAGATTTAATATCTATAAATTTAGTGGATATTAGAGAATTTTCAAAAGATAAACATAAAAAAGTAGATGATACTCCATATGGTGGTGGAGCTGGAATGGTTATGAAACCAGATGTAGTATATGATGCTTATAAATCAATAGTGACCCATAAAGCAAAGGTTATATATTTAAGTCCACAAGGAAAAGTTTTAAATCAAAAAAAAGTACAAGAATTAAGTTCCGAAGAACATTTAATATTATTATGTGGACATTACGAAGGGATTGACCAAAGGGTATTAGATGAAATTGTAGATGAAGAAATATCGATAGGAGACTATGTGTTAACTGGTGGAGAATTACCAGCAATGGTTCTTATAGATGCTGTTTCAAGATATGTAAATGGTGTTATAAATAAAGAATCAACTGAAGAAGAATCATTTTCAAATGGTTTATTAGAATATCCACAATACACTAGACCAGAGGTGTTTTTAGAAAAAAAAGTTCCAGAAGTACTATTATCAGGACATCATGAAAATATAAGAAAATGGAGAAAAGAGCAATCTATTAAAACTACATATAAAAAAAGACCTAAATTATTAGAAAAACTTGAATTAACAAATGAGGATAAAAATATATTAGAAGATATAAAAAATAAGGATGTTGAATTGTAAAATAGGGAAAATCCTAAATTTTAAAGAAGGAGGAAAATTTAAGATATGGATATAATAAAATCTATAGAACATGAACAGTTAAAAAATAAAATACCAGTACTAAATGTTGGTAACACAGTAAGAGTTCATGTTAGAGTAAAAGAAGGAAATAGAGAAAGAATCCAAGTATTTGAAGGAATTATAATCAAAAAACAAGGTGGTGGATTAAATGCTACATTTACAGTTAGAAGATTATCTTATGGTGTAGGTGTAGAAAAAACATTTTTAGTACATTCACCAATGGTAGAAAAAGTTGAGGTAGTAAGAGTAGGTAAAGCAAGACGTGCTAAACTATACTACTTAAGAGATAGAGTAGGTAAAGCTGCTAAGACTAAAGAAAAAATAGGTGCAAGAATTGAGACTAAAGAAATTACTTTAAAAGAAGAAAAGGTTGAAGAACCAGTAGAAGCAAAAGTTGAAGAAGTAGCTTCAGCTCCAGAAGAAGCACCAGCAGTAGAAACTGTAGAAACAGTAAAACAAGAAGTTGTAGATACAGTTAAAGAAGAAAAAGTAGAAGATGTAAAAGAATAATAAAAAGTAAAAAACGACTCATTATTGAGTCGTTTTTTTATGCGTAGTTATATTGACTACATTAAAATTAATAAAAATATTGACTAAGAAAAAACGTTAATATAAAATCAAAGCATAAATAATAAACAAAGACAAAATTAATATTGTATATGGGAATAATATTCTTACATGTATATAAAATTAATTTATGTTACAAAAAATAGAAAAGGGGAAAACAAATGAAAAAATTAAAGAATGCAAAAGGAATAACGTTGATAGCATTGATAATAACAGTAATAATATTACTAATTCTAGCAGGAATATCATTAAATTTAGTAATAGGAGAAAATGGAATAATTGAAAAATCAAAGCTAGCAGGAAGAATATCAACACGAGAAGGAATAAGAGAAAGTTTGCAAATGGAAGTAGCAAGAAGTTATGATGATGATGCAACTTTAGATGTACAAAAACTAAAAAATAATATAATGGAAGACTATCCAGAAGCAAAGATTATAGGAAATGAATTTCCAATAATAGTAATAATACAAGGATATACATACGAGATAGATGAGAATGGAAAAGTAGAATATCTAGGAAAAGAAGAGGAAGTAGTAGGAAAAACAACAATAGAAGCAGACCCAACAGAAAATACAACACCAGAATTAGTACAAAAAGTAAATGTAACAGTAAAAACAGCAATAAGCATGGAAAATGATGATATAACATTAGTGTATGCATGGAGCAATAACGAAAACACAAAACCAGAAGACAATAAATATATAAAAGCACAGTTAACAGGAAATGCTAAAAATAAAACAGCGAAAATAGCAAGTAATGATACAGAAGAAGGAAACTATTATTTATGGTTAAAAGCAATAATAGGAGAAAAAGAAGTAGAGAAAAAATATGGACCATATGCAATAAAAGACCATACAACAATAGTAAGAAGCTCAGGTGAAACAAGTTCATCATCAGCATTTTTAGGTGGAACAATAAAAAGAAATAAAGTAGAAAGTGTAACAATAGGAAATTCGATAGAAGGACACGCAGTATCTGATGAAAATTGCTGGGATGTGTCAGAAAATAAGAGTGGAAAATATTTAGCATGGTATGAAGATAAAGACAGTGATGGATATTATGAAGTGACAATAGCAGGAGAAGGTGGAGTAGTAGCAAACAGCAATTCAAGCTATTTGTTTAGTTACATAGGATATAACGGAGATGATACAACAGTATTTTACGGACTAGAGAATTTAGAAACTGATTTAGTTACGAATATGAGTTATATGTTTAGGGAATGTGAAAAAGTTGAAAATCTAAATTTGAATAATTTTAATACAAGTAATGTAACTAATATGGATAGTATGTTCTATTTCTGTAAGAATTTAAATAATTTAAATATAAATAGTTTTGAAACAAATAATGTAATCAATATGAATAGTATGTTCTCGTGGTGTGCAAACCTAGCAAGATTAGATGTAAGCACATTTAATACAAGCAATGTAACAAGCATGAATAATATGTTTTCATATTGTAAAAAAATTACTAATATAGACATAAGCACATTTAATACAAGCAATGTAACAAGCATGAATATTATGTTTTATTACTGCGAAAATTTAGAAAGTATAAATTTGGGTAATATTGATACGAGTAATGTTACAGGAATGTCTAGTATGTTTTATGGTTGTAAAAAAATTAAAAATGTAGATATAAATAAATTAGATACAGGAAATGTAGTAGATATGCATGATATGTTTGCTTTTTGTGGTAGTTTAGAAAAAATAGACTTGAGTAATATGAATACAAAAAATGTTAAAAGTATGGGAAGCATGTTTAATAGTTGTACTAGTTTAAAAAGTATAGATTTAAGTGAGTTAGATACTGGAAAAGTAACAAGAATGGATGAGATTCTTTCATATTGTTCTAATCTAACAGATGTGAAATTAGGAAATATTGATACGAAAAATGTAACTAACATGGCAAAAATGTTTAAATATAGCTACAACATAAAGAACATAGATTTAAGTAGCATGGATACAAGCAATGTAACTAATATGTCAGGAATGTTTGATAGTTGTTGGAATTTAGAAAATATAAATATTAGTAATTTTAATACAACTAAAGTAACTAGTTGGACAAACATGTTTTCTTCAGTATCAAGTAATATAAAAATAAAAACAAACAGTGATACAGCAACATGGTTAAAGGAAAAGTTCACAAATATTACAGATGAAAATATAGAGTTAGTAAGCTAAAATAAAAGAAAGAGGTGTAGCCAAATGTATAATGGTAGTAAAAGAATTTGGGTAATATTAGCAGTTATAGTAATTGTTGTAGTTTCGTTAGTGATAATATTTAGCAAAAGTGGGGAGAAAAAAGAAGAGGTAGGAACAACAGAAAAAGTAGAAACATTGGAAATAAATCAAGTGATGGAAATAGATGATATAGAAAAAAGTCAGTATAAAACAGAAAAAAAACAAAATGTGCAAGTTGCAACAAAATATATAGTAGGTAATGAAAATTATGAATTAAAAGCAAATGTAAAATTTGAAGAAATAAAAGGGAAAATGATATATATAAGAGGAGAACAAGAAAAGCTAAACATATATCAAACAGAATATAAGCTAGACAAATATGAAGATACAAATATGCAAATAGAAGAAATATTAAGAGATTTTGAAGAAATGTGTAAAAGTTATATAAACTTAAAGCCAGATGATAAAGCCAAAAGCGAAATATTGTATGGAGAATCAATCCAAAAAGTTGAAATACCATTATCAGAAAGCATATATTTAGATAATAGATTATATAGTAAAACATATGAAAAAGATGGAAAAACATATGATATGAATATATATAGAAATGGTGAAAAAATAAATTGTGAATTAGTGTATAGAGTAAAATAAAAATAAAAAACAAATAAGAGCGAACCTAGTTCGCTCTTATTTGAAAAATTGCTATGTGTTTTTGTTGTGCTCAAATTGAAATAACAAAATCATTAAACACTTTAATTCAAATTCACAAAATAGACATAAATTGTAGGTATAATAAAAAAATAAATATCTAGGAGGGAATGAGAAAAAATGAATGATATATCAATATTAGTTGTAGATGATGAATCAAGAATGAGAAAATTAATAAAAGATTTTTTACTTCATAGTGGATATAAAATTTTAGAAGCTGCAGATGGAGAAGAAGCACTAGAAGTATTTGAACAAAAACAAAATGAAATAAAATTAATATTATTAGATGTAATGATGCCTAAATTAGATGGATGGTCAGTTGTAAGACAAATAAGACAAACATCAAAAGTACCAATAGTAATGCTTACAGCAAGAGGAGAAGAACAAGACGAATTATTTGGTTTTGAACTAGGTGTTGATGAATATATTTCCAAACCATTTAGTCCTAAAATATTAGTAGCAAGAGTAGAAGCAATATTAAAAAGAGTAGAAGGAGATAAAAACGAAGTAAAAGATTACGGTGGAATTATTATTGACCCAGAAGGAAGAACTGTGAAGATAGATGATAAACTTATTGAGTTAAGCTTAAGAGAATACGAATTACTAAAATATTTAGTAGACAATGAAAACATAGCATTGTCTAGAGATAAAATTCTAAATAACGTATGGAATTATGATTATTATGGTGATTCTAGAACAATAGATAGTCATATAAAGAAAATTAGACATAAATTAGGAAAAAAAGGAAAATACATAAAAACAATGCGAGGCGTGGGATATAAATTTGAAGTAAAATAAATTATTATAGGAGGAATATTGTAAAAAGATAAAAATGAAAAAGATAAAATGTAGTTTAAAATCTGTTAGAATGAAATTATTTTTCACACTAAGTATAATGGTTGTTATAATAATAGTTTTCCTTATTTTATTAAACAATGTTGTATTAGAAAGTTTTTATATATACTCAAAAGAAAAAACACTAATCGATACATATGATGAAATAAATGCATACTACAATACTTCTTTAAATAATGAGGAAAACATGGAATTACAATTAGAAAAAGTTTCTATAAAAAACAATTTTGATATACTAATAAAAACTGATAATAACATAAGTATTTATTCTTCGAATAGAGATTTTATATCATCACTGAAAGACAGAGACCAATCACTTGAAAATAAGCTTGGAAAATCAACGGATGTAATATACACAAGCGACAAAATGATAATAAAAAAATCATCTGATAGAAAAAATGGACTAAATTTCATATTAATGTCGGCAATGCTAGACAATGGTTATTACTTATATATACGAACACCAATTACATCAATAAAAGAAAGTGTAAAGATATCAAATAATTTCTTATATTTAATAGGTGGATTTGCAATTCTTATGGGAGCTATTGTAGTGATGTTTATATCAAAAAAATTCACAGAGCCAATTCTTGAGCTAAATAACATAGCTCAAAAAATGTCTAGGCTGGACTTTAGTCATAAGTATAGAATAAAAGATGCTGATGATGAAATAAATAATCTTGGAAAGAGCATAAATATAATGTCAGATAAACTGGAGCGAACTATAAGGCAATTAAAAATTACAAATATAGAACTTGAAAAAGATATAGAAGAAAAATCAAAAATTGATGAAATGAGAAAACAATTTATATCAGATGTTTCTCACGAATTAAAAACACCAATAGCATTAATACAAGGATATAGTGAAGGATTATTAGAAAATGTTAATAATGATGAAGAGAGCAGAAAATTTTATGCAGAAGTTATTCTAGATGAATCAAATAAAATGGACAAATTAGTAAAACAATTATTGGAATTAATGAAACTCGAATACGGAAAAAGAGAATTCAATAATGAAAAATTTGACATTGTAGAATTAATTAAAGAAGTAGTTAGAAGGTCGCAAGTGATGGCTGATGAGAAAAAAATAAAAGTAGAAATTCAAAGCAAAGAGCCAATTTACGTATATGCAGATGAATTTTATATTGAGCAAGTTGTGACAAATTACTTTACGAATGCAGTAAAACATGCAGAAGAAATAAATGGAGAAAAATCAATAATAATACAAACCAAAGCTAATATAGAAAAAAATAAAGTTAGAATAAGCGTATATAATACAGGAAATAACATTGATGAAGAAAATCTAAATAGAATATGGAAAAGATTTTATAAAGTTGATGCATCAAGAAATAGAGAAGATGGTGGAACAGGTATAGGATTATCAATAGTAAAAGCAATTATGAATAATTATGGAAATGATTATGGAGTAATAAATAGAGAAAACGGTGTAGAATTTTATTTCGATTTAGATTTGAGATTATAATAAAAGTATAGTCAGCATTATAATAGCTGGCTATATTTTTTAACCTAGTAGGGTTTTAAATCAAAATGTTGTATATTAAAATTAAGGAGAGTGATTTTTGTGAATTTTAATAATATTGATGAACTAAAAAAAATAGCAAATAATATTAGAATAGACATTATAGAACAAATACATACTGCTAAATCTGGACATCCCGGAGGAGCTTTATCTTGTGTTGATATTTTAACAGTATTGTATTTTAATCAAATGAATATTAATCCAGAGCAACCAAAAGCGAAAGAAAGAGACAGGTTTGTATTATCAAAAGGGCATGCATCTGCTGCATTATATAGTACTCTAGCAAATAGAGGATATTTTGAAAAAGAAGAATTAAAAACATTTAGAAATATAAATAGTAATCTTCAAGGACATCCAGATATGAACAAAGTAAAAGGTGTAGATATGACATCAGGTTCATTAGGACAAGGGTTATCAGTAGCTAATGGAATGGCTATTGCTTCAAAATTAGATAAAGCTGGAATTAGAGTATATTGTTTAGTAGGGGATGGCGAAATAGAAGAAGGTCAAATATGGGAAGCTGCAATGACTGCTAGTAAATATAAACTAGATAATTTATGTGTAATAGTAGATAATAATAATTTACAAATAGATGGAACGATAGAAGAAGTTATGCCATCATATCCGATAGACAAAAAATTTGAAAGTTTTGGCTTCAATGTAATAAAAACAGATGGTCATGATATAGAAAGGTTAATAGATAGTTTTAACAAAGCAAAACAGGTAAAAGGAAGACCAACAGTAATTATAGCAAAAACTATAAAGGGAAAAGGTGTTTCATTTATGGAAAATCAAGTAGGATGGCATGGAAAAGCACCAAATGATGAAGAGTATAATAAGGCAATAGAAGAATTGAAAAAAGGAGGGGAAGAATAATGAATTTAGAAAAAATGGTAGCTACTCGCCAAAGTTATGGAGAAGCACTTACTAAATTAGGAGAAGAAAACGAAAATGTAGTTGTGTTGGATGCAGATTTATCAACAGCTACAAAAACTAACCTTTTTGCAAAAAAATTTCCACAAAGATTTTTTGACATTGGAATTGCAGAACAAGATTTATTAGGAACATCAGCAGGATTAGCATCTTATGGAAAAATTCCTTTTGCAAGTACTTTTGCAGTTTTTGCGGCTGGTAGGGCTTATGATCAAATAAGAAATAGTATATGTTACCCAAAGCTAAATGTAAAAATATGTGCTACCCATGCTGGAATAACTGTAGGTGAAGATGGGGCAACACATCAAATGTTAGAAGATATTAGTCTAATGCGAAGTTTGCCCAATATGATGGTTTTTAGTCCATCTGATGATAGACAAACTAGATGGTTAATAGAAGAAATATCAAAAATAAATAATCCAACATATGTGCGTTTATGTAGGTTAGCTAGCCCAGAAATATATGAAAGCACAGAAAAATTTGAAATTGGTAAAGGAATACAAATTGGAGAGGGAACAGATGCTACAGTAATAGCAACAGGAATTGTTGTAGCAGAGGCTATAAAAGCACAAGAAGAATTGGAAAAAAGCAATATTCATATTAGGGTTATAGATATGCATACAATAAAACCAATAGATAAAGACATTATTATAAAATCAGCAAAAGAGACTAAGAGAATAATAACAATAGAAGATCATAGTATAATAGGTGGATTAGGTTCTGCTGTGTGTGAAGTTTTATGTGAAGAATATCCAACTAAAGTTACTAAAATGGGAGTGAAAGATTGTTTTGGAAAATCTGGAAAAGCAACAGAGTTGATGAAATTTTTCGAATTAACAGCAGAAGATATTATCAACGAAATTAAGAGAAATTTATAAATTGATGAAATGTGAATTTTCTGTGAATTCTCCAAAATAGAGAAAATGAAAGAAAAACGATATAAAATGGAAGAAAAGTGCTATTTTATATCGTTTTTTTTCGCTAAAAGTATTGCATAAAGTTAGGTTTATTGTTATCATTAAATAGAACGTATATGATGAAAATACAGTTTTTTTAGAGGAGAATAAAAATGATAGAATTTAGAAATGTGACTAAAAGATATGACACAGGTACAGAAGCTGTACATAATGCTAATTTTGTAATAGATAAAGGGGAATTTGCTTTCTTAGTAGGTTCTTCAGGTTCTGGTAAATCTACATTGATAAAACTAATTCTTAAGGAAGAGGAACCAACATCAGGAAATATAATTATTAATGGAAAGGATACTACTTTTTTAAAACAAAGTAGAGTTCCATATTTACGTAGAAGTATGGGGGTAGTTTTTCAAGACTTTAGATTACTACCTGACAAAACAGTATATGAAAATGTTGCATTTGCAATGTATATTGTAAAAGCAACTCCAAGACACATCAGAAGACAAGTACCAATGGTATTATCATTAGTAGGATTAAGTGGAAAAGCAAAAATGTATCCAAATGAATTATCAGGAGGAGAGCAACAAAGGGTGGCTCTAGCAAGAGCTTTGGTAAATAATCCATCTATGTTAATTGCAGACGAACCTACTGGAAACTTGGATCCAGATACAGCTTGGGATATTATGATGCTATTAAATGATATTAACTTGAGAGGAACTACAGTTGTGGTTGCAACTCATGCAAAAGATATAGTAGACAAAATGAAAAAAAGAGTTATTCATATAAGTAAAGGCAATATAGTAAGAGATGATAAAAAGGGTGGTTATGACTTTGAGGTATAATGTAATTAGTTATTTAATAGGTGAAGGAATTAGAAATGTATTTAAACAAAAAAAATCAACAGTAGCATCTTTAATGATTATGTGTGCAGCTATGCTTATTTTTGGTGTGTTTTTTACACTAGGAGAGAACATAAATCATATAATGACAACAATAGAAAAATCACAAGGGATACAAGTTTTTATAAAAAATGAAGCAACAGAAGATCAAGTTAAAGAAGTTGGAGAAAATTTAAAGAAAATAAGTGGGATTAATACTGTAGAATATGTTTCAAAAGAAGAAGCACTACAACAAATGAAAGAAAAGTTTGAAGAAAGAAAAGATTTACTTTCTGGATATGATGAAAAAAATATTTTTCCAGAATCATATGTAGTTACGCTTACAGATTTAAATTTAACAAAAGAAGTTAAAGAACAAATACAAAATATAGAAAATGTAAAAAGAATAACTAGTAGTGATGAAACAATATCAACTTTGATAAAAATAGGGCAAAAGATAAGAATAGCAACAGCAGTATTGCTGATTATGCTTATTGTAATATCAGTATTTATTATATCTAATACAATAAAATTAACAGTACATGCCAGAAGAAAAGAAATATCAATTATGAAATATGTAGGAGCTACAAACAGCTTTATAAGATGGCCATTTATAGTTGAAGGTATCATTATAGGAATTGTGTCAGGATTTATTTCTATATTGATAGTTGGATTATCTTATAATGCTATTTCAGAAAATGTAATTAAATCAGATATAGTAAGCAAGATGAACTTTAGTTTAGTAAGTTTCTCTGATATGTTCTCATTAATAATAATTGTTTACATGGTATTAGGTATAGGAATAGGTATAATAGGAAGTTCTATTTCTATGAGAAAATATTTAAAAGTATAAAGGAGAAAATGTTAAATGAAAAAAAAACTAGCTATATTAATTGTTATAGCAGTTGTGATTTTAAATATTTCATTTAATGTATTAGCAGAAAATATAAATGAATTGCAAGACAGGCGAAATGAAGTTCAATCTCAATTAGATGGAGCTAATAATGAGCTTGGAGAAGTTCAATCAGAATTGTCACAAATGCTACAACAGATACAAGTATTAAATGAAACAATAAGTAAAAGTGAAGACGAAGTTGCAAATTTGGATAATAAAATTTCTGAATTGCAGGTTAATATTGAAGAAACAGAAGTTAACTTAAAAACAGCAGAAGAAGCTTATAATAAACAAAAAGACTTACTAGAAAAACGACTTATTGCTATATATGAAGCAGGGGAGACAAAATACTTAGATGTACTTCTTAACTCTAAAAGTTTAACGGAATTTATTTCGAATTACTATTTAATTACAGAAATAACGAAATGTGATTCAGATCTTTTAGAAGAACTAGAAAGTGATAAAAATGAAATTCAAAAAACTAAAACAGATTTAGACAGTAAAAAAATAAATTTAAAAACAGCTAAAGCAAATCAAGAAAGAACAGCTATAGTTTTAAAAAATACTAGAGCAGTTAAAGATAACTATATGAGCAAACTGACTGATAGAGAAAGAAATATTCAAGAACAAATTGATTTATATGAAACTCAATTTAAGGAAGTAGAAAACGAAATAAAAACTTTATTACTTTCAAACTCAAATACTCAATATATAGGTGGAATAATGGCATGGCCAGTTCCAGGATACACTAAGATTACATCGCAGTATGGGATGAGAACACATCCTATAACTGGTGTATATAAATTACATACAGGAGTTGACATAGGAGCTCCAATGGGAGCAGATTTCATAGCAGCTAATGATGGAATTGTCGTAAAAGCTGGATATAATGGAGCATATGGAAAAATGGTTGTAATAGACCATGGAGGAGGAATTTCTACTCTTTATGCACATGGATCAGAAATATTAGTGACAGAAGGACAAACTGTAAAAAAAGGTGATGCAATATTAAAAGTAGGTTCTACTGGGTATTCAACAGGAGCACATGCACACTTTGAAGTAAGAGTCGGAGGAGCATGCGTAAGCCCAATGGAATATATTACAACATCTATAAAAACGGAGGAAGAAAATAATGAATAAAAAACATACATTAAGAAAAATTTGCATAACTGCTTTAGCAGGAATTATAATATCTAGCAACTGTTGTATTACACTTGCAACAACTAAGTCAGAATTACAGGATGATAAAAAAGAAATTGACCAACAAATTAAGGAAGCTGAAAGCGATAAAGCAAAAGTAACTACTGAGAAAACACAAGCATTAAAAGAAATAGAAAAAATTGATAGTCAAATAAGTGACTATCAAGACCAAATTAATGAATTAGATGACAAACTTGATGACATACAATCAAATATAAAAAAAGAAGAAACAAATTTGCAACAATCTGAAGAAGAATATAAAAAACAAAAAGATTTATTAGATACGAGATTAGTCACTATATATGAATCAGGAGATGTTACATATTTAGACGTATTGTTAAGTTCTACAAGTATAACAGATTTAATTTCTAAATATTATCTTGTATCTGAACTTGCTACTTATGATACAGATTTGTTAAATGGAATAGAAACTAAAAAGAATGAGATAGAAAATATAAAACAAGAACTTGAAAAAAACAAAAAAGAAATAGAAACAACAAAAACAGATAAACAAAAAACAAGTACAGCTTTAAAAGATTCTAAGGCAACGAAGAACACGTATGTTAGCAAATTAACAGATGAGGAAAAATCTATACAAAGCGATATTGATCAATTTGAACAGGATAAAAGGGATATAGAAAACCAAATTAGAGCAATAGCTAAAAGAGAAGCTGCTAAAGCAGCAGAAGAAGCAAAAAATAATAGTAAAAAAAATAATAACAATTCAAATTCAGGTGGTTCTGGAAATTCTGGAAATACAAGTAATCCAGGAACTCCAGGTGCAAAAGGTTTTATAAGACCAGTATCAGGATATAGCATAACTACAGGATTTGGAGCATATAAAGGACATACAGGAGCAGACTTTAGTGGAGGAGGTATAGCAGGGAAACCAGTATATGCCGCTAAAGCAGGAACAGTTGTTACTTCAAAAGCATTAAAAAAAGCAAATGGCGAATATAGAAGTTATGGTGAATATATAATGATAAATCATCATGATGGAACTATGACACTGTATGCTCATGGTATGCCTAATTCTAGAAAAGTATCTGAGGGACAATCGGTTTCACAAGGACAAGTAATAATGAATGTAGGAACAACAGGAAATTCTACAGGATATCATTTGCATTTCGAAATATGGGTAAATGGAAAATGCGTCAATCCAGCTAGTTATTTATAAAATACAATTAGGTTAGATTTAAAATTAAGAATCTAACCTTAATTATTTTGAAGGATTAAAAAAAAGTAAAAAAAACTTTAGCTTGTTTATAAAATATACGAAAAAAATGTTTTCCTTTTTTATTAAATAAATTAAAAAAATATATACTATTAAGTAAAAATTGTAGTATAATATAGAAGAAAAAATATTTAGGAGGAACAAAATGGGTTCAGAAAAAAGACAAAAAATTTATAAAATTATAATGCTTATAGTATTGGTTGCTATAGTATCATCACTATTGACAACTATAGCAATATATAAAACTTCAGATGGAACATCAATAGGAAAAAAATATGTATTTGTAACATCTAAAAATTCAGATTTATCAACTAGATTAGAAAGTTTTAGGAAAATAATAGATACTAAATTTTTAGGCGAAGTTAATGAAGATAAATTAACAGAAGGTGCAATAAAAGGGTATATAGCAGGATTACAAGATCCATATACAGAATATATGAATAAAGAAGAAATGGAAGAATTTACTCAAGATGCAATGGGAAATTTTGTGGGGATAGGTATATACATGACAAAAGATACAGATAAAGATGCTATAGTTGTAATATCTCCAATAAAAGATACTCCAGCATATAAAGCTGGAATATTACCAGGTGATATAATTTCAAAAGTAAATGATGTTGAATACAAAGCAGATGATTTAAATGTTGTTGCCAATAGAATTAAAGGTGAGGTTGGAAGTAAGGTAAAATTAGAAATAATAAGAGATGGAAAAACATTAAACTTTGAGATTCAAAGAGAAAAAATAAAAATAAATCATGTTGAAAATAAAGTACTTGATGGAAATATTGGATATCTAAAATTAAATACTTTTGATGAAGGTTGCGGTGAAGAATTTAAACAAAAATATGAAGAATTAAAGAAACAAAATGTGAAAGCCTTAATTGTAGACTTAAGAAACAATGGTGGAGGAATAGTAGATGAAGCTATATCTATAGCAGAAACAATGTCAGATAAAGATGAAACTTTATTAATTACTGTTGATAAAAATAATAATAAAGAATACACAAAATCAAAAAATGAAAAAATAATAGATGTGCCAATAGTGGTTTTAGTAAATGGAAACTCAGCAAGTGCTAGTGAAATATTAGCAGGAGCATTAAAGGATAATGGAAAAGCTAAATTAGTAGGAACTAAAACATATGGAAAGGGAGTAATACAAGAATTAATTACTTTAACAGATGGTAGTGGATTAAAAATTACTACAGAAGAATATTATACTCCAAAGGAAAATAAAATAAATAAAATAGGTATTGAGCCAGATGAAGAAGTAAAATTACCAGCAGAATTAGAAAACACTTTAGAGATAGAAGAATCAAAGGATACACAATTACAAAAAGCAATAGAACTTCTTAAATAATACAATTTAATAAATGGAGGATTGTATGAAGAAACTATCAATAGAAAATGGGATAACATTAACAGCATTAGCAATATCAATTATAGTTATAATTATATTAGCATCTGTTACTGCATATACGGCAAAAGATGAAATAACGGAGTCAAAAGATAGTAAAGCAAAAGCTGAGCTAGAAATGGTTCAGCATGCCGTATTAGAACAATATACAAAATATAAGACAACAAAAAATGCTGATGAACTACAAGGAGAAATAATAAGTGCAGATGAAGTGAAAAATCTTACAGGTGTCACAGAATTGCCAGATACAACTAATATTGCAAATGCGGAATATAGAAAATTAGATGCAGATAGCTTAAAAAAAATAGGAATAAAATCAACAACAGATGATATATATATTGTAAATTATGCAACAGGTGAAGTTTTTAATGCAACACTTAAAAGTACATCAGATGGTTCACCACTATATTTAAAATCAATATCTATAGAATAAAAGGGTTAAATAAAACAAGGAGGACACATATTTTGAATTTAGAACATATTTATGCAAAATTACTAGAAAAAATAGATAAAGAACAAATATTAATAAATGAACCAATGAAAAAACATACTACTTTAAAAATTGGGGGGCCAGCAGATTTATTTGTAAATGCTAAAAAAGTAGATGAAATAAGTTTTGTATTAAAAATTGCAGATGAATATAAAATACCATTATTTGTTCTAGGAAATGGTAGCAATATATTAGTTACAGATTTGGGAATAAGAGGAATAGTACTAAAAACTAATTTACAAGAGTTAGAAGTAAATGATAAAATACAAGAGATAAAAGCAGAATCTGGTGTTCCTCTTGCAAAACTTTCACAAATAGCACTAAAGCATAAATTATCTGGATTAGAATTTGCCTCTGGTATTCCAGGAACTATAGGAGGAGGTATTAGAATGAATGCAGGTGCATATGGGTCAGAGTTAAAAGATGTAGTTCTTAGTACAACATATATGAAAAAAAACGGAGACATATGTACAATTACAAATGCAGAACATAATTTTACATATAGAAATAGTATTTTTTCAAAAGAAGATGCTATTATATTAGAGACAACTTTGAAACTAGAAAACGGAAATGAAGAAAAAATGAGAAATATGATGAAAGAATATAGTGAAAAAAGAAGAGAAAAACAACCACTAGAATTTCCAAATGCGGGAAGCACTTTTAAAAGAGGAAAAGATTTTATAACAGCAGAATTAATAGATAAATCTGGATTAAAAGGTTATAGAATAGGTGATGCGGAAATATCAAGTAAACATGCAGGTTTTGTAGTAAATAAAGGAAATGCTACAGCGAAAGATGTTATATCACTTGTAGAATATGTAAAACAAACGATAAAAGAGAAATTTGGAAAAGAAATAGAATTAGAAATAGAAGTTATTGGAGAACTTTAAAATATTGCAAATGGAATTTGAAAGGATGATACATATACAATGAGAGGTTTTTTAGAATGGTTTAAGCCAAAATCAAAAATGAAAAGATGGATGTTATTAATACTTATAGGAATATTTCTAGTTTCATACGGAATAGCTCAAATACTTATTATGAAGGAATTATCTTTAGAAGACATAATAAAAACAGTTGTAAGTTTTGTTGTTGGTTTTGTATGTATAATTTTATCGATAATAGGAAGTAATAAAAGAATGCTTGAATTAATAGTAGAGTCAAGTGATTCTAGAATTAATGATGATAATAAAAATGTGAATGTAAAATCACTGATTTTTAATAAAACAATATATGAAAAAGGACCTAAAATAGTAGTAATAGGTGGAGGTTCTGGCTTAAATGCTGTACTAAAAGGAATAAAAAAATATACAAATAATGTTACAGGTATAATTGCTGTATCTGATTATGGCGAAATGCCAAGTATATCAAGGATGGAACTTAATGCAAAACCATTAGATGATATAGAGGATGGTATTGTAGCTCTTGCCAAAAACGAAGAAAGTATGAAAAAATTAATAAAACATAATTTTTATAATAGAAGGCTAAATAATTTATCTTTTGGAAACATATATTTATCAGCCATGCAGGAGTTGTATAAAGATACTCAAGAAGCCGTGTTAAAGACAAATGAAGTATTAGACATAGTTGGAAAAATCTTACCAGTTACTTTAGATGAAATAAAAATTTGTGCAGAATTAAGAAATGGAATCATTGTAGAAGAAAAAAGTAAAATACCAGAAGTTGTATATGAAAAAATAACTAAAATTAATAGAGTGTATATTAGTCCATCAAATGCAAGAGTAGCACCAGGAGTTCTAGAAGCAATTCAAGAGGCTGATTGTATAATAATAGGACCAGGCAGTTTATATACTAATGTTATACCAAGTTTATTAGTTAATGGTGTGTCAAAGACTATAAAAGAAAGTAAGGCATTAAAATTATATATTAGCAATATAATGACTCAACCTGGACAAACAGATAATTATAGTTTATCAGAGCATATAGATACAATAATAGCACATGCGGGAAGAGAAATAATGGATTATTGTATATGTGACACAGGAGAAGTAGTTCCTGAATATGTAAAGAAATACAATAAAGAAGGTTCAGAATTAGTAGAATATGATAAAGAAAAAGTAAAGAAAACAGGAATAAAATTAATAGCTAGAGATTTATCTTGTATAGAAGATGAAAAAATTAGGCATGATAGTGATAAAATAGCAAGAACAATAATAGAAATTGTTTGTGATGATTTAAAATATAAAGACAGGAAAAATGACCCAGAATACTTAATGATAAGCAATAAATTAAAAACAGAAAAGAAATACAAAAAAAGAAAACCAAAGAAAAATAAAGAAAAAAACATTAAAAATAAAGAAGGCAAAAGAAATAGTAAATTTAATGCAAAATATAAAGATAGAATTGATTCTATAAAAACTAGTGATAAAAAGACAATTGAAAATCGAAGAAAAGCAAACCAAGGAAAGGTTCAAGAAGATAATTACTATGTTGAAAAAATGAGAGAAAAAGTAAATAAACAAAAAAATGAATCACAAGTACAGAAGTTGAAAAAAATAAAAGAACAAAATAACATTATAGAACAAAATACAAATCTTGAAGCAGAAAAGAGTGCAGAAACAATAAATAGAAAAAAAGAAATGGCCAATAGAAGTACTAATATGCGAAAAGAAAGAGATACAAAGAAAAAAGAAGATATGTTTAAACAGCAACAAGAGTTAATAGATATTGTAAACAAATTAAGAAGATAAAAATAATAAAAACAAAGGAGAATCATATGAAATTTACAAAAAATAAACTTTCTTTAGAAGAAGGTATTCAAAAGGAATGGATTATTACAAATGGAATAGGAGGATTTTCATTCTCCACAATAGTAGGTGCTAACACAAGAAAATATCATGGATTGTTAGTAGCACCACTTACACCACCAGCTAGAAGATATTTAATATTATCAAAATTAGATGAAAGCATAGAGATAAACAATCAAAAATATAATTTATATACTAATATGTGCAAAAATTATATATCTGATGGATATAAGTATTTAGAATCTTTTGAAAAAGAATACATTCCTGTATTTACATATGATGTGCAAGGGGTAAAGATAACAAAATCAATATGTATGGAATATGGAAGAAATACAGTTTGTGTGTTATACAAAATAAAAAATACAGATAAAAAAAGCAAATTAATATTAGCACCAATTGTTAATTTTAGAGATTTTCATTGTATGAATACAAATCATGAATTTGATGTTAAACAAGAAATAGAAAAACAAAAAGTAAAAGTTATAGTAGACAAAAATTCAAATACACCAATATATATGAATTTATCAGAAGGAACATATATAGAACACATAAATGACAGTTTTAAAGATATGTTTTATATAGAGGAAGAAAAAAGAGGATTCTTCCCAGAAGAAAATCATGCTGTTACAGGCAGATATGAAGTTGAAATTATGCCAAATGAAGAAAAAGATATTACATTCGTATGTTCATTAGAAGCTAATATAGAAGAAATAGATGCAAACAAAGTGATAAAAAAAGAAATAGATAGACTAAACAATATAGTGAAAAAATCTGAACTTCCAAAAGATAATGAGCTTATAAAAGATCTTGTATTAGCAACAGATAACTTCATAGTATATAGACCAAGTTTTGGACTTCATACAGTAATTGCAGGTTATCCATGGTTTTTAGATTGGGGAAGAGATACTTTAATTTCTTTTGAAGGATTATTATTAGTAACTAAAAGATTTGAAATTGCTAAAGAAGTGTTATTAACATTTAAGAGAGATATAAAATATGGACTAGTTCCAAATGGATATTCAGGATTTGATAATAGACCATTATATAATAGTGTGGATAGTTCATTATTATTATTTGAACAAATAGAAAAATATATAAGGTATACAGGTGATTATGAATTTGTAGAAAAAAACTTTTATAATACATTAAAACTTATAATTGAATCATATAAAGATGGAATAGATATAGATGACAACAATATTTATTTAGATAAAGATTATTTACTTGTTTCAGGTACAGAAAAAACTCAAAACACATGGATGGATGCAAAATATGGCGATTTTGCAGTTACACCAAGAAACGGAAAAGCAGTAGAAATAAATAGTATGTGGTATAATGCATTAAAAATATTAGAAAAACTATGTAGTAAATTTGAAAGTGAAGAACTGTCAAAATACTATGGTCAATTAGCTGAAAAATGTAAAAAGGCATTTAAAAAAGAATTTTATTGTAAAGAAAAAGAAACATTATATGATGTAATAGGAGATTCAAAAATAAGACCAAACCAATTATTTGCTTTATCTTTAACATATCCAGTAATAGAACCTAATACTAAGATTGCTAAAGCAGTATTTGAAACTGTTACAAAAAAATTGTTAAAGAAAAATGGATTAAAAACTTTAGCAAAAGGCGAAAAGAATTATGTAGAAATATATGAAGGCGATTCATTCAAAAGAGATATGAGTTATCATCAAGGTATAACTTGGCCATGGTTGTTAGGAATATATTATGATGCATTTAAAAAAATATTAGGAGCTGAAAAATCAAAATCAAAGAAAAAAGAATTAGAAGAAAAATACAATAAATTTATAGAGAACATAGAAAAAACATTTAAGAAAGCTTTGTATCAAGAAGGTGCTATTGGAAGTATTTCAGAATTGTATGATTCAAAAACGCCATATTTACCAAAAGGGGCAGTAGCACAGGCATGGAGTGTTGCAGAAGTTTTAAGAATAATTATAAATAAATAGGTGAAAAAAGTGAGAATTTTAGGAATTGATCCTGGGTTTGCTATAACAGGATATAGTGTAATAGATTATATAGGAAATAAATTTAAATTAATAGATTCGGGAGCAGTAACAACCAAAGCTGGAGTTTCTTTCCCATTAAGATTAGAAAAAATATATGATGATTTATCAATGTTAATAGATACATATAAACCAGACGCTATGTCTGTTGAAGAATTATTTTTTAATAATAATGTTAAAACAGCAATAAATGTTGCACAAGCAAGAGGAGTAGTGTTAGTAGTAGGAAGAAAAAAAAGTATTCCTACTTTTGAATATACTCCATTACAGGTAAAACAAGCAGTTGTTGGGTATGGTAGAGCAGACAAAATGCAAGTACAAAGAATGGTAAAAACAATACTAAAGGTAGATAAATTACCAAAACTAGATGATATAACAGATAGCATGGCTATTGCAATTTGTCATGCCCATTCAGCTAAGTTCGCAGAAATGCTATAGTAGGAGGAAAATATGACAGTTGAAGAATTGGAAAGGCATATAAATACTCAAGAAAAATTAAATAGTATATATTTATTATATGGAGAAGAAAAGTTTTTACTAGAGAATATAGTAAAAAAAATAAAATCAAAATTTGGAGAATTAATAAATGGTATAAATTATATTCAAATAGATGATAGCAATTACGAAGAATTAATATCAGATATAATAACCCCAGCATTTGGGTATGAAAAAAAATTGATAATTATAAAGCAAACTGGAATATTTAAAAAAGAAGGTAAAAAGAAGAATGCCAAATTAGCTGACTATAAAAAGAAATTGCAAGAATTTATAAATGAAAATATAGACATAGTAAATGAAAATACAGTTTTACTTTTTGTGGAAGATGAAGTAGCGAAAAGTAGTTTATTAGATATAATACAGAAAAATGGAATTGTTTGCAATTTTGAGTATCAAAAACCAATACAAATAATAAAAAGATTGAAGGCAATATGCAAGGCGTATAAGGTAGAAGTAGACGAAAAAGACTTAAAATTCATGATAGAGATTTGTGGTAACAATATGCAAGATTTAATTAATGAAATAAGAAAACAAATCGAATATGCAGGTGAAGGTGGGAAAATAACAAAAGAAAGTATAGATAAGTTATCAATAAAACAAATAGAAGCAGTTATATTTGATCTAACAGATAACTTAGGAAAAAGAGATATTAAAGAAGCAATGAATGTATTAAATGATTTAATATATTCAAAAGAACCGCCACAAAAAATATTAGTTACATTATATAACCACTTCAAAAAAATTTACATAGTAAAATTAGCACAAAAATATAATAAAGATTTAGCAACTAGTATGAAATTAAAACCAAATCAAATGTTTCTTGTTTCCAAATATAAGAAACAAGCTAATTATTTCAAAGAACAAGAAGTGAGAAAAATAATGAACGAATTTATAAATCTAGATGAAAAATATAAAATAGGCTTAATAGACTTGAATTTAGGTTTAGAAACAATATTATGTTCATATTGTAGTTAATAAAATTGAATGAATAAAAACAAAAAAACTTCTTAAAATATAAACAATACTTATATTTTTAAGGAGTTGTTTTTATGTATAATTTTAGAACAGATTTAGCAGATGAAAGAAGAGATATATTTAGAAAAGCAAATAAATTAAGTGAAATAGATGGAGTAGAAACAGAAAATGAGCAAAAAGAAAAAATTTCTTTATCAAGAATCAAAATCACAAATGAAGAAGGAGCAAAAGCTCTTCAAAAACCTATTGGAACTTATGTTACAATAGATATAAAAGATTTAAGATTAGCAATGGAAGATGAAATACAAAAAGCATCAAATATAGTGTCAGATGAACTAAAGAAAATATTAGATGCTCATGTAAATGAAAAGGATGATTTATTAGTAGTTGGATTAGGGAATATGTATGTAACACCAGATGCTTTAGGACCAAAAGTTGTATCAGAAATAGATGTAACAAGACATATAATAAAATATTTACCACAATATATAGATGAAAATGCAAGACCAGTTAGTGCAATTTCGCCTGGTGTATTAGGAACAACAGGAATAGAAACTTTAGAAGTGCTTGAGGGAATTGTAAATAATATAAAACCTAAAATACTAATAGTAATAGATAGTTTGGCATCTAAAAGTATAGAAAGGATAAATTCGACAATTCAAATAAGTGATACAGGAATAATTCCAGGAGCTGGAGTAGGGAATAAAAGAAAAGAAATTAGTAAAGACACGTTAGGAATTCCAGTAATAGCTATAGGAGTGCCGACAGTTGTTGAGCTAGCAACATTAGTTTCAGATGGAATTAATATATTTATAGACAAACTTCAAGAAAATGCAGAATCAAATGAATATTTGAACAAATTAAAAGAAGATGATAAATATGAAGAGGTAAAAGAAGCATTAAATGTTGAAGATTATAATATGGTTGTTACGCCAAAAGAAATAGATGAATTAATAGAAAATATGAAAGATGTAATAGCAAGAGGAATAAATTATGCTATAAACAAGGCATAAGAAATAAATAAAATTGAACAAGAGCAAATAAAAACATATTTGCTCTTGTTTATTGTTGTTTAATATAAGAAATGGTATAATGATGTCAATTAAAAAATGTGGAGGAAATACTTTGGAAAAATTAGAGAAAAAATTAGAAGGAAAAATAACGTTAATATTATTTATAACAATGGTAACAATTTTTACAATTCCATCTATTGTTTACTTTGTAAGTAATAAAACAGTGTATGATTTTAATGCATTATGGACTTTTTTAGCGAGAGAACCAATTTTCCAAAATGAACCAAAAATAAATGCAATTTTATTTGGAAGTATGTTTACAAGTATTTTTTTGCTATATTTAGCTGTTGTAAAGGAAAATAAAAAAATATTCAAAAATAATAAAGAAATATTTGCTATTATTACAATAACATCAATGCTATTCTTATTAATTATTCCGTATACAAGTACAGACGTATATTCATATATAGGAAATGGATGGAGTACAGCACATTATGGGGAAAATCCATATTATACATCAATAGGAGAAATACAAGAAAAAAACAGTGCAGAAGATCCGATGTTTCATAAAGTATCAGGCAACTGGTTATATGAAAAAGTAATATATGGACCTTTGTGGACAATAATTTGTACAGTATTAGCAAAGCTATCATTTGGAAATATAGATTTAGCATTATTGATTTTTAAGGTATCTAATTTATGTATGCATATCTTAAACTGTTTTTTAATATACAAAATAACAAGAAAAAAATCTTTTGTACTTTTATATGGACTAAATCCATTTATCTTATTTGAAGCAATTGCAAATGTGCATAATGACATATTTATAGTTTCTTTTATTTTATTAGCAATATATTGCATAAAACAAAAGAAAAATATATACATGGCAGTAGCATCAATCGCTATGGCAACAGCCATAAAGTATATGGCAATACTAATTTTACCATTTATTTTGATATATGCATTAAGAGACAAAGAAGTAAAAGAAAGAATAAAATACTGTATTTTATGCGGACTAGAATATATAGCAATATTAGTGATGATATACTTAATATATATGAGAGATTTTCAAGTATTGGCTGGAATACTTATACAACAGGGAAAATATAGAAATTCTATTTTTTATATGATATGCCTTCTCGTAAGATATGATTTAGAAAAAGTAATCATAATCCAAAAATTATCTTTAGGGATTTTTGCATTATATTATATTTATGTAGTTGTCAAACTATTATTACAAAAGAATATTGAGTTTAAAGAAGCGATAAAAAAATATCAAATTATATTATTTATATTTATTTTTATACTTATTACAAATTTTAACCCATGGTATTTAATGTGGCTATTTCCAACAATGTTTTGGTTAGACAAAACACTATTGAAAAATATAATATTGCTTTCGTACACAAGTCAAATAGCAAATATTTTTTCATTCGCATTATGTAGCGAATATCATATGTTAAGCATAGTATATGTAACAATTATGATATTAAGTGTAGCTATTGCAAATTTAGTAATGAAATTTAATGAGAAAAAAATGATAGAAAGGAAGTAAAAAAATGAAACTTTTAATGCATACTTGTTGTGCACCATGCAGTGTATATTGTATAGAATCGTTAAGAAAAGAAGGGATAGAACCTACGCTATATTGGTACAACCCCAATATACATCCATATATAGAATATAAAAATAGAAGAGATACATTAAAACAATATTCAGAAAGCATAAATGTAAAAGCTATTTTTGAAGAAGAATATGGTTTAGATGAATTCTGCAGAAATGTAATAGGAGATTTAAAAAATAGATGTGCTAATTATTGTTATAAAATAAGAATAGAGCAAACAGTTAAATATGCAAAAGAAAATGGTTTTGATGCAATAACAACCACATTATTTGTAAGTCCATACCAACAACATGAAAAACTAAAAGAAATTTGTGAAAAAATTTGTCAAGAAAATGGAATAAAATTTTTATATAGAGATTTTAGAGTAGGTTTTAGAGAAGGACAAGAAAAAGCAAGAAATTTAGGATTATATATGCAAAAATATTGTGGATGTATTTTTTCAGAGGAGGACAGATATAGTAAGCAGATTAAAAGAGATAAGGAAAAAGCATTAAAATATAATTAGTAATTTATATAAGGAGTAATCAGAAATGGATAAATGGGAAGAAATGTATAATAAAGCTAAGAAAGAATATCACAGAGAAGAAGTATCCCCTTTTATTATTGCACACCATGTAGTATCTGCAGTTGAAAGTGAAGATGGTGAAATTTTTACAGGATTTTGCATTGAAAGCGCTAGTGGTGTTATGAACTTATGTGCAGAGAGGGTTGCAGCATTGAATATGTATATCAATACAGGAAAAACAAAAATTAAAAAGTTAATAGCTTTTAGAGAAAATCCACCACATAATGGAGGAATGCCTTGTGGAGCTTGTAGAGAGTTTTTTATGCAATTAAATAGAGATAATAAGGATATGGAAATATTGACTGATTATGAAACAAGAACAACCATTAAATTATCAGAAGTATTACCTAATTGGTGGGGAGATAAGAGATATAATAATAATTATATCACAGAAAGCAAGGAGGATGAATTGAAAATTATTTCTGAAAAATTAGAAATAATAAATCAGCAGCTCTATCAGCAACAAAAATTAAAAAGAAAAAGCATATTGTACGTATTAATAAGTCTTGCTATAAGTGTTATAGTTATATTTTTTATTTTATCAATTTTAAATAGTCCATATCTGAATTGGGATTATAATAATCCAGAAAATGCTGTTTTAGGAGTTGCATGCCATTCTTTTGAATGGTGCTTTGTTAGAATAGCACCATTAATTTTAATCAGTTCAATATTTGGAATAATTCTGATTAAAAAGAATAAATAGTAAATTGCAAAATGTGATGTAAGTAAAATAAAAGCAGTTATTAGACAACCAATAAAGAAAGTAGAGGAGTGATTAATTATGGCAACATCAAAAGATTATAAAGATTTTATATTGGAACAATTAGATTTATTAGATAATATAAATTGTAGAGCAATGATGGGAGAATATTTATTATATTTTAACAACATCCTATTTGGTGGAATATATGATAATAGATTACTTGTAAAGATAGTTAATAGTAATAAAAAATATAATTTGCAAGAACAGCTACCTTATGAAAGTGCAAAACCAATGTATTTGATTGATGATGTGGATAATAAAGAAAAGTTAAAAGAAATAATAGTTGAAACTTGTAAAGAATTATCAATTAAGAAATAAAAAAATTATAATTTAGTAGTTTGTTAGAGAAGTAGTAGGTTGTTGTTAGGGTGGATTTTAAATTTTTAATGAAATATAATAATGGGGGAATACATATGTTACATAAAATGAAATTAAATGAAAGCCCATTTGAAAGAATAAAAAATGGGAAAAAAACAATAGAATTTAGGTTATATGATGAAAAAAGACAGCAAATAAAAATAGGAGATAAAATAGAATTTTCAAAATTGCCAGATTTGCAAGAAAAGTTGTTAGTTGATGTTGTTGAATTATACAGAGAAAATACTTTTGAAAACTTATTTAGAAAGTTATATACTGATGAAGATGAAATAAATAGGAAAACTATATCAATGCATCAATACTATTCTAGTGAAAAAGAGAAAGAATATGGCGTGTTAGGTATTAAAATAAAAATTAATGTAGATAATTTAAAACAATTTGATGATAGAAAAATAGTTGAGTTAATAAAAAATGGAAAGGTTGCAGTAGCAGATATTGTTGATTCTGGAATATGTCCTACTTGTTTTGACAAGCAAAATAATCATATTTTATATGGAGACAATACAGATAGAATGATTTTTGAAGATGATAATTTTGAATGCTTTTTAGTGGGAAACCCACGAGCTGATGGACATACTGTAATAAGTACAAAAAAGCATTACAAAGATATGATGGAAATAGATGATGAAATGTGTAATGAAATATTTTTGCTAGCAAAAAAAGTTATGAATATACTAAAAGAAGTTTATAATGCTGAAAGTATATATTTATGTACTATGTGTGATGGACCAATGAATCATTTCCATATACAACTGATTCCTAGATATTCATTTGAAAAAAGGGGTTCAAAAAATTTTGTAAAGCCAAGATTTGAATATAAGGAGAATAAAGAAAAAATTACACAATTAAGAAATAGAATGAATTTTTAGAAAGCACAAGTTATAATAAAAATATATTAGAAGAGGAAAAATATGAAAGAAACAGTGAAAACAGAATTATATATATATATGATGCTGGAAAAATAACTAATTACTTCTTTTTAGGAGAAAGAAATTTTTATGAACTTATAATAGTTTTAGATGAAAACAATAAGGTAATATCTACTTCAATAAAAAAGGATGTTTAAAAAATCAAATATTCATAAGAAAAAAGAAAATAGAGAGGATGAAAAAATATGGAAAATAATAAAGAAGCAATAAGTGAGAATAATGACAAAAATAAATTTGAAGAAATAAAACCACAAAAAAAGGAAGTAAGAACAGATTCTTATTTTGATGGAACTTTAATTGAATTAATAGGATGGAAGTTGTTAGCTTTCTTAATTACTATAGTAACTTTTGGAATAGGAGCACCTTGGGGAGCTTGCATGATTTATGCATATCAAATAAATCATACAGTATATAATGGAAAAAGATTAAAATTTGAAGGAACAGGAGGAGAATTATTTGTTAATATTTTTAAATGGATTTTATTTTCAATTATAACATTAGGAATATATACTTTTTTCATTCCTGTAAGAAAAACAAAGTGGGTAATATCTAAAATACATTTTGAAACAGAGCAATTTACAAATGATGAAAGTTTTTTTGATGGAAAAACAATACAATTGATATGCGTAAATATAATATGCAAAATACTTAACTTTATTAGTTTGGGGCTACTAAGTGCATTTACATTCTGTTATAAAACAAATTGGATAATTAAGCATACAGTAATAAATAGAAAAAAACTAGCATTCACAGGTAGAGCAATTTCATTATTTGGACATTGTATGCTTTGGGGATTTTTGACAGTCATAACTTTTGGAATATTTGGATTGTGGGTACCAATAAAAATGCTTAAATGGCAGAATAAAAATATACATATTAAACTTCTAGGAGAAGAAGAACCTAAAGATAAATCTTTATATATTGCAATACCAATATTAATTATAGGAATAATTTTATTTGTTTCAATTATAGGAAGTGCAATTCCAACGATAAAAAACAGTAATAAATTTGAAGAATTTAATATAGAGGAAATTTTTGAGAATTTTGAAGATTGTATTAATGGAAGATCAATTGAAGACAAAAAAACGAATGATAAATCTGTAAGGTTAATCAATGAAAATCAAGCCAATATAGGTAGTGAAGAAAATAATCCCACTATTACAGAAGAAGGTAATGAAAATATACAGGAAGAAAATTTAACTAATAAACCAAATGATAAAATTTCAAATGAAGAATATTTGAAATTTGTAGGAACATATATAGATGTATTTGAAAGCCCAAGCACACTAATTATTAATAAAAATGGAAAAGTTACTATTTCAAGAAGAGTAATTGCAAGTAATTTATCAAATTTAAAAAAACAAAGTGATGGTTCTTACAAATCTTCTATTTCAGGTGGAACTATTACAATATATCCAGTAGGAATAGCAAGTCCACAAGGTGATAATAGTAAAGTTAGAGTTGAAGTTGAAGAAGCTGGAGGAGCTCTTGCTTTCCAAGAAAAATAAAAAATGAACAAAAGAGGATATATATATATGAAAAAGAAAAAAATATTAAAAATGGTTTTAATACTTATTGCTGTACTGGTTGTAATTGTGGGCATTCATACAATTAGAAATTATATAATTATTACAGATTTGCAAAACAAAATTTCACAATATAAAAATAGTTCAAATTATCATATAAGATCAGTTGCTAATGAAAATAATGGAACTATTGTTAAAATGGATTATTATAAAAAAGGCAACAGACAAGTTGTATTTTTAGAAAGAATTTTAAATGGAGAATCAAACAAAATAACTATGTACAATAATGGAGAAAGAACAGATACATTTACTGTAACAAAAGATTCAAAAATTGCAAAATTAAATAGTGGAACAACAATAGCTATAAATATTTATAATCATTTGGAAACTGATAATAATTGGCAAACATTTTTGAGTAGTATAAATTCAAAAATAAAATCTATTAAGTATAACGGGAAAAAATGTTATGCTATAAAAGGATTTATGTCATCAACATCTTTAACATCTGATGGAGCAGAAACATATATAGATGAAGAAACAGGCTTGTTTGTGAAAACAGTAGAACATGAAACAGTTAATGAAAGAGAATATGAATTTGATAATGTAGAAGACTCTATATTTGTAGAACCAGACATAGGTCAATATACATTAAAAGAATAATTGCTAGATAAAATTTGAAACACAAGAAGATGATGAAATAATACTTTATAAGACACAATAATTAAAAAAAAGAAGGAGTATATACATACTCCTTCATTGGTTAGAAAAAAATATGTTAATATTATTACAAAATCAGAGAATGAATTTTTAAATTTACAATAATAAAAAATAGAAAAATAAATATTGATTCTCCTCTAAGGGGTTACTAAAAGACTATAGTAAAGTAGCTGAGTTTATACAAAAATCAGGAGTAGAATGTTTAGAATTAAATCCTGAAATTAAGTGTGTAGAACCAGATTACTGTTTTGTAAATTATTTAGATGGTGAATATAAAGAAAAAAATATTAAAGTCAGATATTCTCAAGCGGTAATAAAAAGTAATAAACCATTTAAAGAAAGTAATAATATAAGATTTATGAACATACCTGAAACTAAATGTATATGTATTTACCATAAAGGAGCATATAATGAATTAGGTACTTCTTATGGTAAAATTATGAAATATATTGAAGATAATAAATTAGAAATATTAGACTATCCAAGAGAGTGTTACATTGATGGGATTTGGAATAAAAAAAACGTTGAAGAATGGTTAACAGAAATACAAGTTCCAATAAAATAGTTGAAATGTTTAATAGTTGGTATACCAATTGGAATTTATTTTTTCTTAGAAAACAAAAAATGATTTTCTTTATTTAATTTAATTTGAGGGGTCATTAATAATAAAAGACAGATAATTAATTGAAATTATCTGTCTTTTATTATATACTTAGGGCAATTAAGGTAAAGTTTAAGGAGATAAATTTTATGAAGAAAAAAGTTTTTTTAACATCTATTTTAGCAGTCGTTTTTTTATAGGAATAATAGGAATTTTATGTACAAATAAAAAAACAAAAAATAATGCAGATAATAAAACAAATTCGTATACTCCAAATGGTATAAGCACTTTTAAAACAAATGAGAAAATAACAAATCCAGAAAATATAGAGCGAAGCCCAGAAAATGTAAATATAAAGATTGATGAAAGTTCTATAAGTCCTGAAAGCATTTCCATAATGATCACAGATACAAATGAAAATCATTATGGATGGGGAGTAGAGTTTAGAGTGCAAGAAAAAATTAATGGAGAATGGAAAGAACTAGAATATATATCTGATGATATAGCTTGGATTGATATAGCTTATGAATTGTCTACAGATGGCAAACTAAATCAAAAACTCAATATAGAAAAATATTATGGAAAATTAGACAAAGGAATATATAGAATAGTAAAACCAGTTTATGATAATGGATATATTTACATATACTCAAATGAATTTGAAATAAGATAGGAGAAAAGAATAAATAGTAACAAAAAATAGTATCTTGAAAGGGGATATATATGAAAAAAAGAGTAATAATAAGTGTAGTTTTAATAATAATAGGATTTACAAGTGGATTTTTTACTAAAACTTATATTGATAAAATACAATTAATAAAAGAAAAGGAAAAACAAACTAGTTTATCTAAACTTATGACTGAAAAAGAGATAAATCAGTTAAAAGATAAAATTACAAAAGATGAGGCAGATTATGGAGATGATTATAAAGAATTTAAAACATATAATCCATATGTATATAAAAGAGACCCAGATAAAATTTATTTTAAATCTTCAAAAATAGGTGCTTTTTATATGTTTGAAAAAAGTGATGAAAATTATAAACATCTATTAGAAGTTGTAGAAGATAGAATGCACTATTCAGTAATAGATGATTATAACTTGAATTGTTTTACTCCTGTTTCAATAGATAACATGATGACATCGAATAAAAATTATATTATTTTAGATTATGATAACGAAAACTCATCAGAGTCTAAAACGGGTTATGATAAAGACATTATTTTTAGTTTTCAAGAAAATACTAGGTTATATAGATTAGTTACATATTTATCATATTATAAACAACCTATAAAAAGAGCAGATTTAGGAAAAAAAGAATTTGCTGATAATACAAGAAATACCGGATATGAATATATGACATATCCAGAAGAAATCTAATAAAAAGTAGGAATTGATATTTTATATTGATTCATATTTTTTAGTGAATAGAAATAAAGTTGAAAATAGTTTGTAATGAATTTGTAACATAAATAAGTGATTTATATTATTGTGTTGTGCATATTTTTATGATATGTTTTTAGTAATGGAAACTATATAAGAAGGAAGTATTTTATGAAAAAAATGGATTTACAAACTTTTTCAGAGTATAAGCCATTAATAAATGATATACTAAAAAGTAATCTGGATATAATGAAAGAAGTTGAAATATCGGATGACCCAATATCGGAAGAAAAAAAAAGAAAAGTAATGACAGATATTATATCAGCATATTTAAATAAAGAATTAAGCCCACTTTTAAATTCAGAGAGAAAGAGGGTAATAAATGATTTAAAAATACTAAAATTAATAATAGATTTTGTACCTATAGAAAAAGTTTATATGGGGGCACACTCAAATGAGAAAATAAATTTTATAAAAAAATATGGCATTGACAATATAATTGCTTTAGATGAAAAAACTAATGGAATGTTTTCTCATAAAGTATGGGGAAGTGACATATATCTTAGTTTGTTTGCATGCACTGATAAGAAAAATTTGGATATTGGATTAGAAAAATTAACAAATGAAGAATTTGAAGATAAAATGTACGAAATACTGCTTAATGCAAAGGAAAAAGGTGGAATGCTATATAATAGAGAGTATCCAGATTATGACTTTATACAAGGTGAATTTCGAGAAAAACATCCAGAAATATTTATAGACGAGGAGATTAATTTAAAACTAAAAGAAAAATTTTATACATCCCATATGTTAGCGGAAGATATTAAGGAAAATCCAGAATTAATAGAAATATTAAAAGAAAAGGATTTGAGTAAAGTATTTGCTAAAAAAATAGCTATTGGAATGGGTGCAATTATAAATATGGCTCAATACCTTTTAGCACATATCAACAAAAAGGATTTTTTGAAGATTTGTGCTGATTATGGAAAATGTTTAGATAAAATAGATTTATATTTAGAAAATGATATAACTACAAAAAGCCTTAGAGAAAAAATAGAAGAAAATATATATGAAGACATAAAAAAAAGGGGATTAGAGTATTCAGAAGAGTTACCGTTAAATTTTAAAGAAAAGCATCCTGACTTATTTTTACCTAGTAATATTAGTGAGAAAATTAGAAAAAAATTTTATGAGGGAAATTTGAATTTTGAGGATATTAGAAAAAATCCACAAATAAAAGACATATTGCTTACTAAAGATATTAGTGTGGGATTTGAAAAAATAAAATATGACCAAAAAACAATTGGAAGAATAGGAAAAAAATGTGCGAATCCAATGTGGGAAGTTTTATCTGACCAAGAAATAATGAATTTAGCAAAAGAATATGGAAAATATTTGGATAATATTAATACAGATATTTTTAAGAAAGAAACAAATAATGAAAAAAGAAAGCAATTAATACATAAAAACATAGAAGAAAACATTATAAAGAGAATATCAGTATATGATGAAAATGTACCTGATTTCTTTAGAAAAAAATACCCAAAAATGTTTTTAGATGAAAATGCTCCAGAAGAGCTAAAAAAAGTATTTTATGATAGAATACCAACTGTAAGAGGAAATTTTCTAAATAGAGACAACATTGATATTAATTTTAAATTAATAAAAGAGCATCCAGAGTGGAAAAAATTTTTAAAGGATAAAGAGTTGAGTAGGGCATTTCCAAATGAGTATAATGAATTGTTTAAAAGATTTGATAATGATACATTAATAAAAATTGGAATGCGAAATCCAGAAACTATTGAAAAAATGGTGGAAAATCATAAAGAAGATGTATTAGAAAATTGGTATAAAGCTACGGGTGGAAAATTTGTGCCACATCACGTTGTTATGCTGAATTTCCCAGAAAATGAAATAGATAAATTCCTTGTGTCTGGAAAAAGATGGTCTCAATTAATGAAGATAGATAACCATAATATGCATGATGATGGTAAAACAGCCATATTAAAAGCTGCATATATTATGGGAGTATTTCATGGAAGTGATGATGGTTTTAATAAAACGATGAAATTATTTACAGATATACCTCAAGAGTTATCTAAAAATGAATATCTTACTATTAAGACTATTTTTGGCTTACAAGATAAACTATATACAATAGAACCAAAAAAGCATAACTTTAAAGGAAATGATGAAAAAAGAGATGCATTTGAAGAAACATACAGATTAAATGAAGATGGAAAATATGTTTTAAATATTGATAAACAAAAAAATAAAGCAAATGTGAAATTTGTTAGAGAAATGCTAGAAAAAGTTCAAATGCCAGGAATACTAACACCACAAAAGGCGCATCAAATATTTGATTCTTTTGCAATGGAATATAATCTGGACTTTGTTAAATTTTTTAGTGAAAATGCTAAAGAAATATTATCAAATGCAGAATGTGCAAAAGACATTGCAACAATCCAAAGGCAATTTAGTGAAATAGTAAGAACAAATGCTGGCAGAAAATTAACTTTAGATATAGCTCAAGACTATATAAAAAATATAGCATATACGGATATTGAAATTGGAAATGAGAGAGTAGCTGAACAAGCCAAAATAGTAGGTTATTCTCAAAAAGATTTTGAAGAAATTCAAAAATTGTATAATGAAGGAGAAATGAGAGATTTTTCAAGTATTCCTAGAATAGAAGGACAATTTAACGGTTACACATATGAAATGCTTAGATGTGATGATCCTTTAGCATTGACTATTGGAACTCTTACTAATTGTTGTCAAGAAATACATGGCGCAGGGCAAACAAGCATGGAACATAGTGTAGTATCTCCTGATGGAAGAGTATTTTGTGTAAAAGATGCTGAAGGAAGAATAGTTGCTCAAAGTTGGTTTTGGAGAAATCAATATACTGGTTGTTTTGATAATATTGAAATACCAGATAGAATATTCGAATTATATGAAAAAAAACATCCAGATACAAGAAGAAAAGGACTGGCAAAAGAAGTGCTAGAGGTTTATAAAGAAGCGGCACAAGATTTAATGAAAGAGGATAAAAAGGTATATAAAGAATTATTGAAAAATGGCAAAATTACACAAGAACAATATGATTCGTTATTATTGGGAAAAGTAACGATAGGATTAGGGTACAATGATATAGCTATTGCAATAAAATCTGATAAAAACATATATAAAGATAAAGACCAAGTAAAAGTAAAATCAACAGAAAGATTTCCATCTTTATACACAGATGCAGATATTCAGTATACAATATTAGAAAGAGAAAAAGTTACAAAATCTAATTATGAAAACTTATATGTTCATGAAGATGACATTCCTGTATATGATGGGGATAATATGTCCAGCACAGTATTGTTAACAATGAAAAAAATGGAGCAAGCAGTGGGAAAAGATGATTTATCATGTCTAAGTAAAAGGGATGATGAGATAAATCTTCCAAAATCACAAAGAATAATTAATGATATAGCAAGAGAATATGAGCTAAATCCAGAAAATACTAAAGTAATGGCAACATCAAAATTGGCTATTGTATATAGTCAAGATGAAAATGAAATAAAAATAGGCGAATTATTATCTGCACCTATAAAAGAAAATTTAACAAATGAACAAAAGCAAAAAGCAGAAAATCATATAATGTATCAGCTGAAGAAGGCTTTAAAACAAATGAAAGCAAATAATAAAAAAGTGAATTTATTGTTGCTAAACAAAGAACAGAAACAAAAACTAGAAAATATTATACAAGAAATAGAAAATGATGAAAGAGGTGAAAGGTAAAATGAATGAAGTAAGAAAGATTTTAGGAAATGCAACAATGGCATATACAAATATGGATATAAACATAGATGGGAAAAAAGTAACTCAAAATATATTTGAATTATTAGAAGAAAATAGAAAGAATATAGAAAAAGCTAACAATATAGATGTGGCGAATGGAAATGGTTTCAAAATAGATTTTGAAATAATTAATAAAATGAAAAAAAATATAGATAACTTAGAAGACATTTATAGAAAAGTTGTCTATATGAATAAAAACGAAAACAATTATTTAGAAGGAAAACAAACAGATAATTTAGGAACAATATGCTTAGTATATGATGGTAACACATATTGCTTACTAGAACTAATCTTGAAAGCTATATTAACCCATAACAGTATAATTGCAACGAGTGAGTCAAATTATATGGAAGCAACAAATGAATTAATTTTAATATTAGTCAGAAGAATATTAGAAGCATATAAAATAGATAAAAATTTGGTACAAATATTATATACAAGTCAAGTTGAAGAGCTACTTTCAAATAATGCGAGTATAAAAAAAGTTATTGTTATTGGAAATAGAAGTTTTCAAGAAAAAATAAAAAATATATCTAAAATAGAAGTTATTAGCAAAGGATATAATAATTTTGATATATATATAGAAGACTTGAAAAACTTACATTTTATAGAAAAAATAGTAGAAAAAAGCAATAATATAGATATATATGTGAAAAGTGGGATAGAAATACCTTTTGAAGACTATATCGAAGTAGAAGATATAGATGAAGCCATAGCGCAAATCAATTTTAATACTTCGGGATATAGCAGTAGTATATTTACAAACAACAGTCAAAATGCATCTGATTTTTTAAGAGAAGTAAAAACTGATAATATATCGGTTAATAGTAGTCCATTAATTAAAGAGATTGTAGATATAGATATTAATTTATTTGTAATAAAGAAAAATATGTTTTATCCAAATCCTCTAGCTGATAGTGGTGAAAAAAATAAAATTGAATTTCTAACTGCAAGAGATATTTTAGAAAAGAATATTATTGAAAAAAACAAACAAGTAATAGAAAAAATGAAAATAGAAAATTCAAAATTAAAAGATAACAATGAAAAAACACAAAAACAAGCAAAATTAGAATTGGAGAAAAAGAGAATAGAAGTAGATGAATTAAAAAAACAATTAGGTGAATCACAAAGACTTGCAAAAAAATATATGAATATTTTCAAAAAATCTCTTTTTAGTAGATTACTTGGAGGAATAAAAAAAGAAGAAATAGAAAAGGATACTAAATTGCTATCATAAAAAACAAAAGAACTATAATTTTTAATATTATAGTTCTTTTGTTTTTATGATATATGTAAAATACAATAAATACTATATAATAAAAGTAAATGAACAGGGTAAACAAGATAAAAGACATATTTTAGTTTTTGGTTTAATTTACCTTGTTTACCATTATATAAATTAATAAATATGATAGGAATCATAGTACATACACATAATATAATATTAGGATAATAAAAGTCTGTTGAAATCAATGTATCTAAATACTTTAAAAAACAGCTTAGTATAAATGTTAATGTCAGAAGAATTTTCTTGTTTTTTAATATATAAAATAAAAATATAATAAAAACTCCAAAAAATCCATAATCAACATTAAGTGAATCTCCAACAGAGGCAATAGTAAGTACCATAAAAAATCCTAAAAAAGTGCTAAAAAATTTTAATAAAAAGTTATTAGTTGATAATTTTTTCACAATAGTATCATATGTATATATAGAAAGAAGACCTAATAACAAAGTGAAAAATATATTTAATTCGTATCCATCATAAAATACTCCTAAAAATAAAGAGAAAGGTATTTGGGATACAATAGCAAAAATAAGTAGTCTATAAAAATATTTTTTAAAATTCTTAGTATGTATATAACCTTCGCTTATTTGAAAAGCAAATATAGGAAAAGCTATTCTACCAATGTAAGTAAAAATTAGTTCTTTTGGAAATAATTCTTTACCAGTATGGTCTATTATCATAGTTATTATTGCAATTATTTTTAAGACAGAACTAGTCATTTTATTTGTCCACTCCTATTTTAAATTTGTTTCTTTTTCTTCGTTATATCTATCTATAAAATATAAAGGTCTTTGTTTTGTTTCATAAAATGCTCTTCCAAGATATTCTCCAATCACACCTAAAAAGATTAATTGAATACCACCTAAAAATAATATAACTACTAGTGTTGAAGCATATCCAGCAACATCTACTCCAAAAACCAATGTTTTAATAATAATAACTAACATGTAAATAAATCCAACTAATGATACTAAAATACCAATAATAGCTGCAAGTCTTAAAGGTTCTGTAGTAAAAGAAGTAAGTCCATCTATAGATAAATTTATAAGTTTTCCATAATTCCATTTTGTTTGACCAGCAGCTCTAGGGTCTCTGTCAAATAATATCTCTTTTTTATTATAACCAATCCAGCTAAACAAACCCTTAGTATATCTTTGTGATTCTCTTATTTGTTTTAAAGCCTCTACACAACGCCTGTCCAAAAGCCTAAAATCACCAGTATCTTTTTGGATTTCAATTTTTGTAACTTTTTGTAAAAGTGAATAGTACATTTTAGATGTGAATTTTTTTAAAAAAGTTTCTCCTTTTCTAGAACGTCTTTTAGCATAAACATCATCGTAACCTTCTTCCCAATATTCTAACATCTGAGGAATAAGCTCTGGTGGGTCTTGTAAATCGGCATCTAGTATTATAATGCAATCACCTTTTGCATAATCAAAACCAGCCATCATAGCAGTTTCTTTTCCATAGTTTCTAGATAAATTAACATAACAAACTCGTTTATCTTTTTGACGTAATTCTTGGATAATATTTAATGTGTTATCTTTACTACCATCATTTATAAATAAAATTTCAAAATCATAATTTGCATTAGTATCCATAATAGCTTTTAATCTATCATAAAGTAAGTGCAAAACTTCTTCTTCGTTATATGCAGGTACTAATATAGTAACTAATTTCTTTTTTTCATCAAATTCCATAATAATCCTCCATAAAATAGTATTAATACATATTTTATATCACAATATTTGGGTATAGTAAACATTTATTTTAAATATATATTATTAGATAATTTGTAAATTTTACAGATATCACAATCATTACATATATAAACCCTGTTTTCAAAAACTGATTTAATAGTGTTAATAAATTCATCACAATAATTGTCTACAAGATGAATATTTATTTTCTGTGGTAGAATATTAAGAAGAGTATTTAAAGTATAGTCATTAGAGGAAAAAGAGATATCAGATAAATAAGTTGCTTTAAATAAATTGTCATCTGTAGGAATTATATTTTGGTTATTATCTATTAAAATGGATTCTTTGTTTATATAGATGAGATGAACAATTTGATTATTATGCTCTTTTGAATTAACATATAACTTTAAAAGATTTACAAATTCAGCATATTCTCTTTCAATCAAAAATTTATTTACAGATAAGTCTACTACGGAATCTAAAAAAGAGTGATATTTTTGAAGCCTAAAATTTACAAATCCACTTAATATAAAAGATTTATTTGTATAGATATATTGAAAAATGCAATTATATAAATCTTCTAATCTATTTGAAAAAGAATCAGTTGTAGATTCTAATGCATCAAACGAATACTGTATAATTTGATTTCTTTCTAATTTGTTAAAGTAAAAATAATTAGATGATACTATATTTTGAATTATACTTTTTTCATAAAATTTTACAATGCAATTAGCTAGTATTAATGAAACCTTAGAAATAAATAAACTAGTTTTATCACCGTGTATAATGGATAATTACATTATCATATATTTTAAACGAATTTTGTGATATAAATATATGATTCATTTTTATATTTGAAAAATCATTTATCAAATAATTTATGATTTGTTTATTATTTGTTTTTATACAAAAAGATTTCATAATGAGAGATTCTCCTTCCTTTAATAAACAAAGTTATATTTATAAAACTAGTATCTACTAAAAGAAACTAGTTATACATACAAAACAAATAAAAGATTAGTTTTTTCATTTATATAAAATATGAATCAAAAAGCAATTTAGTTACAAAAGAGCAAACTGAACCAAAAGTTTATTCTTTCCTTTGTTTAAAAAGTGTCATAAAAAAGTTTTTATTTAATATTTTATTATTAAGAAAGTCAAAGAGAAAATTTATTATTAAAATAAATTGATAGTATATTTTAAAATTATCATAGAAAAAATGACATAAAATTTGAAAATTTTTTTCATATACTATTGACTTTTAAAAATGTGAAAAATATAATAAATACAGAATATGAAAAAAGTTTCATATAAGGAGGGGTTATGAGAAGAAAAGGAGAAGTTTGCAATTTGTCTGAACTAAAAATTGGACAAGTAGCAGTTATAAAAAATATTAATATCTCAAATAGTAATATAAAAAGACATTTGCTAGATATGGGATTAATAAAAGGAACAAGAGTATTAATAAAAAAAATAGCACCAATGGGAGATCCAGTTGATATTGAAATTAGAGGGTATGAATTAGCTGTAAGAAAAGCTGACTTGAAACAGATTGAAGTGGAGGTGCTAAAATGAAGGTAGGATTAGTAGGAAATCAAAATAGTGGTAAGACAACATTATTTAATTGCTTAACAGGAATGAATGCTAAAATAGGAAATTGGCCCGGGGTTACAATAGAAAAAAAGGTAGGAACAATAAAAGGGACAAGCTATGAAATAACAGACTTGCCAGGAATATATTCATTGAGCCCATATAGTGTTGAAGAAGAAGTCTCAAGAAATTTTGTATTTAATGAAAATGCAGATGTAATAATTAATATAGTTGATGCTACATGTTTAGAGAGAAGTTTATTTTTAACTACACAATTATTAGAGTCAAATTGTAAAATAATAGTAGCATTAAATATGGCAGATAAATTAGAAGAAAAAGGTCTAACCATTGATGAAAAAAGACTAGAAGAAATATTAGGAACAAGAGTAATAAAAATATCTGCATTAAAAGAAACTGGAATAGATGAAATTATAAAAGAACTAAATAAACCAGTTGAAAAAAAGGAAAAAAAGAAAATTCCAGAATACCTTGACAAAAATTACGATATAAATAAATATGAGGAAGTTGTAACAAATAAATATGCATTTATAGAAAATATGGTAAAGGAATGTGTAAAGAAAAAAATACATAGAGAATCATTAACAGATAAGTTAGACAAAGTTTTTTTAAATAAAATATTAGCATTTCCAATATTTATAGTAATTATGTTTTTAGTTTATTATCTATCAGTTGGAATAGTTGGAAGTTTCACAGTTGATTGGGTAGGAGAAGTAGTAGGCGAATTTGGCGAATGGGTTGGAGGCATAATGGAAAATGCAGGAACTTCAGAATGGATAAACAGTCTAGTAGTAGATGGAATAATTGCTGGAGTTGGAGCAGTATTGGGATTTGTGCCACAGTTAATCATTTTGTTCTTATGTATAGCTTTACTAGAAACAACTGGATATATGTCAAGAATAGCATTATTACTGGATAAAATATTTAGAAAAATTGGGCTAAGTGGAAAAAGTCTGATACCATTTATAGTAGGCTCAGGATGTTCAGTTCCAGGAATAATGGGGTCAAGGATAATTGAAAATGAAGATGAAAGAACTATGACAACCATATTAACACCATTCATACCATGCAGTGCAAAATTACCAATAATAGCACTATTTGCAGGATACTTTTTCCCAGAGTCATCAGGAATAGCTTCTGCTTCATTATATTTCTTTGCAATAGCAGTAATCATATTAAGTGCACTAATAATGAAAAAGTTTGTTTTTAAACATACATCAAGTACATATATTTCGGAATTGCCTGAATACAGATTACCTAGTGCTAAATATATTGCAAAAGAAGTTACTGATAAAGTTCTAGCATTCATAAAAAGAGCTGGTACAATAATACTTTTATGTTCAGTTATAATATGGTTTTTATTATCATTCTCATTTAATTTGAAATATGGAGTAGATATAGAAGATAGTATATTAGCTACAATAGGAAACAAAATATCATGGATTTTTTATCCTATGCTTGGTGCAAAAAGTTGGGGAGCAACAGTATCTGCAATACAAGGACTAGTAGCTAAAGAACAAGTTGTATCGTCTATGGCTGTAATAAATGGACTATCAGCTGATGTTGAAGAAGGAGCAGAAATATTTGCACAAGGCGGAACATTTGGATTTTTTACAGCAGCTTCTGCATATGCTTTTATGGTATTTAATTTATTTTCTGCACCTTGCTTTGGGGCAATAGGGGCAATGAGAAGAGAGCTTGGAAGTAGTAAAAAATTATTAAAAGCAATAGCTTTTCAAACAGGACTTGCTTGGATTTTAGCAACAATTGTATATCAGGTAGGAAGTAGGATAAACAATATAAATATAGCAGATTTATTAGTAGGTTTAGCAATTGTAATGATAATTATATTAATTATTAGAGGAATGAATCAAAAAAGAAAAGACAAATGTACAGGATGTCCATATTGTAAATCATGTGAAAAATAAAATTTATAAAGAAAATATTAGACTATGCATTTTTGTATAGTTCTAATATTTTCTTTTTGGTTATATAGATACATAAAAACTTCTGAATTTATGTGATATTAATACTTAGATATTGACAAAAAAATATTAAAATTATATAAATATAGTAATAAAAAATAGTTAGGAGAAGGTTTGTATGGAAAATAAAAGAAAAATATTAATAGTAACAGCATTTCCAACACATGGTGCAGGAAGTGGAGCTTTAATAACAACTCAAGCTAAATCTTATGTAGAAAATGGTGATGATGTTGTAATAATAACAGGAAATAATAGAACAGATTTTGACAAATTAGAAGGAGTTAAATATCATGTTGTTCCATTTACTTCTGAAAGTGAAAAACCAGAAAAAATAGAAGGACAATGCCCTTTTAATTATTTGATGTTTACTACACATACAGAAAGTACAGCTAATTTTTGGAATGTAGGTTTAAAAGAAATAGAAGAATATAATAAAGCATTTGAAAAAGCAATAAAAGAAGAAGTGGAAAAATTTGATCCAGATGTTATACATGCTCAACACAATTGGTTAACAAGTAATATATGCAATAAATTTGATAAGCCAGTAGTGCTTACTATTCACGGAACAGATTTAATGGGATATATAAAAGCAGATGAAAAATTAAAAGAAGTAGAGAAAAAAATAGAGGAAAACAAAAAAGAAGTAACTAAAAATGAAATGAAAAACATCAAAAATGTTGAAGAAATTTATAAAAGATCAAATACTAAAGCAGAAATAATGAGAGAATTAAAAAATTCTATAGATAATAAAAAAATAGATATATCAAAAGGTGAATTAGCAAAACTAATAGAAATGTATGATGCTAAGAAAATTTATGAGCTATATAAGAATGAAGCAGAAGAATCAGCCAAAAGCTCAGAAAAAATAATAGTAATTTCAGACGCACAAGAACAGCAATTTAATAAATTATTCCCAGGAAATGAAAGAAAAGTAAATCTATTAGAAAATGGTTATGATGCTAAAGTATTCTATCAAGATAAAAAAGTAGAAAAAGAAGATATAATACCACAAATATTAGGCAAAGAAGAATGCGATTATGACAATCTAGTATTATTCGTAGGAAAATTTGCAGACTTTAAAGGAATTGATGCTTTACTAGATGCAGCTAAAATTTACGAAGAAAATGCAAAAAAAGAAAACAAAAAAATAGAAACAATTATTGTAGGTTCTGGAGTATTAGATGACAAATTAAGAGAACAAGCTAAAGAACTAGGATTAGAAAAAACTCATTTTGTTGGAAGAAAAAATCATAGTGAAATATGTAAATTACAAAATTTAGCAGATGTTTCATTAATACCATCAAGAAATGAGCCATTTGGACTAGTAGTTATAGAAGGTACATCATGTGGACATCCTGTAATTGCCACTAATTCAGGCGGAATACCAGGAATATTAAATGTAGAAAAAGAAGATATATCTAATAAATCAAATAGTTATGCTACTAAATTAGGAGTTTTAATTCCACCACTACCTGATAGACCAGAAGAATTAAACCATGTTCAAAAAGATGAATTAGATAAAACTACAACAAAATATTCTATGCTAGAAAAGGAAAATGAAAAAGAAAATTTTGTGAAAGAACATTCAAAAGCATTTAATATAAATGAAGATACATTATCTAATTACTATGGTGATTACATGAAAACAGTAAATGCTTTAAGTTCATCAGTAATGGATATTTGTGATAAAAAAATAGAATTTAATAATGATGAAATTGCAAATTACACTAAAAAAACATATTCACAAGATGTAATAAGAGATAAGTTATTAAAAATTTTTGATGAAGCAGAACAAGAGCATAAAAAAAACAATAGTATAGAAAAATAGAATATCAAATCCCTTTATGAAGACTAATTTCATAGAGGGATTTATTTAGTAACAAAGAAATATATATTGCACAAACAAAAAAATAATGATAAATTAATATAAAAAATAAAAATCATGTAAACACTGCTTTGCAAAGCTTATAAAGAGATTTTATATTAAATAAAAAGGTTGCTCACTAGTTCAAAAATCACCAAAAATGTGATATAATAGTAAACGAGGTGTTAGGTATGGAGAAAATAGGTGTTACTATAGGAAAATTTGCTCCAATGCACAAAGGACATCAATTTCTAATAGAGACGGCATTAAAAGAAGTTGACAAAATGTATGTAATTGTGTATGAAACAGATGTAATTAAAATACCAATAGAACAAAGAGCAGAATGGATAAAAAAAATGTATCCAGATATAAATATAATTTATGCTAAAAATCCACCAAGTCAATATGGATTAGATGATAAAAGCGTAAAAATACAGATGGATTATATGAAAAATTTATTAAAAGATATAAAAGTAACACATTTTTTTAGTAGTGAAGAATATGGAAAATATGCTGCTAAATATTTGAATGCAGTTGATAGAAGGGTCGATTCAAAAAGAGAAAAATTTGCAATTAGTGCAACCAAAATTAGAAATGATATAGATAATAATAAAAATTATCTAGAAGAAAATGTTTATAAGGATTTTGTAATAGGAAGAGGAAAAATTTGTTGACAATTTCAATTTATATTTATATAATCCAAATAAAATAAATTGAAATAATTCGGGGGCGGAAATATATGAACTTAGCTAACAAACTTACAATATTTAGAATAATACTTGTACCTATAATGGTAATAATCCCTTTTTTGAATATTCAAAATGAGGTTGTAGGAATACCAATAACATGGATTATAGTGGATTTGATTTTCATAATTGCATCTATAACAGATAAATTAGATGGATATATAGCAAGATCTAGAAATCAAATAACAAATTTCGGAAAATTTTTAGATCCAATAGCAGATAAAATATTAGTATTATCTGCTATGATTATGTTAGTTGAATCAACTAGATTGCCAGCATGGATACCAATAATAGTATTGTTTAGAGAATTTGTGGTTTCTGGATATAGACTAATAGCTGTAGAAAAAGGTGGAAAAGTTATAGCAGCAAGTATTTGGGGAAAATTAAAAACTGTTACACAAATGCTTGCAATTACATTAGCAATAATAGATGTAAATAGTTTTGGTGCTTTTTTGTCTAAGCAATTAACAGGATTTAATTTTGGATTAAACTTATTAGCAACAACTTTAATGTTTATTTCAGTTGTAGCAACAATATTTTCAGGCTGGGACTATATTAAAGGTGGAAAAGATTTATTTAAAGAATAAAAACTGAAAGGACAAAACAATGGATAAAACAAAGGCAAAAAAAAGAATTAAAGAGTTAAGAGAGAAAACTCGGATATTATGCTACAAAATATTATGATGATGATGCTCCAGAGATAAGTGACTTTGAATATGATATGCTGATGTTAGAATTAAGATCATTAGAAAACGAATTTCCAGATTTAATAACAAATGATTCATTAACTCAAAAAGTTGGAGGAACGGTAAAAGAAGGATTTGAAAAAGTACAACATGAAGTACCATTATTAAGTTTACAGGATGTTTTTTCATATGAAGAGTTAAAAGCATTTGATACTAGAATGAAAAAACAAGCAGAAGAGGAAAACGAAAAACTAAGTTATGTTGTTGAAACAAAAATAGATGGATTATCTACAGCTTTAGAATATGTAAATGGAGAATTTATTAGAGGAGCAACTAGAGGAAATGGACAAGTAGGAGAAGATGTAACTGATAATTTAAAAACAATAAAAACTATTCCAAAAAAATTAAAGGAAAATATTACAATAACAGTTCGTGGCGAAGTATTTATAGGAAAAGAAGATTTTGAAAAATTAAATGAAGAAAGAGAGATACTGGAAGAACCATTATTCGCAAATGCAAGAAATGCGGCAGCAGGTTCGTTAAGACAATTGAATAGTAAAATAGCGGCTAAAAGACCGTTAAACATTTATATATTTAATGTTCAAAAAATAGAAGGTAAGCAATTTAATTCACATTATGAAGAATTGTTATATTTAGAAAAAATAGGATTTAACGTAAATCCTGTAAAAATAAAATGTGAAAATATAGAAGAAGCTATAGGTGCAATAGAAAAAATAGGAAATGATAGAGAAAAACTATCTTTTGGAATAGATGGTGCGGTTGTAAAAGTAGATAATTTAGCATTAAGAGAAAAAATAGGAACAACGTATAAAGTACCAAAGTGGGCTATTGCATACAAATATCCACCTGAAAAAAAAGAAACAAAATTAAAGGATATAGTTTGTCAAGTAGGAAGAACTGGAGTTATAACACCAATGGCAATATTAGAACCAGTAAAAGTAGCAGGGTCAACTATTTCTAAAACAACATTACACAATGAGGATTTTATAAAAGAAAAAGGCTTAAAAATAGGAGATACAGTAGTAATACAAAAAGCAGGAGATGTTATTCCAGAAGTTGTAGATGTAGTTTTAGATAAACGTACAGGAAAAGAAAAAGAGTTTGTAATGCCAAAAGAATGCCCTGTTTGTGGAGCACCAACGGAAAGAGAAGGACAAGAAGTAGCACTTAGGTGCACTGGAATTGAATGTAGTGCTAAATTATTTAGAAATTTAGTTCATTTTGCTTCAAAAGAGGGAATGAATATAGAAGGATTAGGGTATAGTATAATAGAGCAACTATTAGAAAGAGATTTAATAAAAAATATTGCAGATATATATTATTTGAAATTGGATGATGTATTATCATTAAAGAAAAATGGAACAAAATTTGCACAAAATCTTATTAATTCAATAGAAAAAAGTAAAGAAAATGATTTGCATAGATTAATAACTGCATTAGGAATAAGACATATAGGTGCTAAGACTGCAAAAACGTTAGCAAAAACATATAAAAATATGAAATCATTAATGGATGCAACATACGAATCTTTGATTAATATTGATGATATGGGAAAAATAAGTGCAGAAAGTGTAAATGAATTCTTCAAGCAGGAACAAACCATAGACTTAATAAAAAGACTAGAACAAGCTGGAGTAAATATGGAAGCTATTGAAGAAGAAGGAACAGATGAAAGGTTTAAAGGTCAAACATTTGTATTAACGGGAAAATTGGAAAAATATACAAGAGAAGAAGCTGGAGAACTAATAGAAAAGTTCGGAGGAAAAACATCAGGTTCAGTATCTAAAAAAACAACGTATGTTTTGGCAGGAGAGGATGCTGGAAGTAAAATGACAAAAGCACAAAATCTAGGTGTAAAAATAATATCAGAAGCGGAATTTGAAGAATTATTAAAATAAATTGAAATGGAGAAAATATGGAGAATACTTATACATTTGAAAGATTTGAAAAAGAATTAGATGAAGGATATATACTATATTTCACATATGTGAGAAATAGATATATGCTATTTAAAACAACAGAAAACTGTTATACACAGCAACTAGTATCAAATCCAGAAAAAAATTCTCAACCAAGGATGGCAATGTTAACTCATAAAAGAGTAAAAGAAATTTTTCCATTTATGGAAGATATTGAATATAAAGTAGATTATTAAATAAAAAAATACATTATGACAAAACAAAATTTTTATTTCTTTAAAAAATTGTATAATAAAAAAGAATAATATAAAATGTGATAAAGTAAAAATCAAAAGATAAAAAGGAGAAATTTAATATGCAAAAGAAAATACAAAAAGAAAGAGGTATAACCCTTGTTGCTTTGATTATAACGGTAATAATATTGCTAATATTGGCAGGCGCAACGTTAAATTTGGTAATAGGAGAAAATGGTTTAATAAAAAGAACTAAAGAAGCAAAAGAAGCATCAAATACAGCACAACTAAAAGAGGAAACACAATTCCAAGAGTATGATGATTATATATCAGGACAACTTGAACAAGAAAAGTCATATAATATAAATGTAAATATTTCACGGTGGAAACTATTGTAAAGCTAGTTCTGAAAACCCAACAACAATAAAGGCAAATCAAGAAATTATACTTAAATTTGAAACTGAAACAGTATCATCTGGATCTGAGTATTTTTGGAATGTAAATTGCGAAGGAGCAACTATTACGGTGGATGATACTAGAAAAAAAGCTATACAAATTACTATGAAAAATGCTACAAGTGATGTTAAATTAAACATATCAGTTACAGTAAATGAATGTTGTTTTGTTCCAGGAACACAAGTAAAAATGGCAGATGGAAAAACAAAAAATATAGAAGATGTAAAAGCAGGAGATGTGGTACTTTCATATAACGAGGAAAATAAAAAATATGAAAATTGTGCTGTTACAGGACTTATAACAAATCCTAATACAACTAATATAGCTAGAGTAAATCTTAAAGATGGAACAAAAATAGAAATGAATGAATATCATCCAATATATACACAAGATGGATGGAAGTCACTAACAAATTATAAAGGATTACCAACATTAACTAAAAATGATAAAATCCTATCTACTAATAACGAATTTATAGAGATATCATCTATAGATTGTTGGAAAGAAGAAACACCTATAATAACATATAACTTAAGTATAGAAAAGACTCATAATTACTTCGTAGGTGATACCCCTGTACTTGTTCATAATGCGCAGTGTGTAAATGATAATTATTAAATAGAAAAAATTGAAACACAAAGGCTACATTATAAAAATGTAGCCTTTTGTAGGATTAGGAAATGTAATTGACTGAACTAAGAAGATAATATAAAATATGAATAAAGAATCAAAAGATAAAAAAGGAGTATGGTTGTATGCAAAAAGAAAAAGGAATAACTCTCGTTGCTTTAATTATAACTGTAATAATATTACTAGTATTAGCGGGAGTAGGATTAACAATAATAAATGATAATGGGATGATAAAAAAGACCATGCAAACAAAAGAAAAATCAAAACAATCATCTGATGTTGAAAATATCCAAATGGCATATTCAAAATGCCTAATTGATTCTAAAACAAATTCAGAAGAAATTACAGAAGAAAAAATTCAAAATGAGTTGAATGAAAGTTTTGGAATTGATAAAACATATGTAATTAAATTAAAAGATAAATATGAAATAATAGTAAAAGATGAGAAGAATGTATATACTCTAAAAAAAGATGGAAACATAGAAGGACCAGAAAAAATTGTAGAAGTCAAATATGCAGGAGACATAACCAAAAATGGAGAATATGATGGAAGCAACAAACTACCATATAAAATAGAATGCATAGAAGATTTAATTATACTTTCTAAATTATCAAAAAACAACACATTTGAAGGTAAGTATATTGTATTAACAAGAGATTTAGATTTTAATTCTGTATATTCGTATAATAATCCTATAACTACAGAATTCGGCGATTTAAATGGAAATACAGAAGATGGTAATAAATTAATAAAAGAAATCAGTACAGGAACAGGTTTTACATCAATAGGATTATTTAAAGGAGTTTTTGATGGAGATAATCATTGGATAAAAAATTTATATATAAATAGCAATTCAAGTTTTAAAGGAATGTTTAGTGCAGTTTCTACAGAAGCTACAATAAAAAATTTAAAAATATCTGGCGATATAAGTACGAAGGCATCATATTGTGGAGGAATAGCAGGTACAACTCGATTAGGAAAAAATAATAATGGAAAAATCGAAAATTGTCATAATTATTGTAATATATCAGCTAACAGCTATACAGGAGGAATTTTAGGGTATAATCAACATGATTTTGAATTTGTAAATTGTTCAAACCATGGAATCTTAAATAATTATACGAATACATATACAGGGGGAATAGTGGCTAATACGGATGGCCTAAATACAATTATTTCTGGTTGCGTAAATTATGCAGATATAGAAAAAGGGGCCGGAATTGCAGGGAATATTAAGGGAAAAATGTTTAATTGCTATAATATAGGAAATACGAAGCAGGGATTAGTAGGGGCTAATCAAGGAAAAATATACAATTCATATTCGGTGGGAATATCAGATACAATAGTTCATAATAATATGTATAATAATTCATATATATACAAGACAATAGGAATTGAAAACAAAACGAGCAGACTTATATGGAATGGAGATGCAAATAAAGATGAATTTACTGTAATAGCAGAAAGTGAAAAACTAAAATCTAATGAATATTTAGAATTACTAAATAGTTGTAATGTATCTGAATATTCAAACTATTGGAAAAGAGATACAAACGGTACAAATAATGGGTATCCAATTTTAAAGTGGCAGTAAAATAAATAAAAAAGGTTGAAGAAGTTAAAGTAAAATAACGACTTCAATTTTTTATTTAAGAAAAATAAAAAGTTCTACGTATATAAAAGTTAAGCTACTAAAAATTATGCTGATTGCTTTGTAATTATGTACATATATTGAAACTAACTACCTTTTTCTATGGAATAATGCCTGTTTAGATATTAAAAAATTCTAAACTCTAATAACAGTGTGAATTTGGTGCAAATTTTTTATAAAAACTCTTTAAAAAATACTTAAAATGTTATAAAATAAAACAAATTGTAATTTTTGTGGAGGAGTAGAATGAATAAAAAATGGGAATATTGTAATGTAGATGATAATAAAGTTAAAGAAATATCGGAAAAATTTGGTATTTCGAAGCTGTTAGCAACGATACTTGTAAATAGAAATATAATAAAAGAAGATGAAATAAATCTTTTCTTAAATCCAACAAGAAAGGACTTTCATGACCCATATTTAATGCCAGATATGGATAAAGCAGTAAATAGAATTGAAAAAGCTATAAATGAAAAAGAAAAAATAATGATTTATGGTGATTATGATGTAGATGGTATAACAAGTATAACTGTTTTGAAAAGATTCCTTGAAGAAAGAGGGATGGACGTTGCAGAGTATATACCTAATAGATTAAATGAAGGATATGGATTAAATAAAGAAGCGATTAAAGAAATTGCAGACTTAGGATATAAACTAATGATAACAGTAGATTGCGGTATCTCTGGAGTAAAAGAAGTTGAATATGCAAATAGTTTAAATATAGAAACAATAATAACAGATCACCATGAACCATTAGATGAAATGCCTAATGCAGTAGCAATAGTAAATGCCAAAAGAAGAGACAACCAATATCCATTTAGAGGACTTGCAGGTGTTGGTGTAGTATTTAAATTGATACAAGCAATAGGTATGAAGTTAGGTTTAGAAGAAAAAGAATATTTAAAATATTTAGACATAGTATGCGTTGGAACAATATCAGATATAGTTCCACTTGTAGATGAAAACAGAGTTATAGCAAAATTAGGATTGAGATTAGTAGAACAAACAAGAAATTTAGGTCTTAAAGAATTGATAAAAGTATCAGGATATAAACAAATTAATTCAAACACTATTTCATTCGGAATTGCTCCTAGAATAAATGCATGTGGAAGAATGGGACATCAAAAGGAAGCATTACAATTATTCCTAACAGAAAATGTAAGAGAAGCACAGGAAATAACTCAAAAATTAAATCAATATAATAAGGAAAGGCAAGAAACAGAAAAAAGAATATTCAATCAAGCTATAGAAAAAATTGAAAAAGAACATATAAATGAAAAGAGTGCTATAATATTAGGGGAAGATGATTGGCACCACGGAGTTATAGGAATAGTAGCTTCAAAAATAACAGATATATATTTTAAACCAAGTATATTAATATGCTTTGAAGGTGATGAAGGCAAAGGTTCAGGTAGAAGTATACCAGGATTTGATCTGCATGAAGCATTATGCCAATGTAACGAATATTTAGAAAAATATGGTGGACACTCTATGGCTGTTGGGTTGAGCTTAAAAAGAGATAAATTTGATACATTTAAAGTAAAATTTGAAGAAATAGCTAAAAATAGTGAGTTAGATACGATAGTTCCAATAATAAAAATAGATAGGCAAATTTATATAAATGATTTTGACATAGAATTAGCTAAAGAATTGACAAAACTAGAACCATTTGGTGAAGGCAATAAAATGCCATTGTTTTCGTATAAAAACTTAAAAATAGATTCTATTAGAGCGTTGACTGAAGGTAAGCACTTAAAATTAACCCTAAGAGATGGAAATAAAATTATTAATGCAATAGGGTTTAATATGGGGCAATTAGCAGATGAATATCTAATTGGAGATAAGGTGGATATAGTTGGTGTACTAGAAATAAATAGATTTAACGGAGCAGAAATTGTTCAAATGAATTTAAAAGATATTATGAAATCTATATAAATGTGAGAGGTGATGTTTATGAATGAGCAAAAAGAGGTAACAATAGGGGATATTATATCAAAAATGAGAAAAAATAATTGGAGATCTGATACAAAACTTATTTCTTCAGCATATAAATTTGCAGAAGAAAAACATGGTACTCAATGCAGAAAATCAGGAGAGCCATATATAATTCACCCATTAAATGTAGCCTATATTTTAGCAAATTTGGAATTAGATGATGCAACTATTTGTGCAGCATTATTACATGATGTAGTAGAGGATACAGAAGTAACTCGTGAACAAATCGTAGAAAAATTTGGTAGTGAAATAGCAGAGATGGTTGATGGAGTTACAAAACTTAGTAAGTTAAAATATACAACTCTAAAAGAGCAACAGGTAGAAGATTATAGAAAAATGTTTTTAGCAATGGGAAAAGATATAAGAGTAATTCTTATAAAGTTAGCAGATAGATTGCACAACATGAGAACATTGAAATTCTTAAAAAGAGATAGACAAATTGCAATATCTCAAGAAACTATGGATTTATATGCACCATTAGCTAATAGATTGGGATTATACTCTATAAAGTGGGAACTTGAAGATTTAGCATTTAAATATTTATATCCAGAAGAATATAGAGAATTAGTAGAAGGAATAGACAAAAAAAGAGAAGAGAGATTAGATTTTATAGAAAAAATAATGGATGAGATAAGAGTTCAACTAAAAAAGCAGAGAATAGATGCAGAAGTTACAGGAAGGGCAAAACATTTATATAGTATATATAGAAAAATGAAAAGAGATAATAAGACATTAGATCAAATATATGATTTATTTGCATTAAGAATTTTAGTTAACTCAGTAAAAGATTGTTATGCAGCATTGGGAGTAGTACATGATTTATATAATCCAATGCCAGGAAGATTTAAGGATTATATAGCTGTTCCAAAACCAAATATGTATCAATCATTGCATACAACATTAATAGGAAAAAAAGGTACTCCTTTTGAAGTACAGATAAGAACATGGGATATGCACAGGATAGCTGAATTTGGTATAGCAGCACATTGGGCATACAAAGAAGCGGGAAAAAATAAAAAAGTAAGTGTTAAAGTAGAAGATGATAAATTAGCATGGCTTAGAGAAACATTGGAATGGCAAAAAGACATGCAAGACCCAGAAGAATTTTTAAATACATTGAAAACTGAATTGTTTGAAGATGAAGTATATGTATTTACTCCAAGAGGAGATATCAAAGTATTACCAAGTGGTAGCACACCAATTGATTTTGCGTATAGCATACATGCAGAAGTAGGCCATAGAATGACAGGATGTAAAATAAATAGTAAAATGATGCCTATAATAACCAAATTAAAAAATGGAGATATTGTAGACATAATAGCATCAGATTCACCAAAAGGACCAAGTAGAGATTGGTTAAAATTTGTTAAAAGTTCTAGTGCTAAGACCAAAATTCAACAATGGTTTAAAAAAGAACAAAGAGAAGAAAACATAATAAAAGGAAAAGAAGCGATAGAAAAAGAAATAAAAAGAATAGGAATGTCACATCAAGAATTATTTAAACCAGAGTTTCTTCAAGCTGCACTAGATAGATATAAATATAAGACACTAGATGATATGTATGCTAGTGTAGGATTTGGTGCAATATCTACTTCAAAGATAATTGCTAGAATGCTAGAAGAATATAGAAAAGAACATAAAGAAGAAATACTAGAAGAGACAATTGAAGAATTATCAAAAACTAATAAAAGAAGAGATTATAAACCGTCAAATGCAGGTGTAATAGTAAAAGGCATTGATAACTGTCTAGTAAAACTTTCAAAATGTTGTAATCCAGTTCCAGGAGATAATATTATTGGATATATTACAAAAGGAAGAGGAGTTTCTATTCATAGGGTAGATTGTGTAAATGTAAAAGAATTATTAGCAGATGAAGATAGAATTATAGATGTAGAGTGGTATAATGCAGAACAAGTATCATACAAAGTAGATATAGAAGTGTTTGCAAATGACAGAAATGGTATATTATCAGATATAATCCAGGCTATAGGAAATACAAAGTTAAAATTGATAGCAATAAATTCTAAAGCTAATAAAGAGAAAATAGTAATAACAGAATTAACAATAAAAGTAGAAAACTTAGAAGAATTAAACAAAGCATTAAGAATACTAAGAAAAATTGATAGTGTTTATGAAGTAAAAAGAAAAAAATAAAGGATGATGAGTTACTAATGATATTAAAAAGAGTAAAAGTTAATACACCGTTGGGAAATCCAACTAATTGCTATATAGTATTTGACGAGGAAACTAAAGAAACGATGGTTATTGACCCAGGAGGAGAACCAGAAAAAGTCATAGATATGGTAAAAAATGTTTTAGAAGGAAATTTAAAATATATATATTTAACACATTGTCATGGAGATCATATAGCAGGAGTAGAAAAATTAAAACAAGAATGTGGAGGAAAAATATTAATTCATAGAAGCGATGCAGAAGGACTAGAAAATGAAAATATTAGTTTGACTGAATATATAGGATTACCAAATATAGAATTGGAAACAGATTCAAGAGTTGATGATGAAGATTTAATACATGTTGGAAACCTAGAATTTAAAGTTAT
>CAKPKF010000009.1 GCA_934167175.1 uncultured Clostridia bacterium | reverse complement strand
TTGCTAAACCTACTTGTACTGTTAGTTTTAAATCAAAAATTAGACTCTTTTATCTTTTCCTTTTGCATTTAAATTTCTACCAATATTATATCATCTTATTTCTTAGATAACCATATTCTTATCTCTTTTCTTTGACATGATTAAATATATAATACCTTATTTTAAATTTTTCTTATTTAAATGTAATAAAAAAAAGTTATGAGACTTCATAATGAAGTCTCATATTATATAACTATTTAATATATTTACTTATTAACATTTACCACAGTTGCAATAACAAATACATTCTGGATTTTCTCCACTTTTTCCTTTATAAATTTTCCACCAAATTTTAGTTTCTGAAGTATAATTTTCTCCTTTTGAAAAACTTGATTGATCAGATACTTTATGACTCATCACAACATCTTTTGGGTTTACAAGAAATGTTGAATCATATTTCGCTATAATAGAAGCTGCTTTTCTACAATCTGAACACGGATTATATTTTTTGTTTGATAATTCTGATAGTGATACATATTGTCTTTTATAAAATAGTTGTTTAGCTATATTACTAGTTCCAGTAGTAGCTGATTTGTTTATATTATAGTGATTATTTAAAGCTCTATTTACTACACAATAACCAACTGCTAAACCTGCTCTACTTGCTTTGCTTTTACTCATTCCATAATATTTTACACTATCACTAATACAAAATTCGTGTTCTATTATTCTTGCTATTAATTCTTCATCTTTGTATCCATCACTTTTTGCATATGTACTTTTAAAATTGTATGGTTGTTTGCTTGTTACTCTTATTTTCTTTTTTCTTGTATGACCAGCTTTATCTTTTGCTGTTATAATATATTCTCCTTTTGATTTTAATGTAAATGATGCCTTACTATTTTTCACACTAACTTTATGTACTTGACTTTGTCCATACCTTTTATATGTTACTTCTTTTAATGCTGAGTCACTTATATGTACACTTGCATCTCCAGTTGCTATATATGATTTATCAAAATATTCTTTTTCACTTAATGTTGTGCTTCCCTGTTTAACTACATATTTTGGTGATTTAGTGTCTACTGTAAATGTTACCCTAGTTAATCTTCCTTCAGAACTACTTGAACCGTCCAATTTTAAATTTCTTATATATTGTTTTCCATTATATATTAGCCACCACATTTAGTTAACTTAAATTCTGTTATATCAAAAAACCAATATTATCACAGTATTTCTATAATAATATTGGTTTTACATTAATAATGAAATAAATTCATTTTTTATTAAATTATCCTCTTCTGCTCATTCTTTCTCTTGTTTTTGTGTCTAGAATTTTCTTTCTTAACCTAATATTTTTAGGTGTAACTTCAACTAGCTCATCCTCTTGTATAAATTCTATAGCTTTTTCTAGTGAGAATTGTAGTGGTGGTACTAATCTTAATGCATCATCTGAACCTGAAGCTCTTGTATTGGTCAAATGTTTTTCTTTGCATACATTTATTGCTAAATCTTCTCCTCTTGAATTAATTCCTACTATCATTCCCTCATATACTTCTGTTCCTGGTCCTATAAGTAGTTCACCTTTATCTTGTGCATTATATAGTCCATATGTTACTGCTTTTCCTTTTTCGAATGCTACAATAGTTCCTCTTACTCTAGATACAACATCTCCTTTGTACTCCTCGTATGAATCAAATATATGGTTCATTGTTCCATTTCCCTTTGTGTCTGTTAAGAACTCTGTTCTATATCCTATTAAACCTCTAGCTGGTATTTTAAATTCTACTTTTGTATGTCCTTCCTCTGCTGGTTCCATATTTATCATTTCTGCTTTTCTTTTTCCTAATTTTTCTATTACATTTCCTATGCAGTCATCTGGAATATTTACTACTAGTCTTTCCATAGGCTCACATTTTTTGCCATCTATTTCTTTAAATATTACTTTTGGTCTTGATACTAGTAATTCAAAACCTTCTCTTCTCATTGTTTCAATAAGAACTGATAAATGAAGTTCTCCACGTCCAGATACTTCAAATGAATCTGGTGAGTCTGTTTCTTGGACTCTTAAGCTTACATTTCTTTCTAATTCCTTAAATAATCTATCTCTGATATGTCTAGAGGTGATAAATTTTCCTTCTTTTCCTGCAAATGGTCCATCATTAACACTAAATGTCATTGATACTGTTGGTTCATCTATATCTACAAATGGTATTTTTTCTGGGTTATTAAAATCACATATTGTATCACCAATATTTATATTGTTAATTCCAGATAATGCTATAATATCTCCTGCTTTTACTTCTTCTACTTCTGCTCTTTTTAGCCCAACATGTGTATATAGTTTTGCAACCCTTCCTTGTTCTATTTTATCTCCACTTTTACAAATAGATACTGGCATTCCTGCTGTAACTACTCCACGTTCTATTCTTCCTACAGCAATTCTTCCAAGATATTCATCATAATCTATATTAGATACTAGCATTTGCATTGGACCATCTTCTTCACATTTAGGTGGTTTAATTGTATTTACTATTGTTTCAAATAAGCAATTTAAATCTTTTGCTTCATCTTCCATTTTTAATTTTCCAACACCTAATTTTGCTGATGCATATACTACTGGGAAGTCTAATTGTTCGTCATTAGCATCTAATTCAATAAATAATTCTAATACTTCATCTACTACTTTTAGAGGATTTGCACCTGGTCTATCTATTTTATTTATTACTACTATTGGTTTTAAGTTTAATGCCAATGATTTTTTTAATACTTCTCTTGTTTGTGGCATTGCTCCTTCAAAAGCATCTACTAATAGTAGTACTCCATCTACCATTTTTAATACTCTTTCTACTTCTCCACCAAAGTCAGCATGTCCTGGTGTATCTACTATATTTATTTTTATATCTTTGTACATTACTGATGTATTTTTAGATAATATTGTTATTCCTCTCTCTTTTTCTAAGTCATTTGAATCCATTATTCTTTCTTGAACTTGTTCATTTTCTCTAAATATATGGCTTTGCTTTAAAAGCGCATCTACCAATGTTGTTTTTCCATGATCAACGTGCGCAATAATAGCTATATTTCTAATATTTTTATTACTCATTTTTATTTTTTACTCCATTCTTTTTACATTTTTTATACTTCTTCTATATATTCGTCACTTGTACCTTCTAATTCTCTTATTGAAAGTTCAATCTTTCTATTTTCTTTATCTAGTTCAATTATTTTGGCATTTACTTTTTGACCAATTTTTAATACTTCTTCTGGTTTTGTAATTCTCTTTTCAGAAATTTGTGAAATATGTACTAACCCTTCTATTCCATATTCTAATTCAACAAATGCACCAAAATTCATGAATTTCACTACTTTTACTGTAACTATGTCTCCAACTTTGTATTTTTCATCTATTTCGTTCCAAGGGTTTGGTCCTTTTTCTTTGTATACAAGCATTATTCTTTTATTTTCTTTATCAAATGCTTTTACTATTACATTAATTTTTTCACCAACATTTAAAAGATCTCTAGGGTTTGCATTCTTTTCCCATGTTATTTCTGAAACGTGTAGTAATCCTTGTACTGCACCTAAATCAACAAATGCACCATATGTACTTATGCTTGTTATTGTTCCTTTATATTCTTTTCCAACTTCTACATTGTCCCAAAATTCTTTTTCTTTTTCTTGTTTTTCCACATCTAATATTGCTTTTATGGATCCAACTATTTTTCTTATTTTTGGCTCATATTCAGTTATTTTAAATTTAACTGTTTTTCCTTTATAGTCATGCATATCTTCATCTCTTGTTATTCCAGATAAAGATAATGGTATAAATATTCTTATTCCTTTATATGATGTTACAAATCCTTTTTCTAACACTTCTATTATTTTTTCTTCGAATACTTCATCATTTTTTACTTTTTCTTCAAATTCTTCTCTTGCTAATTTTGCTTGTATTTTTTTGTATGATAATAATACATTCCCTTCTCCATCATTTAGCTTTAATACCTCTGCTGTTATTTTATCTCCTACATTTATTTTAGTTATAGGTTCTCCTAATTCATTGCAGTATTCTTTTTTAGGTATAATTCCATCTGCTTTATATCCTAAATCTACTACTATTTCCCCTTTATCTGTTATAGCAATTACATTTCCTGTAACTACTTTATCTAATTTCATTTCTTTTAATGATTCTTCCATTAATTGTTCAAAATTTAAATTTTCCATAAATTCCATCCCTACTATACATTAATTTTTGTAATTTTTTTACAATTCTAAAAGATTATATATTAAATCTTTTCATTTGTCAACATAATGATATTATCCATTATTTCTTTGCTAACTATTTCTAAATGTTCTTTTTCTGGTTTTTTGCTAACATACTCCTCAAATGTTAATGGCTTACCATAGTTTAGCTTTACTTTTGAAAATGGTTTAAATGTTCCTTGTATTCCTAGTGGTATTACTGGTACTCCTGTTCTTAAAGCTATAAAAGCTGCTCCATTTTTTATTTTTGCATTTTTAGCCATACCTTTTCTAGTTCCCTCTGGAAAGATTCCTAATGCACCATTACTTTTCAATATTTTAAGTGATTTTTTCACAGAATCTATATCTTGATAATTTCTTTTTACTGGGAATGCTCCAAACACTCCTGCAATCCATTTGAAGAATTTGTTTTTAAATAATTCTTCTTTTGCCATAAAATTTATATCTCTTTTGGTACACACAATAACAACTGGTGCATCTAATGCTTGAACATGATTTCCACACAATATAAATGCACCTTCTTTTGGTACATTTTCTTCTCCTACTTTTTTTACTCTATAAAGTATTAATGCGACAAATTTTAATATAGGTTTTAATATTGCTTTTAACATTTTATTCTCCTTTTCTAGTTTGTAATTTTTCTAATATTATTTGTTTTATCTTTTCTTTCATTTCTTCCATTCCCATATTGGTATTGTCTATTACTATTGCATCTTCTGCTATTTTTAAAGAACCTATTGGTTTGTTTTTATCATTTTCATCTCTTTTTGCTATATTCTCTAATATTTCTTCATATGTCATTTTTATATTTTTTTCTTTATTTTGCTCAAATCTTCTTTTGGCTCTTACTTCTAAATCTGCATCTAAATATATTTTTACATCCGCATTTGGAAATACATATGTTGTTATGTCTCTTCCTTCCATTATAACATTTTTGCCTTCTGCTAGTTTTCTTTGTAATTTTACCATATTTAGCCTTACTTCTTTTATTGAAGAAATTGGTGAAACAATTTTCGTAACTTCTGCACTTCTGATTTTGTTTGTAACATTTTCTCCATCTAAAAATACTAATTGCTCTTTTTCTGTTTGCACAAATTCAATATTTATTTCTTCTGATATTTTTATTATCTCTTCTTTATCATCAATTTTTACATTTTTTTCTAATGTTTTTAAAGCTACACATCTGTATGTTGCTCCTGTATCAATATTTATAAGATTCAATTCATCTGCAAGAATTTTAGTTACTGTACTTTTTCCCGTTCCAGCTGGTCCATCTATTCCTACTACAAAACTCATTTTTTTATTTTCCTCCCTCATTTTTTGGTGTTTCTTCTGGTATATAAATGCCTTTAGCAATTACTTCTATATTTTTCACATTCATTGTTGTTGATTGGCCTATTTCTTTTACACATTTTGTTTTAAAATCATTTAATACCTCTACAACATTGTATCCATATAATAAAATTACTTCCATATATATTTGCAAATTTCCTTCATAGTTATCTATTCTAGTTTTTGCTACTCTATATATACCTTTGCTTTTTTTGGCTATATATTCTGCAATTTGCCTAAATACGTGGTCTGATATTGTAAAATTTCCTAAATAACTAAATGTTGGTCTGATAATTGATTTCTCTGATATATATGGTTTAACTCCCCTTCCTTTAGATTTAAATATTTGAAGTGGATCTAATATATATCCGTGAAAAATCTTTTTTTAATTCGAATGTAGGTACAGGTATAACATGTTTTCCTTCTGTTACCCTTATTCTTTTTGCTGTTTCCATTTCTTGCTCTGTTGCTATATCTGTAATATATATGTATTTTATTATAGGTGGTAGTTCAAGATTTTCAGCAATTTTTCGAACCATATTATCTGATGTTCCTAATATTAAAATACTTTCTGGTTTATATTTTTTTATAGCTTTTTTTATCTCTTCTCGTTCTTCTTCTTTTAGAAATAATGCATGCTTAACTGTTTCTATTTTTGTTGGTGCTTTTTTAGCACTTTCACCTGCTATTATTTCATTGTCTTTTATGAATAGTCCATCATCTATAATATAGTTTATGTTGTATTCTCCTGCTACCATTTGAGCTCTATAACTTTTTCCCGTACCTGATGGTCCTACAAATGCATACACTTTTATACAATTCTTATTCATAAAACCTCCATTTTAATTTTTATTTGTTGCTATCATATTAATTTATTTCAATACATATTATACAATAAATCTAAAAAAAAGCAAATATTAGCATTATGTATTATATTTTTAGAGGCTACTAAAAAGTATAACTTTTCAGTAGCCCTTATTATTTTTTATTCTTTTTTCTTCATGCAACTTCATTTATTTTTATATCTCTAACATGATTAATTTTTTCCCATTTTGTTTCGCGTTTAAATAGACATTTGAAGTTTATTAATATCCATGAACCTAAGAATAATGGATAACATAGTAATCCTTTTATCATAGGTTTGATTGGCTTTTTATCTAGAGTCATAATTACTATAGCTGTAAGTATTGGTAAGAAGAATGTTGGAACAACATATTTCAACATATTTAATATTAGTTCATATGTTGTAATTCCATTAGCCAAATACATTATAACGTTTGTTAATAGTAATATAAGAGTTATAACAAACATTGGTATACTTCCTAATATATATAGTAATCCATCAAAATTCATCAAACTTTTATTTTGTTTTAACGCATATGCTAAATCCTTAGTATAATTTTTCATACATTGCATATGCCCAACTGTCCATCTTGTTCTTTGTGACCATGATTGTTTGAATCCAACTGGTTGTTCATCATATACTATTGCATCTGTTGCCCAACCTAATCTTTTTCCATCTATTATTTGTTTTAATGAAAACTCTATGTCCTCTGTAAGTGTTTCTGTATCCCAACCTGTAGGTTTGATAACATCAAATTTTACCATAAATCCTGTTCCATTAATTAGTGGAGAAAGACCTAAATTATATCTTGCTAAATGATAGAATCTATTCATTGTCCAGTAAAATATTGCATACCCTGCTGTAATCCAACTATCTGTTGGATTTTTAATATCCCTATAGCCTTGAACAACTTCTTCTCCTTGACATAGTTTTTTATTCATGTTTTTTGTAAAATTAACATCCACAATATTGTCTGAATCGAATATAAAGAATGCATCATATGGAGCATTTTCTTTAATCTTTTGTGCTAAAAACCATTGTAATGCATATCCTTTTGTTTTTTTCTCACTGTCGAATCTTTCATATACAATAGCCCCTGCTTTTCTTGCAACTTCAGCAGTATTATCTGTACAATTATCTGCTATTACATATATATCATATAATTCTTTAGGGTAATCTTGTTTTTTTAAGCTTTCTACCAAGTTAGCAACAACCGCTTCTTCATTATGTGCTGGTATTATTGCCATGAATCTATGTTTCTTGTTTATTAATAACGGTTTATCTTTTAATTTTACTAAAGAGCATATACTTACCATTAATTGATATAGCCAGAAAATTGTAATAATCCATACCAAAGCTTGCCTAAGTACATATAAATATTCCATTTTCATACCTCTCTTTATTTTATAATATTTGTACTATATTATTTTGCTACTTTTTATATTATACTATCATTAGCAATTTTTTGCAACTTTTATACGCATTTTTGTACAATATTAATAAAATTTTAATATTATTCTTCATTTTTTTCTTCTTTTTCTAAATCTTTCATTGTTAAATTTACTCTTCCTTGGTCATCTATTTCTTGCACTTTTACAGTTACCTTATCTCCAACTTTTAAAACGTCTTCTACTTTTTTTATTCTTTCTTTTGAAATTTTTGAAATGTGAAGTAACCCTTCTTTTCCACATCCAACATCAACAAAAGCTCCAAAATTCATTATTTTTGTTACAGTTCCTGTATATATTTTTCCTACTTCTATTTCTCTTACTATGTCTTCAATCATTTCTAATGCTTTTTTAGCCTTTTCTGAATCTGCTGAATATATAAATACTCTTCCATCTTCTTCTATATCTATTTTAACTCCTGTTTCATCTATTATTTTATTAATCATTTTTCCACCAGGACCTATTACATCTCTTATTTTGTCTACTTTAATTGTTGTATTAATAATTTTTGGAGCATATTTAGATATTTCATCTCTTGGTTTATCTATTTGTTTCAACATTATTTCTTCTAATATATATTTTCTCGCTTGTTTTGTTCTTTCAAAAGCTTCTTTAATTATTTCATATGTTAGTCCGTCAATTTTTATATCAACTTGTATTGCTGTTATTCCTTTTTCTGTTCCTCCAACTTTAAAATCCATATCTCCAAAGAAATCTTCTAATCCTTGGATATCTGTAAGCATAACATATCTATCTGGATTTTCTGCATCTGTAACTAATCCTGTTGAGATTCCTGCAACTGGTCTTTTTATTGGAACACCAGCATCCATTAAACTTAATGTACTTCCACATATACTTGCTTGTGATGTTGAACCATTTGAGCTTAATACTTCTGAAACAACTCTTATTGCATATGGAAATTCTTCTTTTGAAGGTAATACAGGAACTAATGCTTTTTCTGCTAAAGCTCCATGTCCTATTTCTCTTCTACCTGGTCCACGAGATGGTCTTGCTTCTCCTACACTATATGCTGGGAAATTATAATGATGCATATATCTTTTTGTAGTTTCTTCATCAATTCCATCTAACATTTGCTCTTCGCTAATCATTCCTAAAGTAGTTACTGTTAACACTTGTGTTTGACCTCTAGTAAACATACCACTTCCATGAACTCTTGGCAATAACCCTACTTCGCAAGATAATGGTCTTATTTCATCTATTTTTCTACCATCTGGTCTTTTATGTTCTTCTAATATCATTTCTCTTACACATTTTTTTTCTAATTTATATAAACATTCTGATATTTCTGATTTTCTTTCTTCTACAAATTCTTCTCCATTTTTTTGAGCTAAATATTCTTTAACATCTTCTGCTATTTTGTCCATATTTTCGTCTCTTACTTCTTTTTCTCTAGTTTGTACATCTTTATACATTCTGTCTTTAAATTCTTTTTCTATTTCTTCATAAAGTTCTTCATCTACTTTAAATGATTTATATTCAAATTTTGGCTTTCCTATTTCTTCTTTCATATTTGATATGAATTCACATATTCTTTTTATTTCTGTATGAGCTGTTTTTATAGCTTCTAACATAATATCTTCTGGTATTTCATCAGCTCCTGCTTCTATCATTGCTATTTTATCCTTTGTTCCTGCAACTGTTAATGTCAATTTACTATTTTCTCTTTGTTCTTGTGTTGGGTTTATTACAATATTTCCATCCACATATCCAACATTAACTGCTCCTGTTGGTCCTCCAAATGGTATGTCTGATATTGAAAGAGCTGCTGAAGCTCCTATCATTGCTGCTACTTCTGGAGAATTATCTTGTTCTACAGATAATACAGTTGCTACAACACATACATCATTTCTAAAATCTTTTGGAAATAGTGGTCTTAATGGTCTATCTATTGCTCTTGATGTAAGTATTGCTTTTTCTGATGGTTTTCCTTCTTTCTTTTGGAAACTTCCTGGTATTTTTCCTACTGCATATAATTTTTCCTCATAATCTACTGATAGTGGGAAAAAGTCTATTTGGTCTCTTGGTTCTTTAGATGCTGTAACATTTACCATTACTACAGTATCTCCATATCTTACTAGAACACTACCATTTGCAAGTCCTGCCATTTTTCCTGTTTCTATTACTAGATTTCTTCCTGCTAAATTCATTTCATAAGTTTTAAACATAATTATTCCTTCCTTTCATATAGCAATATGCTTTTTTATTATATTTAAATAATACTCACAAATAGTGTAACCTCTATAATGAACAAAAATGCATTTTTTTGTTTATTATACAAGCTACTTCTATTTTTAGTATTATTTAAATTTTAGCAAATTAGGACGTTTGCCAATTTGCTAAACGTCCTAATTGTAATATTATTTTCTTAGACCTAATTTTTCAACTATGTCTCTATATCTTTGAACATCCTTTTTAGCTAAATAGTTAAGTAAATTTCTTCTTTTACCTACCATTTTTAAAAGACCCCTTCTTGAATGGTTGTCTTTTTTATGAACTTTTAAATGCTCTGTAAGTTCAGTAATTCTTTCTGTTAAAAGAGCGATTTGAACTTCTGGAGAACCAGTATCATTTTCTTCTCTTTTATAAGTATTTATTACTTCTGTTTTTCTTTCTTTTGTCATATCTTAGCACCTCCTAAATATTAATATGCCTTAAACCTAGTTATAAGCGGTGTATAATCCCTATACCAAGAATAAGGTAAATTTAAAACATCTATATTTTACTATAAATATTTTAAAATTGCAAGCTTTTTGCACCAATATCGGTAAAAAGCTTGCATGTTTTTTGATTGTATATATTTTTGAATTTTTATTTTTATCTTATTTTCATTTAGATTCTCGTTTATTACCAAGGACCTCATCCGCAACCTCCAGAGCCACCTCCGGATGAACTTCCACCACTACTTGAACCTCCACCACTTGATGAACTATATGATGAAGTCATACTTTCTGCAACTGTTGCCATAGTTGTATCCATAAATGTTTCAAAAACTTTTGTATTAAATTCATCCGAAGTTGTATACCAATTTGGAGCTTTAATTGCAATCTTTTTATATATGCCATTATATGTTATTAATACATATATAACTAATATCACTACTATACCAATAATTATATAATTCATTACCTCTTTCCCTTTTCTTTAGTTACAATTTTTTATTGTAAACATTTTTATCTGAGCTAATTATACTATTGTTGAATTCACTCAACAATCTTTTATTTGCTTATACTAGCTTTTGGGCTCTTTACTAAATTATATTTTACCTTGGCCCATCATCTATATGTCGCCAATATTCTGGAATATCTTGATAATCCTCTAATCCTTCACAAAGGAAAAAACATCCAAATCCACCTTTGTCTTCTGCAATTTTCTCATTATTTCTTTTCCATAATTCTATTGATTTTCCTTTTAGATTTGAACACATATAAAATGTTTTATCAAATTTTTCTACTTTCGAGCAATTATCAAATAAATTTTTAGGAATATTTTCTAAATTTTCACATCCTTCAAATGTACCTTCAAAACTTTGCACATTTGTGCAGTTAACAAATAATCTTTCTGGAATAGCCCTTAAACTACTGCATCCTGAAAATGTTTCATCGAAATTTGTCACCTTTGTGCAATTGGCAAATAATCTTTCTGGAATAGCCCTTAAACTACTGCATCCTGAAAATGTATATCTAAAAAGTTCTACATCTGAACAATTAGCAAACAACTTTTCTGGAATAGCTGTTAAACTACTGCATTCTCTAAATATATCACCAAAATACGTCACATTAATAAAACTATTTTTACTTGGTTCTGCTATTTTTTCTAAATTTGTACAACTTCCTAAATATATCCTTTTTAATCCTGTTGCTCCCCATTGTTCTACTTTTTTTAATGCCTTTTGCATACTAATATTATTATACTCAACATACAAACTCTCATATGTCCCCTCGATTACTAGCATATATTCCCCTGTTTTCTCATATGTATGTTTTGTAGTTTTTGCTTCTTCGTTTGTTACTTGCACTGTTGTTCCATCTCCCCAATCTACTTCACAATCATATTTGCCATTACCATATGAATACACTGGTAAACTTATTGTTTTGTTGTCTTCCGTTATATATAATAATAACTTCATCTGCTTTAACTCTGGATGCTCAGTTTCGTCTTTTAAGTTTTCTATACTTATTTGTTCCATTCCTTTTTCAAAATCTTCTAGTTGCCATTGCTCTTCTTTTGCCTTGTCCTTATATTTATTAACTCCTTCTTTAGATTTTGCAATTAGTCCATTTTCTCCTATTACTAAACTTATCGTAACTCCTGCTAATATTAGTAAAATTATTACTGTTATTATTAATGCTACTAGTGTAATTCCTTTCGCTTCTTTTATTCTCTTTTGCATCTAAATTCATCTCCTTTTTCTTGTGTTCATTCTGGTGTTATTTTATATTTTTATGTTTTTTTAGTCAATATAATTCTTTATTTTTTCTTTTCAAGTTTTATTATATTATTAAGTAAAAAAGCAATTAATATACTTTTTTCTTTGTATACTAATTGCTTTTTTACTTAATTGTTTTCAAAAAAACTATCAAATTCTTTTGATGTTATTATTTCTTTTTGCAATAATGTCATTGCTATTTCATGTAATTTATCTATATTTTGTATTAATATATTTTGTGCTTTTATATATGCTTCATCTATTAATTTTTTAACTTCTGTTCCTATTACATCTTCTATGTTTTGTCCTAAAATTTGCATATTGTATGGTTCATTTGATGTATCTAAATGAATTGGTCCTAAAGTATCACTCATTCCATATACTACAACCATATCTTTTGCAATTTGTGTTGCTACTTGAATATCATTACTTGCACCTGTTGATATATCATTTAGTGCAATTTTTTCAGCTGCCCTACCACCTAATAGAGCTACCAACTTCTCTTCCATTTCAGTTTTTGAAATGTAATATTTATCTTCATCGGTTTTATACATCGTGTATCCACCTGCAACACCTCTTGGAATTATAGAAACTTCTTTAACATCCATTTGTGTTTCTAAGAATTTGCTAACTATAGCATGTCCCGCTTCATGGTATGCAGTTAATTTTTTGTCTTTTTCTGAAATAACTCTACTATGTTTTTCTAATCCGACTGTTACTTTTTTTACCGCTTCTTCTAAGTCATCTTTTTCTATTGCTTCATGTGAATTTCTAGTAGCTATTATTGCTGCCTCATTCAAAACATTTGCAAGTTCTGCACCTGTAAATCCTGCAGTATCTTCTGCTATACTTTTCAAAGAAATATCTGGATTTATTTTTTTGTCTTTTGAATGTATTTTTAATATTTCTTCTCTTCCTCTTAAATCTGGTGCTGATATCGCAATTTGTCTGTCAAATCTTCCAGGTCTTAATAGTGCTTTATCTAACATTTCTGGTCTATTTGTTGCAGCCAACACTATAACTGTTTTGTCTGACTCGAATCCATCCATTTCTACTAGTAATTGATTTAATGTTTGATTGTTTTCTGATTCTGCTCCACTTGCATTTGTTCTTCTTGAACCTATTGCATCTATTTCATCTATGAATACTATACATGGTGATATTTTTTTAGCTTTTTCGAATAGTTTTCTTACTCTTGATGCTCCTAGCCCAGCAAACATTTCTATAAATTCTGATCCACTCATAGATATAAATGGTACTCCTGCTTCTCCTGCAATTGCTTTTGCTATTAATGTTTTTCCTGTTCCTGGTTTACCACATAATAATATTCCCCTTGGAGTTTTTGCTCCCATTTTTCTAAATTTCTTAGGATGTTTCAAGAAATCAACAATTTCCATTAATTCTTCTTTTTCTTCATCCAATCCAGCAACATCATCAAATTTTACATTTGTTTCGTTTTCTTCTGCATTATAAACTTTTCCTTTATCCCCTAGTCCTTGCATTTTGTATATTAATACTATTAATACAATCATCATTATTGTAGGTAACATAGAAAAGAATGTTTCAGACATCTTTACAAATGTATTTGTAGGATTTTGTATTAATTCTATTTCATTACCTTGTTCAACTTTTTCTTGAATTAATTCTATAAAAGCTTGTGTATTAGGCACTATTGCATTTTTTTCTTTTTCTTCATCTTTTAATTTTACTTTAACTGATGTACTTCCAACTGTCATTTCTATTTTTTCAATAGAACCTTCTGAAACTTCTTTTATTAAATCTGTATATGCTATTTTATTTTCTTCTTTTTGTTGGTTTTGTTTAACAATAACAAGTGTTACTATTGTTACTATAAGTATTCCGAATAATACCAATATAGCATACATTAAATTATTATTTTTCTTTCTATTTTCTTTATTTTTATTTTCCATATATTTGTGTATGATATTTTGTATCATACCCTCCTTTCATTATTTGCTAGTTATCTAAGGCTTCATCACCTACATTCTTGTTTTCTTTGTTTTCCTTGTTATTTTCTTTATTATCCACATTATCTGCTTGTTCATCGTCATTTTCATCTTTTTTTTCTTCATTTTCTTTGTCTTTTTCTTCTTGCATTTGTTTTCTAACTTCTTTTTGTGTTTCTTCGATTTTTATTACTTCTCTATGCGTAGTTATCAAATCTGCTTTAATCATTAAAATAGCTACAATTAAATATATATATGAAACTGTTGTATACATAAATTCAAAATACTTAATTGTGTATCCTGTAAATGTGTTAACTACTATATATATTAAGTTCAATATTATCGGTAAAGTTAGTGAATATACTGACATATTAAACAATGCTCTATATTTAATTCTAATTCCTGATAATCTAGAAATTATAATTCCTAATACTCCTAATGTAATAGCATCTATAACTGTGCTTGTAAAGTATATAACATAAGTATAAATAAATATTATAGAAAGTGCAATTAAATAAATGTTTGCCATATTCATATTATTTATATAATCTATTAATCCTTGTTTGTCGAATTCTGGTACATTATATTTTTTAGCAATATCTGTATATTTGTATTCAATATTTTCATTTACTATTGTATTTTTTAAGACTATTTTATCGCTTAATATTAATACTCCCATATCGTAATTATTTATGTTATCAATATTTTCTTTATTTTTTTCATCTGATTGTGTTGTATCTATTATTACTACTGGCGGTATATTTTTCTCATCTTCTATCTTGATATTTTTATTATCATCTACAGTTAATATTCCATCTTTATAGGAAATTGACTCTATATTATTTTTTATAAAGTTTATTGCATTATTGGCTGTTATTGCAATTTTCCCTACAAAACACATGCTTATTACCAACACAAATATGCACATTAATTTTATAAGATATTTAATTGCTACATTTATATTTTCTACTGCAAATTCTGAATATTTTTCAAAATCTTTTACACTAGTAATAACTCTTTTTAAGAAACTTTTTTTCCCATTGTTCATCTATTTATACTCCCTTCTCACACTTGAATCCACTGCCAGTGGACTTATTTCTAAATAGACTTCATCACCTATGTTGATATTAGCATTTGTAATATCTATATCTATATGATACATTCCAACTCTTCCTAAAACATTATATTTTTTACCATCTATAGTAACTTTTAAGGATTGTTTTTTTAACATACCCATGATGGCATTTTTTAAAATTCTTAATTTATCAACTGTTCTAAACATATCATTTCCATTCATTGTGTTGTATCCATCGAAATACCCAACTGGAACAATTGCTATATCTGTTTCTTTTTTAGTTTTATATGAGTTAGAATATCCTATATTATATCCTTTAGGTAATTTTTTTATTTCTGTTATATTTGCTTTAAATTGACCTATTTTTTTAAGTCCTATTTTGTTTGGTACACTTAATCTTCCTAAAAATGCTGAGCCAACTCTTACTGCATTTAAATGCATATATCTAAATTTTAAGAACGCTGATGAATTGCAAATATGTAACATTTTAGGGTTGATATCATTCATTTTTAAAATTTCGACACATTTCATGAATCTATTAAATTGTTCGGTTGTCCATTCATCTTTATTATAGAATGACAATGAAAAATGTGAAAACATACCTTCTACTGTTATGTTAGTAAAGTTTTTTATTGTTGATACTATAGTTTGTATATCATCATGCACAAATCCATATCTACCAAATCCTGTATCTATTTTTATATGAGCTCTAATATTTATATTCTTATTTTTAGCAATTTCATTAGCAACTTGTCCCGCTTTTTCTGAACCTATTGTTAATATGATATTATTTTCTATTAGTAATTCAACTTCTTTTTTTATACAAGTAGATGACAACATTAAAATATCTATATTATTTATTCCAGATTTTCTTAATTCTATAGCTTCTTCTACTGTTGCAACTGCTAACATATCTATTCCATTATCTATTAATATTTTTGAATATTGTATCAAACCTAATCCATATCCATTTCCTTTTACGACTGCTATTATTTTCAACTTATTTCCATTATCATCTGGCAAAGTTTCTTTTGCAAATTTTCTTATGCATTTTATATTATGAATTAGATCTTTTTTATTTACTATTAAAGATTTCACTTATCCAAACTCCTTGTATGTTACTATTTTTTAGAATTTTTTATTTTGTTTATAAAACCTCTAAATGTTCTAAATAATTTTTCAGATGTTTTATATAAGCTATTTACAAATGGTTTAAAAGATATATATACTTCTCCTATAAATTCTGTAAATTCTGCACCAAATCCTTTTTTAAATCTATACAATCCATACTGTGGATGATTTTCATCTACAACACCTGAAACTCCTCTTAAATCGTATACATCATCTTTTCTATCTAATGCTATTTTTATCATTTCCCATTGTAATAAATAATTTGGCATTAAGTTTCTATAGCTATTGCTACTTGCTCCATATAAATACCAAGTTTTATTTCCATACATTATTGGTATTACTCCTGATATAACTTTATCATCATGATATGCTAAAAGTAGTTTCATGTGTTCTGGACCTAATTCATCATACATTTTTTCAAAATATTCTAGTGGTCTAATTATAAAACCATCTCTTGCACCAGTTTCTATCATTATTTTATGGAATATTTTTAAATCTTCCCTTGTTCCTTCTTTTACTACAACACCTTTTTTTCTTGCTAATCTGATATTGTACCTTGTTTTTTGATGTAAATTTTTAAATAATTCATCTTCTGTTTTGTTTTTTATATCTAATCTAAAAACATACCTTGGTTGAATTTCTTCTCTAAAGTTTTTAGCATCATCTTTTATTTGATAACCTAATTTAGTAACAATTCTTCTAAATTCCTCATCATCACTTTTTATATCTGGTTCTATTTTAAATACAAACGCATTGTATTTTTTTGCAAGTTCTCTTGCACCATCAGTTAATGTTTTCATAACCTTTTCATCATGAATATCGCATACCGGTCCTCTTGATGAATACATTAAATTTCCAAAGATAGGTATTTTCCTAATAAGTATACTTATAGAACCTACAATGTTTCCTTCTTCATCTTCTGCTAAAATAATTTCATTTTTCCAACTACTTTTTACTTTTCCCCACTCTAGTGATTGTTGAAAATTACATCTTTCGTGTTTTTCTAAAAATTCTGTGTATTTTTGTTTATTACTTTCGTTTACTAAAATCATAAAAATCCTCCATCTGTATTATTCCCTATAATTCCATATTTTACACTATTTATTGTTTTTTTACAATACACTTTGCTAATAAATTTATACTCCTTTTTCATTAAATCATCAATAATTTTTTTTCAATTTTTCTTCAAGTTATTTTTACTTAATTTGAGTTCTGTTTTAAAGAATCTATCCAATTAAGACATCATTTTTTTGATGTTTCTAAAAAATAACAACATTAAAAAAATGGAAAAGAGCTATATTTCCCTTTTCCATTTCTATTTATTTTTTCTCTACTTTCATACCATCTTTACTATCTTTCACAATATATCCCAAACTTTCTATTTTATCTCTTAATTCATCTGATAAATTCCAGTCTTTATTTTCTCTTGCTTCTTTTCTTTTTTCTATTAATTCAACTACTTCATCTGGTATTTTTTCTGTTTTATTTTTTTCATCTATTTTTAGCCCTAATACTGTATCAAATTTTAATAATAATTCTGCTATTTTTTTAGATTTATTTGGATTTTTCACAGCATCCCAAACTACACTCATTGCTATAGGCATATTCAAATCATCATTTATTGCTTCATGGAATTTTTGCTCATATTTTTCAATTACTTCATCTTCTATATCATCATCTCCGTTAAGATGCCTATTATAACCTTCTCTTAGTTTTGATAATGCTTTATTAGCTGATTCTATTCCTTCCCATGTAAAATTAATTTTATTTCTATAATGTGAAGAAAAACAGAATAATTTATATGCAAGTGGACTATATCCTCTTTCGATTATGTCTTTAAGAAGATATACATTTCCTAAGCTTTTTGACATTTTTCCGCCATCTATAAGTAAAAATTCTCCATGCATCCAATAATTAGCTGGTATTTTACCACATACCCCTTTACTCTGTGCTATTTCATTTTCATGGTGTGTTGGTATTAAATCAATTCCTCCTGTATGAATATCAAAAACTTCTCCTAAATATTTTCTACTCATCGCTGAACATTCTATATGCCATCCTGGATAACTTGGTCCCCATGGACTATCCCATTTCATTAAATGATTTTCTGGAGCTTTAATCCATACTGCAAAATCGTAAGGATTTCTTTTCTCATTATCAACTTCTACTCTAGCTCCTGCTTTTTGCTCTCTTAAATTTATTCCAGATAATATTCCATATTCATCTAGTTTTGAAACATCAAAATATATTGCTGTTGATGTTTCATATGCATAACCATTTTCCATTAATTGTTCTACAAATTCTAACATATCATCTATATGTTCTGTAGCCTTACAAATTATTTCTGGCAAATCTATATTAAGCAATTCTAAATCTTTGAAAAATAGTTTCGTATAATATTCTGCTATTTCTAATGGTGTCTTTCCTTCTTCTCTGGCTGATTTCAACATTTTGTCTTCGCCTTCGTCACCGTCTGAAACTAGATGTCCAACATCAGTTATATTCATTGCATGTTTTAGTTTATATCCATTGTATTTCAATACTCTTCTTAATGTATCCATAAATATGTTTGTTCTCATATTTCCTATTGTTGCATCTTTGTATACTGTAGGTCCGCATGAATAAATGCGAACCTCTTTTTCATTTATTGGTTTAAACTCTTCTTTTTTCTTTGTTAATGTATTATAAAATTCTATTTTCAAATTTATTTCCTCCTTACTCTAATCTGCAGTGGAATTTGTTGGAGGTTTTGGTTTATCCTCTCCTGTCGAATTTCCACCTGTTGATGGTTTTGTCGAATTTCCTCCTGTTGAATTCCCACCTGTTGATGGTTTTGTTGTATTGCCACCTGTTGATGGTTTTGTCGTGTTTCCACCTGTTGTGTTTCCGCCTTCTGTTGTATTTCCTCCTGTTGTACTATTGGCTGGTGTTTCCTCTTTTTTGCTTGTGTGTATACTACATTTTTCTGTTACTATACCATATTTTCCTTGATAATCACTCTTCCATTTTCCTTTTTCTTCTGTATCAGGTTTTGTTACAAATATTTTTGTTGAAACACTTGGGCAGAATTCTGTAGCAACCTTTCCACTTTCATTACATATTCTCACTGAAACATGCTTATCACATTTTTTAGATGGTGTTGTTCCTTTGTTAAATACCTCGCTATATGTGTTAGTACATTTGTCTCCTGCTAACAATCCTGATTCTTTACATATTGTTGCACTTACTATATTTTTTGGTTTTTCAAACTTTTCTGATTTTAATCCTTTATGTATATCTTTCATAACTGCTGCCCAAATTCTTCCTGCTGGGTTTCCATTTCCATATCTTACTTCTTCTTGTTCATCGTATCCAAACCAAGTTGCTGCAGTATAGTATGGTGTAAAACCACAAAGCCATCTATCATAATCATCATTCGTAGTACCCGTTTTAGCTGCAACTTCCATTCCAGATATAGCACAATATTTAGCTGTACCTCCACTTCCTACAACTGGTTGTGTTAAAATACTCTTTTCTATGTATGCATTTTCTTCTGTCATTACCCTTCTTTTTTCTTGTTTTGGTTCTAATATAACTTTACCTTTTGAATCTACTACTTTAGTATAGAATGTTGGTGTAATATATTCTCCATCATTTGCAATTGTTGCATATGCTGCTGCCATTTCCAAAGGTTTTATACCATTAGTTAATCCTCCTAGTGCAAGTGACAATGATGCATCTTTTTTATCATCTAAACTTGTTATTCCCATTTCTTTTAAGAATTTTATTGCATTTTCTGGTCCTATATCTACCATTGCCTTTAATGGAACTATGTTTTGTGATGTTTCTATTGCTGATCTTATTGTAATTGGTCCTTTATAATTATTGTAGTTTTTTGGATTATATTTTCCAAATGTTGTAGGCACGTCTGCATAAACTGTTCCTGCTGTAAGTACTCCTTTTTCTAATCCTGGTGCTACCACTGCTATTGGTTTCATTGAAGAACCTGTTTGCCTTTTAGATTGTGTTGCTCTATTTAATCCAAATGATGTTTTTTCACCTAAACCTCCAACTGTTCCTACTACATATCCTGTTTTGTGGTCTATAACAACCATTGCTGATTGTGAAGTAACTCCTGCTGCTTTTTTCTCTTTATTTGCAGATGGAATTATATATTGTTTTTTTGCATACTCTTCTTCTAGTCTTGTTTGTATTGATGTGTTTTGTGTAGTGTAGATTTTTAGGCCACTACCATATAGTATTAATTTAGCAGCATCCTCAGAACAATTTTTTTCTTCCATTAAATCTTTAACAATTTGATTTATTGCAGCTTCTGTATGGTAAGAATATGAAGCAGTTGAGACTTTTCCTTCTTCAAATGGTAATCCTGACTCTACTTTTTCCACTGCTGTTTTATATTGTTCTTCATCTATTTTTCCTAATTCTTTCATTTTTCCTAATACTGTTTTAGTTCTTGTTTTTATTCTTTCTGTATTTGGATTTTCTTTGAATGGATTATACGTGTTTGGTGAGTGAGTTACCCCTGCTAAAAATGCTGACTCTGCTATATCCAAATCCTTTGCTGGTTTGCTAAAATAGAATTGTGATGCCATCTCTACTCCATGTATATTTTTTCCTCCACCACCTAGTGGAATTATATTCAAGTACAATTCTAGTATTTCATCTTTAGATTTCATTCTTTCTAGCTGATATGCACTTGCCATTTCTTTTATTTTTCTTATAGGGCTCTTTTGGTTCTCTTTTGTTACGTTTTTTATTAACTGCTGAGTTATTGTACTTCCACCATAAGAAGAATCCCCTCTATTCAATATATATGTAGCTGTTGCTCCTAGAGTTCTTTTTACGTCTACTCCATTATGTTTGTAAAATCTTTCATCTTCTATTGAAACAAATGCTTTTGGTAAGTATTCAGACATTTCTGATGTTTTTATTAGTTTTCTATTTTCATCTCCGCTTAATACACCAAGCTCGTTTTCCTCTGAATCATACATTGTAGAATTCTCGCCTATTAGTACATCTGTTGAAAATGATAAGTCATCTCCAAATAAACCTAAAAATAGCCCTGCTGCAACTCCTGCTCCAATTATAATAATTATTCCAATTATAACTGCACAGCATTTTATAATTTTTTTGAAATTACTTTTCTTTTTATTATTTTTACTTTTTCTTCTACTCGTTGTTTTTTTGTTGCCTTTACCATTTTTTTTATTTGCTGGTTTGGCTACTCTAAATTCTTGAGTTGCATATTTATCCTGTTCATTTATATTATTAGACATTTTCCTATCCTCCTTGATATCTAAGAAAATTAACTGTATTATATAATATTATTGAAAAAAGATAAAGAGATTTGGCAAAAATTAACTTAAAATTAAGAACTAATAATAGTTTTTTCTAATTTTTCATTTGTTTTTCTCTTTAAAAATTAGAATTTTATTTAGCAAATTTTTTCCTTTTAATATTTGTATTTCTTAAATTATTAAAAATATATCAACAATGCATATTAACATATTTTTATGCAAACACTTATATTAGTTTTAATATAAATATGGGAGTTGCTATGAATCAGATATTATTTAATAAATTTTCCAGTCATGAAAAAATAGAACATATGTCTAATGCACAATCATCTAATAAAAAAATTAAAAAATTTTTTCAAATTCAGTTTATTTTTTCAAGTATCATTATATTACTTTGTATATTACATATATGCTTTAAAGTATATATTAACCATAAAAACGAAACAGTTTCAAAAAAGTTGCAAACTTCTTTTAATATTACTACACTTTATTCTAATAATAACAACTTTTCTGTATCAAACACTAGTACAAACGATATTAATGCAGATGAAATTATTGGTATTGTTGAAATTCCTGACATAAATGTTAATTATCCTTTTTTTTATGATACTACTGACGAGTTATTAAAAGTTTCTCCTTGTAGATTTTATGGACCATTACCAAATGCAATTGGCAACTTATGTATTGCAGGTCACAATTATGATAACAACAAATTTTTTAGCAATTTGAATCTTCTAACTTTAAATTCTAGAATTCGCATATACGATTTATCTCGGGAAATTTATAGATTATTTTGTATATAAAAAGTATGAAGTTGATTCTTCAGATACTAGTTGCACTAGCCAAAAAACAAATAATAAAAAAGAATTGACTTTAGTTACTTGTAATAATAAAAATAAAACAAGGCTAATTGTTAAATCTAGAGAAAAATAATAAAATTTGACTTTAACGCATAAATAAAAAGCTGTTTTAAAACAGCTTTTTATTTTAATTGTTATATATTATAATCTCTTATTTTTTTGTAAGCATATACTGCTGATATTCCGCAAACTGCTACTATAGCAATTACTGACATAACTGTGTTTCCATCTCCTGCTTTTGGAATACTTTTATTTGTGTTATTTGTATATGATGTGTTTGTTTTACTTGTATTAGTGCTATTAGCTGTATTAGTGCTATTTGATGAACTATTTGTGTTTGTTGTATTTGTTTTATTTGCATTGCTTGTATTAGCACTACTATTTGATGAACTTGAATTTGGGTCTGTAATTTGAACAACACCATTACTTGAACTTGCAAATACTTGTGTATTTATTACACATACTAACATTATTGTTAAAACAACTAAACTTAATCTTTTTAAATTTTTCATACTAACTCCTCACTATTCATTTTAATATTATTATTAATCATCTATTTATATTTATACTACAAAAATAGAATAAATGCAATACCTTTTTTAAAATTTATTTTGTTTTTTATCATTTTTTGCTAAAAAATCTTTATTTTTCAATATTTACAGGATTATTTATTTTATATTCTCTAATTCTTTTATTTTATCTCTAATTTCAGCAGCTTTTTCAAATTCCATGTTTGCTGCATGTTTTAGCATCTTGTCTGTTAGTTTTAATATAATATCATTTACATCATCTTCTTTTGTTACTTTATAATCTTCTTCTAAATCTTCTATTATTGTTGCTTTTATTGTATCTCTTATTGATTTTTTTATAGTTTTTGGTGTTATTCCATTTATTTTATTATATTCTATCTGTATTTTTCTTCTTCTGTTTGTTTCAGATATTGCTCTCTCCATTGAATTTGTTAATTCATCTGCATACATTATGACTTTTCCATCTGCATTTCTAGCAGCACGACCAACAGTTTGAATTAGTGATCTTTCTGACCTTAAAAATCCTTCTTTGTCTGCATCTAGTATAGCTACTAAAGAAACTTCTGGGATATCTAATCCTTCCCTTAAAAGATTTATTCCTACTAGTACATCAAATTTTCCTATTCTTAAATCTTTTATTATTTCCATTCTTTCAAGTGCTTTAGTATCTGAATGCATATAATTAACTTTTATGTCTATGCTTTTTAAATATTGTGTTAAATCTTCTGCCATTTTTTTAGTAAGTGTTGTTACTAGTACTCTTTCCTTTTTCTCTACTCTTATTCGTATTTCGTTTATTAAATCATCTATTTGTGTATCTACTGGTTTTACTTCTATTAATGGATCAAGTAATCCTGTTGGTCTTATTATTTGTTCTACAACATTTTCTTTTGAATGTTCTTTTTCGTATTCTGCTGGAGTAGCACTAACAAATATTGCTTGATTTATTCGTTCTTCAAATTCATTGAATTTTAATGGTCTATTATCATATGCTGATGGAAGTCTAAATCCATAATTTACTAGTGAATCTTTTCTTGACTTGTCTCCATTATACATTGCTCTAACTTGTGGGATTGTTGCATGTGATTCATCTATTAATAACAAGTAGTCATCCGGAAAATAGTCAAATAAAGTATATGGTGGACTTCCTTCTTTTCTTCCACTCATATGCCTTGAATAATTTTCTATTCCTTGGCAAAATCCTGTTTCTTTCATCATTTCTATGTCGAAATTTGTTCTTTCTTCTATACGTTGTGCTTCTATTAATTTATTTTGTGATTTAAAATATTTTATACGTTCTTGTAATTCTTTTTCAATTGTTACTATTGCTCTATCTAATTTATCTCTATTAGTTACATATTGTGATGCTGGTGGTATTAATACGTGTTCTCTTGTTCCTATTGTTTTTCCGTTTAATGGATTTATTTCAGATATTTTTTCTATCTCGTCTCCCCAAAATTCTACTCTTATTGCTGACTCACTTTGTGATGCAGGATATACTTCTAAGACATCTCCTTTAGCTCTAAATGTTCCTCTTTTGAAATCTATTTCATTTCTAGTATATTGCATATTTACTAATTTTTTCATTACATTATCTCTAGATTTTTCCATACCAGGTCTCATTGATAACATCATCTCTTGATAGTCTACTGGATCGCCTAACCCATATATACATGACACTGATGCCACTACAATTACATCTCTTGTTTCAAATAGTGATAAAGTTGCCGAATGGCGGAGTTTATCTATTTCGTCATTTATTGATGCATCTTTTTCTATATATGTGTCTGATGAAGCAATATAACTTTCTGGTTGATAATAATCATAATATGAAACAAAGTATTCAACTCTGTTCTCTGGGAAAAACTCTTTGAATTCGGAATATAATTGCCCTGCTAGAGTTTTATTGTGTGCTAATACCAATGTTGGCTTTTGCACTTTTTGTATAATATTGGCCATAGTAAAAGTTTTACCAGAACCCGTAACGCCTAGAAGTGTCTGGAACTTCTTGCCTTCTTCTATTCCTTTTGATAAGTATTCTATTGCTTGTGGTTGGTCGCCTGTTGGTTTGTATTCTGAATGTAATTTGAACATTCTTTCTCCTTTCTTGTGACTTTTTATGTTAAAAAAAGATAACTGTCAGCCAAGCATTCGTCCCCAAACTCGTCCCCCATAGGACTAATTTTTACTGGTTAATATAAGTCTTTTTGCTTAGGACGAATAAAGGTCACAAACTTCATACACATTATTAAACAATATCGAATGATACTAAATATTATTTTTCACTATACTATAATATCATTTTTTGCCCTAAAAAACAAGGTTTTTATAGCACCTTGTTTTTTCATTTAATGAGACGCGAAAGCGTCGCTCATTAAATGGAAAAGCATGGAATTATATCATAATTCCATGCTTCTTGGTTATACAGTCAATTGATCAATCATATCTGCTAAAGATCTTATATTCCCTCTAGCGCTATACATTTCCGTAGCATCAACAAATTTTTTTACATCCTTCAATCTCTTACATGCAAGTTCATTAGTATCAAAACTAGGAAATGGATATTCAGCACTTATAAGCATATTATTATCTGCTCTAATGCATTGAGAAAAGCACCCCATAGTTTTTAGTATAGATGCATCTTGCCGTTTACTGATGTCGTATTGAGTTAATCTAGTTTGATTATCAGTTGTAGGATAAGTAAGAGCAAACAAAACATGAGTGATGACAGTACCAGTATTTACTTTGATTCCTATACTTTCAAATTCAGAATTCAAATAAAACCTATTATCCCATGGTCTTTCTAAATCGTCTGTATTTATCCTTTCCATAAGCATTGGGAAAAACTGTGGTATTACGCCAATTCTAATAGAAGTTTCTAGCGTACCTGCTGTGACATATGGAATTCCATCATGAAATTCCAATAAAGCTCTATCATTGCAAACAAATTCAAAATCTTTGTTTACACTTAGATATAATGACAATGTTGTTTTACCAGAACCAGGATCACCTATAATCATTATACCTTTGTTATTTTTCTTAACAACCGAACAATGAATAAAGTATTTATTTATTTTGTTAAGTTCCTTAGACATCATTGTCAATACTAAATATACCAAATCAGGAAAAAATAAATTTTGAACTGGTAATTTAATAATCGCTTTATTAGTTTTTTCATTGATAGTTATCTTACTGTCATTTGAGTCCAAATAAATAATATATGGCTCCGTCATTCTAACATTGTTATCAACGCTTTCAACAGTTACTCCAGGAATTGTCTTTTGAAGAATTCCCCGGCTTTTCAAAAAAAGATTAATAACTTCATTTGAGTCTGTCATCACTAGAAGATTTATTCCTCCACATGATATGTTGATTTTTTACATAGTATATTCCTCCTTGTGTTCTTATGAACTAAACAACAGCTCATATTTTTAATGTTTACATAAACATTTTAGCGTATTTTTTCATTAATTGCAATACTTTCAAAAAATAGGCATTTTTTCCAAATTCTATTTTAGAATATTTTCATCTCTGAATCTTTTTAATATTTTCATTTGATCAAAAAAATCCTTATTTTCCCAATAATAAAAATCAAATAATTTGTTATCATTTCTTTTTTCTTCTTCTAATTCTTCTATTTTGTAATATTTTACCTGATCCACTTCTTCTAATTGTAGCTTATAATCTTCTATTTTGTTATTAGTTAGTGCTATATAACCATATGAGAAAAAATTAGGATTATTACTTTTAAATTTTTGCATAAAAAATAAATCTTTATCTTCTAATTCTAAACCTATTTCCTCTTTTACTTCTCTTTTTATTGCATCAATTACGCTTTCATCTGCATCGACATGACCTCCTGTTTTTGACCAAACTCCAGGTCGTTTTTTCTTTGTTATTGCTCTCCTTTGTAAAAGGATTTCTCCTTTATAATTCAAAATCCAACATGAAGTATGTCTATGATACAAGTTGTTAGTATGAATAAAATCTCTATCCTTTTTTTCTCCTGTTAGTTTATCATTTTCATCTACAATATCTAAAAATTCCATATTATAATTCCTTGTACAATTTATTTACAATCAATTTTATTTAGTTTAATTAATATTTACATTAAATAAATGATCGTATAAGAAAATTTTAATGTAAAAATAAAATTATAAATTATTAACTCTAATATCATTTAATTCTTCCAGACTAAATTTTTGTGTATTATATAAATCAATATAAATATCACTTATTGTTTTATTAAAAATTAGTAAATCATCTGTATTAATTGAGGCTTTAATATTATTATCTATTAATTTTCTTAACGGTTCATATAAATTATTTATTCTCCCAAATATAAAATTAGTTTGTGGGCATAAATTTATTTTAATTTTTTGTTTTTTAATTAAATTTAATACTTTATCAGTTTTAATTGCAGATAACCCGTGTTGTATTTCATTTAAATCAAGTTTAATTATTGCATCAATAACATATTTTTCATTTGAGAATTCGCCAACATGGCAACGACGTATCATATCATATTTTTTAGAATATTTGTATATTTCTATAGCGTCCTCTACCCCAAGTTCTTCATTTCCAACTAGATCTAATGATTTAAAAAAGTTTTTATCTAATATCTCTAATACTATTTTTTTATTTATATTTCCTCTTACTAGGCATAGTTCTGGAACAAACTCTCCATTATAAAACTCATGTTGTATCTTTTTAATTTCATTAATATACTCATCTATATTACCATTAAAGATCTCAATATTGCCTATACCAAAACTTAAACATAACTTTTTAATATTATCATCTGTTGCAGCTATAAAAGCCGATTTAAGTCTTTCCCTAAAAGAAATAATATCATTAGAGAATAATATTTTAATGTTTTTATTGTACCAAACATTCATTTCTTCAATTGTTTTAAATGATTTTGGTGTTTCTATATTAGTATTATATTTTTTTTCAAAATATTCCTTTTTTCCACTTCTAGTTGCATGTGCATGTAAATCGCTTTTAGAAGCCTGTTTAATTAAATTAATATTTTGACTAACTAATCCATCTATAAATAAGCATTTATCTTTTGATTTATTATCCATTCTTGTTAGTTTTTCAATAATCCTATCTATCTGTTCAAAATTTGGGAAAATAATAATATCGTCGATAGAATTATAATTTTTTCCGAATTGTTGATTTAAATAATTTATTCCTCTTTTTAAAGATTGCTCATTTATATCATATTCTCCCAATTTTATCATATGATATAAGTCGTTCATTTCTAATTCAGTAACTCTATCTAAAATATAATCATCTATTATACTATAATTAGACATTTGGTATAATTCTTTAATTTTCTCTTTTTCTAACCCAATTACTTCAATTAATTCTTTAGATAAAATAGCTTTATTAATTTTTAAATTTTTATAATATTCTTTAATAATCATAATATAATAATAAAGTCTTGTTTTGCGTTCATGTAACAACATTGCAGTAGATAAATCTCTCATATTACTAAGTTTTGATCTAAGAACAGCTTTATTATTTATATCGAGAATTATTTTTTCTCTATGATAATAACCATTTTCAATAAAAGAAAAGCTTAATAAATTATTAAATGTTTTTCTTATTACATCTTCATAACCGTCATTATATATATTCATTATATTATCAAATTGTTCATTTTGCCATGTAGTAACATTACCATTATTGTTAATCCAGAAATCTAAACCTTTTTTACCATTAATATTATTTACAGTTGAAGGATTACAAGTTTCACTCTCACTAATATCTTTATCAAAGACTTGTATAGCTTTTTCATTTATAATATTATTTAGATCAGGCATAACATTAGGATAAAAAAGTTTAGCAACACCTACCTCTATTTTATAATTGTTTTTTGTATATATGTAAAACTTTTTGGGTATCAATTTAAAAACTTTATTGTTATCAGAAGTGTTATAGTATGATTCTTTAGAAATAATATAATTATTTTTTTTTGCTAATTTATATACTGTATCATCTGACATTATAGTATGTATTTTTAAATGAAAATTTGATTTTTTAGAATAATCATTTTCAAAAACTTTAATTATATTTTCGTATGCTTCGATTCCAAATTGCTTTGTATGAAACATATCAATACTTATTCTGAGAGTAACATCTGTTTTTATATTTCTATTTGACAAAGATATATATAATCTATCAATAATATCTTTTGCATCTTTATATTTTTTTGCCCATAAGCCATTTGAAACAATAACAATTTTATCAGAAATAGCTAATTCAACTGCCTTAAATACATATTCTTTTTTTTCAAACGGTTCTCCTCCACCTGAAATTAATAAGTACCCATTATTAGATTCATTCACAAATTTTAAAAATCTTTCGAAGCCATAATCGCTCATTTCATATGATTCGTTAATATCATTTAATTTTCTATTGTTAGATTTAAAAAAGCAAAATTCACAACCTGCTGTACATCTTTTTGTAAAGAAAACACATATGAAAGATTTACCCTTAAATTTTAATTTTTTGTTAATCTCAATATTATTATTAATTTGATCAATATAAATTTTAGGATTGTCAAAAATATTATTCATATAAATACACCTTTTCATAATTTATTATAATCAATTTTATCATTTTTCTATAATTTCTTAACTTATTATATATTTAAATTTTATTATTTTTTATATATCAATTTTTATCTTGTTTCTTAAATATTTATTTGCTATTTTTTCAACATTTTATTATATTACAAGCAAAATCGTACTTTAATATACTAGTTTCTATTACAGTGTCATTTTTCTATAATAACTAGATGTTCATTTCATGACTATTAATTCTTTTGCCCCAAATTTCTCTAAAAAGATATTTATTTATTAAAATTCTATTTATATCTTTGTATATTATACAATAATTTACATTTTATGTCAATTTTTTTTTGCAATTTGCATTTTTGTAAGTATTATTACTATCTGTATTTATTTTGTCTCTCTTTCTATATTCTTCTATGATAAATCTATCAAGTTCTTTGCTTTTTTCGAGTATTTCGTTATAACCATATTCTTACTAATTTACATTGGTATTAATGAGGACGAATCAGGACGAATAAAGGTCACAAATTCGTTTTTATTTGTTCAATATTATTATTTATCATTTAATGATATTTCGTTCAACTTGTCTGTATTTTCAAGCATTACATAGTACTAAATAACACTAATTTTTTTCCCTCTTCTATTCCGTTTGATAGGTATTTAATTGCTTGTGGCTGGTCGCCTGTTGGCTTGTAATTTGATACTAATTTGAACATTTTCTATTCCTTTCATAATTTGTTATAACATTTCTCAACCCAATTATTATTGTAACTTATTTATAAATTTGTGTAATTATTTTTGTATATGGGTCGAACGATATTTTTTAACTGGTTGCATGTCCCTTTAATGTGTATTTTTAACACTTTATCTCAACCTAGTAATTTTTTTCCGTTTAAAGCAATTGTCGCAAATTTTGCGACAACTCAATTATATCAAAATTTCTCTATAATTTAAATATTTTCTATGAATTATTTGTAAAAAAAGAACAAGGTATGTTAACTCCCCTGTTCTTTGTCTGCTAATTCGAATACAGCTTTTGTGTATTTTAACAATTCTTTTTTATTTTTTAATCCGCAAGTTTTTGCGAAATAGTCTGCATAACTTGTATCTTCATTTACTACTTTTGTTTGTATTGCTTTGTTTATATTGTAGCTTTCTTTTGCTGATATATCTCCTAGCCTTAAATATTCTGTTACGGTTAAATTATAGATATTGTCATTATTTTTTAGTTTGTCATAGATTTCTGTTGTTATTATTCCATTATCTATTAGTTCATAATTATTTTTGAATTCTACAATTTTCTTGTCTGGATATTTTGTTACATTTCCAACCCTTTCTATATACTCTGCTTTTCCATCTTTGTTTATTTTTCCAACATTCACAGGTTTAAATAACATTATAATTGCAAATATAACAGCTATAATCAATAATAAAACAACAATAGTACATACTAGTTTTTTGTTTAGCTTTATTTTCTTTTTAGTATTAGTTCTTTTTCCTGCCATATAATCCTCCCTTTATTTTTAACAGGAGAACTAGAAAATTTGAAGTGAACCCAAATTATTAGACAAAAAAGTTTAATAATTTGGGTTCATTTTATATGTCAAAATATTCAGAAGAATTTAAATTAAAAGTAGTAAATTATTATATGCATAATAATTATAGTTGGGAATATGTATCAAAACAATTTAATATTCCATCATGTACAACAGTTAGAAAATGGGCTAGAAAATATCAAGAACATGGTGTAAAAGGCTTAAAAAGAAATCCAAAAACAAGTTAGTGTAAAATAAATTCTGGGAAAGTAATTTAATAAAAATAAGATACCCAATCAAAATTGTGTTAAAATGGTTTTGAACAAAAAAACTTTAACTAATTGAAAGGGGTATCTTATGGAAAATATTTTACACTAACCAAATTGCTCTTTTTATGATTGTATATTGCTATTTTTATATTTTTTTCGTCTTCTTTCTTTTTTCATTTTATACATATATTTATTATATGAAATTTTTAATAATATTAAAATCATCGCAAATATTGTAAATAATTTTGATTGAATTATATTTATAAAAATCCCTAAAATATTAATATTACAAACAACTTTCCCTATTATTTGATTATCATATATTTTTTCTATATCTGGGTAATAGTTATTATTTGATTTCGTTACATAATATCTTTCACCATTGTCTTCTTGAATATTAAATACTTTGTTTGTTTTAATAGTATTATTTACGCTGTATGAAATGTTATCTTTAATTTGTGGATTATTTTTTTTATACGATTTTACTATCATTAAGTCGTTCTTTTTTAGCTCTGGTTTCATTGATTCACTTTTCATTGTAATAATACTGATATCTAGTATTTTAAAATATTCTTTTTTACTTATTGTTGTATTTATTAAAAATAATATATTATACAAAACCGAAACATATAATATAACATATATAATTTTTAATATAGCTTTTTTAAACACTTTTCTTTTATAAAAACTATTCTCTATATGTCTTTTCTTCATTTATTTTTTTCTCTCTCCTAATTTCTTTCTTTTCTTGTAGCTGTAATCTGTAAAAAAGCAATATTAGAAATATTAAAACAACTACTAAAAATATCATCTTATTTTCTAGAACACGAATAATACTTCCTAAATGTGGAATAGTTAATATAATAGTTCCTTTTATGTCTTTATATTGAGTTCCTTCCGTATCTTCAACATTATTGTTATCACCTTTTGTTATAAATCTTTTTTCTCCTTCGGTTTCTTTTATATCAACAATTCTATGGGTGATAATTTCTTCTTTTTGTTTATATGTTATTACATTTCCTACTCTCATTTGATCTTCATCATATTTCTTTACAATAACAACATCACCAGAACTAATACTTGGTTCCATACTATTTGTAGTTATGCTATATGCTCTATATCCCAATAGTTCTATTTCACCTATTTTGTTTATATATGATATTCCTAATAAAATAATATTATATATTAAAATAATTAAAATTATATTTAGTACTTTTTTCAATATACTTTGAATTCTTTTTCTTTTTTTTATAGATTCTATATCATATTTCATATTTTTTCCTAATTACTTTATATTTAGGTTTTTAGGAGCTTAGCAATAAGCTCCTTAAAGTAAACCTATAAACTTCTATTTAATTACTATATATTCATATGCCTCCCCAACATATTCATTTTCATCATACAGTTTATATACTAATTTATATGTTCCTGTTGTAAGATTTGAATTTAGTGATAAGCTGTGTGTCATTGAATCTGTTGGTTCTTGTGATACTAGGTATTCTTTTTCTCTAACTGTTGGTGTTAATATGTTTCCAACATAATCTTTTAAATCTACTAATTGATAATCTTGAGAAAATATATCTGAATAATCTCTTCTATATAATGATACTGCAATACTTGGCTTTGAAAGTGCTGAAGAGTATTCTAATGCTACTGATAAAAAATTATTACCATTTAACGTGTTTCCTGTTTCCTTATCTACAATCTTTGATTTATCACTTGTTTTTACTTTTAATCCATATGCTAATTGTATAACTCTTAGATTTGATTCTGCTGTATCTGAAGCTGTAAGTCCATAATATATTCCATCTGATGAACCAAATGACTCTACCTTTATTATATAATCCCCTGTTGCCAAAATTGTATTATTCTGTGTATTTACTTTTATTTTAGCAAGTACATCTGTAACTTTGTCTGCTATACTAATTCTAGTGGTTCCATCTATTCTAGGATAATATAACTTACCATCTAGCTCAAAATTAATTCCTAGTAAACTGTCACTGTTTAATCTATTTCCATTGTTATCATATATAGATATCTTTATTCCTAATTTTTTATCAAAATATTGTGTATCATATATTACTTTTGAATTTATTACTGTTTGCTCAAATTTTGTTGTTACATCTAAATTAAATGTATCTCCTAAATATACAGTTTCAGGATCTACTTTTGAATTAACTTTTATAGTAGCATCTTTGTTTGGATACACACTATATACCATCGCATCTCTTTGAATACCAAGAACACCTATTAAAGTTTGTTGTTCACTACTTCTAAGTTCCATTAATAAACTATTATTTTGTATGTCTGTATTTAAATTAGCATCTGAAAAGTTTATGTGGAAGATGAAGTTTTCGTATATTAAATCTTGGTTCGAATTATAATAATTATTATACCTTGCTTGTTCATCATATTTTTTATTGTTACTTCCCATCAAAATAAAGTCTGACAGGCTGTATACATATTTATTTTGCGATACGTCATTTTCTGTTACAACATAATAATAATATTCATTAGTTATCATGTCAAGCATAGTTAATTTCGTATTTGCTGGAAATACGTATGGTAAATTATTTGCATCTCTTGATACTATAACTCTTTTATCATTTTGGTATTCATTATAATATTTACTGTTTGAAAAGTCATCTATGTATAATGAATAATATGTAGAGAATGAACTTTTACTTGTAATACTTGTTTCTGTTGTAGTAAATAATCCAAATTCTTCTCCTGGCGTTATTGCCGCTTCGTAGAAATCGTTTTGATACATAGCTGTTGACATTTCTATTATTATATCTATATACGACAATTTATAATTTAAATCATCTATTGGTATCATCGCTTGTAACCTTATTCTTACATCTCCTAAGGCTCTTTTTTGGTTAATATTTTGTGAATGGTAAAAACAGAAATTTAGCGTTGGAGTATATGTTGAGTTATCTCCTTCATATCGATTTTCTCCAGTATAACTACCTCCATTTTTGGTTAAAAATGTAGTTTGACCTTTATTTTGCCAACCCGTATTACCTGTTTTCATAGTTAATCCGAATACATTATTTGCAGTGTCTTGATTTGGGGCTATTGCCTCTATTTCACTTGGATCTACTAACGAAACATTACTATCTAAACCTGCTGAAAATCCAGATAGCACAAATTTTATATTTTGGTCTGAAAATCCTTGTAATAACAATTCATATGTACCAAGTGTTGCATATTTTGAAGCTGTTAATGTTATTTCAAATTTTGTTACATCCATTTTTTCTCCAACAAGCCAAATGTAATACACATCATCTTTTGGAGTTGTATCTATATACTGTTTCTTTATAGTTCCATTTTCATTTAAATTTGTATAAAATCCATCAACTTTTATATCATGGTCTGGCATATGTTGAGCCATCGTATAAGAGTTTGATGAAAATGTACCTGCATTAGTAATTGTATCTCCATTATTATACATACTATTATAAAAACCTGTACTAGTGCTAGGATTCATTCTGTTTGTAAATAAACCTAAGAAAGTCATCCCATATACTTCTCCATATGCTGTTACTTGTTCATTTGTAGCTACATTAAGATTTTTCCCTTCTAACATATATATTCTGTTTTCTACATTTTTTGTTGTATTGCCTGTTTCTTCATCTATTGTGACTGTTGCCTTAACCTCATTTTCATTTTCATCAACTACACTACTTAATTTTTTTAGTAAGTTTGCACCATTGCATAAGTATAAAGTTGAGTTATTTTTTAATTTTACTTCGTCCACCCTACTTATTGCAAAATATGTAGTAGAATATTCATTTGTTCTATCTGTTGCCCCTGAAAGTGAAATTGCAGAATTGCTTATAGTTGTACAAGTAGCTCTTTGTATAGATATATTACTTTGTGGAGCATTTGTTGTTCCATAATTTTGTATGTTTATATAACTTTTTCCGCTTGTACTAGATGCATTTCCAGAACCAAATATACTACCTTTTATTGCAAATTTTGTGTGGTTTTTCCCATTTATTTCTATATCTATTCCCTTTGTTACACTTATGAATGAAAAGTCATAAATTTCTGAACCAGATTCGTTAGCTTCTCCTCCTCCGAATACAGTTCCACCTATTTCTATATTTCCAATTTCTAAATTAGTATTTGCTACTGCTTCATACCCTATATTAGTTTGTGTAGTTCCGTAGACAACTGATGTATTTGCTCCACCATATACATTTTTACCTATTGTTGCACCTACAATGTTAACTGTACTTTTAGAATTTTGTGTATCTTCTTTACCAGTTGCTGCTTTATTTCCACCACCAAAAGCATTTCCTGTTATATTAGTGTTTTCTCCTTCTATTATTAAATTGGTATTTCCATAAACTATTGCTGTTGAACCATTTCCTCCTCCATATACACTGCTTTTTAGAGTCGAATTTTTGACGTCTACATTAGTGTTTTCTGTTACAATACCTTCATTTCCACCACCATATATATTTTTTTCTATTGTTGCATTTTCAAGTTTAACATTTGTTGATGTTTCTACTCCTGCTTGGTTTCCTCCTCCGTATACGCTACCTGTAACTTCACCATTTATATTTAAATTGGTTACATTAGTTACTGCTTGGTTTCCTCCTCCGTATACATTTACAACACCTTTACCATTTATATTAACTTGTGTTTCTGAGGTTTTTCCACCTTGGTTATTACCTCCATATACATTTTGAATAGAATCTGTTGTATTATTTGTACTAATATTACTTTGATTAACATCACCGCTTCTATTAGAACCTCCATATATATTCTCGATTTTTCCTGCTTCAGTTGTTATATTTGTAGTCGTTACCCCTGCTTGATTTCCTCCTCCATATATATTTTCAATAACTCCACCTAAAGTTTTAACATTTGATGTATTTGTTGTTGCTTGATCTCCACCACCATATACATCTTGAACGGTTCCTCCATTTATAGTCACATTACTTGTTTCGGTTACTCCACCTTGGTTATTTCCGCCATATACACTTGGCACAGTTCCTTTATTTATAGTTACATTACTTTCATTTACTGTACCATTTGTGTTAGAACCACCAAATATATTATTAACAGACATACCATTTGCATAAACATTAGTCTTAGTTACTCCTGCTTGATTTCCTCCTCCAAACACATTTGGAATTGTATTTTGTGATTTTTCTAAGTGCACATTCGTTTCTCCTGTATCTGCTTGGTTTCCTCCTCCATATACAGCTGTATTTACAGTACTTCCATTTATTTTTACATTTGATACTTCTGTTGTACCACCAATGTTGTTACCTCCATATATTGTATCCACAGTTCCTGCTGTTGCTTCTATGTTACTATTTTTTACTGTATCAGTTTGATTTGAGCCACCATATATTGTTGTTACATTTCCACCTTTTAAATATACATTTGCATTTTCCACACCTGCTGAGTTTCCACCTGCATATACTTCATTGGTTTGTCCATCATTTATATTTACTGTAGAAGTAGTGGTATCTGCTTGATTTCCTCCTCCATATACTCTATTTTGTGTTCCTCCATTTATGCTTACTATAGTGTTTCCATCAATTTTACCAATATTTCCTCCACCGTATATATCTGATGTATGATTACCATTTTCTATATTTACATTAGTATTACCTTGGGTTGTTGCTATATTTCCTCCTCCATATACTTCTGTATTTAAATCACTTGATATTTTTATCGTTGATGTTCCTACTAATTTTGCCATATCATTATAACCACTAATTCCTTCTCCTGCTCCAAAAATTTGTCCAGTTATTGCGGGTGAACCACTTATTTCAATATTTGTTTCTCCAATAGTTTGTGCTATACTGGTTTTACTAGATAAATTGTATCCACGTCCCGCTGCGTAAATATTTCCTGTTATTGTAGGTGAACCACTTATTTTTATGTTACTACTTCCATATAACGCTCCACCATCTGTTGCTGTTACCTCTTCTGTTAAATATTCTGTATAACCATAGCCACCACCATATACATTTCCGCTTATTTTTCCTCCTGATATATTTAAATTTACTGATGTTTCAAAATTTTCCCCATAACTTTTATATGTATCTGATGATGTCGTACTATATCCTGTAACACCTCCTGCTCCTGCTCCATATATATTGCTTTCTATTTCTCCTCCTGATATATTTAAATTAATGGTTCCATAAAAATATGAATCACATGTAATAGTTGAGGTATTCCAACCTCCACCTATTGCAGACATATTTCTTCCTAAGCATCCTCCGTATAACTCATTAATTTTTCCTCCAGATACATTTATTGTTGTTTCTCCCAAAAATGTGTTAATTGGATAATTCCAATTGTTTGGTCTATAACTTGAATCTCCTATGCTTCCACCTAATACACGACCAACTGTACCAGATTTTATGTTTTCTGTAATTCTTGAATAATTGTTTCCAGCTGTTGAACCTCCAACTAGTAAATTTATATCATAATCATAATTAGATGGTGTAGTACTGTTTTTTATATCTACAGTAATCTCACTTTTTAAACTATCTTGCATAGAGGAACCTGTAAAGTTATGGGATGTTGTTTGTTGTAAACTTGAGGCTGATGAGTTTCCTGAACTTCCACCCAAAACAATTCTTCCATATGTACCACTTTTTATTAGAATTTTTGGATTGTTTCTAGGTAATGTTGAATAGTTATATCTTAACCATCCACCAAATATATGAAGTGCTGGTGCTCTGTTTCCTATTAATCCTTGATTAGAGTTAGATGTAGCATAGCCTTGCATTTCTACACCTTCTCCCATTGTAAGACTGTACCCCTGTAAATAAAAATACATTTGGTTATTTCCACCATAAAATGTTAGATATTGAAATGTAGTATCTGCTGCCATATATCTATATGTAGATGTTCCACTATAAAAATATAGTCTAGCATTATAATCTACTCCGCCATATTTTCCTGTTATTGTTACATTTTTGCTATATGTTGTACTTGTTTCTGTATCCATGTATGAAGTGCTTGAATATGTTCCCATTATAACTATTACATTTTTATTTCTACTACCATTACTATCTAGTTTGGAATATGCTGTACTTAATGTTTTTACTGGGGCCTGTGGTGTAAATCCGTCATTATTATCATTCCCGCCATTATAATCTACATATACTACAATTCTATCACCATATATAAAACTATTTTGTGTTGAAAAATTAGGATGTTTAGTATTGGTTCCAACTAATTTATATTCAAATCCTTCTTCTAAATTGTTTAATATTAATGATGTTTCTCCTTCTAAAGTTTCTTCTTCACCCGCTATGTCTATTTTATACCATTGGAAGTTATAATCACTTGCACTAGTTATTTGTAATCCTCTTCCTTCCAAAGTTGCAGTAACACTATTGTTATTTTTATTTACATTAAATACAATATCTACACCAACTTTTTTTACAATAAATCTAGATGTAGCATAATAAGTTCCATCTGATGTTATTACTAATATATTTTCATCGTTTTCATAATTTAATTTCCAATGATATACATTACCTTGTACACTTGTATCTTCTACATCATCTTTGTACCACCTATATGTATATGTTCCAATATTATATGGATCTGATACATTTATAGTAATATCGCTACCTGTATCAGTTTCTGTTTCATCAACAGTTGTTAATAATCTTGATTTTAAAGAAAATGTATTATCTTGGTATACCCAACTTAAATATTTATTATCTGTAGACACATTATTATTAAACATATTTAGCATTTCGTTCATGTTAGTTGTATATATTCCTTTATTTACACCTTGAACATATCCAGTATTAGTTGTTGTATTATTTTTTCTAGCAGTTGAATTTCCTGACTTAACAGTTTGGGTAAAAGATGTCCCCCCAGCTGTAAATTCTGAATAGTATGCATTATTCATTGTTACATTTCCTGCATCATTTCCATTCCAAATTGTACCAAAAGTGCTTGATTTTGAAAAAGCTGTATTATTTATTAAAGCTCCAAAAATAGGCCCTATAAAACCATTGCTACTAATATCTCCTGTGTATAAACAATTTGTTGGCCATATTGGTTGTGAACGTATAGTTCCAACTATTCCACCTGTGTGATAATGTCCTCTACCATCTCTACCGCCCCAAAAGCTAGTTGATACCTGAGCTGTAGCATCTAAACTTATATTTACATTTGAAAAACAATTTGATATATTATACCTAGCATTGCTACCTGGATCTGTATTAGAACTTGCGGTATTTGCAATATATCCTATAATTCCACCAACTGATAATTGAAAATTACTATTATAAACACTTATTGCATTTGTATCTGTAATACTGCTGCTTTTTACTATAATATTTTCTACATTAGTATTTTTATATAGAGATCCAGCTACACATCCAATACGAATTCCTGCATTCGAATTCCTATTGGTTGTACCATTTGCTGTTATATTAACATTTATATTAGAAAACTCTACATTTCTAATAATTGTTTTATTATTTCCACCACCTAAGCTTCCGAAGATACCATATGAGTCATAAGTAGTATTAGGTAAAGATGTGACATTAATATTGGCATTTGCAATTACATGACCAGCACCATCAAATATTCCTAAAAATGAATTAGAAGTATTTCCTATAGGAGTCCATGCTAAACCACCTAAATCTATATCATTTGTTAATTGAAAATACTTTCCATCATATTTTTCTCCGCCAACTACTTGCTTAGCCAAATATGCAAGTTCATCTCCATTTGTTATTAAATATGGTTCATTCTCGTTTCCATTTCCCCATGCAAATTTAGTTTCCACATTTCCTTTCCATATATTTTTTGTATTAAGATTGCTTTTTACTGACTTTAAAATTGATGTATGTTCTAAATTTACTATTTCAGGAGTTGGAATTTCTTCTAATATAACTGCATATATAGAAAAACTTTTAGCATCAAATGATATTCCATTTTCATTTGTTTCAACTTCGCTTACTTCATCTATTTTTTCACCATCAATGTGTATAACTTTATATTTTTGTTTATTTTCATCTATTTTTTCCAGTCCACTAATTGTAACTTTTACTTTTTCATCAAATTCACTTGGATTATATTCTTCATTTTCTGAAAGTATTTTTATGTCATATGCTACTTTTAAATTGTTTTTTTCATTTATGTATTCTTTTGCTTTTTTTTCTACTTCTTCTTTATTTGCCTCTTCTATTTTTGTTTCTGAATTCTTCGGCATATACCCTTCTAAATTTATCTTATAGTCTTCTATTTGTCTTTCTTCGCTCCTATTATAAAGTGTTTTTTCATTTTTTGTGATTTTGTCATATTCAACATATAATTTTAGCACTTGATCTTCTTTTTCTTTTTCTGTTAAATACAATTTTTCTCCAACTTGTCTTTCTATTTTATTATTCTTTAAATTTTCTTCATCTGAAACTATTTCTTTTTCTTCAACAAAATATTTACTTACTTTTTTATTGTTTATAATATCCGGTAAAGTTATATAATATCCGCTCTCTCCAGAGTTTATTGCTTGTATTTGGTATTTTTCATCTTCTAACAGACTACTATTGTCTATTACGTCTGCTGTTATATCAATAAATTGTTTAGCTCTTGAATTTGTAAAAGCACGTATTTGTATTATTATAAATATAATTAATATAATTAATATAAATATATTTTTTTTGCTTATTTTCTTCATATTTTAACTCTCCAAATATCAGTATTTTACTTTATTTATTCTTAGATAAAATTTTATTTATATTGCATAATTCTGTAATATCTGCTACAGTCAATTCCGCCTTTTTCATATTAAATCCTATTTGTATATCTTCTAATATAGAGATAAGATTATCTACATTGCCAATATCTAAGTCATCTAATTCTATATTGAAATTTAGTAATTTATATCTGTCTTTTATAATCATAGCAACATTTTTTTCATCCATAATTGTTAAATTATTTATTATTGTATTATATGGTGTTTCTAAAAATTCATATAACTCTTGAACTAATATTTCTATATCCTCTGGTAAAATTGATTTGTCATTATTTATAATACATCTTACTAAATAGTTGTAATATGAACTAGCTAAATTTAATACTTCATAAATAGTAGAATCATCGGCAAGTTCTGTATAAATTTTATTATAAAATTCGTCTAAATCTAATTGTACATATAAATTTTTTATTTCCATTATTAGATTTTTTTGTTCTTGAATTTGTTTTGTATTGTCCCTTTTTCCAAATATTCCAGTTTTCTGTAATCCCTTATTTATTTTTCTTAACTTAGCCTCACTAGTTTCTACCTTTTTCTTTGTTTCTGAATATGTTTTTTTGTATTGCTCTTTTTCTTTATAATATTTTCTTACATCTTCTATTATAAATTTAAATTTTACATAGTTTCTGTATTCATATAAACTATTTAAGAATTTAAATATGTTGACTTCTATTTCTTCTGTTTTAGTTTCATCATTTAAAATTTCTGCTGGAATAATTTTTAAACAATTTGATTTTATTTTTTCAGGTGTATAATTTTTTATATTTAATTTTCCAGAGATGAAATTATTTAATAAAATTGATTTATCAATTTTTTCTGTTTCAATTTTTTGCCTTTTCAAGCCATAGTATGCATTCATTATTTCGTTTGGTGTTTTCTCCCATTGTTTTAATAATGAAACTTTTTCTTTTGCAAAATATTTGTCTATAATTGTCTGATTTTTTAAATATAAATTTCTTAGATTTAATTCTATATGTACTATTATCTCTGGACATTTCCAATATATATCTTCAAATTTACTTGCAACATTATCCGAATTTACATCTCCATATTCCATCTCTTTTAAAAATGTTTCCATGTATTCTTTTACATACATACTATAATCAAAATCATTTAGAGTTAAGTTTATTCCTACATCTTCAAATTTTCTTATTGCTAATAATATTTGATTATTTACATTTTCTAAATTTCCTTTATAATATTTTCCTATCGCATATATTATTTTATCTAATTCCATTTTTTCATATGAATTTTTAACCTCATTAATTATACATAGAGTTTCTTTCACTATATCTAATCTAGTTTGTAGATTAGATATTTCTGGATTTTTTACTATTTTTATTTTTTTAGTATATCTATTATTTAATATGCTTAAAATAGAATCTCTATAATCTTCATATTCATTTTTCATTTCTTGTATTTTATTAATATATTTTTCTAAATTTTTCACATTATTTTTTGGCATTACTGATAATATTTCTTTATTAGATTCAATTTTTTCTATTATTTCTTTTATTTTTTTTGAGTCAGGCATTTTCCAACATTCCTTGTCTATATATTTAGGTTTTTTAGGTACCCATAATCCTCTACTAATTAAACTTCTTTATCTTTCTACTTTCGTTTCTTTTTCTTCTTTTTCTAAGAAGGAAAGGAATTCTATGCATTGCTCATAAATCTTAATTAATTCATCTGTTTTTATTTTTTCAAAATTCATTTTGCTTGTCCCCCATTTCTAGTGTTAATTTCTACTTCATATTATCATATGTTTATGTAAAAGTCTATTGTTTTATATTCAAATTTATTTACCTTTTTTGCTTGTTTTCAGACTATTATAAAGGAACAGGTTTAAATTCCTGTTCCCATCTTATATTTAAATTTTTATATTCTATACATTGTCTGAAATTGTAAATTGTAAGTTAAATTGTATATTTGCACCTGAAGCTGTGTTTTCGCAGTCTACATCTTGTCCTTCAACCCACATATAAACTCTTACTTTTGTGATACCAGGAGATAATGTGAATATATCATAATTTTCACTATTAGATTTTGTTGTTTTATAATCTGGATCTATTTGTGCAAAATTTGTAGTATCAGCTTCTGTTTTTGTTATATCAACTCCTGAAGTTATTTCTTTCTTTACACCGAAATATGGAAGTGCTGCAGCTCCTGGTCCTGCTGTAGTAGCTTTTCCATATGTACTTTGTGCATTTGCAATACCAGCTGCTGTGTGAACATCATAATTTGGTTCCCAAACATGTGTTGTAGTTCCTGTTCCAAATGCTTCTGCACCATTCATTGCTTGTATTGTACTTAAAGCTGTACCTGTTGCTTGATTTCCCTCTACTAAAAGTGCGACTCTAGCAGCATTTTCTAGTCCTTTAGTATTAGTATCAGTAAATTTGACATTAGAATCTGGTGTTAATGCTATTTTTGTTGTTGCATCAACTTTTAAAAATACATCAAATGCAATATAACGTCCTTCTGTTCCTTTTGTATCAGTTTCTTTTGTTGTTTTTAATGAATACCCATTTCCTTCTGCTTCAACTGTTCCATAGTATAAATCTAAGTTACCAGAAGTAACTCCACCAGCTGTTGAAACAGGTTCCATTGTATCAGGAAGTTGGTTTTTATTATCTTTATATGTTGCATCTAAATTTGCTGCCAATAAATCATCTTTCTGCAAAGTAGATTTCCAGTTTGTTCCATCTGCTGAAATCTGCAAACCATTTTTTGCTGCAACATTAACATCTAGCGAATTTACAGTAACTGTTCTATTTGACGTAAACCACGCATATGTTGATGCAATTAAAAGTATTGCTATTAGCAATAATACTAAAATTGATGATTTAACATCGTTTTTTCTTTTGCTTTTCTTACTCATTTTATCCCTCGCATTTCTAGTCAGAATTTTATTTCTAACTTTTTATTTTTTATACTCTAAGAATAGCACATTATTATTTTAATGTCAATATTTGTAGAATATCTGTAACATACCTGTATTATTTGTAATGTTTTTGTAATAGTTTTGTAATTTTATTCTTCTTTTTGTTGAATATGTTCTTCTGTTATATCCATGTGCATTTTCATTTCTCCACCTATAAGTTCATCTATACAGTCTGGATCATCTCCCTCTATAAATATAACAATTGTAAATTTATCAATATCTCCTGGCTTAAAATCTTTTCTTCCTTCTACCATTACTTCTCTATCTGAATAAAATTTTATCGTGTCTGCTTCTGCTTCTCCTGTTTCTTCGTTTTGTTTTGCATAAATCTTTCTTTCATCATTTCTATAGACCATAACTCTTATTGCTTTATCTACATTTTTTATAACATCATCTACTAAAATTTGATACCAATAATTTATTGTATCGCTTCCTTTATTTTCTAAATAGAAAGTATAGGCTAAATAATTGTCTCCATTATGGCTTCCTTCTCCTGCTTGATTTAAATCATCTGGTAACCATTTTATTGATATATTATCCATGAATTCAACTTTTGTTGCTTTAAGTATTCTTTTATCCTCTTTTTCTTCTGCTCTTTCATACATAACTAGCCCACTTTTTTGTGCAAATTTTGGGTCTAAGGATATTGTAAAATCTCCTGTCTCATATATTATTCTTAATATAAAATATATTATAATTAGGAAAAGCAATATTACTAAAATTCCTATTTTTAATGCTTTTATCTTTAATTCTCTTCTTCTTACTTTATCTGACTTTAATTTAACTTGCTCTGTATCTGCTCTTAGCATTTCTTTAGGTTCTTTTGTTTTTTTATTTTTTTTCAATTTGTATTCCTCCATTTCTAATATATATTATATATATTATTTGATATTTGCTGTCAATAATTTTTATATAAACTACTGTTTATTTTTCATTCTATAATATCGTTTTTATGATTGAAAACAACTTAAATGAGTGTTATAATCAATTTAATATTTTATAAAAAAGAGGTATTCAAATGAAAAATAACAAAAAAAAAGTTTTAATTTTGCTTAGTATTCTTATATTATGCCTAGTTATCTTATTTCTAGTTCAAATATATGCTAAATATTTATCATCTGCTATTGGTGACACCAAGATGTCTATTGCTAGTTGGAATATTTTAGTTAATAATCTTTCTGTAACAAACAACACCGATATTTCTTCTTCAATAGTCCCTGTATTTCCAGGAAATGAGCACATCTCTAGTAATATTATTGCACCTACTTCCGAAGGATATTTTGACCTTAATCTTGATTTTACTGATACAAATGTATCTTTCAAATACGAAATTACTACTTCTGTCGATGAACAAAGTCCTGTTAAGGATTTAGTTGCTACTGGTTATTCTATAGATGGCGGAGAAAAAATTAATTTTCCAAATTATACAGATACAAAAATCGCGGAAGATATCTTATTAAACAGTAATATTCATAAACGCAATATACGTATTTATATTTTATGGAATGATGATAGTGAAACTTCTCAAATGACAAATGAAGATGATACTATTGCCACAACATCAGATACCCCAGCAATTTTTCATGTAAATGTTCAATTTACTCAAATTACAGAATAATATCATAATAAAGGATAGAAAAAGAAATTATAAATTTCTTCTTCTATCCTTTTTGTACTGCAATCAAATCAATATTTATTAATATACTTTTTTCATTTGGATTTAAAGAATAATATTCATATGCTTTATTTCCCCAAAAAGTATCTAATTGGTCATCTCCTGACTCAAATGGCCATTCCACTGTTATTTTGAAATTACCTGTGCCAGTCTTTGCTTCTAGTGTTTCTTCACTTTTTTCCACACTTATTTTAAAAGGGTATTCTTTTAATTTATTTTTTAGTTCTTCTGATGTGACTCCACCATCTGATACATTATAGGTATCTCCTAGAATTTTTAATGATTGAATTTCGTATTTTAGATATGCATCTATTTCTCCAGTATTATTTACCTGTATGTCTTTCTCAAATTTTTCCATTCCTGGATAAATTCTATCTAATTCTATTTGCATATTTGTTCCAACACTTTCTTCTCCTGACAAAAATTCTACATTCCAAGAACTAACTCTTACATCTATTGCTGTTGCTACTTTAGTTGCATAAATAAACCATGCATATGCATTAAATGCTAATATTAATATCAATATTATAATATTCCTTAATTTTACCTTTTTTATTACCACATAAATCTTATCTATCATCTTCATCATCATCACCACCAACAGCAATGTTTTTTATTTGTCTAAAAATTATTAAAGCAATTGGTATAAATATAAAGAAATAGAAAACATATATATTTGATATCAATTTTCCTATGTAACTCAATGTTTTAACTTTATATATTATTTTTCCATATACTTGTTCTTCTGAAATTTCAGGGTCTTCTTCTGTATTACTAATTCCTTTTGTTATTAGCCTGTATTTTCCATCTTCTTCTTTTTTTATTGCTATAACTTGGTGTGTTATAACTTTTCCCTTTAATACTTTTACTTCTCCTCTATATGCAATGTTATCTCCAACTTTTATTTCTTCTGGAGCAATTTCTTTGGCTATCAGAACATCTCCAACGTTATATTCGGGTTCCATACTACCTGTAGCTATTGTAAAAAGTCTAAAACCTCCTAATGAAACACTATTATTAGTAGTTCTTTGCAAAATTACTACTATTAACATTAATACAACTAGAATAAAAAACAATATATATATTATTTTTCCAAGAGTTTTTATAGTTTTATTTTTCTTTTGTTTTTTTACTGTTTTTTTCACTCTTTTTGCCTCCTTTATCATTTATCTTTTGTAAATAATCATCTATATGTTTTTTGAAAATATTTTGTATTTCTCGTAATATTTCCATTTTCTTATATTTTATAACCTCATATTTGCTAGCTATAATTTGTTTTAACTCTTGACTTGTTAATTCTGTATTCATATCTACCATTTTTTCTATCATTTGATCTAAAATATTTTCTTGTATTTGTTCCCTTTTTTCTTCTGTTTCTATTTTGTCCTCATCTAATGTTTTCATTACTAAGTATTGTAGCATAAATGTCTCATCTACTAATTGTTTTAATTCGCCTGTGTCAATATAATCTTCATTTTTATTTACTTGAATTGTTTTATCATCATAATTATCCCTCAAGTAATTCCATAATTTCATTGCATATTGAAAATTAACATTCTTTAATATAACATTCGTTTTTTTGATAGGTTCTTTTACTAGCGTTATATGCTTTTTATCTATTACTTTATAAATTTCTGAATTAGTCAAATCATTTACTTTTTTTTCTAATTCCTCTATTCTTCTTAATAATTCTTGAGTTTCATTTTTCTTTTCTTTTACTTCACTATCTATTTTTGAACTCAATGACATATTTATATCTATTTTTTTATCATTCAATTTAGAAGTGGCATTATAATCTATAGTTCTATCTTCTTTTTCTTGTGAATTTATTTCTTCTAAAGTATTTTTTCTTCTTGCTATAAATGTTCTCATATTTTCTATAAGTGTATAAATCAAGCGATTTTCATATGTATCATAACTTTCTTCTTTATTTATATTTAATATTTTTGAAGGTGTAACATCTCCCGTTTTTTTATCTACACTTTGTATAAAATTTGTGTGTTTTGATAAATGTTTTATACTATCTACTGTTATTTTTCGTGCTAATTCTATTTTTACAATTTCTTCATCGTTTACAATGAATCTATTAGGTGCTCTATATATATTATCTAGATACGGAATTGTTTCTTCCATTTTTTCTATCCATTCTATATCTTTAATTGTTTTTTCTGTATCCGTTTTTACCCTTAATGTTGACTCTGTCTTTTCGATGAATTTTTTTACTTTTTCCCTATTTGTTTTTCCATATAAATCAATTATTTCCAAATCACTCATATTAATTCTCCACTTTCTTTATTTGTCTTTTTGTTTTAGGTTAATTTTTTAAGTCTTAATAAGTATTCTATACATTCCTTCATTTTATTTTTTCCAAATGTTTTATCTAAAAATTCTACATATGGGTCTATTTCGTCTCTAATATATGCTATATTTAATTGTTCAAATTTTCTTAATATTTTTTTAGCTATAAAGTAGTCTACTCCTGCTACTTCGTCTCCACCACATGCTACAAATACTGGAACAAATTTTTTCATATGTGAAACAATACGGTTACCAAAAGCTATACGGAAATGTTGTATTACATAATCATCCATTTTCTCTATTTTATCTAATGTTTTCTGTGAAATAGGATAATCTTGCATTGCCTGCATAAATAAATCATTTAAATAACTATAATTTATATCTTGGGCATCCATGTCTATTGGTTCAAATGCTTTTCCTTTATCATTTATATCTATTGGCATAGCTCTATCGTAAACTTTATCAGTTACCATGAATGTTGAATCGTCATTGTTTATTGTTCCTATGTACCACATATTAGCTGGTATTTTTAATTTACCACCTTTTATGTATTTTGGATCACTCTTCCAGCTATTTGGAACAAGCTCTATTATCCATTCATCTTTATTTGGCATTTCTAGTATTGATAACATTTCTGCAAAATAATATTCAACACGAGAAATGTTCATTTCGTCTAGTATTACTGTATATACATCGTCTGTATATCCCGCAACATACATTTCTTTTAATACATCTGTTTCATTGAATTTTTTTGTAAATTCGTTAAAGTATCCAAACAATTCTGTTCTATCTCTCCAAGATGGTTGCACTGAAGCAACACATGAATCATGTTTCAAAAATTTTCCCCATGCATATGCAAGTGATGTTTTACCAGTTCCTGAAATACCCTGTAATATAACTAATTTGGTTGAAGCTAATGCTGATATAAACAATCTCATCATGTCTATTGTATAGTACAATCCCAATCTTGATGCTGCAAAATTTCTAAAGTTTTCACACAATTCTGGTAATGTAAATGAGTTTCCATAATTTTTTATTCTGTAATTAGCATATTCTTCATCTATAGTGTTTAATTTAGCAAATCTTATTCCATCCCCTTCTTTTCCTTCTGTCTCTTCTCCATTTGTTTGTACTTCTTCAGTTGGTTCCTCAGTTGGTTTTAACCCTAATTGTGAAACTTTCATTGCTAAAATTTCTTCTTTTTCTTTTACTAAACTTGCTACTTGTTTGTTTAAAGAGGCTACTTCATCTAACAAATCATCTTGATTAATAGCTTGTTTTCTAAATTTAAGATATTTTCTTATTAATAAATATATTAAAGCAATTACTGCAACTATTAATAATACTATGCATAGTATAGAAATTATAACTAGTGCCCATTCTGGCATTGATAAATCATTTTTATATAACTCTAATATTTCTTGATATGATTTAATATCAAAAATTTGCTTTATTCCTGTTCCAATTCCTTTTACCATTGTTATTAATCCTGAAAAGAATTGTGATAAAAATTCATATAAAAATCTTGTAAAAGTTTCCATTGAACAAAATCCTTTCTATATTTCTATTATATTTTTTCTGTCTTTTATTTTTTCATAATCCTTAAATGTTTTATTTACTATTACATATTTAAACATATCTAATGATTGAAGATTTTTTGCATTTACTTCAAATGTATCATCCATAACTATTGCTATTTTATACCCTTTTCTCATTAGGTCATATACTTTATCCTTATTTTTTATAAATTTTCCATATCTAATTTTTATACTTAACTTTTCCTGTACTGATGTACCGTTTATTATATTTAATAAACTTTTTAATTTCTTAGGTTTCTTTAGTAATGAACTAGAAAATTCTACTACATATTGCTTTTTAAAATTTTGTTTTAGTATATCTTTTAATATTTGCATAGTTATTAAATAATACTCTACAACAAGTTTATCTTCATCAATTATTCCTGTTGCAAATGCTTTTTCTACTGCATAATTACTATATGTTAATGGAAATTCTATGTTGTATTTTAAATTAACTCTATAAATATGTAACTTTTCTGGGTAATTTGATAATTTTATATAAAATTCATTTGTTTCAAATTTTTTTATAAATTCTTCTTTTTGTTTTATACATTCTGTCATTTTTAAATATAACTTTTTATCAAATCCATCTTTTTTCTTTCCTAGTGTTTTTTCTCTTAATTTGGTTATTTTTTGTATGATTTTTTCTAAATCCTTGTAATAAACAACATTATCAAAATACAATACAAAATAGTAAAACACACGAATATTTTCTATTTCTTTCTTATCTACATATAATTTTTTTTCTAATTCTTCTTGTAATTCTCTTAAATTATCTAATATTCTAGTTCTAATTGTATTATTTTCATTTTTCTCATAAAAATTATAATATCTAGTATTAATGTACTTTTCCGTATACATATCGCAATACTTTTTGTTGAAATTATTTTCGAATACTAATTTCATATATTCATTTATTTGTTTTTTAGTTAATTCGATGTATTGATTAATTATATTTATTGTCATATTCCTCAAACTCCTTTTATGTACTTGTTACATCAACAACAGAATTATTATTACTATTTGGATATGAATAATCCTGCGATGTGTCTACTTTATAGAATCTTAAATTTTCGCTTGAAATTGCATCTATATTAATGGTTATACTGCTAACATAGTTTGTTCCATCTATTGTTTGATATTGTATGTTACTTGCATTTTTATATACCTCACTTGTAAGATCTAATAATATTTTTTGAGGATCGAACTCCATTTTAACTATGCTTGAATAACATTTATTTTTATTTTCATCTGTTAATGACTTATATGTTTCATCATTAATTCTGTCACCTACTGCATAAGTGTCAAATGCTTCTTTTACAATATAATACGAAAGAGTATTAGTTAATCTCAATTCCATATATGCACTATTTTTACTATCTGTTATCTGGTAAGTTAAATTTTCTTTGCCTACAACCAAAATAAATCTTCCTGAGAGTTTCTTAGTATATTTAGCTGTTGAATCCACTTCTATATCTATAATTACCTTATCACCTGTTTTTAACTGAGTATTTGGTGTGATTGTCAAGTTGAAAAAGTCTGAGTTTTGTTCTTTACTTATGCTTCCTTGTGTTTTACTTAACTGGCATATTACATTGTCTGTACATTGATAATTTATATTATATGTTATGTCATATGTTGCTGATTTTAAATTATTTTCGTTACTATTCATATTTATTGTTATAACATAATCATCTACTCCAGACCAGTTATCTATCTGATAATTTGTCTTTGGGTTACCTAGTTTGTCACTATAAAAATAAAACTCTTTTGTTCTTACAAAAAAATTATTTATATTGTTAGTTATATATCTTCCAAAGACTATAATAATAGATATAAAACATGCAACTAATATCATTGCTAATACTAATTGTTTTTTTCTATACGATTTTTTAAATTTATAATGATATTCTTTGTTATGTTTTTTCATCATTTGTCCTTTCTACCAATTTTATTAATTAGTTATTTGTTTTCCATCTACTATTATTTCAAATACTTCTAATATATCTTGATAATTTGTCGTATTATATGTGCTTGGAAATTTCACAACCAATTCATATACATTTGTAGTTGGTTGATTATAATCTAACGTTACTTTGTCTGTAGTAATATTTCTAAAATATGTCCCATCTTCATCTTGTTTAATTGAGTTTGATTTTATTATATTCTTTGCTCCACTATCTGTGTGTTTTTCATTCATATATAGTTCGTATGTTATTGGTAAATTAGTAGTTGTTCTTATTGATAGATTATATTCTATGTTTGTTTCTGCTGTTTTGGTACCTTCTTGATTTCCAATAGAAAAGGTATATACATATTCTTCATCTTGTGGAAATAGCGAATCTAAATTTAATGTCATTTTCTGATAATCTTCTTTTAATAAATAAAATGCAATATCTACATTTGCTGTTGAATTTGAAGTACTCTCATATCTTGACAAAATTAAAGTAAATATTCGCAAAAGTATCACAAAACAAATTATAAGAATTACTAATTTCTGATATAATATATATTTTTTTTTACGAATTTTTTTAGTCATCTTTTTCCTCCGATTTAGAAGAATAATAAATAAAAATTTCTAAAAGAACAATAAGAAATACAATAAGACCTATTACTTCTGGAGATAATATTACTTTTTTCCATATTCCTATTTTAGGAATTATTTTTATTACTGTTCCGAGTACAGCTTCATTGTTTATAGGAAGATCCTCTGCATTGTTGGCATCTCCCTTTGTGACTATAACATCTCCCTCTTTTCTTATTATTCTATGTGTAATAAAACTATTGCCTTCTTTATAAACTATAATATCATTTTCATTTACTTCTTTAGTTATTTTTGTGATTACAACATCTCCAATTTCTATAGTGCCTGACATACTTCCAGTTGCCACTTCAAAAAAAGTATAGCCAAATATATCTGCATAATCATTTTTTAATATCTTTATTTGAAAAATGTAGTAACTACCTATTAGTGTAATTATAACTACAAAAGTAATTAAAGCATTTAGTATTATACTAAAAGTTTTTTCTATTTTTTTGTTTTTCTTCATTTTCATCATTCCTCATATGGTGTTATATTTTCTCCCAAGTATTGAGAAACTTTTACTGTAACAGGTATTTCTAATTTTGAATTATACTCTGACCCTATTTCTGTATCTTCTTTATCATGTGTTCCATCATCATCCCATTGAACTTCAAATTTTATTGTATTTATTTCTCCGAGCTTTCACCCTATCTAATGGAATCAAACCTGTATATGTATTTTTATCTGTTCTTATCAGCTCATTGTTTGCCTGTGTTTCTTTAATAGATTTTATATCAAAAAAATTGCTTCCTTTTAAGTTTTCTTTGTCTAATGTTATTTCATATTTTACTGAAACGTCTGTATCCTTTGGATTTATTGTTATTGCAAAATCGCCAATCAATCCAGGTGCAATCTTACCTTCTTTTACATTTTTATCAGTTTCTGTATTTATATTATCAATAACAAAATCAACTTGTGTTCCTTTTGATATTTCTGTTCCGTTTACAATTATATTCCATGTTCCATTTTCAAATTTTAAGTTTCCTGAAACCTGGCTATAAAAAATTGCATATATACTAATAAGTTTATACACTAGTAACGCAATTACACAAATAATTAATAATATTAAAATTTTTTTCTTATTTTTATTCATAGAACTTCCTTACTCTCTATTATTCTTTATTTCTGAAATTACTACTCCTATCTGATAAATAAATGCTAGCAATGCTGGCAAGACTATTATAAACAAGAATCCCCACTTAGATTCTAATATTTTTAGCACACCACCTACGCCTTTAACTACAGTTACAGGTGATGCTGGACCTAAAACATATTGACTAGATATTTTTCTTTCATTTTCTAATGTATATGTGGATTCTGTGTTAGTTACTTTTTCTATATCTGTTACTGTTGCTAAACTTATTTCTATTTTTGCATTATATGTATTATAGAAAAATACCTTTTGACCTACATCAATTTTTTCTTTTTTATTTACAACTATTAAATCTCCTTTTTTAAATTCTGACACTTCTTCTTTATTTGGAATTATTACTAATGAATAGTCGCCGAACTCTGTAACATTATAATTGTTATATTCTAATAAACATATTGTTACAAACACCGCTACTACCACATATATTCCAAATAGTGTATTTAACAAAAATCTTTTCATCTTCTGCTTTCCTCCCTAAATTTAATACATTTTTTAAACTGCATTATTTTTTTCAATATATCATAACGTTATAGTTTTTTCAACTTTTTTTATACCTTTTTTCTAAAACTAAAAAATTCCATTTACTTTTATTATTTATAATGCTATAATGAAATATATTAAGTTCGGAGGGTACAAATGATAAATTTCAATGATAAAGAAAATATTCAAAAATTAATAGAAATAGAAGAAAAATCCTTACAAGCAACTCTAAGCATTCAAAAGAATTTAAATGTTCAAATATTAACATTTATAAAAAATTTTATTGGAAAAATTAGAGTTGAGTTAGATTTTGATCCTGATAAAAAGATTTATCATTATATGAATGAATCCACATCAGCACTTAACAAATCTAACAATAACATTGTATCTATTGAAAATTTACTAAAAAAACTAAATGAGATAAACGCTTTAATAGAAAAAGATGCTTCTACATCAAAAATAGAAACTAAAACTCAAAGTTATAATAAACTATTTACTAAATCTATTAATTCTATTCATAAAAACACAACTACTATAGAAAATTTTATTCTTGAGATTTCTTTAGTAGATTTATCTGAACTTTTAAAAGAAGCAAATGAAATAACAAAGTCTGAACATGATCAAGCTTTATTGCAGTACACTCAAACTATTTCTAGTGATGAATTAGACTCAGCTTTTATCGAAAATACTTTAGTTATTTCAGATATTCAAGGAAAAGTAATTTTTCCATACACAATAGAAAAATTACAAAAAATATTATTTAATAATAAAGAAAAATATTCTTCTATGGAAGATGTAATAGAGAAAGAATATACAAAACCTATAAAATATTATAAATTTTCAGCATTATCTAGATTTAAAGAGGCTTATAAATTAGTTGTAAAAAAAGAAAAATCATCTACATTTAAAGCATTATCATTAGGTTTAGAGTTATTTGCTAATTTCAATTTACATCCAGCAATTATTACTGCATGTAATTCTTTAGATGAATTAGATATATATCTAGCTTGCCTAGATGATAATGTTCTTGAAGAATTTCCTTTTTTTGATGTAAAATATGAAATAACTCCTACTGTTGAAAAAAATGAATCATTATTAAAAAATTAAAATTTTACTATACTAAACAAAATTTGAACATTTTGTATTTATATATTTGGAAACTAAAAAATGAACTCTGTACCATTTAGAGTTCATTCTTTTTTTACTATTTTTAAAAGATATTTTGTACATTGAATGCTTGCTTATCTTTTATGTGTTTCAAGATAAAAGTACATTTATCTAGTTCTTCTATTGCTTCTGATTCTTCATTATTTTGTATATAACTTTTTAGTCCAACTAGATAAACATCTACTTTTTCTAATTCATCATGCTCTATATAATATGCTAATTTATCATGCATATATTCCCATTTTGAAAATAAATTATCCACATTTGTCCCTACACTTGATATTTCATTATTATTTTCTTTTATTTCGTTTTTTAATTCATTTAAATTATTAGAAATTGTTTCCACACTATCAATTGTATATTTTTGCGTTATTATATCCATAATAACTATAAACACTATTATTACTACACAAATTATTAATTCTTTTTTCATATTTTACCCAACCCTTTCTTTGCCATATTTCAACTCAAATTGAAACTATTAAAATATTTTATTTTCGCATTAATCCTCTTTGTCTTTTTTTTGACAAAAGAATTGCCCCTTTCCATCTAATGTTACTACTAACGCATCTTCAGGTTGAATATTAAATTTATTAACCTGCTTTTTTAACCACATATAATCTTTTCCTATTTTTGCTAAATTTTTATTCATAACTTTCCCATCCACAACCAAATCATATGGTATTCCTTCATATTCTGGCATTATATTAAAATCTTCTGGTATTGTTGTTCTTTTATTTGGTTTTTGTATTACTGTTACTTGTCCACTTGTTTCTAATATTGCATATTCCACATCACCTAAGTTCATAATATTGTTTCCTCTTAATCTTTCTTCTAATTCATTTACAGTAAATCTTTCCTTTTTTAAGGCTTTCTCATCTATTTTTCCTCTATATATAAGTATTCTTGGTTTTCCACATATTATTTCTCTTGCTTTTATACTTTTCATATTTATTATTGAAATAATCAAATGCATAACAAGCAATCCTAATATGGGTATTATTCCGTTTGTTATCGGAATACCTATTTCTGCCATTGGAATTGTTGCTAAATCTGCTATCATTATTGATATTGCTAATTCAAATGGTTGCAATTGACCTATTTCCCTTTTTCCCATTAACCTCATTACTATCAATACTAGTATGTATAATACTATTGTTCTAAAAAATGTTATAAGCATTTTTTCCCTCCTTTTGTATATTATTTTTTACTACTTTTTATTTAAATATACTTATTTTTTAGAATATATTTTTAATTTTTGATAATAATAATTATATAAAACCATAGTACAAAATATAAATTAATCTAATAGATTTTGTACCTGCCTATTAAGTTTTTATTTTAGATTCTTAAAGAGGCTATTGTATTTTATAAAAATACAAAATCAAATATATAGGAGGTTTTAAAATGTCTGATAATCAAAGTAATGCTCGTAGTCAAAGTACAATGGGAACATTTGGACAAATTGTAGGAAGACTTATTGCGGCAGCCATTATACTTGCAATAACAGCTTTCTTTACTCCAGGCTTTAGTATAAACAACATTTGGTCCCTAGCATTAGCCGCAATTGTCCTTACTGCTATGGATTATTTAATAGTAAAATTTACAGGACTTGAAGCAAGTGCTTTTGGTAAAGGCTTTGTTGGTTTTGCATTGGCTGCAATTATATTATATTTAACTCAATTTTTCGTTGCAGGATATACAATATCATGGATGGCAGCAATCATTGGTGCTTTAATATATGGTGTAATAGCATATTTCATACCAGGCGAACAGAAAATGTAGTAATGCAAGAAAAAATAAAAACGATATATTAAAATATATCGTTTTTATTTTTGGTTATTTTATTTTTTATTCCATCCTTCTTTATTAGTTTGCCTTTCTCTTGCTATTGCCAAACTATCTCTTGGTACATCTTCTGTTATTGTTGAACCTGCAGCTACAAATGTATTGTCTCCTAATTCTACAGGTGCTACTAAATTTGTATTAGAACCTATAAAAGAATGATCTCCTATTATTGTTTTACTTTTATTAAATCCATCATAGTTACATGTTATAGTTCCACAACCTACATTGCATTTTTCACCAATTTCGCAATCTCCCATATATGATAAATGTGGTATTTTAGAACCTTCCCCTACAACTGCTTTTTTTACCTCAACAAAGCTTCCTATTTTTACTTTATCTGCTAAATTACATCCTTCTCTAATATATGCATTTGGTCCTATTTCACAATTTTCACCTATTGTTACTCCTGATTTGATTGTTGTATTTGGATGTATTACTGTATCTTTTCCTATTTTTACATCATCGTATATGTATGTTGTTGCAGTATCTTCTATTGTTACACCATTTTGCATATGTTCGTAGTTTATTCTTAATTTTAAGACTCTTGTTAACATTTCTAATTGTATTCTATCATTAACACCAAGAATTTCTGTATTATCTTCTACTATTACTGCTCCTGTTTTTAATCCTTTATCGTTCATTATTTTTATAACATCTGTTAAATAATATTCTCCTTGTGCATTATTTGGCGTGATTTCTTTTAATGCTTTTAATAATTCTTCAATATCAAAACAATATACACCTGCGTTTATTTCTTTTATTTCTTTTTGTTCTTCTGTTGCATCTTTTTCTTCTATAATTGCTTCTATATTTCCACCTTCATCACGAACTATTCTTCCATATCCCTTTGGATTATCATACACAGCTGTAAGTAGTGTAGCATATTCTTTATTTTCTATTGATTTTTCTATTATTTTATTTAAAGTTTCTGGTCTTAAAAGTGGAACATCACCATTTAACACTAATACTTTTCCTTTTTTATTTTCTAAATAACTAGTAGCTTGCATTACTGCATGCCCAGTACCTAACATTTCTTCTTGTACTGCATATTTTACTTCATCTTTTAAAACTTCTTGTACTTGCTCTTTTTTGTATCCTACAACAGTTATAATTTCTTTTATGTCTGCTTTTTTAGCTGTTTCTACAGCTCTTTTAATTAATTCTTTTCCATATATCTTATGTACTAATTTTGATTTGTTTGATTTCATTCTTTTGCCTTTTCCTGCCCCCATAACTATAGCTATAATATCTTGCATTAAAATCACCCTTTCTTTTTATTGTATGTTTTATTTAGTTATTTTTTGCCATTCTATCATATATTATATAATAATTCAATCAATAACTTTTTATTGTTCACTTATAATCTCTTGTATTATTGGAAGTAATTCCTCATCTATTTTATAATATGAATTATTGTCTATCATATATGATATCTCTGGATAATAATTTAATTCTACATATAATTTATTTCTCATATTTATTTTTATTATTTTAGCGTTTTTTAGTCTTTCAGAATATACATTTTCTATATCTGAAAAATCTACTATATCTTCATTCAGATCATCATTATACACAACATTGCCAACATCTTTAAGTTCTTTATATTTTTCATAGAATTTTTTTATCAAATTTTCATCTGTTACTGTTTTCATTAGCGTAATATCATTACTTTTTTCCTCTAAAATCTCTATGCTTGATATATTTTCTGCTTTCATATTGTACAATTCTATAGTTTTTGTAGCATCAAATAATTCTTCTTGAGTTTCATTTATAAAATTTGAAAAAGCAAATAATTTGTACCCTTCTTTTCCTTTTACAACCAATAAAGCTTCAGAATCAATTCTATTATATTCATATACTTCACATTCTCCTATTTCTTCACAATATGTTGTGTTGTTTTTCACTTCTAATTCATTATACTCTAACTTAAACAATTCTTTTCCTAAATCCAATCTACTTACTTGTTTATTATTAGTTAAGTATTCAAAATCTTCTTTTGTAAGTTCTGTATACACTCTATCTTTATAATAAAACTGTTCTTCTCCTCTGTATTCTACTTTTTTATTTTGCTTAAAATATTTCAACCCAATAATAATAGTTATTATTATTACTACTAATAGTATTACTCTTCTATAATTTATTTTTTCCATTGTCTTTCTACATTCCTTTCATACGGTATAAACTCAAACTAAAAAAAATTTAGTTTAAAATATAATAAATTACATTTATCTTTCAACCCTTACACCTTTCTCATATGTATTGCGTAATTATATTATCATTTTTTTTAAAATAAAGAAAGGTAATATTGCATATTTTTTAAATTAATTGGAATATTAGTTTATTTTCCTAATATACATTAATTAAAGTTATTTGTACAAACATTTTAGAGGGGGTTAATTTTAATGGAAAATTTAGGATTATATCAAGATATAGCAACACGTACTGATGGTGATATATATGTTGGAGTTGTTGGTCCTGTTAGAACTGGTAAATCTACTTTTATAAAAAGATTTATGGATTTACTTGTTATACCTAATATAGAAAACGAATATAAAAAAGAAAGGGCTAGAGATGAACTACCTCAAAGTGCTGGTGGTAGAACTATTATGACTACTGAACCCAAATTTGTGCCTAATGAAGCTATAGAAATAACAATTGGTGATAATTTAAAACTTAAAACTCGTTTGGTCGATTGTGTAGGATATTTAGTAAACAATGCGATTGGATATTTAGAAGATGATATGCCTAGAATGGTTAAAACTCCATGGTTTGAAGATGAAATACCTTTTGAAAATGCTGCTGAAATTGGAACTAAAAAAGTAATTCAAGAACATTCAACAATAGGTTTTCTAATAACCACAGATGGTAGTATAACAGATATCCCAAGGCAAGATTACATATCTGCTGAAGAGAGAGTTGTAAATGAATTAAAAGAACTTAATAAGCCTTTTGTCATTGTGTTAAACAGTGATTCGCCAAATTCTGAATATGTAAAAGAATTGTCGAAAAAATTAGAAAACAAATATGATACTGCTGTTATTCCTACTGATTGTTCTAATTTAACTATAAATGATATAACAACTATGTTTAGTAAAATTTTATATGAATTTCCTATTGAAAGCATAAATATATGTTTTCCAAGATGGGTTGATTCATTATCTGATTCTCATTGGCTAAAAAAAGAACTCTACTCTGAAGTTAAAAATGCTTTTAAAAATGTAAGTTTATTAAAACATATTGATTCGAGTGTAACACAAATACAGAATACTGAGATTATTACTCGAAGCAGTGTAGATGAAATTCAATTAGGAACTGGAAAAGTAAATATTCATATAGAATTAAAAGATGATCTTTTTTATAAAATTCTTACCGAAATATCTGGAGTTAATATCTCCAATGAAGGTGATTTATTTACCATTATAACAGATTTAGCAACTACTAAACGTGAATATAATAAGATTTCTTATGCCTTAGAGGAGGTCAAAGCTAAGGGATATGGAATTGTCACTCCTTCAATGGAGGAATTAATTCTAGATGAACCAGAAATGGTAAAACAAGGTTCCAGATTTGGAGTTAAATTAAAAGCCAAAGCACCTTCTATACACATGATTCGTGCTGATATAGAAACTGAAGTATCTCCTATAGTTGGCTCTGAAAAACAATCCGAAGAATTAGTAAATTATTTGCTTTCAGAATTTGAAAATGACCCTCAAAAAATTTGGGAATCAAACATATTTGGTAAAAGTTTACATGAACTTGTAAATGAAGGATTACAAAACAAACTTTGTCGAATGCCAGAAGATGCTCAATGCAAACTCCAAGAAACACTAGAAAGAATTGTGAATGAAGGAAGTGGTGGTTTAATTTGTATAATTCTATAAATTATATACATGATTAGTTTTCAATCACAAATATATAAAAAAATTAATCCTAATTATTAAAATTTTTTGTCTAATAATTAGGATTTGCTTCATTTATGTTAAACCTTTTTTTAATTTATATGTAATAGACTAAAATTCCTAATAAAATCAGTCCATTTCCAATAACTTTTTTCTTAGTAATTTTTTCTCCAAGAATTTTGTTACTTAAAATCATAACAAAAACATATCCCAAAGATTCTATAATTGGTTCATTTTTATATGGTACTCCTTTTAATCCAAGCACAACTAATATTGTCGAAAGTACCATTAAACCATATCCGGTTATTACATATATATTTAAATATTCTTTTAATATTGAATTATAAGTTTTAGAAGCACTTTTTTTTAATATTATCTGCGATATTGAACTTACCAAAACTGCTAAAATTAATAAAAATACATATTTATTCATCTTCACTATTTACTATAATTGTACCTATAATTACAATTACTACTCCTATTACATTTTTTATTGTTATTGTTTCACTAAAAATTAATATTGCCCATACAATTGACCAAAGTAAGCCCATTGCTTTATTCGCATATGCAACTGATATATCAAATTTTTTTATTAATTGTTGCCACACAATTGCATAAACAGCTAATATAAACATTTCTAATCCATAATATAGCATAAATTTAAATGACATAAAATCCTGACTAGATGCAAACTTAGCAAATACTGTTGATAATGTATATATTGCAATAACAATTTGTAATATAAAAATATCTCTTAATTTTGTCTTCTTTTTTATTTCATTTTCCATGTAATACCTCTTTTTATTATATTGCTAAAATATAATATCCATATCTTGTTGAACTATCAATTATTTTATGTGAATTTATTTCTTCTATTGGACTCACATAATAAACATCATCTGGATTTTCTTTTTGTATTTTTTCAAGTTTTTCTACATCTTCCTTTGAGAATATAAATTTAATAATGGCTTTTCTTTTTTTAGATACTTTAGTAAAATCTGGCTTATTTCCTAAAGCAACATCAATCACCATTTTTAAAAAATCGTATCCTGTAGAAATTTGTACTAAATCTGAACCAATACAATCTCCGCCCATTCTTGCACCTATTTCTATAATTTTTATTTCCCCATTAGGAGTAATTTTAAATTCTGCATGCGAAGCACCGTTTTCTATTTGCAAACTATTTAACCCTAAAAAAACTTCTTTTTCTATTTTTTCCATTGTTTTTTTGTCTAAGCCAGCTGGTTGAATGTGTCCAGTTTCTATAAAATGTGGTGCTCCTGTTGTTTCTTTTCTTGTTACTGTAAGTAGTGTATGGTTACCTTTATAAGAAATACTTTCTGCGCTAAATTCTTCTCCTTCAATGTATTCTTCTATGATTGCTTTTTTTTCAAAAGACACATTTATGGCTTCTTCAACTGCTTTTTGTAATTTGTTGATATCTAACTTTTCTATTTTAGTAATTGACCTACTTCCAGATCTATCTGTTGGTTTTACAATTATTGGCATATTCATATTTTTTATTTTTTGTAGTACATCTTCATCAATTTTTTGTACTTTTATAAATTTAGGAACAGATACTTTTTTTGATTGAAAAGCCTGTCTCATTTTATATTTATTAGTAGACAACTCTGTACATTCTAAGCTATTTCCTATAAGTCCTAGCTTATCTGCTAAATAATTTACTGTTAGCGTTGCTAAATCAGAAGCCACAGAAATAACTGCATTTGGTTTTATTTTCTTGCATTCATCTAATATTTGCTCTTTCTCTACTATGCTTATTGGATAAAAGGAATTTGCAAATTTTGCTCCAACAGCCCCTTCTTTCCATGCAAATACATGAGTTTCATATCCTAATTCCTTTGCTTTTTTTATAAGTGGCATTTGAAAATTATTTGCACCTATAATAACAATTTTTTTCATCAAAACTTCTCCCTTTCAAATTTACAACTAATCTTCATAGAACTCTTTAATTGCTTTTATTACTTCATCTTGTTCTTTTCTTGTTAATCCATAATACATAGGTAATCTAACAATTTTTTCACTTTCTTTAGTTGTGTATTTATCTTCTCCATAAAATTTTCCAAATTTTAATCCTGCTGGAGAAGTATGTAATGGAATATAATGAAAAACAACTTGAATTCCTTTTGATTTTAAATATGCTATTAGTTTTGTTCTTTCATTTAAATCTTTCGCTTTTATATAAAACATATGTGCATTATGCTCATTATATTGTGGGATATGTTGCAATGTTATATACCCTTTTTCTTCTAATTTTTCTAATCCTTTTTTATAATAGTTCCAAGAAGCTAATCTATCGTTATTTATCATTTCTGCCTCTTCTAATTGAGGATATAAATATGCACAATTTAATTCACTTGGTAAATATGATGAACCATAATCAACCCAAGTATATTTATCAA
>CAKPKF010000008.1 GCA_934167175.1 uncultured Clostridia bacterium | reverse complement strand
AAAATATCATCATTAACTTCTCTTAAATTATTCATAATCTAAATCCTCCTAAAAATTAAAATTTTTCTCAATAAAAATATCTCTTACAAGAGCCAAAAATCCAAGAACAAACGTACCAACTAAGGAATACAAAATTTTTGTAAAAATTTTGCATACTTAGGCTGTAACAAACAAGTTTTAACAGCCTAAGCGATTGGGTAAAAATTGGGTAAAATCTTCTCCAAAAATGCCCTAAAAATGCACAAATGTTCTACAAACCGAAACTCTCGTAAATACTGAAATACCAACAAAAACTCTAATTTTCACAAAACTACAAAAAGTGGTTAAACCTCGCTCATAACCCGAAGGACAGAAATCTACGTCATGATTCTACAATTATGATAAAACGAAACATTTACTAGATTTTTGCAAGTGCATTTTTGGATAACATTATCACACCTTGGTTGCACTTATCATAAAATTAACACAAACAAGAAATCACTAATCTATCGATAAACATACTCTAACAAAGCATAACACAATTACACTAAATTCAACAATACCAGTACTTATGACTCCAATACCAAAAGAAATACAACAAACCACATCAATAAATTACCATATATATACAAAAATCTAATCAAATATAGTATAATTAAAAAAATAAAAAACAAGGAGTAAAACACATGAATAAAGGACCAAAACTAAATAATGTAACTAAAAAATTTACATCAAGAGATAACTTAGGAATAGAAAGCGTTTCAGCCTCAATACAAAGGGAGTTATGCCCTGTTATTAATACTGTTACTCCAAGGGCATTTTATTGGATTTTTATGGTTTGGAATTATTATGATTATTTAATGAATTCAGGAATACACAGCGAAAATTGGAACTTAGATACATTTGATAGACCGTTTTTGAAGAAAAATGATTATTATTTTGTCCTTTCAAATATAATGAATCCAGAATCAAATAAAAATAATTTAGTTGGAAAGGATAAAGCACAAAGTAATTACAGAAATGATCCAGAAGGACCATATGAATATGATAGAGAGTATTTTGTTTCAAGATATGGCGGAATGCAGTATTATAATGCAGGTTGTTTAACAATGGGATTTATTACAGATGTAAATAATAATGGTGAAAAATATAAATTTCCAAGATTAACTGAAGAGATTGGAAAACCTATGGCTATTGCTTTTGAAAATGTGATAAAAAGTACTAAATATTATAAAAACTATCGCCTGAATAATACTGCTGTTCCTAAAAATGTACTTGAGGAGTTTGGAAAAATTGTTTCTTTGGATTTGAAAGGATTTAATGAGTGCAAAGAACTATTGAAAAAAGCATTATTTACTCCAACAAGAAATGTTAATTTAAATAATACAAAGCTTATTGAGTCTGCTAAATATATTCAATTATTACATGATAAATATAATTATAAATATTGTGGATTAAAAGAGATGAGAAAAATGCTATTTGATTATTTTTCTCCTAGAGGTGAGTATAAATATTGGTTTGATGATGAATTAAAAGAAATAATTACTGATTGGGAGGTTGTTGTTGGAAGGCAATATTTTACGATTTCTGTAGAAATGATTTGGAAATATATGCTTGCAATATTAGATGTTCCAATGCAATTAAATGAATGGCTAAATAGGAGTATAAATACCTCAAAGTGGAATATGAATATAAATGAAAATTTATCGAACTATATTGAAAGTTGTAATTACAATTTTGATGAAAGAGAAAAAATGATAGAACAAGGATATAGAGGGGCACAGAATATAGAGAGCAATATAGAGTCAGCACTGAAAATTTTATTGTCATTATATAATAGGTTTAAGGATAGAAGAGATGTAAATGAAATTTATTTAGGAATGGGTGGTAATATTTCGTTACATTCATTGATACAACTTATAGAAGAATATAAAGAAAGATCAGTGTATGAAATAGTTGTATATATAATGGAAAATTGGATTGTCGAGCAACATAAAATTACAGCATTTAATAAAATGGTGGAAGGAAGAGATGGGTATTATTTTGAATGTATAGATGGCGATACATATGCAAAAAAAAGAGATGTATATCCTGATTTTCAAGGGATAAGAATGATTCAATTAAATCAAGTTATGAAAGATTTAGATATGTGGAGTGAATAATATGAAAGACATAAAAATATTTGAAGAAATAGCCAATAGCAAAGGGTATGATATAGCTTTAATAACAACTTTTAATTTTGATGTTAATTTTTTTGAAAGATGTATGCTTGGAAAGTTATATGAAAATGGTACAAGAAAAATATCAATGTTTAATGATTCAAAAGAATTAAATAAAGCAATATCCAAAATTAGATTTAGTTCAATTGGAAAAAGATATATGGTAAATCCAATTGAGATGAAAGGTGCATTTCATCCTAAATTGATATTGTTGTTGGGGATGAATAAAGCTAAATTATTTATAGCAAGTGCTAATGTTACAGCTAACGGATATTATATAAATAATGAAATATTTAACTATATTGAATATAATGAAAAAGAGCCAGAAGGTTTAGCAGTTATTAATGATGCTATAAAATTTTTTGAAAAATTAAATGAATTATCATACCAGCAGGATTTAAGTATATTTGAAGAAATTAAGAATTTAGTATATTACAATAAAGATATTGAAAATAAAAATTGTAAACTTGTTCATAATTTAGAAGAAAGTATTTTAAAGAAAATATCACAAGAAATAAATAATGTTAAACAAATTGATATAGCTGTTCCATATTATGATAATGAATTAAATGCAATAAAACAAATAAAAAATATGTATCCAGAAGCAAAGATAAATTTATATCTCCAAAATGGAAAATGCAAATTTAATAAAGAAAAAAGTAATAGTGAATATTCAATTAAAATATTTGATGGATTTAAAGAGATTGGTACAAATAATTTTTATCATGGAAAGGTATTTAGATTTATAACAGAATATGAATCATATATCTTATATGGTAGTGCAAATTGTACAGAAAGTGCATTAATAAAGACAATTAAAAATAATGGTAATATAGAATGTAGTTTATTAGAAAAAGGAAGTATTAATGAGTTTGACTACTTTTTTGATAATTTTAAATTAGAACTTGATAGTGAATTATCATGTAATTTAATAAGTTATAAAAATGAAAATAACGAAAATTATTATTATAAATATGGAAAAATAGAAACAGAATTAAAATTGTATTTAGGTTGTAAAAATAAAAAGGAAAACATTAAAGTTTTATATGAAAATAAAGAATTAAAATATAAATATATTGACGAGAAAAACCTAGAAGTAATAATTGAAATGGAAGATGCTTTCTCAATAAATGATATATTTGAAATTAAAATATTTTATGAAGAAGTTGTTGAGAAAATTACTTGTTGGTTTATTAATAAAGAAACTCTTGAGCTAAACAGAAATACTGAAATAAAAGAGCCATTAAATAAATTTGAAATAGATTCAAAAGATGATAAATATCTAGAAGATAGAACAGCTCTAATTAAAGCGATGAATATAACATATGAAGAATATATAAACGAAATAAAAAATAAAGAGAGAGTAATAAATGATACAAGAGAAATAACAGAAGAAGATGAAGATGATGATGGAATTATAAATTATGTGATTCCTACAGTGGAAGAAATTGAAATATATAATAGAAATGAAACAGTAAAGAAAATAAGAAATGTTTATTTAGAAAGATATTTAAATAATTATGTTAGAAATAAAAAATTAAATGAAACTGTATCAGAGAGTAAAGAAACAAATATTAATGAGAAAATTAAATCAAGAAGACCCACAACAAATGAGATAAGTTTTAGAAGATTTGTAAGAAGTAGAATAAATGAAATGTTAAAAGCAAATAATTATGATAATATAGATATAAAAAATTATTTTAGTAGTATATTAATATTTAATGAAATATTTGATAAGTACACAATAAAAGAAAATGTCGAAGGACTGTTTGATATTGGATATATAATTAATGTAAAAAAGCAGTTTATATTTAATTTATTAAATTTAGTAACAGAAAATATAGATAAAGAATTAAAAACAGCTATTATATTAATGGCTATAGAAACTGTTATAAAAAATAAATATATAAATAATAATTTTATAGAAAATTATAAATTAGATAATAAAAATAAAGAAATACTTTTAAAGATAAATGAATTATTTGGAATAAGAGAAAATGTTGAAGAATATATAAATATATCAATAAATGGAATTAGTGAAGAACTAAAAATTAATTTAGATTATTCTTTTGAAAATTGGTATATAGATAATTTATTTGGTTTTAAAACAGAAAAAGAAATAATAAATTTCATAAAAAAAGAGTATGAAAATAATGTACAAATTAATTATTATAATAAAATATTAAAAATAGAATCAAGTACTAAAAATATAACAAGATATTTAAATCTAAAACAAAATGTTATAAGTGAAGTAGCAAACCACTATAAAAATTATAATAAACCACTAGAGAATGTAATAATAAAAATAGAAAATTTGAAAAATGATTATAGTCCAAATGCAGACCCAATTAAATATATTGTTTTTGAAATTAATCTAATTAATAAAAATTATATAAAAAAAATCGAAAGAAAATCTAAAAAAATAGATAACATAGAGTATAATAGATTACAATACATATAACTAGGAGGAACTTTCATGGGAGAATTATGGGATATATATGATAAAGACAGAAAAAAAATAGGAAAATTTGCCGAAAGAGGTGTATATAAGTTTAAACCTGGAGAATATCATATTGTAGTTACTGGAATTATAATAAATTCAAAAAATGAGATATTAATAAGTAAAAGGGCAATGCATAAAAAACTAGGTGGAATGTGGGAATGTAATGGAGGATCAATACTTGCAGGGGAAACAAGCTTAGAGGGAATAATAAGAGAGTTACAAGAAGAATTAGGACTTATTTTTTCAAAAAAAGAGGCAATTTTTTTCAAAAGAATTAGAAAAGAAGGTGAACATCCACATTTTAAAGAATTTTGGCTATTTAAAAAAGAAATAGATGATAAAGAAATAGTATTTAATGATGGAGAGGTAACAGATTTTTTGTGGGTTACAATTGATAAATTTATTGAAATGCGAAATAATAATGAAATAGTTCCAACAATAAATTTAGGAATAGAAGATTATGAACTAGCATTAAAGATGAAACAAAGAGAAGCATATAGTTACATAGGAAAAAATGTAGAAGTAGAAATTGATAGACCGTTAAATAGTAGACATCCAAAATATAATTTTGAATATTTGGTGAATTACGGTTATGTACCAAATACAGTTAGTGGAGATGGAGAAGAGTTAGATTGTTATATTCTAGGAGTAGATAGACCAATAAAAAATTTTGAAGGAAAATGTATAGCTGTTATACATAGAATTAATGATGATGACGACAAGTTAATTATTACTGAAGACAATAAAGAATATACAGATGAGGAAATAAGAAGTTTTACAAATTTCCAAGAAAAATATTTTGAAAGTGAAATTATAAGATAACAAGAGAAAAACTAATAATATCAAATTTAGTTAGTAAATTTGACAAATAAAGGAAAAAATGTTAACATTCAAAGTGTAGAATAAATAAAAAGGAGATATTAAATATGAATCTAAAAATATTTTTAAACAAAGTACATCATCATCGTAGGAGCTTGTAGCTATTGCTAATACAGCGTAGGTACAGGCTAAAATTGCTGTGCCTACGATAGTTTAAAAGTATTTAAAAATATATAAAAGACTATTTGTAGGGAATATAGATTTTTTACAAATAGTCTTTTTGTTTTCTATAAAAATATATATTTGACAGCAATTTAAGAAGTAAAAAAATAATAAAAAGAAAGGTGAGAAAAATGGGAGAATTAAAAAATGTATATAATTTTTTACATTAAGGCTTAGAGAATTATACGTCAAATATTAAAGAAATCTTGGAATAAAAATAAAAAAATGATATAATTTCATAAGGACATTAAGAAATTATGTAAGGAGAAGAAAAACAAATGAAGAAAAAAATTTGTACAGTATCAATATTGTTTTTCATAACAGTAGCAGTTACAATAGAATACCTTATTGGATTTAATTCATATGATACACAAAAAATAATAAGCATGGGGTACTTAGAATATGCGAAACAATTATTTTGGGCAGATGGAAGAATTTTTTCTGGTTTATATATTTGCATAGGGAAAATATTAAATATTGCTAATCCAACTAACTTGTATATTTTTTCTGTTGTACTGTGTATATTTTTAATTATTGGTAATGTAGTATATTTAAAAAGGTTGTTAGAAAAAGTATCAACTAAAAAAATAAATGAATGTCTATTATATATATTGTCATACGTAACTATTTTTAATTTCACATATGCAGATATAATGACTTTTATAGAAATGCCAATACTGCAAATTAGTATCTTTATGTATATGTTATCAGCCAAATTTGCTGTAATAGATAAAAGCCAAAAGAAAATGTTAATAACGTTGATTTTTTCTATATTTATGTATCAAGGGACAATAAACGTATTTTATATAATGGTTGTTTTTCTAATGTTGCAAAAATGTAGAAAATTAGATAAAAAAAATATAAAAGAAATAGTAAAACTATATGCATATTCAGTAATTCCAATTTTTATTAATTTTGTTTATATAAAAATATATGGAATGATGTTCAATGCAACAGATAGATTAAGTAGTTTAGACTTGACTAGTTTAATTTCTAGAATTACATATAGTTTAAATTCGATGATTAGAATAATTTCAGAATGCATATATACGATGCCTAAATATTTATATATATTTTTAATTTTTACTATATTAATCTTTTTATATGTAATGACAATATTGAAAACTAAAAGAGCAACAAAAGATTCATCTCAATATATGCAAATAACATATAATACACTGATATTAATAGGTATATCTGTTTTATCATGTATTCCTTTGATAATAGTTTTTCAGGTACCACTGTTATGTTGGTGTGGTAGGTTATTCTGGCCAATAGGAGCTATTTTGGGATTGATACTAACAGAAGTGATTTTGAATACAAATTGTTTAGAAAATAAAAATCTAAAATTACTGGTGTTAAGTTTTTTAATGATTTATATGTTAATTTTATATCCAGGAATGTATAAAGTTGTATGTATTAACAAAGAGGGAAATAATGTAGATAAGGAAATATGCTTTGAAGTAAAAAATAAAGTTGATGAATATGAAAAGAACACAGGAAAAAAAATAGAAAAAATTAAAATATATTTAGAATATAAAGAAAATGGTGGACTTTCAGAAAAATATAAAAATGTTAAATTAGCAAAAAGTTGTATATTGATAGGATTACCAATGACTAATCTTCTAGATTATTATTGTGATATTAATCAGGATAAAGTAGAATATACTCAAGAAAAAATAGTAGATTTTGAAAATGATTTGGATTTCTATTTTGATGAAAATATATTATATGTATATACAGCAATATAAAATAAAAGGTGGTGAATAACATTAACGAAGAAAGAGTTACTAATATACAAAAATTAATAGAACTCGAAGAAAGTGCAAGTAATATTCCAGAATTAGAAAACATATGTGAAAATTATGAATTAAAGGAAATTGCGAGTTGGGGAATAGAAGATGTATCTTTTTTTAGACAGCCAATTACAGATTTTAAACAAATAAAAAAGTTAATGGAAAAAATGCCACTAGATGCAATACCAATGCCGAGAGATAAAAAATTATATGCATATAATTATGGTGATGAAATAAAACAACATAAATTTATAGAAAAGTATGGAATTGATAATATTATTCTATTAAATGAAGAAACTAAAGGTTTATTTTCTCATAAATATAGTGATGATGAAATTTATTTGTTAGTATTAGCAACAGGTGATGAAAAAATATTAGATGAGGAAATAAACAGAGAATTTACGTACAAGGAATTTAAAAATAGAATATATGAAATTTTAAAAAAAGGGAAAGAAAATGGAGAAATATTTTCGTATTTTCCAAGTTATTCTTTTATAGAAGGAGATTTTAGAAAAGAATATCAAGATATTTTTATAGATGATTATTTAGATAAAGAAATTCAAGAAAAATTTTATAAGGGAAATTTGACAGCAAAAGACATTAGAGAAAATAAAAATTTAATAGAGATATTAAAAGAAAAAGATGTAATATCTGCTATGGGAAAAGATATATCTAAAAATACAATAGAATTTATAGTGTCAAAATACGGAAAAGAGAAGTTTTTAAAATTGTGTGAAACATATGGCGAATATTTTTCAAAAATTTCCCATGAAATATATATAGAAGTTAAGGATTTAGAAAATTATCAAGATGTAGTAGATAAAATAGAAAATAAAATTTCTGAAAAAATATTAACCAGAAAAATTGGGTATGATGAAAATGCTCCAGAGTTTTTAAAGAAAAATAAGCCAGAATTGTTCTTAGAATCTGATGCACCAGATAAATTGAAAGAATATTTTTATACTTTGGAAGAATATGATAGTGATGAGTTAAATTTTAAAATTTTAAGCGAAAATCCGGAATTTATCACACATATAAAAGGAAAATTGATTTCAAGAGCCATGCCTGCAAAATATGAGAAATTGTTCGATGAATTTAATGATAGTGTATTAATAAAATTGGGAAAAAGCAAACCAGATGTAATTGATAAAATGGTAAAACAGAATAAAGAAAAAACATTAGGCAATTGGTATAAGGCAACAGGATGTAAATTTATTCCAAACTATATTGTTATGAATGAGTTCCCAGAAAAAGATATAGATAAGTTTTTAATGAATGGCAAGAAATGGTCTAAATTGATGAGATATAATAAATGTAAAAATGACGAAGAAATAAAATCGTTAGTTAAGGCAACATATGCAATGGGAGTTTTTCATAATGATGATAGAGCGTTTAATAAAATTAAAGATTTATTAGAATGTGAAAATTCGGATAAAAAAATAGAAAATTTTGTGAAAATATTTTCTAATTTAAATACAGATTATAATGAAAAATTTGCTGAGTTTTTACATGAAAATTTTGAAGAAATTATAAATAGTAATTATTATGAAGAAATAGAAAAAATCCAAAAAAAGTTCCAAGAAATAGTGGTAGAATATAGTAATCAATCAAATGGGATAACATTAGAAAGAGCAGTTAGATTTGTAGATAAAAATGTATACAATAATATAGATATAGGAAATGAAAAAATGGCTAATGCAGTTAAGAAACAAGGGTATCTGCAAAATAACGAAGAGTATAGAAAAACAGGAAATATAAGTCAGAGTGATTTTTGTGGTTTTGACGAACTACAAGAATTATATAATGAAGGAATGAAAAGAGAATTTAGTAGTATCCCAAGAGTAGAAGGGAATTCTGGAAAATATACATATGAAATATTGAGACTTGATGATCCACTTTCGTTAGTAATAGGAGATATTTCAAATTGTTGTCAAGATATAAACGGAATAGCAAAAACAAGTATGCAACATAGTGTAAAATCGAAAGATGGAAGAATTTTTGTGGTAAGAGATAGAGAAAAAAATATTGTAGCACAAAGCTGGTTATGGAGAAATCAAGATGTAATTTGTTTTGATAATATAGAAATTCCTAAAAAGGCATATGAAAGATATCTTGTTAATCCACAAAAAGAAGATGAAGGGTTAGCAAAAGAGATTGTAAAAGCATATAAAGAAGTTGCAAAACAATTTAGAGAAGTTGAAAATTTAAAATATGAACAATTATTGAAAAATGGTGAAATATCACAAGAGCAATACGAAGGATTATTGTTAGGTAAAGTTACAATTGGTTTGGGATTTAATATGATAAAAGAAACATTAGATAATGATAAAGAACTAAAGAGAGATTCGGAGCCTGTACAGGTAAAAACAGATGAGTCAATAGGACTTGATTATATTCATTCAGATGCATATAAAACTAATGGTCAACAAGTAATATTTGAAAGAAGTAACAGAAAAAAAACTAATCTAAATAATATATATGTATACGAAGATACAATAAAAGAATATAACACTGAAAATATAGAAGAGGAGATATTAGAAAGCATACAAAGAATGCTAACAACTAGTGGAAGTGATAAATCTGTAGCTACTAAAGAAGATTTTATATATGAATATAGTAAAAATGCAAAAATACTATCTACTCCAAGAATGAATTTTATATATTCTAAAAATGAAAAAGGAGTAATAGAAATAAAAGATATATTAACATCACCTATAAAACAGGATGCATCAGATAAACAAAAAAATGAGGCGCAACAATTTTTAACAAGACAAGTAAAAAAGGCACTAAAGCAAATAGGAATAGATAAAGAAAATGTAAATATTTTAAACTTAGAAAATCAAGGTCTAGAATTATATGAAAAAGCCATTTCTGAAATTGAAAAAGAAGAAGAGCAAAGATAAAGGAGAGAAATTATTATTCCTCTCCATCTTTTTTATTTAATAATTCTAATATTTTTGGATATATAGTTGCAACATTTGCTTTCCAATTTTCAGCTATATCTTTTGCTTGTTTAGAAGAACCAGCAAAAGTTTTAACTTCAAATATTGTAGAATTATTTTCTGTTATTTTGCATTTAACCATGAAATCAGTTTCACTTTTCGGTAGATATTCAGCTGTTACAGAAAGAGCTTCTTCTATAGTACTAAGTTCATTTTTTAAATTTAAATCAACTTTTAATTTAAGAATTCCTGGTAGAATATCACCAGTAAGTTCCAATGCTTCTTGACCTCGTTTTGTGATTTTATATAAAGTTTCTTTTTCTTTTTCATATTTTAAAACATATTTGCTTTCTATTAAATCAAGAAGAAACTGCTGAAAATAAAAATAGTTTAAATCTGTAACAGAAAGAACTAATTGAATAAGACCATCATTTGTTATAGATTTATCAATTTTATTTAGAATGTATAAAATTAATAATTTATTAGTTGCTAAATAATTTTCGTCAGAGGCTAATTTCATAAATAAACACTTCCTTAAAGAATTTTTTCGAATTCTGTCCAAACATTATCACAATAAATTTTTCTTTGAGAAGAAAAAGGTAAAATAGTAATATCATCTGGAACACATAGATTTTTTCTCAAATCATCAACATAAGAATCTACCTTAGTAACTGCAATTTTATCAGCTTTAGTTGCAAGAATAATAAAAGGTAATCCAGAGTTAATAATATAATCATACATTATTTTATCATTATTACCAGGTTTATGTCTAATATCTATTAATAAAACAATTAAAGAAATTCCTTTTCTTGTAAAAAGATATTCTTCAATAAATTTTCCAACTTTATCCTGTTCTTTTTTAGACATTTTACTGTAACCATAACCAGGCAAATCAACAAAGTAAAATAAATTGTCTATATTATAGAAATTTAACTGTCTAGTTTTTCCGTGGCTCGCTACTTGTTCTTGCTAAACTTTTTCTGTTAATCATAGTATTTATAAATGAAGATTTACCAACATTAGATTTACCGGCCAAAACTATTTCGGGCAATCCAGCTGATGGATACTGTTTAGGTGAAACAGCAGAAATTTCAAATCTTGGATTTTTTACTATCATTTCAAACTCCTTAATAAGATTATAATAACAATTCAGAAAAGCAGTAATGATACTACTTTTCCGAATTGCTAAATATAAAATTTATTTTTTATATATTTTTTCAATACCACCCATATATGGTCTTAAAACTTCTGGAATATTAATGCTTCCATCTTCATTGTAATTGTTTTCTAAGAAAGCAATTAACATACGAGGTGGGGCAACTACTGTATTGTTTAGAGTATGTGCAAAATAATTTCCTTTTTCATCTTTTATACGAATTCCAAGTCTTCTACTTTGTGCATCAGTAAGGTTAGAACAGCTACCAACTTCAAAATATTTCTTTTGTCTAGGGCTCCATGCTTCAACATCAACACTTTTGAATTTTAAGTCAGCTAAGTCACCAGAGCAACATTCAAGTGTACGAACTGGAACATCTAAGCTTCTAAATAATTCTACTGTATAAGACCACATTTTGTCATACCATTCTTTACTATCCTCAGGTTCACAAACAACAATCATTTCTTGTTTTTCAAATTGATGTATACGGTAAACACCACGTTCTTCTATACCATGAGCACCTTTCTCTTTTCTAAAACATGGAGAATAAGATGTCATTGTATATGGCAATTCTGCTTTTGGAAGAAGTTGACCCTTAAATTTACCAATCATTGAGTGCTCACTAGTTCCAATTAAATATAAATCTTCACCTTCTATTTTGTACATCATTGCATCCATTTCTTCAAAACTCATAACACCAGTAACAACATCTGAACGAATCATGAAAGGTGGTATACAATAAGTAAATCCTTTATTAATCATAAAATCTCTAGCATATGCCAATACTGCTGAGTGAAGTCTTGCAACATCTCCAACAAGATAATAAAAACCATTTCCAGCTACTCTTCTAGCACTGTCTAAATCTACGCCAGCTAATGATTCCATAATATCAATGTGATATGGAATTTCATAATCAGGAACAACTGGTTCACCAAATTTTTCTACTTCTACATTTTCAGAATCATCTTTTCCAATAGGAACATCATCTGCTATTATGTTTGGAATACTCATCATTCTTGTTTTTATTTCTTCTGCATATTTTGTTTCAAGTTTTTTATTTTCTTCTAATTCAGCATTTACTGTAGCAACTTCAGCTTTTACTTCTTCAGCTTCAGCTTTTTTACCTTCACGCATAAGAGCACCAATTTTATCACTTAAAGCATTTCTTTTAGCACGTAAAGTATCACCATTTAATACTATTTCTCTATTTTTTTTGTCTAAATCTATAATTTCATCAACTAATACAAGTTTGTGATCTTGAAATTTTTTCTTTATATTTTCCTTTACTAATTCTGGGTTTTCTCTAACTAATTTAATATCTATCATATAAAATCCTCCTTCTTGTCCAATGGACATTAAAAAATAAATTAAAAATAATATGTATCTATATCTTCAGCAATTTCAAATCTGAATTTTTGACCTGTTCTGTTATCAGGGCGATTTTCATCTATTTTTTCTAAAAACATTTTTTCAGGTCTTACCCAAACTTGAGAATCACTTCTTTCGTATAAAGCTCTATAAATAACAAGTCTTTCTTCTGTTTCGGAGGAGAGACCTATTTCTTGAACATAATAATAATTGCCTTTGAAATGGCGGTAAACTTTACCAACTTGAACTTTTCTCATTTTCAAACTCCTTTCAAAACATTTATATATCAAAAAACGTCCTTATATATAAAATATAAGGACGAAAATATATCCGTGGTACCACCTTTATTACATTAAAAATAATAATGCACTCTAAATGCTATAACCTGCATAACTCGGTTTAGTTTTGCTAAAAGCTAAAGAGTAGATTCATAAAATAATTTTAATTTACTTGCACCAACCGTAAACTCTCTTTATAAAATACATTTTATTACTAGTCTCTTATCATTACTCTAATATTTCAATGCAAACATAATAACATGGATTTTATAAAAAATCAACTAAAAAATGAAAAAATTATAAAATGCCTAATTTTATAATTCTTTTATGACGGTTTTAGAACATATAGAATTTAGCTGTATACAAAAAAATATGATATCTAGAAACAGCTCGAAATTTGATTTTTATTCATTTTTGTGGTAAAATTAAATATGGAAAAGAAGTAGAAAGTAAACATAAAACACACATATGAAAGGAGAAGAAAAATGGATAAAAAAAAGAAATTGACAAAAGAAGAAAAAGCAAAAAGAAGAAAAACTTTTGCATTAGCTATGCTAGCATCTACAACACTTTGGTATAATACAAATAAGGAATCGCAATATCAAAATGATAAAATTTTAACTAATATAGAAGAAATAAAAGAAAAACCAAATAATATTAGTGAAAAGCAATTAAATAAAACAAAACAAGAATTGCAAGCTTTGTTAGAAACATCAAGAAATGAAAATTATAACTTAATAGTAGAAAAAGTATCACAAGCGTTTAGTGTAGAAAATGCAGATGTATCAATAATAGAAGATGAAAAAGATAAAGAAAATGTTGGAATTTCTGTATCCCAAAATGAAGAAACCTATGAATATAGAAAAAAATTAAATATAGATAAAACAGAAAAAGAATTAAAAGAAGAAAAAAGAACTATTAAAGAACTACCAGAAGAAATGGTGGAATTGTTGGATGATTATAATTGGATTAATGATACAATTGTAAGGTTTGATAAAGAAAATTTAACAGAAAAGCAATTAGAAGAAATAGAAAAAGAACTTAAAGTGGTAAGAGAATACTATGTAGACTGCAAAGATATGATTGTAAAGATATCAGGTGATGGTTCATTAAATATAACATCGTTTACAAAAGAGACTAAAGAAGAAAAAAGAGAAAAAGTAGAAGAAGAAAAAAATACAAGTCAAGGCGATGATTCAAAAAATGCTAAAGTAAGTTTTGAAAATAAATACAAAGTAAAAGTACCACAATTAAAAAGAAACGAAACAGCTACAAATAATCTGAACAAACCAAAAGAGGATCAAGAAAGATGCTAATTGTTATTTAGTTTCTACATTAGGAAAGCTATGCTTACTTCCTAATATAGAAAAAAATTGTACAATAATGAAAGGAGCGTGAAGAAAATGGCTGATAAGAAAATTGATAGAAAAAAAGGACAAAATTTAAATAATGCAAGTAAAAGTAAGGTACCAAACAAGAAAAAAACTAAATTAAGTAAAACAGGTAAAGCAGTTTTAGCAATAGGATTATTATTAGGGGCACAGGGAGCAAATAAATTAAAAAATGCTGTATTTTCAGATAAAACAGAAAGCATTTATGAGGAAAATTTTGATTTAAGCAAATACAAAAAATATGAAGATGTATTAAATAAAAAAGGAGCAGAAAGAACTAAGGAGGATGAAAAAATATATGAAGAAATGAAATTTGAATTAGAGCAAGATATAGGATATACAACATTAAAGGCAGGATTAAAAGATGAAATAGAAAAATCATTAAAAGAAAATGGAGCAGATAATGCAGAAATTTCATTAGGTGGAAGTGGAGAAAATTCATTTATATCTGTAGAAAAAGACGGAACAACAGAATTATATGAAAAACATGATAAACTATTTGATGGTGATAAAGCTTCAAAACCATTGCCAAATGAACTAGACAATGCATTAAAAATCATGAAGCAACTAGATAGTATAGCATATAAAATAAGCCATAGTGAAAATATTGATTTTAGTGGAGAAGAATTAAAAAATTATCTTAAAATATTGCAAAATGGAGAAGAAGTATATGAACAAATGCAGAATAAAGACATTAGTATAGATGATAATTTTAACATGAAAATACAAGAGAGTAGGGATAAAGGAGAAAAATTAAGTAAGGTAATAGAAGGAAAAACAGCTACTGTAGAATTTAAAGAAGGATATAAAGTTAATGTAAAACCAATATCAACCGAAAAGTATCAGAGTGCAGAAAATTCAAAACAAACACAAGAAAAAGATGATATGGAAATAGGATAAAACATACATATTTTTACCTCTTTTTGAATATATATTTAATATATGTTCAAAAGGAGGTATTTTCATGTCATATGCAAATGATGAGATGCTTAAAATAAGATATAATAAATCAGAGGACAAGTTGGAGTTTGAAAATAGATATAAAACTAAAAAATGGATAAGATTTTGTGTGCAAAACAAATTTATAGTAATGACAATTGTAACAGCACTGATAATGAGTGTTATAAATACAATATTAATTGCAAATTTTTTTAATTTATTATCAATAAGCGGATTTTAAAATATATGTGAATTAATTAGAGTTTTGTATAAAAAATAGAAAATATCATAAAACTTGATTTAAATGACAAAATATGTAATAATAGAGAAAAAATAAGGAGAATTTAGAATATGAAAGTTAGTGTCGGAAAAATGGCAGGTTTCTGCCCAGGAATAGTAAATGCAGTAACAAAAACGGAAAAAGCATTAGATCAAAAGGAAACAGAAAAGGTGTATTGCCTAGGTGAATTAACACATAACAAACAAGTGATAGATAAATTAGAGGCAAAAGGTCTAGTTACAATAGATAATATAGAAGAATGTAAAGAGCAAAAACAATTAATAATAAGATCACATGGGGTGCCTAAAGAAATCTATGAAAATGCAGAAAAAATGGGATTGGAATTAATTGATTTAACATGTCCTAAAGTTTTAAAAATACATAGATTAGCAGAAGAACATTCAAAAGAAGGATATTATATATTTTTAATAGCAGAAAAAAATCATCCAGAAATAATAGGAACTTATAGTTTTTGTGGAGAAAACAAGTGTATAATTCAAAATAAAGAAGAAATTGATAATGCAATAGAAACCATAAAAAAATCAGACATAAAAAAAGCATATGTTATTACACAAACTACATTTTCTATGGAAAAGTTTGATGAGATGATGTTAGAATTAAAAGAAAAGTTACCTAAAGACATAGAATTAAAAATAAATAAAAGTATATGTGATGCAACAAGACTTAGACAAGCTGAAACTAAAGAGATAGCTAAAAAAGTAGAATATATGATTATAATAGGTGGAAAGAATAGTTCTAATACTAAAAAACTTTTTTATATAGCTCAAGAAAATTGTAAAAATGCTATTTGGATTCAAACAAAAGATGACTTGAATTTAAATGAAATAAAAAAGTATAGTAATATAGGAATAATGGCAGGAGCATCTACTCCAAAAGAAAGCATAGATGGAGTAGTTGAATGTATAGAAAATATCTAATGTAAGGAGAAAAATTGTGAATATAGCAAATAATTGGAAAGATTACGAAATTTTAGATATGGCAAATGGAGAAAAACTTGAACGATGGGGAAATGTAATCTTAGTAAGACCAGACCCACAAATAGTATGGAAAGACAAAAGTTTTCCAAATAAATGGAAAAATGTTAATGCAAGATACAAAAGAAGCAAAACAGGAGGAGGAAACTGGGAATATAATAGCAATATTCCAAAAGCATGGCAAATAAAATATAAAAATTTAACGTTTAATATAAAACCAATGGGATTTAAGCATACAGGATTATTCCCAGAACAAGCATTTAACTGGGATTGGATGATGGAAAAAATAAAAAAAGAAAAAAGAGAAATAAAAGTATTAAATTTATTTGCATATACAGGTGGAGCAAGTGTAGCGTGTTTATCAGCAGGGGCAAGTGTTTGTCATGTAGATAGCTCAAAAGGAATGGTAGCATGGGCAAAGGAAAATGTAAATTCATCTAAACTGTCAGATAAACCAATTAGATACATTGTTGATGATGTGTTTAAATTTGTCAATAGGGAAATAAGAAGAGGAAATGTTTATGATGCAATAATAATGGATCCTCCTTCATATGGAAGAGGAGCAAAAGGAGAAGTATGGCATTTTGAAGAAAATATAGAAGAACTTGTAAAATTATGTACAAAAGTTCTATCAAATAATCCATTATTCTTTTTAATAAATTCATATACTACAGGAATATCTAGTACAGTATTAGCAAACATTTTAAATTTTAATATAGATAAAAAATATAAAGGTAAAATATCATGTGGAGAAATAGGGTTACCTATGACTAATTCTAATATTTTATTACCATGTGGAATTTATGGCCGTTGGGAAAAGTAGTAAATAAAAGAAGGGTAATTATAAATGCAAAAATTAAATATTATATTTGAAGATAATCATATAATTGTTGTTGAAAAAATTCCAAATATACCATCACAAGGAGATAAAACTGGAGATACAGATATGCTTACAATAGTAAAGCAGTATATAAAGGAAAAATATAATAAACCAGGAAACGTGTATTTAGGATTAATACATAGGTTAGATAGACCTGTTCGGTGGTGTCATGGTATTTGCTAAGACATCTAAGGCAGCATCAAGATTAAGTGAACAAGTTAGAAATAAAATGTTTGAAAAGAAGTATTTAGTTATAGTAGATGGGAAGTTAGATGAAAAGAATGGAATTTTTGAAGATTATCTATTAAAAAATCAACAAAAAAATTTTAGTAAAGTAGTAAAAAGTAAAACTAAAAATTCAAAATTAGCAAGTCTGGATTATGAAGTTATAAAATATGATGAAAAAATTAACTTATCTGTAGTAAAAGTTAATTTACATACAGGAAGACACCATCAAATACGAGTACAATTTTCAAGTAGAGGACACAGTATTTATGGAGATCAAAAATATGGAACAAGAGGAAGAGGAAAACAAATTTGCTTATGGGCATATGAATTAAAGTTTTATCATCCAATTAGTAAAGAAAAATTATGTTTTAAATCAATTCCAAAACAAGAAGGCTCTTGGAAAATATTAGAAAATATATCAGAAAAAATTTAAATGTGCAAAAAACAACGTAAAATATGTATTGACAAAGAGAAAAATAATGATATAATTATTAAAAATATTATGTACGTTAAATTTAAAAGAAATAAAATTTGAGTAAAAATATTTAAATATATAAAAATGAAACACCTAAGGAGGTTAAATAAATGCAAGTACTAAAATACATAATTACAGCAATATATATAATAAATTGCTTAGCTCTAATTATTATAGCTATGTTACAATCAAAAGGAGATCAAGGGTTATCTGGTGCAATTGTAGGAGAAAGTACAGAAAGCAATAACTTTTTAGATAGAAACAAAGGTAGAACAAAGGAAGGAAAAATGAAGAGATGGACAGTAATTTTAGCTGTTACATTCGTAATTTTTACAATTTTGCTTTCAATAGTATATGTAATATAAAAATGTAAATAATAAAAGGGGGCAGTGTAAAAACTGTCCTCATTTTATTAAGAAAAAACAAATAAGGGAAAAGAAAAAATGGAAAAAAAAGAAAAAATATTAGAATTTTTTAAAGACAAAAACTATGTACCAATGAAAAAGAAAGAAATAGCAATGGTATTATCAGTTCCTAAAGAGGAAAAAGAAGAATTTGAAAAAATTCTAATGGAACTAGAAAAAGAATATAAAATAACTAAAAATAAGAAAAATAAATATATCTATATGGAGAAAAAATATATAGAGGGAATATATAAAGGAAACGAAAAAAAATACGGATTTGTCGAAACAGAAGATGGAATGCAATTATTTATACCATCAAAGTATAAACGGAAATGTAATGAACGGCGACAAAGTTGTAGTTGAAATCCTTTTAGAGGCAACTGATAGCAAAAAGGCAGAAGGGAAAATAGTAAAAATTATATCAAGAGAAACAACTGAAATAGTAGGAACTTTTCAAAAAAGTAAAAATTTTGGTTTTGTTGTGCCAGATGATCAAAAATTGGGAACAGATATATTCATTTCTAAAAAAAATTTTGGAAAAGCAAGAAATAACCATAAAGTTGTTGTAAAAATAACCAAATACCCAGAAAAAGGTCGCAAGGCTGAGGGGGAAATAATTGAGGTTATAGGAAATATTAGTCAGGCTGGTGTTGACATGCTTAGTCTTATTAAAGAATACAAATTGCCTGCAACTTTTCCAGAAGACGTTGTTGGAGAGGCGAAATCTTTTGGCGATAAAATTGATATGAGAGATACAAAAAATAGGGTAGATTTACGTGATAAAATTATATTTACAATTGATGGTGAAGAAGCAAAAGATTTAGATGATGCAGTCATGGTAGAGCAAACTGACAATGGTAAACATTATATTTTAGATGTTCACATTGCAGATGTTAGTCATTATGTTAAGGGTAATTCAAAACTAGATAGAGAAGCTAGGATTAGAGGAACAAGTATTTATATGTTGGATCGTGTTATACCAATGCTTCCTAGAGAACTTTCAAATGGGCTTTGTAGTTTAAATGCTGGACAAGATAGATATACTCTTTCTGTTAAGATGAAATTTGATAAAGAAGGGAATATTATAGCCTCAGACATATATAAGGGAATTATAAGAGTCACAGAAAGAATGACTTATACTGATGTTCAGAAAATTTTGGACAATTCGGATCAAAAAGTTATTAAAAAATATGGCAAATATATAGAACATTTTAAATTGATGGAAGAATTGGCTAAAATTCTAAAAAATAAAAGAATGAAACAAGGTTATTTAAATTTAGATATCCCAGAAAGTAAGATTGTTTTAGATAATGTAACAGGAAAATGCATTGATGTTAAAAAATATGAAACAAGTTTTGCTAATGAAATAATTGAACAATTTATGCTTGTTGCTAACGAAACTGTTGCGGAAAGATTTTATTGGCTAGATGTTCCTTTTATATATAGAGTTCATGAAAAACCTGATATTGACAAAGTTAGAGAATTAAATAAATTTTTGTTCAATTTAGGATATAAAATTCACATTAGCCAGGATGAAGTGTATCCTTCTGCATTTTCTAAAGTTTTAGAAGAAATAAAGGGAAAACCAGAGGAAAAAGTTGTTTCTAATTTGATTTTAAGAACATTAAAAGTAGCTAGATATGAAAGTGAAAATAAAGGACATTTTGGAATAGCAAGTAAATACTATTGCCATTTTACATCTCCAATAAGAAGATACCCAGATTTATTTATTCATAGAATTATATCAGAATATTTTGATTCAAATGCAGAAAGAAAAAATAGATTTACTACAGAGGCAGAAGAGTATGCAAAGTTATCAAGTGATAGGGAAAAAGTAGCAACTAAGGTTGAAAGAGAGAGTCAAGACTTGAAAAAAGCAGAATATATGCAAGATAAAATTGGAGAAGAATATAGTGGAATAGTTTCTAATATAACAAGCTTTGGTATGTTTGTAGAATTAGAAAATACAATAGAAGGATTAATAAGATTCGAAAATTTAGGAAATGAGTACTTTATTTATAATGATGAGCATAAATATTTAATTGGAGAAAAAAGCAATACAAAATATAAAATAGGTGATAAAATAAATATAAGAGTAATAGAAGCTAATAAACAATTGAGAAAAATAGCATTTGAAAAAATATAATTTATTAAGAAAGGAATATATCAATATGAAAAAAACATTAAAACCAGATACTAGCTTAGTGCCAGTACCAGCTGTTATGGTTACATGTGGTAATATGGAAGAAACTAATATTATTACAATTGCATGGACAGGAATTATAAATTCCATTCCACCAATGGTATATATTTCTATAAGAGAAAGCAGGCATTCTTATCAAATGATAAAAGAAAATATGGAATTTGTAATAAATATACCAGATAAAAATTTAGTATGGGAGACAGACTTTTGTGGAACTAAATCAGGAAGAAACATAGATAAATTTAAAGAAACTAAACTAACTAAAGAAAGGTGTAGTATAGTAAAAGCACCAAGTATATCAGAATGTCCAATTAATTTAGAATGTAAAGTAAAAGAAATAAAAAAGATGGGTTCACATGATATGTTTATTGCAGATATAGTAGCAGTAAATGCAGATGAAAAATATATAAAAGATGGAAAACTAAATTTAGAAGGAATAGATTTAATTACTTATGCTTCACAAAAATATAACGTTGTAGGTGAAGAGATAGGCGAGCGTGGAATTAGTTTAAAATAAAGGAATGAATAAAAATGTATTTAATAATAGGGCTAGGAAATCCAGAACCAGAATATAGTAAAACACGACATAATATGGGATTTGATGTAGTAAATAAATTTGCCGAAAAAAACAAAATAAAAATAAATAAAAGTAAGTTCAATGCATTATGTGGCAAAGGCGAATTTGCAGGAGAAAAGGTAGTTATAGTAAAACCACAAACATACATGAATTTAAGCGGTGAATCAGTTGTTAAATTTGTCAATTTCTATAAAGAAATAGAAAATATTATTGTAATATATGATGATATTGACATAGCTCCAGGCAATATTAAAATAAGAAAAAAAGGTGGAGCAGGAACTCATAATGGAATGAAATCAATAGTAAAAGAATTACAGACAGAAGAATTTGCAAGAATTAGAGTAGGAATAGGAACTCCTAAATATGATAATGATTTAATCAATCATGTTATAGGGAGGATAACAAAAGAAGAATATGAAGAATTAGAAAGAGGAATAGAAAAGGCTACTTTAGCTTTAGAAGAAATATTAAAATCAGGAATAGATTTAGCAATGAATAAATTTAACTAGATTAATTGAGGGGAAAAGAATGAAAGAAATTATAGTTAATGTTAATGAAGAACAAAAAAGAGATATACTTTTGCTAGAAGATGGAGTTGTTGTAGAAAAATATTCTGAAAGTGACAGCAATGACAAAATAGAAGGCAATATATATTTGGGAAAAATAAAAAACATATTGCCAGGAATGCAGGCGGCATTTATTGATATAGGAAAAAATAAAAATACATTTATACATTTAAAGGATATAATCCAAAAGAGAGATGAAAAAGATGTAGAAATTAATGAATATTTAAAAAATATAAATATTGAAAATATAGCCAAAATAAATTCAAACATATTAGTTCAAGTTAAAAGAGATGAAACACGAAAAAAAGGAGCTAAAGTGTCTTCACACATAAGCATCCCAGGCAGATTTATAGTATATATGCCAGATACAAACTTTATAACTATTTCTCAAAAAATAAGTGATGAAAAAGAAAGAAAAAGGCTAACAAAAATAGTGAGAGAAATACTTCCAGAGAATTGCGGAGCTATAATAAGAACTGCATGCAATAAAAAGAAAAAAGAAGAAATAGAAAAAGATTTAGAGAATTTAAAAGAAAAATGGGAAGAAGTACAAAAAAAGGTAAAATCTAGTAAAAAGAAAGCTCCTATATTAGTAATGGAAAATAATAATATAATAGAAAAAGTGATATTAAATAATATAGATTTTAATTTAAACAGAATATTAACAAATGATAATAAAGTTTATTATGAAATAAAAAATATCATGAATAAAATTACAGGAACAAATACAATAGAACTAATATTAAAAGAAAATGCAAATTTACTAGACATGTACACAATACAAAGACAATTAGAAAGAACAGAAAATAGAAAAGTATGGTTGAAATGTGGAGGATTTATAACAATAGATAACACAGAAGCATTAACTGCAATAGATGTAAATTCTGGTAAATATATAGGAAAAGAAAATTTTGGGGAAACAGTATACAAAGTAAATAAAGAAGCAAGCATTGAAATAGCAAAGCAATTGAGGTTAAGAGATATTGGAGGAATTGTAGTTATAGATTATATAGACATGCAAGATGATGGAGACAAGAAAAAGATAGAAGAAACACTAGTTGAAGAACTAAAAAAAGATAAATCTAAAACACAAGTAGCTGGGTTCACAAAACTAAACTTATTTGAAATGACAAGAAAGCATATGTTTAGTAATGATTAATAAAGTTATGCAAATTTTAAATTTGCATAACTTTATTTAATCTATATCAAAAATGAAATTGCATACTACTCTTCTAATGTTTTATAAGGGCAATCTTCTTTTTTATCATCACAATCCAAATAGCAGTCGCATTTATCCATGTCAACACCTTTTAAACAGTGTTTATCTTTATGACATTTTGCGCATAATTTAAAATGTTTTACATTATCAACCCAAATTTGAACTTCATAAAATTTATCAGGGCATAATGGACCAAATACAAACTGACCTTCTTCGTCTGTGAAAGTATGAGAAACTGGTTTGCTTTCTTTTTTACCGCAGTCATATACGACTTCTATTAATTTTACTACTGCATCTTTTACAGGATCATTATAGCAATCTTTAACGATTCCAAATACTACATTTCTGTTATCTTCAGGTAAAGTTATTTCTAAATCAAATTGTTTGCCAGATGCAATGAAACCATCAACATCAATAATTGGGCAAGGACATTTTTCAAAATCCATATTTTTTTATTCCTTTCTAAAATATATTAAGCAATTGCTTAATATATTTTATGAAAATGTAAAATAAGAGTTACAAAAATATCGGGTGAATTTTATTAAATATTATGAAGTTGCAAAAATAGATAAATTATTCTGTAAAATATTGATTTATAATTTTTATATTGATAAAATTAATATAGAATAAATGTAGAAAGGAGAATATGTTTTATTTAAGTTATTAAATAAAACATGCAAGAAAAATATGAATAAACAAAAGTTAAAAGATAATGGTATCACATTAATAGCATTAGTTATTACAATTATAATTTTATTAATTCTTGCAGCAGTGAGTGTTAATTTAGTACTTGGAGAAAATGGAATGATTGCAAGGTCAAAAGAGTCAAGAACACAATATGACAGGGCAGATGTAATTGAAAAAATACAAAGTGATTTAATGTTTGAACAATTAAATCATGAGGAAGATGTTTCAGATAGTGCTCTAAAAACAATATTAGAGAAATATGGAACAATTAATTATGATACTGATGGTAAAACTATTAAGTCTATAACAACCACTCAAGGAAATTATCAAATTTTAGTAAGTGATATTTGGTCTGGAAATACTAATGGAAAGACAGAAGTAGATAGAAGTGGATTAGCAGTCGGTGATTATATTAATTATGAACCAGATAAAAATGAAGATGGAACTACCAAAAAGTATTCTGCAGATAATTTAGCTGTATCAATTACTGGTTCTCGAGAAAATTCTTCTGATATTTCACAAAACAATTTAAAATGGCAAATACTAAAAATACATGATGACGGAAGTATAGATGTAATTGGTAGTGCATCTAATCAAGCAATATATTTTAAAGTTTCACGTGGATATAATAATGCAGTAAATGTTTTAAATGATGTATGTAAATCTTTATATAGCAGAGGTTCAATAGAAGCAAGAAGTGTAAATATTAAAGATTTTGAAAATTGCTTAACTGATGCTGGAAGAAAATTAGTAGAAGATTATAGATCTGAAGCAGGATTAAAAATAGGGGAAACATCTGGCAAGTATACTAGCCCATATTCCAACTATCCAATTTTATATAAACATGAGATTGGCTCTGGGGTAAATTCTGATACAATAAAAATCGATGGCCTTGATGTGTCTGATAATTTTGATCCTAATAATATTGATGTAAGTTCTGATTTTGCTAATGCTACTAATTTGAAAGCAAAACAAACTTATTGGGAATTGGATACAGAGCAAGCTAATGCTCAAAATCTTGGAGCTGGAGCAGATGTTTTAAGACCATCAAGAGGTGAGAGTTATTGGATTGCATCCCGTTCAGTGGAGTGTGGAAAAAATTATTTGTATTTTTATATATTAAAATTTGACTTTTTTTCAGGTTTAGGTGGAGCTAATTTGTATCCTTCTAATGGCAGTGTTTCTATGGATATTGACTATAAGTTTCGCCCAGTTATTACATTAGGAAAAGATGTTAAAATTACTCCAAGTGATTCAGCATCTTCTGCTTCTGGAACACCACATACAATTACACAGTATTAATAATTTTAGCAAAGAAGAGTTTAGATTTTACCTAGACTCTTTTTTGAATAGGAAAAATCTAAGATTTTGTCTATGTGCACCAAATTTGCAAGTATTTAATTCATAATTTAAATCTCAAAAATTATGTAGTGTAAATTGAATATTTGATAAAATTACTATCATAATTTGTTGAAAATACTATAAATTTGTGTTATAAATAATATAGAATATTTTATATAATAAAAGCATAATTCATTCTTATATAAAATAGATTGTATACAAAATAATTTGTATCAAAAGGGAGGAATTAAAAAAATGGCTAAAAAATTCGATAAGAGAAAATTTTTCACAAAAATAATAGCAGGTACTATTGCACTTATGATGGTTGTAGCAACAGGTGGAACATTAATCTACTATTTATTTACTGCGTAATTATAATAAGAAATAATAGAGGTAATATAAATGATTGAAAACTTTATAATAACAATAAGAAATTTTTATGAACAGAATATAATAGGATATATGCAGACACTATATGAATATCCAATAAAACTAATTTTACTTGTACTAGATATAAGTATTGTTGGTTTCCTTGGGGTAAAATTATTAAAGATTGTTAAAGATTCAAGAGCATGGCAACTATTAAAAGGAATTGCCTTATTAATAGTCGCAACAGGTTTGAGTTCAATATTTAAATTAAGAATTTTAAATTACATACTAACATCTATAATGACATATGGTGTAATTGCTTTAGTTGTTATTTTCCAACCAGAGTTAAGAAGAGCTTTAGAACAATTGGGAACAAACAAGTTAACTCGTTTTTTTGGAATAGACACAGATATTGCAACAAAAACAAAAGAAGATATATATAAAGTAGTAATAGCTAGTACAGAATTGGCTAAAACCAAAACTGGAGGACTTATTGTACTAGAAAGAGATATTCAAATAAAAGATATTATAGCAACAGGAGTTCCAATGAATGCAGAAGTATCACCTCAATTATTAGTAAATATATTTACTCCAAAAACTCCATTACATGATGGAGCAGTTGTAATTAGTAACAATAAAATAGCAGCGGCAGCATGCATGTTACCACTTGCAGGTGATAAGGATATTGCAAAAGAGCTAGGAACGAGGCACAGAGCTGCAATAGGTATATCCAAAGAATCAGATAGTATTGCAGTTGTAATATCAGAAGAAACAGGAAAAATCTCAGTAGCAAAAGATGGAACATTAATAGCAGATGTGAAAGAAGATACATTAAGAAAAATTTTAATAAATAATATAGTTACTAAAAGATTAAACGAAGAAAGAAAAAACAGCATAGATAAAATAAAAAAGATAGGTTTAAACATCAAAAAGAAGTAGAAAAGATGGAGAGAAAATGAGAAATATAAAATTAACTATTGAATATGATGGAAAAGATTTTAATGGTTGGCAAAAACAACCAAATAAATTGAATATACAAGGGACTATAGAAAAAGCAATAGAAGCTATAACTCAAGAAGAACCAATAAATTTGACAGCATCAGGAAGAACGGATGCAGGAGTTCATAGTTTAGGTCAAGTAGCTAATTTTAAAACAAATAGTAAAATACCAATAGAAAAAATGGCAACAGCAATTAATTCAAGATTAAAAAAGTCAATAGTAATAAAAAAAGCAGAAGAGGTAGATGAAAGATTTCATAGCAGATATAATTGTAAAAGAAAAACATACAGATATATAATAAATAATTCTAAAGAAGGTACAGCAATATATAGAGGATTAGAGTGCCATGTTCCACAAAAGCTAGATATAAATTCAATGAAAGAAGCAGTAAAATTTTTTGAAGGTGAACACGATTTTAAAGCATTTAAGGCAAGTGGTACAAGTAGCAAAAGTAGTGTAAGAACTATATATAAAGCAGAAGTAATCCAACAAGGAGAAAAAATATTCATCGAATTAACAGGAAATGGATTTTTATATAATATGGTTAGAATAATAGCAGGTACATTGGTTGATGTAGGATTAGGAAAAATAGCATCAGAAGATATACCAGAAATAATAAATTCAATGGATAGAAAAAGGGCAGGTAAAACACTAAGACCACATGGGTTATATTTAGTTAAGGTTGAATATGAATAAAAAAGAACAAAAACAATAAAACATTCATAAAATATAGTAAAAACTATAAGGAGAAGATAATTATGAATGTTTTATTAGTATTTTTTGCATTACCAATAGCAACGATAATATTAGCAACAGTATTAGAAAAGTACATGAAATGTCCAATAGCAGTAGCTACAGTATTTTTTGCAATATTCTTAATAGTAACATTTGCAGTATTTGATGCAAGCTTTTTAGTTTTTGCAATAGTATACACAATATTGGCTTATATAACAGCGGTGATAACAAAAATTATTAGAAATATATTATCAGAAAATGCAAATGAAAACAATTCTTGCAATTGTGGATGTAATAATTCGACACAAACTACATCCACTGGCAATGAAAATACAGTGGAATTAACAAATAATAACACAAATAATAATGGAACATGTTTTACATGTTCGTGTAGAAGAATAAGAAGATGAAAGGATTTTTAATATGAGACTAGACAAATTCTTAAAAATATCAAAAGTTATAAAAAGAAGAACAATAGCAAACGAAGTAGCAAGTAATCGGTAGAGTACTAGTTAATGGAAAAGTAGTTAAAGCAAGTTATAATGTGAAAGTCGGAGATATTTTAGAAATAAAGTTTGGAGACAAAATATCAAAATTTGAGATAACAAAAATACCTCAAGTTCAAGGAAAAGATATGGGGGAATTAATAAAAGTATTGTAAAAAATAATGGTTTAAAAATGGTAAAAGTTTTGACTTTTACCATTTTTTGTAGTATAATAAATATAGTTGTTTAGAAGAAAAGGACGAAGCTAAACTTTTCTTTGTACTAGTCTAGTTAAGATATAATAATAAAAAAAATACATATATGATTTATACTTACCTTAATAATTTATAGGAGTACAACCAAACAAAATTAGCTTTAATAAAACATGTATAAATTAGGAAGGAGTGACTTACATGTTTAATGTAGGAGATGAAATAGTGCATCCAATGCACGGAGCAGGTGTAGTGGACGCAATAGAGGACAAAAATATACTAGGAGAACAGCAAGCATATTATATATTAAAAATGCCTGGAGAAGTTAAAGTAATGGTTCCAGTAGCCAAAGCAGAACAAATAGGCGTTAGAAGTGTAATAGATAAATCTTCTGTAGAAAAGGTACTTAGAGTATTAGAAACAGATGAGACAGAAATGTCTATGAATTGGAACAAGAGATACAGAGATAATATGGAAAAGATGAAAAGCGGAGACATATACGAAATAGCAGATGTAGTAAGAAATTTAAGTTTTAAACAAAAAGAAAAAGGACTATCTACTGGAGAAAAGAAAATGTTATCAAAAGCAAAGCAAATACTAGTAAGTGAATTAGTACTTGCAGAAAATACTGAACAAGATGAAATGGAAAAAATAATAGATAATAAAATAAATACATCATTTAAAGAATTTAAAGTAGAAAATGTACCAGTAGAAGCATTGAAAACAGAAAGCATAGTAAAAAAATTTATACCATTTGATAACACAGGAACATCAGAAAATTTATAAATTAAACAAAAGAAAAAAGAATGTTTTTTTAATATTCTTTTTTCTTTTTAATATTATAAAAAATGTGTTTCTATATAATAAAAACGTATAGGAATTTTGAATTTCTACATTTCTCATTATGTAGAAATTCTTGTCGTTATTTTTAAATTAAACGAAATGGAAAAAAATGGTATAAAAAAGCAAAAAATTGTCATCTTGCAATAAAAAGGAAGGATTTAATTTAAAGCTGTCGAATAATATAATAAGATAAAGAAAGGTTAAATATAAATGTTACGATATAGTGATGAATTAATTGAAGAAATACGAAATAGCAACGATATAATTGATGTAGTATCACAATATGTAGTATTAAAAAGAAGTGGTAGAAGTTATTTTGGATTATGCCCATTTCATAACGAAAAATCGCCATCTTTTGCTGTTTCACCTGATAAACAAATATTTCACTGCTTTGGGTGCGGTGTTGGTGGAAATGTTTTTCATTTTTTAGGTAAAATAGAAAACATTGATTTCAGAGAAACAGTTCAATTATTAGCTGAAAGAGCAGGAATAACTTTGCCAGTACTAGAAAATGGAGAAGATAGCAAAAAGCAACAATTAAAAGAGCAAATTTATCAAATAAATAAAGTAACTGCAGAATTTTACCATAAGAATTTATATCTACCGACTTCTAAGGCAGCACAAGAATATATAAAAAAAAGAAAATTAGATAATAACACATTAAAATCTTTTAAAATAGGGTATTCAGGAACATTTAATGAATTATACAATGAACTTAAAAAAAATCAATTTACAGATGAAGCAATACTAGCCTCTACGTTAGTTAATAGAACAGAAAATGGCAAATATATAGACAGATACAGAAACAGATTAATGTTTCCTATTATGGATATAAGGGATAGAGTAATAGCTTTTGGAGGAAGAGTACTAGATGATTCTAAACCTAAATATATTAATTCATCTGAAAATTTAGTGTACAATAAGGGAAGAAATTTATTTGGATTAAATGTTGCTAAAAAAAGTGGAAATTCCAAAATAATAATAGTAGAAGGCTACATGGATGCAATATCATTATATCAAAGGGGAATTCAAAATGTAGTAGCCTCACTTGGAACAGCTCTTACAGAAGCACAAGGAAGGTTACTTAGAAGGTATAGTCAACAAATAATAATAGGATATGATTCAGATGGAGCAGGACAAGCAGCTACACTAAGAGGAATGGAAATATTACAAAATTTAGGGTGCGATATTAGAGTATTACAACTTGATGGAGATGCAAAAGATCCGGATGAATATGTTGTTAAATATGGAAGTGGAAGATTTAATACAAGAGTAGAGAAAGCAATATCGTTAGTGGAATTCAAAGTAAAAAATTTGAAAAATAATTTAAACATAGAAAACACTAGTGATAAAATAAAATTTCTAAATGAAATAGCTAAATTATTATCAAAAGTGGAAAACAAAATGGAAAGAGAAGTTTATATAGCAAAAATATCAGATGAGTATAAAATTTCTAAAGAGGCTATTTATGCAGAAATAAATAAAATGCTTTATTCCGGAAGAAACAACCAATCACAATTAGACATACCTAAAGCAACAATAAACATAAAAAATAAAAAAGACAAAAAAGAAGAAAAAGCTAAAACATTAAAAAGAGAAAATACAATAATATTTCTTCTTATAAACAGAGAATTCAATGCATATGAAAAAATAAAAGATAAAATATTACCAGAAGATATTAAGATAGAAAGAAACAGAAAAATTATAAAAAAATTGTATGAAGAATATGAAAAAGGAAATAGTATTAATAATGTATTGGATTATTTTCAAGATGAAGAACTCATAAATCATATTACATATATAATGGCATATGATTTTGAAATATCAGATGCAAATAAATGTATAGAGGATATTTTGAAAACATATGAAAAAGAAAAGATGATAGAACAAAAAAATTCTATCATAGAAAAAATTAAAAACGATAAATTATCGCAACAAGAAATTACAGAACTTGAAAATGAACTACAGGAAATTATCATAAAAATTGCTAAAATGAAATAGGAGGTTAATAATGGGAAAAGAAAAACAAGAAGAAAAAGATATAAAAGTAAATAAAGCAGAAAAAGATAAAAACGAAAATGTTAAAGAAACAAAAGTAAAAAAGATACTAGAAAAAGCAAAAAAACAAGGAAAAATAACATATGGCGAAATAGCAGCAGAACTAGATGATATAAATCAAGACCAAATAGAAAAAGTTTTTGATGCATTTGAAGAATTAGGTGTAGATATATTAAAAGAAGATGGACTAGATGATGAACCAGATTTAGAAGATTTAGAAGAAGTAGAAGATGTTAAAGTAGAAGATTTGAATGTATCAAATTTAGATGGTGTTAATGTAGATGACCCAGTTAGAATGTATCTAAGAGAGATAGGAAGAATACCTTTATTAACATATGAAGAAGAGTTAGAACTAGCTAAAAAAGTTCTAGAAGGAGATGAATGGGCAAAACAAAAACTTGCTGAATCAAATCTAAGGCTTGTTGTCAGTATAGCAAAAAAATATGTAGGTAGAGGAATGTTATTTTTAGATCTTATACAAGAAGGAAATATGGGACTAATAAAAGCAGTAGAAAAATTTGATTATACAAAGGGATATAAATTTAGCACATATGCTACTTGGTGGATAAGACAAGCTATAACAAGAGCAATAGCGGATCAAGCACGTACAATAAGAATACCAGTGCACATGGTAGAAACTATAAATAAATTAATAAGAACATCAAGACACCTATTACAAAAACTTGGTAGAGAACCAACCCCAGAAGAAATAGCAGAAGAAATAGAATTGCCAGTAGAAAAAGTTATGGAAATACAAAAAATAGCACAAGATCCAGTATCATTAGAAACACCAATTGGTGAGGAAGATGATAGTCACTTGGGAGATTTTATACAAGATGAAGATTCACCAGCGCCACAGGATTCAGCAGCATACACATTATTAAAAGAGCAATTAGAAGAAGTAATGGGAACATTATCACCAAGAGAAGCTAAAGTATTGAAACTAAGATTTGGACTAGAAGATGGTAAAGCAAGAACTCTAGAAGAAGTTGGTAGAGAGTTTATGGTTACACGTGAACGTATAAGACAAATAGAAGCAAAAGCTTTAAGAAAATTAAGACATCCAAGTAGAAGCAAGAAGTTAAGGGACTATATGAACTAAAAAACTTGACTATTCTTGGAAATTATGTTAATATATAAATGTATTAGTTATAAAGAGGTGAATTAAGCAATGGCAGAAGCAAAAAATAAAATTAGTTTTAAAGAACTTTTTAAGAAGTTATTTGGAAACGATGAAGAAGAAATAGATTTTGAAAACGAAAAAAATCCAGGAATAGAAAATTGGGAAGAATTACAAAAATCATATAAAAGAACAAAAAATATGGAAAGAGATATATTTAGTTCAAGAATTGTTGAAAAACAAAAAGTTGCAAAAAGAAATCCAGAAAGAAAAGTAACTAGAAAAAGAGTAAAAACTATAGAAAAAGATGATTCTAAAGAAATGGAATTATAATAAAGAGTTCTATACTTAAAGGAGAAGAGATTCAGAATAAACTGAATCTCTTTTAAAATGTTCAAATAAAGCGATATTAAAAATTTTAAACTAAAAAATAAATACAAAAACGTTGCTTAAAGAAATATGTTTTGATAAAATTATAAATATAAAAAAAAAATACATACCAAGGATAAAAAATGATTACATCAGTTAAAATAAGTAGGCAAAAGCAGTACTGTTATGTAATAAAGCAAATAAGTAATAACCAAGAGAGAATAGAGAATAGCAGTTACCTGCTCAAAAATGAAAGGAGTAAACACATATGATAAAGTTAAAGGAAAACAAAGGAATCACATTAGTAGCATTGATAATTACAGTTATAATACTATTAATCTTAGCAGGAGTGGCATTGAGCTTAGTAATAGGAGAGAATGGATTAATAACAAAATCAAAGCAAGGTGTATCAAAATACAAAGAAAAAGAAGAAACAGAAAAAGCCCAATTAGAAGAATTTGAAGCAGAAATGGGAAGTAAATTAGCAGATGACGATGAAAATCCAGAATTAAAACCAATGAAATTGAGAATTAAAGTAGAAGAAGGTAATGAAGAAATAGAGTTACCAACACATTTAAATTATAAATATGATTGTGAAGTAGATTGGGGAGACGGTTCAGAAAAGCTTAATGTAAAAAATGGTGCTTATGTAGAGACACATACGTATAGTGAACCAAAAGAATATACTATAACAATTAATGGGCTTTTTGAAGGTTTAGATATGCGTTGGGGAAACGAAAGTATGGAAAAAGCATTAATTGAAGTAGAACAATGGGGAGCAACAGGATTGAAGGGAATAGATATAAATGGTTCTGTTAATTTAAATTCAATTGCAACTCCAAGTAAAAATAGCTTCGTAAATGTTGAAAACTTTAATTTTTCATTTCAAAATTGCAAAACTTTAACCCAAATACCAGAAAATTTATTTGCAAATTGCCCAAACGCTACTGAATTTGCATATACATTTCAAAATTGTACCAGCTTAAAAGAAATACCAGAAAATCTATTTGTGAATTGTCTAAGCGCTACTAGATTTTCAAATACATTTAGTTATTGTACAGGATTAACAAGTATACCAGAAAAATTGTTTGCAAATACTTCCAAGATAACTGATTTAGATTCTATGTTCTTTGAGTGCAAAAACTTAACAAGTATACCAGAAAATTTATTTGCAAATTGTTCAAATGTAAAAAACTTTAGTCAGACGTTTTATAGGTGTTTAAATTTAAAGGAGATACCAGAGAATTTATTTGCAAATTGTTCAAATGTAAAAAACTTTAGTCAGACGTTTTATAGGTGTTTAAATTTAAAGGAGATACCAGAGAATCTATTTGTAAATTGTCCAAATGCAATTCGTTTTGATCAAACGTTTGAGAGTTGTACAAATTTAGAAAGTATACCAGAAAATTTATTTGCCAACTGTCCAAATGTGGATAATTTTAATGCTATATTTGAAAGTTGCACAAGCTTAACCAGCATACCACAAAATTTATTTGCTAACTGTCAAAAAGTAACAAAATTTGATCGTGCATTTTATCAGTGTACAAGCTTAACAGGAAAATCATTGCGATTATGGGAAGAAGGAAGAGAAGGAATAACTTCAACATCTGGAGGCACAAATTGCTATAATGGATGTAGCAATTTAGAAGATTTTATTTCTATTCCTAGTGACTGGAAAAGTGCTATGACACCACTATAATCAGGTAGAAACAGAACAAAAAATGAAAGGAGTAAACACATATGATAAAGTTAAAGGAAAACAAGGGAATCACATTAGTAGCATTGATAATTACAGTTATAATACTATTAATCTTAGCAGGAGTAGCATTGAGCTTAGTAATAGGAGAGAATGGACTAATAACAAAATCAAAGCAAGGTGTATCAAAATATAAAGAAAAAGAAGAAACAGAAAAAGCCCAATTAGAAGAATTTGAAGCAGGGGTGGATGAGTTTAGCGAAGATAAAGAAGTGATGAAATTATTAGTAAATTCAGGAGAAGATGGAAAAGTAGGATTGCCAATAGAGGCAAGCGAAGGAAATGATTTTACAATAGATTGGGGAGATGGCAATATTTCTAATGTAAAAAATGAAAAATTAGCTAGTAAAAAAATAGCGAGTAAGAATTATCCTAAATTTGCCATAATAAGGGCTGGTACAATGGAGAATAATTCATTTCATACGTATACTGAAAATAATAAAGAGTATGAGATAAAAATAAAAGGAAATTTGAAAGTTATTAATGCTTTTGTTTCAAGTAGTGATGATAATGAAGGATGTGATGGAAGAAAAATAATGAAAATACTTCAATGGGGAGAAACAGGTTTAGAAAGAGTAAGTTTTTTAGGATGTACTAATTTATCAGAAATAGCAACACCAACTGAAAAAAGTTTTGAAAATGTTAAAAGTTTTAATAGAGCTTTTCAAAAATGTGAATCTCTAACTAATATACCAGAACAGTTATTTAAAAATTGCCAGAATGCAACAGATTTCCAATTTGTATTTTGGGGATGTACTAATTTGAAAAATATACCAGAAAAATTGTTCAAAGATTGTATAAATGCAACAGATTTTGGATATTCATTTAATCATTGTACAAGTTTAACAAGTATACCACAAAATTTATTTGCAAATTGTCAGAAAGTTACTACTTTTGAATATGCATTTGAATCATGTACAAATCTACAAGGACAATCAATTAAATTGTGGAATGAATCTAGGCCAGGTATTACAGCTACTAAAGGTGGAGATGGTTGCTATTGGAAATGCGAAAAATTAGAAGACTATTCTGAAATACCATCACGTTGGAAAAGTTAATACAGTAATTATAAGAGATAAAGATTGAATTAAGGTAGAAAACTTTCAAAATTTTCTACCTGATTTTTTTAAATAAAAAAATACCATTTCAAAAATTGAAATGGTATTTTATAAATGGTAGCGAAGATGTGATTCGAACACATGACCTAACGGGTATGAACCGTTTGCTCTAGCCAACTGAGCTACTTCGCCATTTGCATTTAATATTATAACTACACATTGTGCATTTGTCAATACATTTGTGAAAATTTTTTAGTTAATAATCAAAAAAATAGTTATTTGCTTTCTTGAGGTATAATAATTTTTTTTGTTTGTTTTGTCAGTTTAGGTTTTTCTGTAGATAAATGATCATATACTTTTGAAATTTCTAAGTTTTTTCCATCTCCAGTAATAATTTCTATATTTTTTTTATTTTTATCCATACCAACACCTCCATATAAAAACATATAAATATATTACCATATATTTACAAGAAAATCAAGCAAATATACATAATATTTTAGCACTAAGGTTATAAATGAAATGCAAATGTTAAAAATTGTGTAATAGTTGCAAATGTTAAACTTGACACATGCCATAATAAATTTTATAATATATAAGAAGTATTAAGAAAAAAGGAAAGAAAACATGGATTTTAGAAAAAATGAATCAATAATTGAATCTATTTTATTTGCCGCTGGAAGAGAAGTTAAAGTGGAAGAGCTAGTTTTGGTGTTGGAACTAAGCAAAGAAGAAATTGAAACTATATTAGAGAATATGAGGCAAAAGTACATAGATGAAAATAGAGGAATAGAAATTATAAAAATTAATGATGCATATCAAATGACAACTAAAAAAGAAAATTATGAGTATATATATCCAATTTTAGATAATAGGAGTAAACCAAATTTATCATCAGCAGCATTAGAGACATTATCGATAATATGCTATAATCCCAAAATAACTAGAGCAGAGATAGAAGCAATTCGTGGTGTTAATTCAGATGGAACTATATATAAATTACTAGAATATGGTTTGATACAAGATGCTGGTAAATTAGATGCACCAGGAAGACCAGTTACATATAAAACAACAGATACATTTTTGAAAATGTTTGGTTATTCTAGTTTGAATGAATTACCAGAATTACCTAAATATAAGATAGATGAAAACGAACAAATAGTAATAGAAGACATTATTACAAAACAAATAGCTAATGAGGCTCCATCACCCGAAAGGGAAGAGAATAACATAGAAAATGAAGAATAAAAATAAGAAAATAGAAAGGTGATTGAAATAATATGAAAATGTCTAATTTATTTTATACAGCACAAAAGGAAACACCAGCAGAAGCAGAAATACCAAGTCATCAATTAATGATTAGAGCTGGACTAATTAGAAAAGTATCTTCTGGAATATATTCATTTTTACCATTAGGAATGAAAGCACTTCAAAACGTAGAGAGAATTATTAGAGAAGAGATAAACGAAAAAGGAGCACAAGAAATTCTTATGCCAGCTTTATTACCAGCAGAACCATATAAACAAACAGGTAGATGGGACAAGTATGGAAAAGAAATGTTTAAGTTGGAAGATAGAAATGGAAAAGAGTATGGATTAGGACCTACACATGAAGAATTTTTTACTGAATTAATAAAATCAGAAATAAAATCATACAAAAAATTACCTGTAAATTTATATCAAATTCAACATAAATACAGAGATGAAATGAGACCAAGATTTGGGCTAATGAGAACAAGAGAATTTATAATGAAAGATGCATATAGCTTTGATAAAGATGCAGAAGGACTAGATGAGAGTTATGAAAAAATGAGAATCGCATATAACAATATTTTTACAAGATGCGGTTTAGATTATCTAGTAGTAGAGGCAGATTCAGGTGCAATAGGAGGTTCAAACTCGCAAGAATTTATGGCAAAATCTGAATATGGCGAAGATACTATAGCTTTTTGTAAGAAATGTGGATATTCAGCTAATATAGAAAAAGCAGAATGTATATGCGGAGAAAATCAAAACGAAGAAGAAAAAGCAATAGAAGAAATACATACACCTAATGTAGGAACTATTTCAGATTTAGAAAAATTTGAAGGAATAGAACCAGAAAAAATGACTAAAACTATTATTTATGTAATAGATGAAAAACCTGTAATTGCAATGGTAAGAGGCAATAGAGAAATAAATGAAGTAAAACTTTTAAATCTAGTTGGAGGAGATGAAATTGCATTAGCAAGTAATGATTTAGTAGAAGAAATTACTGGAGCAAAAGTTGGTTTTGCAGGACCAATCAATTTGAAAAAACAAATACCAATTTATGTTGATAATGAAATTTTAACAATGAAAAACTTTTTGGTGGGTGCTAACAAGTCAGATTACCATTTCATAAATGTAAATGTAAAAGACTTTGAATACACTAAAACAGCGGATTTAAGAAACATAGAAAAAGGAGATAAATGCCCTAGATGTAAGAATGAAATTAATATTATAAAAGGAATCGAAATAGGACATATATTTAAATTAGGAACAGCATACTCAGAAACATTAGGATGTACATATATAGATGAAAATGGAAAAGATGTAAATATGCTTATGGGATGTTATGGAATAGGAGTAACTAGAGTATTACCAGCAATTATAGAACAAAACAGAGATGAAAAAGGAATAATATGGCCAGAAGAAGTTGCACCATATAAAGTAAGTATAGTACCAATTTCTATAGATAATGAAATTCAAAGAGAATTGGCAGAAGAAATATATCAAAAATTAACAAAAGCAGGTATTGAGGTTATTTTAGATGACAGAAAAGAAAGACCTGGAGTGAAGTTTAATGATACAGAATTACTAGGAATACCATATAGAATTACAGTTGGAAGAGAGGCACAAAATGGTATAATAGAATTATGTGAGAGAAGAACTGGAAATACAGAAAATAAAAATAAGGATGAAGCAATAGAAATATTAATTGACAAACTAGGAAAAATATGTTAAAATTGATAACTGTAATCCGCTTAATTAAGGTACATAAAGGTTAATTAAGTTTAACTACCTAAAATTTGGGATTAGCGAGTATACAAAAAAGGGAGGTGCATTTTAAATGTACGCAATAATCGAAAGCTGTGGAAAACAATATAAAGTATCAGAAGGTGATGTTATATTCTTCGAAAAACTAGATGTTGAAGAAGGTAAAAAAGTTACATTTGATAATGTTGTTTTAGTATCAGAAGGTGAAAACGTTGAAGTGGGAAATCCTTATGTAAAAGGTGCAAAAGTAGATGGAAAAGTTATTTCTCATGGAAAAGGTAAAAAAATAATTGTTTTCAAATTTAAGGCTAAAAAGAATTATAGAAGAAAACAAGGACACAGACAACCATATACAAAAGTTGAAATTACAGCAATAAAAACAAAATAAGGTTGTAAAACAAGTGTTAAAAACAAGAGTAGAAATATAAAATCTTAAATTTGAAGGGAGTGAAAATACATGGCTCATAAGAAAGGTCAAGGTGCGTCTAAGAATGGTAGAGACAGTGAATCAAAGAGATTAGGTGTCAAAAGAGCAGACGGACAATTCGTTCTTGCAGGAAATATATTAGTAAGACAAAGAGGAACAAAAATTCATCCAGGAAATAATGTTCGCAAAGGTAGTGATGATACATTATATTCAGTAATAGATGGAACAGTTAAATTTGAAAGAAAAGGTAGAGACAAAAAACAAGTTAGTGTTTACCCAGTTGTTGCAAAGAATGAAGAAAAATAAATGATATAGTATTGAAAACCTTACTCTTTAAATAGAGTAAGGTTTTTATGTTCAGATTTATTAAATAAAAGTATTAAAAATAAAAAGTTATAATCCTAAAATATTAATGAAATTGAAATAAAAACACGAAAAAAATAATTATGTAACTTGTTGTTATTGTAAATTAACAAAAAATGTAATATAATATCATAAGTAAAAAAGGAGATGGATAGTTATGGAAAAAGAAAGAATTTTAACAGGTGATAGACCAACAGGAAAATTACATATAGGACACTATTTTGGTTCATTGCAAAATAGAGTAAAAATGCAAGATGAATATGAAACATTTATATTAGTTGCAGATGTTCAAGCGTTAACAGATAATTTTAATAATCCAGAAAAAGTTGAAAAAAATGTTAAGGAAATTGTAATGGATAATCTAGCAGTTGGTATAGATCCTAGTAAAACAACAATACTTTTACAATCTATGATTCCAGAAATAGCAGAACTTACAGTGTTTTATTCAAATTTAGTTACAGTAGCAAGACTACAAAGAAATCCAACAGTAAAAACAGAAATAGCTCAAAAAAGAGATTTATTTGGAGAAAGTGTAACATATGGATTTTTAGGATATCCTGTAAGTCAAGCAGGTGATATTACAGCTTTTGAAGCAACAGTTGTTCCAGTAGGTGAAGACCAATTACCACTTATAGAACAAACAAGAGAAATAGTAAGAAAATTTAATAGTATTTATGGAGAAACGTTAGTAGAACCTAAAGCAGTTCTTAGTGATCATAAACGTATAAAAGGTTTAGACGGAAATGAAAAAATGGGAAAATCATTAGGTAATGCAATATATTTATCAGATTCAGATGATGAAATAGCAAGAAAAGTAATGAGTGCTGTTACAGATCCTAATAGAATAAGAAAAGATGATTTAGGAAATCCAGAAAAATGCATGGTAGCATATTATCATGAATTATTTAGCAAAGAAGAAGTTGAAAATATTTGTAAAGAATGTAGAGCTGGTAAAAGAGGTTGTGTTGATTGTAAGAAACAATTAACCAATAATATAATAAAAGAATTATCTCCAATAAGAGAGAGAAGAAGATATTATGAAGAAAGACCAGAATTAGTACAAGAAATTCTTATGGAGGGGACTAAGAAAGCACAAAAGGTTGCTAAAGAAACATTGAGAAAAGTGAAAAAATCAATGAGATTAAACTACTTTGAATAAAATTTGTAAATCAGGAAGGAGAAAAAAATGTTTACAGATTATGCCAAAATAACAGTAAAGTCTGGCGATGGTGGAAATGGAGCTGTTACGTTTAGAAGAGAAAAATATGTAGCTTCAGGTGGACCAGATGGTGGAGACGGAGGTAGAGGAGGAAGTGTTTACTTTATAGTTGACAAAGACTCTAATACATTAATAGATTTTAGGTTTAAAAAACACTTTAAAGCAGAAAACGGAAAAAACGGAAGTGGAAATAATTGTTATGGAAAAAAAGGTGAAGATTTATATATAAAAGTACCAATTGGAACAATTATAAAGGATGCTGAAACTGGAAAAGTTGTTGCCGACTTATCAAAAGAAGGTCAAAAAGAATTAATACTACCAGGTGGAAGAGGTGGAAAAGGAAATACTCATTTTGCTACATCTACAAGACAAGCACCTAGATTTGCACAAGATGGAGAAAAAGGTTTAGAAAAAGAATTAATATTAGAACTAAAATCACTTGCAGATGTCGGATTAGTTGGTTTCCCAAATGTAGGTAAATCTACATTTTTATCAACAGTAACTTCAGCAAATCCTAAAATTGCTAATTATCATTTTACTACTATAAATCCTAATTTAGGGGTTGTAAAAACAGATTATGATGATAGTTTTATAATAGCAGATATACCAGGAATAATAGAAGGAGCTAGTGAGGGAACAGGACTTGGAATTCAGTTTTTAAGACATGTAGAAAGAACTAGATTATTATTACATGTAATAGATGTTTCAGGAACAGAAGGTAGAAATCCAGTAGATGACTTTTATAAAATAAATGAAGAATTAAAAAAATATAGCGAAAAATTGGCAAATAGAAAACAGATAATTGTAGCAAGTAAAGCAGATATAATTCAAGATGAAACATTATATAAAGAACTAGAAAAATTAGCTAAAGAAAAGAATTTGGAAATATATAAAATATCATCTGCAACTGGTGAAGGAGTAAGAGAATTACTTGCAAGAGTTTCACAAGTTTTAAAAGAATTACCAAAAGAAGAATTAGTAGAAATAGAAGATAGAGTTGAATATACTTTATCAGATGAAAGAGATGAATTCGAAGTTATAAGAGAAAATGATGAATTTATAGTAAAAGGTAAAGCTGTAGAAAGATTGATGGGAAGAGTAAATATACAAGATAACGAATCAATGTATTATTTCCAAAAAATGCTTAGAGAGTTGGGAATAGAAGACGAACTTAAGAAAAAAGGAATCAAAGAAGGAGACTACGTAAAAATTCTAGAATGGGAATTTGAATGGTATGAATAAGTAAAAAACAAAACTTTTGTTTGACATATTTAAACTTGTATGATACCATAGTGACAAATAAAAATAGGAGTGGTGTCATATGAATAAAAGGGAGTTAAATAAAAAGGAACAAGCAATACTAAAATTTATAGGAAAATCAATTGATGAAGAAGGATATCCACCATCAGTTAGAGAGATTGGAAAAGCTGTAGGATTAAAATCAACAGCTACAGTTCATGGTTATTTAGAAAAATTAGAACAAAAGGGATTTATAAAAAAAGTATCACAAAAAGGTAGAACTTTAAGAATAGTAAAAGATGAAGAAATATCTGTAAATAAGACAAAAGATGTTTATACAGGAAAAGAAATGGTAGAAGTACCAGTATTGGGAAAAATAACTGCAGGATTACCAATTTTAGCTGTAGAAAATGTTAGTGATACATTTCCAATTCCAATCGATTTTGTCGGAAATAATGAAAGTTTTATGCTTATAGTCAAAGGCGAAAGCATGATAGAAGCAGGAATTTTAGATGGAGACTATATTCTTGTAAAAAGACAAAATGTAGCTAATAATGGGGAAATAGTAGTAGCTTTAATAGATGATGAAGCAACAGTAAAAACATTTTATAAAGAGAAAAATTACATAAGGTTACAGCCAGAAAATCCAACAATGGAACCAATAATTGTACCTACATGTGAGATTTTAGGTAAAGTAGCAGGAGTATTTAGAAAAATGTAATAAATATAATTAAAAGTTGTTATTCTTTTATGAATAGCAACTTTTGTAGTATTATGTCGATGAAAAAAACTTTACAATTCTTGGAAAATATATTATTATAGTAGTGTCAAATTAAAAATTGCAATTTTTAATCTTAAGATTTTTTTCAAAACAATTTTAATCTAAAAAAATTTCAACATTTTCAAAAACAAAATAAGGCAGGTGAAGAACATGCATGATAAATTACAGTAAAAAAAATATAAATATTATTGCGCTTATAGTAAGTGTTATTATCTTTATGTGTGGTATATACATAAATTCACAAGTAAATAGTATTATAAAAATAGATAATGAAAACACAAACACTAAAGAGAAAATAAATATAGATATATCAAAAAATGAAGAAGCAATAGAAACAGATGCTTGGGAAATAAGTATACCTAAAATAGAATTAAAAGCTCCAATTTCAGAGGGGACAGATAAAGAAACTATGGATAAATATGTAGGACATTTTGAAAATACTGCTAAAAATCAGGGAAATATATGTTTAGCAGCACACAATAGAGGATATCCTGTAAACTATTTTCAAAATATAAAGCAATTGGAGAAAGGAGATTTAATAATCTATACTATAGGAAATACAGAAAAAAAGTATAAAGTGAGCATGATTTCTATAGTAGAAGATACTAATTGGGATAATTTACAAAAAACAGAAGATAATAGAATAACATTAATAACATGTGTAGAAAATGAACCAGAATACAGAAGATGTATACAGGGAATAGAAATATAAAAGAAAGGTATAAACAAATATGTGGGTGAAATATGTATAAAAAATCAATAAAAAAAATAATATTAATTATAAATATTGTAGTATTACTGTTTACAGTAAGTAATGTTAGCAGAGCTAGTTTTTTTATAGACAAAGCTAATCTATATTCAAAAGGAGAATGTGGACAATTACTAAAATATAATGGAGTAATTGTTAAAACAGAAATGGTAGTATATGCAAAGGATAATAAAGAATATCCAGCATACTGTTTAGATGTTGAAAAAAAAGGTGTTACTTCAAGTTCAGCTTATGATGTAACAGTAGAAGGACTTATAACTGATGTTTCGGTATGGAGAGCAATAATAAATGGTTATCCATATAAAACTCCGGAACAATTAGGGTGCCAAAATGCAAATGAAGCATACACAGCAACAAAACAAGCAGTATATTGTATGATATATAATAGAGGTGAAGAATTAATGAGCAAGTATGAAGGAATAGGAGAAGCGGGACAACGCACAGTTGTGGCTTTAAGGAATATAGTAAATACAGCAAGAAGCAGTAACGAAATAAAAATATCTTCACAAATAAATATTGAAGAAAAAGAAGATTGGAAAATAGATCCATTAGATAATAAATATATATCAAAAACATACAAAACTTCTGGATATGGTGTGTTACAAGATTACGATGTAACATTATCAGGAAATTTACCAGATGGAGCAAAATTAGTAGATGAAAAAAACAATGAAAAAGTTAGATTCAAAAATAATGAATGTTTCAAAATATTATTACCTATAAGTGAACTTAAAAGTAATAATAAATTTAAAATAACTGCAAAATCTAAAATAGAGACAAAACCAATATTATATGGAAAAGCTCCAAATTCAGAAGCACAAGATTATGCAATAACAGCATCTACTTATGAAGATGGAGAAGGGGTCTTAAATCAAGAGTATATAAAAAACGATACAAGAATAAAAATAATTAAACAAGATTTAGATACAAAAGAGAGATTAAAAGGTGCAGAATTTAGATTATTAGATTCAAATAAAAATGTAATAAAAAGTGACATTATTACAAATGAAAACGGAGAAGCCATAATAAATAATATTATGCCAGGAAGATATTATTTAAAAGAAACAAAAGTACTAGATGGATATAATGTATATAGTGAGTTAATAGAAATAGACTTAGGCTTTAATGAAGAAGGAACAATAACAGTGAATAATTCAAAAGTAAAAAATACAGAAGTTAAAACAAGTAAAAAGAAGTTAAGTGTGTCAAATGAGAAAAAACAATCAACAATAACTAAAAAAGAAAACCAAATAAAATTACCAAAAACAGGTATGTAGAAAAAGGAATATCGTATTAATTTATTTTAATACGGTATTTTTTTGCAAAAAATAAAATAACAATGATAATCACAGTTATACAATTGACATATTGATACATAAAATATATAATATCATATATATATATAGGGAAAGGAAGAGATAAACTATATGATGTCTCAATTAGCTGTATTAGTTGTATTAATTTTACTAAATGCATTATTTGCATCAACAGAAATAGCATTTATATCTTTAAATGATGCAAAAATAAATAAACAAGCAAAAGAAGGAGATAAAAAAGCAAAGCAAATTGCAAAAATGTTAAAAAATCCTAGCAAATTTTTAGCTACAATACAAATAGGAATAACATTAGCAGGTTTTTTATCTAGTGCTTTTGCATCAGATGCATTTGCCTATAAGTTGGCACCAATGTTAAATGATATATTTCCAATATCTTTAGAGGTTTGGAGAAATATATCAATAGTGTTAATAACAATAATTCTTTCATATTTTACACTTATATTTGGTGAACTTGTGCCAAAAAGAGTTGCTATGAAAAATTATGAGAAAATAGCATACTATACGATTGGTCTTATAAGAGTAATATCTACAATTACAGCACCATTTGTAAAATTATTAACAACTTCTACAAATCTAGTAAGTAAGATTTTTGGAGTTGGGGAAAGTGATGAACAAACAGTAACAGAAGAAGAAATTAGAATGATGATAGATGTGGGGCAAGAAAAAGGTTCTATAGATGAAACTGAAAAAGAAATGATAAATAATGTTTTTGAATTTAACGACATAATAGCATCAGAGGTAATGACACATAGAAAAGACATATTTGCAATAGATATAAAATCAGATATTAATAAATTACTAGATGAAATAGATGAGTATAAATACAGTAGAATACCTGTTTATGAAGAAAACATTGATGAAATAAAAGGAATTTTATATATAAAAGATTTATTAAAATATGTAAAGAAAAACAAACAAATAAAAGTTAAGGCTATAATGAGAGATGCATATTTTGTATCAGAGTCAAAGACAATAAACGATTTATTTAAAGAATTGCAAAAAAATAAAAGTCAAATGGCAATAGTTCTAGACGAATATGGAGGAACAGCAGGTTTAGTTACAATGGAAGACATCCTAGAGGAAATAGTAGGAGATATATTTGATGAATATGATGAAATAGAAAAAGAATATGAGAAAATAGATGATAATACATTTTTGATTAATGGTAGTGTATCAATATATGAATTAAAAAAGATTTTACAAGTTGATATAGAAGAAGGAGATTATGAAACTTTATCAGGATATTTAATAGAAAAATTGGGAAGAATACCATCAGATGGAGAAAAACCAGTTATAGAAACTGAAAAAGTTACATATAAGATAGAAGAATATGAAGACAGAAGAATCATGTGGGTAAAAGCATGTAGAAATAATGAGGAGAAAATAGAAAACAATGAGGAAGATACAGAAGAATCAAAAGAATAAAATTAGGAGTTAAAAATATGAAAGAAATATTTGAGAAAAATAAGAAAAAGATTTTAATTATTTCTGTAATAATCATTTTAGTTGTTGTAGCAATAATTATAGTTAATCAAAAATTAAAATATAAAATAATGGATGATGAAGAAAAGATAACTAAATATGAATATTATACGTTATATAAAGATAACAAAATGGGAATTATAGACAAAACAGGAAAAGTACTAATAGAACCAACATATGACAATATAAAAATACCTAATCCAAGTAAACCAATATTTGTATGTTCATATGACTATAATGATGAAACACAAGAATATAAAACTAAAGTATTAAACGAAAATTCTCAAGAAATATTTAATGGAATAAATGAAATATCTGCAATATCATTACAAGGTATTACAAGCAATATGCCATATGAGAAAAGAGTATTAAGGTATAAAGAAAATGAAAAATATGGAATAATTAACTTAAATGGAAACAAAGTAACGAAACCAATATACGAATCAATAGAAAGCGTAAAATATAAAGAAGGATATATATTAGCTCAAAAAGATGGTAAATATGGAGTCATAGATTCTTATGGAAAGGTAGTTATAGAGAATCAATATGATGCAATAGAAGGAGATGGATTCCAAAAAGATGATACCTATAAATATTCAGGCTATATAGTATGCAAAGATGTTGATGGAAAAAATGTATTTGGCTATGTAAATAATGTAGGAAAAACAATATTAAAAACAGAATATTCAAAAATAGCTAGAATACCTTTTCAAGATGAAACACAAATATATTTGATAGCAGATAATGATAAAGGAACAGTTGTATTAAAAAATGAAAAGAACATACTAAACCGACAATATCAAAGTATAGAATATGATAAAAATATCAATTCATTAATAGTAAAAGAAGATAATAGATTTGGTATATATAGCATGGATGCAAAACAAATATTGCCTAATGAATACGAAAAAATTTCAATAAATGGAATATATATATTAGCTCAAAAAGATGGAAAAAGCTTTTTATATGATAAAAACGGCAAGGAAATAGAAAATAAAGGATATAAAAATGTAATACCAACAAGCAATGAAAATTATTATATAACAATAGATAGTAATTCAAAATATGGCGTTATGGATAAAGACAATAAAACGATAATAGATAATCAATATCCATATATTAAATATGCATTTGATAATTATTTTATAATTTCAAATGCAAGTGGAAAATCTGGAATCATAGATATTAATAATAAAGTTATAGTAGAACCTATTTATGATGTATTACAAAATTTAGATAACACTAAAGTACTAGAAGGAAAAGTTATGAGTACAAGTATAACTGACATATTTTCAAAAAATATAGAAAAAGTTGTAAGTATGCAAAAAAGTAATACGACAGTTAAAGAAGATTATATAAAAATATATTCAAAAACAGATACTAAATATTTAGACTTAGAGGGAAAAGAGATACCAGCTAAGAATGCATTAAAGTCAGAAGTAATTCCTGATAAAAAAGATGACAAATGGGGAGTTATAGATAGAAAAGAAAATGTAGTTGTAGATTATAAATATGATAAAATAACTGAATTTAACGAATATGGTTTTGCAGGAATAAGACAAGCTGATAAATGGGGAGTTATTAATACTTCTGGAGAGGTAGTGTTAGAACCAACATATAAAATTTCAGATGAATCTATAGAACCAGATTTTATGGGAAAATATTATAAAGTTAACTATGGATATGGTGAAGTATATTATACTGATAAAATAAATTAAACATAAGAAAAATGGATGTATATATGTTGTACTCTAAATAATAGGAACATATATACATCTAAAATTTTAATATAATAAAATTAGTAAAGAGGTAAAAAATGTATAATAAATTAGGAATAAGTGAAAGAATTATTAATTTATCAAAAAAAGTAGAAAAAGAAATTGAAGAAGAAATAAAAAAAGTAGATAAACAATGTGAAAAGAATACTATGAAAGTATTAAAAGCATTTCAAGATAATCAAATATCAGATATGCATTTTGGAACTACAACTGGATATGGATATGGAGATGTAGGAAGAGATACAATAGAAAAAGTATTTGCACAAGTATTAGGAGCGGAAGATGCATTAGTAAGAAGTCAATTTATATCAGGAACTCATGCGCTAACAGTGGCACTATTTGCATTCTTAAGACCTGGAGATGTATTTGTAAGCATTAGTGGAAAACCATATGATACGCTAGATGAAATAATAGGAATTAGAGAAAACAATAGCTCATTGAAATCATACGGAATAGAATATGAACAAATAGACTTAAAAAATAATGATTTTGATTATGAAGCTATAGAAGGAAAAATAAAAGAGAAAAAAATTAAATTAATAGAAATACAACGTTCAAAAGGATATTCAACGAGAAAAACAATAAGTTTAGAAAAAGTAGAAAAAGTAACAAAATTTATAAAAAATATAGATAAAGAAATAATAGTAATGGTAGATAATTGCTATTGTGAGTTAGTATCTGATAGAGAACCTGTTGAAGTAGGAGTAGACATTATAGTAGGTTCACTTATAAAAAATTTGGGAGGTGGAATAGCACCAAACGGAGCATACATAGCTGGAAAAAAAGAATTAGTAGATTTAGCAGCGGAAAGATTAACAGCACCAGGAGAAGGAAAAGAAGTAGGACCAACTCTGGGAATAAATAAATATATATTGCAAGGTCTTTTCTTTGCACCAAATGCGGTAGCAAGCAGTTTAAAAACAGCAATTTATACAAGCAAAATGTTAGAAAACTTAGGATATAAAGTGTCACCAAGATATAATGAAGTAAGAAGCGATATAGTTCAAAATATTCAATTTGAAGATGCAGACAAATTAATAAAATATTGTCAAGGAATACAAATGGGATCACCAATAGATTCTAACTCAATACCTGAACCATGGGACATGCCTGGATACAGTGATAAAATTATAATGGCTTCAGGTTCATTTACGCAGGGCTCATCAATAGAATTGAGTTGTGACGGACCTATAAGAGAACCATATATTGCATTTCAACAAGGAGCTCTTACTTATGAATACGGAAAAATCGGAGTTATGAGAGCGATAGAAAATTTGGAGGTAATATGAAAGTAATAGTAATAGGTGGAGGACCAGCTGGTATGTTATCAGCAATATCTTCAGCACAAAATGGAAATGAAGTAACTGTTATTGAAAAAATGAATTCATTTGGGAGGAAACTTCTTATAACAGGAAAAGGAAGATGTAATATAACCAGCAGTTTAGAAGATGTATCAGATTTTATAAAGAATACTCCAGGAAATGGTAAGTTTTTATATAGTGCATTTAATAATTTTACTAACAAAGACATAATAAATTTATTAAATGAACAAGGGGTAAAAGTAAAAAATGAGAGAGGAAATAGAATATTTCCAGAATCAGATAAATCTTTAGATGTATTAAAGGCATTAGTTAATAAGATGAAACAGTTGAATGTGAAAATGGAAACAAATACTAAAGTAAATGAAATATTAGTACAAGATAAGACTGCAATAGGCGTTGTTGTTCAAAATAAATCAGGTGAAATTAGGCAAATATTTGCAGATAAAATAATACTTGCAACAGGCGGAAAAAGTTATCCAGCAACAGGTTCTACTGGAGATGGATATAAATTAGCTTATAAATTAGGTCATACAATAGTTGATATAAAACCTTCTTTAGTACCGTTAGAAGTTAAAGAAAAAGAATGCAAACAAATGCAAGGCCTTAGTCTTAAAAATGTTAGTATAAAAATATTAAATGATGAAAATAAAAAAATAATTTATCAAGATTTTGGAGAAATGATATTCACACATTATGGAATATCAGGACCAATAATATTAAGTGGTTCAGCTCATTTGTTAAGAGTAAAAAATATAGAGGAGCTACTAAAAAGAGATAAGATAAAAATAGAAATAGATTTAAAACCAGCATTAACTGTAGAAAAACTTGATTCTAGAATTTTGAGAGACTTTGAGCAAGAAAAAAATAAACAATTTAAGAATTCTATAAACAAATTGTTACCACAAAAATTAATACCAGTAATAATAAAATTATCAAAAATAGATGCAAATAAACAAGTAAATGAAATAACAAAAACAGAAAGACAGTATTTAGTAGAACTATTGAAAAAATTAACATTTACAATAACAAAATTTAGACCAATAGATGAGGCAATAATTACAGCTGGGGGGATAAGCACAAAAGAGATAAATCCTAAAACAATGGAGTCACGAATAATAAAATCTCTATACTTTGCAGGAGAAATAATAGATGTAGATGCATATACAGGAGGATTTAACTTACAAATAGCATATTCTACAGGATTTACTGCTGGAATGAATTAAAATAGTAAGGTGAATAAAATGAATGAATTTAAAACCATAAAAGAAAAAGTAACAGGTGAAATTGTAGAAAAAAAGTCAAAATTTATAGCTAACATATATCCTGTAAATACAGTAAAAGAAGCGGAAGATATAATAAAAAAAATGAAAAAGACATATCACGATGCTAGACACAATTGCTTTGCATATAGTATAGTAGAGGATGAAAAACAAATAAATAAATTTAGTGATGATGGAGAACCATCAGGTACAGCAGGAGCTCCGATGCTTAGTATATTAAATAATAATAATTTATGTAATGTATTAGTAATTGTAACAAGATATTTTGGCGGAATTTTATTAGGGACAGGAGGATTAGTTAGAGCATATTCTAATGCAACATTACAAGCACTAGAAAATGCAGAATATATAAATAAAATTTTAGGATACACAATAGAAGTAGTAATGGATTATGAAAATTTACAATATTTTAAATATTATTGTGAAAAAAAAGATATAAATATAGTAAAAATGGAATACTTAGAAAAAATAAAATGTATTATAGAAGTTGCCGAAGAAGAAAAAAAGGAATTTGTTTCTGAAAAAATAGAAAAAAATGGAATAAATACAAAACGGCAAATTAAATCTAATAAAAGTTGAAATATTAACAAAAACATACATTACCAAATGACAAAACGATAAGTCTTTTATAAAAACTTGAAAAAATTTCCAGAAAACTATTGCATATTGTATAAAAACATAATATAATCATAACTGTAAAATATTTACAAATTATTATGATTTGGAGGAGTTGGATTTGAAAGAAAAAACTACAGTACTAATAGCAGACGATAATACGGAGTTTGCTATGACATTAACAGGATACTTAGAGCAAGAAGACGACATGGAAGTTATAGGAATGGCTAAAGACGGCAATGAGGCTTTTGATATGATATCGAACATACAACCAGACATAGTTTTGTTAGACGTAATAATGCCACATTTAGATGGGCTAGGAGTATTAGAGAAATTAGCAGCATCTAATATAGCCAAAAAACCTTTATGCATAATGTTATCAGCAGTTGGGCAAGATAAAATAACACAAAAATCAATAGAATTGGGAGCAGAATATTACGTAGTAAAACCATTTGATATAAAACTATTAATAAAAAGAATAAGAGAATTAAAAAATTATAGACCATCACAAGGTAGAAGTAATTTTGTAATAAATAGAGAAATCAAAGCACAATACATAGAAATAGCACCAGAGAACAAAAAAGATGAAAAAAATTTAGAAGCATTAGTAACTAATGTTATACATGAAGTAGGAGTTCCAGCCCATATTAAAGGATACCAATATTTAAGAGAAGCAATAATGATGGTAGTAAACGATATAGAAGTTATAAACCAAATAACAAAACAATTATATCCAGATATAGCACACAAATTTGCTACAACACCAAGCCGTGTAGAACGTGCAATCCGCCATGCAATAGAAGTAGCATGGAATAGAGGGCAAACAGATACTGTTGAAAACATATTTGGGTATACTGTATCTGCAATAAAAGGAAAGCCTACGAACTCAGAATTTATAGCAATGATAGCTGATAAATTAAGATTGGAATTAAAAAGTGCATAAAAGATCTGTTAGTTATGAACAAAAATAAAAAACACATTTGTAATGTTAAAGTAATTTGACTATTATGGATGTGTTTTTACATATTATAGCAAGCAAATTTTTTTATTTTCTACAAGAATTATGTGCGAATTAAATTAATTTATAAAACACCTAAATAAAAAAATATAATAAATAAAAGAAACAATGAAAGAAATAATATTAAACCACTACATATACCTTAACAAGGCTATGTGGTGGTTTATATTTTTTTAGGTATTCATACGGTTAATCTAATTTGTTAATTTTTTATTAATTAGGTTGAAAAAAAGCAGTAAATGGATTAAAATTTATAAGGAAAAAGGTAAGGATGGAGATGTAAATGGAATTTATAATTAAAGTAATAAAGGGAATGATTATAGGAGTAGCATCTTTAACAGCAGGAGCTGGAACATTTGCAATAGTTCTAGGAATCTATGATAGATGTATGGAAATAATTGCAAAACCATTTAAAAACTTTAAGGAAAACGTAATATACATTTTCCCTATAATTTTGGGAATAGTAATAAGTGTATTAATATTCAAAAATGGAATAGTATTTTTATTAGAAAATTATACTTCGTACATAAAATTTGCATTTTTGGGAATAATATTAGGAGGAATACCTGCTCTACTAAAAGTAGCAAATAAAAATGGATATAATAAAAAGTATTTGATATCATTAGTGATGGCTTTTCTTGCAACATTAGTATTTACATATATTGGAGATAAATTTGGACAAAGCTCTGGTGCAGAGTCTAAAATGGGAACTATGTATTTAGTTATATATGGAATAATATATGGATTTGGTGCAATAATGCCAGGAATGACAACAATTCATGTTTTAATTTTTATAGGAGTATTAGCACCGATAATGGATGGTATATTTAATATAGATTTAAATATAATTATTCCATTTGGAGTAGGATATTTAGCTATAGTATTACTTACAGCAAATATAATATCATATTTGTTTAAAAGATTTTATGGATATACATATTATGCAATAATAGGTTTTTCTGTTACATCTTTAATTATGCTAATACCACAGTTGACAACTGTAACTGAGTATATAGTATGTCCAATAATAGCGATTATTACTGGCGGTACGATGTATTGGGTATCAAAAAAGGAAAATGATATTAAAGCAAAAGAAGAAGAGTTATTAAAAATGACTAAGTAGAAAAGAGATGATAAATATTTTATATGATGTAATAATAGTTGGAAAAGGACCAGCTGGAATATCAGCAGCAATATATTTGCAAAGAGCAAATATAAAAACATTAGTTATAGGACTTAACAATAGTTCATTAGAGAAGACAGACAAAGTAGAAAACTATTATGGATTTAGTGAAAGTATTTCGGGAAAAGAATTATTAAATAATGGAGAAAAACAAGCAAAAAAGTTTGGTACAAAAATAGAATATGATGAAGTTCTAAAAATAGAATATGATAGTCAATTTAAAGTGACAACAAAAAATAGTGAGTTTTTTGGAAAAAAACTTGTGTTAGCAACTGGTGTTACTAGAAAAAAGAATAATATAAAAGGAATAACAAAATACGAAGGAAAAGGAATTAGTTATTGTGCAGTGTGTGATGCATTCTTTTATAAAAACAAAGATGTAGCAGTTATAGGAAATGGAGATTATGCAATAAGTGAAGCAAAAGAATTATTAACAGTTGCTAAATCAGTGACTATTTTTACTAATGGAAAAAATATAATAGAAAATAGAGATAAAAATTTGAAAATAAATATAATTGAAAAACCAATCAAGGAATTTAAAGGAACAGATATATTAGAAAATATAATTTTTGAAGATAATAGTCAAATGAAAGTATCTGGTGTATTTATGGCAGAAGGAATTGCAACAAGTGTAGATTTGGCTAAAAAGATAGGTATAATACTTGATGAAAATGGAAACATTAAAGTAAATGAAAAAATGGAAACAAATGTACCAAATGTATATGCTTGTGGAGACTGTACAGGCGGAATTTTACAGGTTTGTAAAGCAGTGTATGAGGGAAGCAAAACAGGAATGGAAATCATCAAAAAAATAAATAGTTAATAAAAATAGAAAAAATTAATGAGGAGGAGTAAAATGGCAGTTATAAATTTATCTAATAAAGAATATGAGAAAGAGGTTGAAAAATCAGATAAAGTTGTAATATTGGATTTTTGGGCTAGTTGGTGTGGACCATGTAGAATGATGTCTCCAATAATAGATGAAATAGCAAATGAAAATAAAGAATTAAAGGTATGTAAAGTAAATGTGGATGAAGAACAAGAACTAGCAAAACAGTTCAATATAATGAGTATTCCAACGATAGTTGTAATGAAGGATGGAAAGGTTATAAACCAAGTTGTTGGAGTAGTTGATAAAAGTGAAGTTTTAAAAATGACTAAATAATTTATAAAAAAATATAAATTGGGATTGAAAAAATAGAGAAATATGATATAATAGCACAAATTAGGAATTGTTCCTAATTTAAAAGGAGAAATTTACAATGAACTATTCTAGACAAAGAAAAATAATAATAGAAATAATGAAAGAACTAAAAACACATCCAACAGCTGAAGAGATATGTGATTTGGTGCAAAAAAAAGATTCAAAAATAAGCAAAAGTACTGTATATAGGAATCTAAATTTATTAAAAGAAAATGGGACAATAATATTAATTCCAATGTCAATTGGGCCAGATAGATATGACTATATACACCAACAACACAATCATGCTATATGTATCAAATGTGGAAAAGTTGTGGATTTTGAATATAATTTCAAATCTGATGAATTAGAAGAAAGCATAAAAAAGCAAACAGGAATGAATTCAAAATTAGATACAATTATAGTTGATGGAATATGTGAAGATTGTAAATAAAATTAAATATATAGGAGGTATTTTGAATGAAAGAATTAAAAGGTACAAAAACAGAAAAAAATCTAATGGAGGCATTTGCAGGTGAGTCACAAGCAAGAAACAAATATACTTACTATGCAAGCAAAGCAAAAAAAGAAGGATATGAGCAAATTGCAGCAATATTTACAGAAACTGCAAACAATGAAAAAGAACATGCAAAAATATGGTTTAAATTGTTAAATGGAGGAGAAATTCCAGATACAGTAGCAAACTTAAAAGATGCAGCTAATGGAGAAAATTATGAATGGACAGATATGTACGAAAAATTTGCAAAAGAAGCAAAAGAAGAAGGATTCGATAGAATAGCATACTTATTTGAAGAAGTAGGAAAAATCGAAAAAGAGCATGAAGAAAGATATAAAAAACTTTTAAAAAATGTAGAAGAAGGTTTAGTATTTAGTAAAGATGGAGATTGTATATGGCAATGTGCTAACTGTGGTCATATTCATATAGGAAAAAAAGCACCAGAAGTATGTCCAGTATGTAATCATCCTCAAGGATATTTCCAAGTACTTGCTCAAAATTATTAAAACTTGTAAAAAGGTAGTTTTTGTGTTATAACAAAATAGTAAATATATAAAAATAGGCTATTATAAAGTAGTCTATTTTTTATTAGAAAAGTGATGTTGATATAAACAATTTGAGACCTTTTTATGAAGAAAGCTCAAATTTAGTAAAAAAAATAAAATTAAGAATATAATTTTATTAAGGAGGATATATTGAAAGGAAAAAGGTATAAAAAGAAAGAAATAAACAAATCAAAATTTGTTATTTCTATAATTCAATTAATATTAATTGGCGTTGTATGTTTTAGTGGAACTAAAATCATAAAATGGTATTTAAATAACAAAGAAAATCAAAAAATATTAAATGAAATATCAAAAAATATTACAGTATGTGATAATGAAGAAGAAAAATATAATGTGAATTTTGAATCATTAAAACAACAAAATCCAGATACAATAGCATGGATAAAAGTAGAAAATACTAATATAAACTTTCCAGTTGTAAAGGGAACAGATAATGAGTATTACTTAAAACACAATTTTAGTAAAGAATATAATGTAGCAGGATGGATATTTGCTGATTATAAAAATAAATTAGATGGAACAGACAGGAACATTGTAATTTATGGACATAATATGAGAGATGATTCAATGTTTGGAACTTTAAAAAATGTTATAAAAGAAGATTGGTATAATAATGAAAAAAATAAATATGTGACTTTAATTACAGAAAAGGAAAATATAAAATACGAAGTATTTTCTACATATCAAATAGAAACAGAAGAATATTATATACAAACTAATATAAATGATTCAGACTATAATGAATTCATACAAAAAATAAAATCACGAAGCGTAAATGACTTTGGTGTAGATGTTTCTAATGAGGACTCAATATTAACACTTTCTACTTGTGCAAACAATAATAAATATAGAGTTGTTTTACATGCAAAAAGAGTTAATGAATAGTTGAATTTTATTATAATGGGAGAAAAAAATGATAGATATAGAGAATGCTAATACTGAGTTTGATAAATATGTATCAAATTTTAATAAAAATGATGGGAAGATAAAATTAAAAATAGACCATATTAAAAGAGTTGCAATAATGAGCAGAAGAATTGCACAAGATTTGCATCTTAGTGAAGAACAAATTAAATTAGCAGAATTAATAGGTTTATTCCATGATATTGGAAGATTTAAACAAGCAGAATTGTATGATACATTTAATGATAAATTGTCTGTTAATCATGCAGAACTAAGTGTAAAAGTATTATTTGATGATAATTTAATAGATAATTTTATGATAGAAGAAAAATATAAAAAAACAATTAAATTAGCGGTAATTAATCATAATAAAAATAAAATTGATGATAATTTAAATGAAGAAGAGATGTTGTCTTCAAAAATAATAAGAGATGCAGATAAATTGGACATATATTATACAATATGTGAATATGACTTTCCAAGTATATTCTGGTATAAAGACTTTAATTGTGGGCCGATAAATGATGTTATAATAAATGATTTCATAAATAATCATTTTGTTAATTATAGTAATATCAAATCAAACTCAGATCAAATTTTAATCTTTTATGCATATATTTTTGATTTTAATTTTGATTTTTCATTAAAATTTTTAAAAAAGAAAAAATATTTAGAAAGATTTACAGATAGAGTTTATCAAAATTTTACAAATGATACTGTCAAACAACAAGTAAAAGAAATTTGGGAGTTTTCCAAGAATTTTATAAAAAATTATTAAAAATAGAAAATGAAAATAGTATGATTAGTATTTATAATAAAATAAAGTAACAAAAATTTTTCAATTACATAAAATATATCAAAATGAAATTGGAGGATTTTTTATGGATTATGAAGTAATGATGAATGGCAATGTTAGAATTGGTCAATTTGCTCCAGAATTTGAAGCAGAAACAACAATGGGAAGAGTTAATTTAAATGATTATAAAGGAAAATGGCTTGTACTGTTCTCACACCCAGGTGACTTTACCCCCGTATGAGCATACAATTTGGGGAAATATCAGAAACGCTTGATATTGCTTAACATTTCTTTAATCGATAACTTACTCTAAAATGAATAAAAATTGCCACAAAATCGATCGTGAGGCGATTGATTAGGAAGATTTAAATAATTTGGAAGGAGAAAATTCAAAGTATATTATATTACCAGAATATATAACAAAAGATAGAAATTTAACAGATAAAGAAAAGAGCATTTATTCAATGATTCTATCATTAAGTAAAAATCAAGAATGTATAATGTCAAATTCATACATAAGCTCTATGCTAAATATATCAAAAGTACATAGCTCAAGACTAATTAGTTCTTTAAGAGATAAAGGGTATATTAATGTTAAAATAGTATATAAAGAAAATTCAAAAGAAATACTAAAAAGAATTCTTACACCTATTAACAAATGTGTTAATACCTATAAACAAATTAGGACAAGACCTATTAACACAGATGTTAAAGATATATTAAAGAATAATAATATAAATTATAATAATTGGAAATACAAAAGTGACAGAGATTATAGCAATTTTGATTTTAGTAAATTTTATGCTAATAATTTTTGAAAAGGACTTGAAAAGAAGTTGAATGAGAGTTAACATCACACAACAAAGGTGGTGAGAATTATGAACTTAGAGGAACTTTTGAATAATAAAAAACTTGATGTATTACAAATACTATTTAATGCAATAGCAGAAGATTTAGCAATCATAACTAAAGATGATAAAAGTAATTTAGAAATTGTAGATAGTCAACTAAATTATCAATATCAAAAATTAAAAGAAGAGTTTCAAAAGAGTCGATTTGAACATAAAGATAAGATAGCTAAATACTTTACAGCATATATGGATATGTATGATGAAATTATTGCATATTATAATCAAAAATATTTTAAAGAGCGGAGTAAAAACTGGAATAAAATTAATGGCAGAAGCAATAAAATAAGGTTAAAAGTAAGTGGAAACTAAAAGACACTTACTTTTTTTATGAAAAAATATGTATATCTAATTGTTATACATAAAATAAAATGCATATACGCTAAAAACCTCGTTTTTAGGCTTGTAAGTGGGATTAGTATAACTCCCTGTTCCTGCAAAATTATCCAATGGATAATTTTGACAGGATAAATGAGTTTGTGGTATTATATGAAATAGAAAAATAGTAATTTGTATGGAGGATTACAAAATGAAGATAATAACACTATGTGGAAGTTTAAAATTTCAAAAAGAGATGATGATAGTTGCTGAAAAGATGGCATTAGAAGGATATTGTATTCTTACACCGGTATATCCAGTATTAGAAAATATGAAGGCAACAGAAGAGCAATTAATAAAATTGAAAGAGGCACATTTTAAAAGAATAGAATTATCAGATGCTATATTGGTAGTAAATATAAATAATTATATTGGAGAAAGTACAAATTTAGAAATAGATTATGCAAAAAAATTAGGTAAAGAAATTATATATTATACCGATTTAATCGAAAACAAGTAGAGCAACAAATTACAATTTATATAATAGTTTTATAAATTTATGGGGCGACCAAAAGTCGCCTCTATATTTTTCAAGTATCCCGCTAAAAGCCACGCTTTTAGGCTCTTATTGGGATGAGGGGCGACTCCATCTTCCTGCAAAATTATTTGATTAGAATAATTTTGAAAGAATAGCCTAATATTATTGAGAAAAATAGACAAATATGATATATTATATGTAAATTTGGAGGATAAAAATGGAAATAGTAAAACCTTTTGTAAAATGGGCTGGTGGAAAAGGAAGCTTAATATCTCAATTAACAAACTTTTACCCATTTGAATTAAAAGATGGAATTATAAATAAATATGTTGAACCATTTGTAGGTGGTGGAGCTGTTTTAATAGATATTTTACAAAAATATAATGTAAAATCTGCATATGCTTTTGATATAAATATTGATTTAATAAATTGTTACAATGTTATAAAAACAAATGTGGAAGATTTGATTGAAGCGTTAAAAGAAAAAGAAGAAAATTATTTTAAATTAGAAACAGATAATAAACAAGATTATTTTTATGAAATTAGAAAGGAATATAACTCATATAGAATTGATGAACAAGAATTAAATGTAAAAAGAGCATCAGAGTTTATATTTTTAAATAGAACTTGTTTTAACGGATTATACAGAGTAAACAAAAGTGGTGAGTTCAATGTACCATTTGGTAAGTATAAAAATCCAACTATATGTGATGCAAAAAATTTAAGAAATTTATCTAAACTTTTCGAAAATGTTACTTTTCAATATGGTGATTATAAGGAAAGTAATAAATATATAGACAATAATACTTTTGTGTATTTTGACCCACCATATAGACCATTATCAGTAACATCTGCATTTACATCTTATACAAAAGAAGATTTCAACGATAACAATCAAAAAGAACTTGCGGAATACTTTAAAAAATTAGATTACAAAAATGCAAAATTAATGTTGAGCAATTCAAACCCTAAAAATACAAATAAGGATGATAATTTCTTCGAAACAATTTATGATGGATTCAATATTAATGAAGTTTTTGCAAAAAGAATGATTAATTCAAATGCTAAAGGAAGAGGAGCAATTTCAGAATTGGTTATTACAAATTATGAGGAGATTAATGAATGTATCAAGGAAAATTCTATTTTGAAGATAGCAGTTTCAAATTAATAGAAAATGACACTTTCAAAACATTAACAAATTTTGAAGAAAAAACATTTGATATGATTTTTGCGGATCCGCCATATTTTTTATCAAACAATGGTATTACTTGCAGTGGTGGGAAAATGGTAAATGTCAATAAAGGTGATTGGGATAAAGCGTTAGGAATAAAGGAAAAACACGAATTTAACAAAAAATGGATAAAACAATGTTATCGAATATTAAAAGATGATGGGACAATTTGGATTAGTGGAACATTACATAACATATATTCAATAGGTATGGCTTTAGAGGAAGAAGGATTTAAAATAATAAACAATATAACTTGGCAGAAAACTAACCCACCACCTAATTTAGCTTGTAAAACATTTACTCATTCTACAGAAACTATACTTTGGGCAAGAAAAAATGTTCCAAAAGCAAAATACAAATTTAATTATAAGCTAATGAAAGAATTAAATAACAATAAGCAAATGAAAGATGTCTGGACAACAAGCCTTACAAAACCTTCAGAAAAAAAGCAAGGAAAACATCCAACGCAGAAACCTTTAGAAATACTAGAAAAAATAATATTAGCATCAACAAATGAGAATGATTTGATTTTAGATCCCTTTTGTGGTAGTAGTACAACAGGTATTGCTTCAGTAAAATTAAATAGAAAATATATAGGAATTGATAATTCAAAAGAATATTTAGATTTATCGATAAGAAGATATAAAGAATTATATAAGGAGTGATGAAAATGGCAAGAGATTTTGCACAATGGTTATTAACATTTACAGATAGCATAGCAAATTATAAATATTATATTGATTTTGAAACAATATATAAAAATGCTGAAGAACACAAAATTGAACTAAATATGATGAATTCTTTGATAGGAAGCAAAACAATAGAAAATGATTTTGAAAAATTGTTAATTAAATATCCAGAGGTAATAAAATGTATTCCTACGTTACTAGCAGTAAGACAATATGAAATCATTGTTTTAGATGATGAAGGAAATAAATTAGAATATAATTTTAAAAATATGAATTACAGTATCGACCAATATAAAGTTTTTATGAGAGAAACAGGATTGTTTAATTTATTAGAAAAACATCTAGTAAATAATTTATATGATTATGTTTTAGGAGTAGAATCAGGACTTAATTCAAATGCTAGAAAAAATCGTGGCGGACACTTAATGGAAGATGTGGTTGAAAGATTTATTCAAAAGGCTGGCTTTAAGAAGAATGAAACATATTTTAAAGAAATGTACTTACAAGATATTGAGCAAAAATGGAAATTAGATATGTCATTTATTAGCAATAAAAATACTTCAACCAAAAGATTCGATTTCGTTGTGAAAACAGATAATTGTATTTATGGAATAGAAACAAACTTTTATGCGTCAGGAGGTTCAAAACTAAATGAAACAGCTAGAAGTTACAAAATGATTGCAGAAGAAGCAGATAAAGTGGTTGGATTTGAGTTTGTTTGGTTTACAGATGGAATGGGATGGATATCAGCAAGAAATAACTTAAGAGAAACATTTGATAATATGGATAATATTTATAATATTAATGATATGAAAAATGGAGTGATGATGGAAATATTTAAGTAATTACTTTTGATAAAATACAAGGAGAGATAATAGTGAATTTTATAGATATAACACCTTTTGTAATTCCAGAAAGAGTCTTGAATTTTGATTTTTCAACACAAATGTTATTTAGATGTATAGAAAGAAAATATGCAGAAACTTTTATTAATGGAGAAATTCGTTTTGGTCAACCCAAAAATTGGATAGAAAAAGAAAAGAATGGAAATAAAGGACAAGGTGATTTATTAGAAGGTATATTTTTGTCTGCTCAAGGTAATGATGAATCAAAACTTATAACTCGATTAAAAAATAATTCATATATTAATTGCATTGAATATAATGGATTTAAATATTTTAGGAGAAAAAGCATAGAAAATTTATATTGTTTATGCTTTTATGGATTAAACAATAATAGCTTTCGTAATAAAAAAATTGATAATAAAGGAAAAGCTCATTATTATTCATACGTTTCTAAAGAATTCTTTGAAAGTTTTTCTGAAAAAATTTCAAAAGAAGACTATTTAAAAATGAATGAAGGAGACCGACCTTCTGTAATATTCATATCAAATCCACATGAATTTTTTAAGAGGATAAAAAAATTTTTTAATAAGGTTGGAGTTAAAGAACAAGATGTTATTATTTCGCCGGTAGATTATATAAACAAAAATAAGATAATGCTTTCAGGAATACCGTATCCTCGTGAATTATTATTAAAGGATAAATTTTTTGAAAAACAAAGTGAAATAAGAATTATTATAAATTCTCAAAGTAAAGAATTGTTAGAATATATGAAAAATCATAATAATACAATTAATATAGGTAATATAGATGATATTGCAAAAATATATGATTATTATTTTGAAGATTTAGTAATTGAAAGAAAAAATAGAAGTACAATAAAATTTAATTTACCTGTTGAAGAGGTTGAAAAGTATGAAGATATGCCGTTAGAAGAAATGCTAACGATATTAGGACAAGCGTATATAGGAAAACTTCCAGAATCAGCAAAAAATGAAAGAGAAAAAATAATAGAAATTATGCATAAGCAATTAAAAAAGAAATATAAAATTGATGTTGATTACTCAAAAGGTTGTATGCATATATTAAATGCAAGTGATAAAGTTTGGAAAAGAATAATAGAATATAGTAAACCACATACTAAATTAACTAATTTTGAAAATGATATTATTTCGTTGATAAAGAATAAAGAATATCATAAGGCATTGGAAAGTATTGAAAATATAAATGAGGATAAAACATTAAAAAATGTATGTGAATTTTATAAAGGAAAAATATTAGAAGAAAAAGGTAACTATGATGAAGCAGTAACAATATATGACTATTGTATAGAAAATGAAATAAAACTCCCAGAAGTATTATCTTCAAGGTCAAATTGTTATAATAGATTACAAAAATATGATTTAGCTATACGAGATTTAGAGATTTTGCAAGATACTATTGGATACAATCCTCAAATATATTCAAATAAGGGAATAAATTTAATAAATCTTAACAAATTGGATGAAGCAATAATAGAATTTAATAAATCTATAGAAATGAATGAATATAATCCGGAAGCATACTACAATAGAAGTGTCGCATATTATAGAAAAGGAAATTATAATAATGCCAAAAATGATATTGATAAAGCGATAAAATATAACCCTACAAATAATTTCTATAAATCGCAATATGAAAGATTTTATAAGGATAGCTAGAGGTGACCAAAAGTCGCCTCTATTTTTTTTTATGGTATCCTGCTAAAAGCCACGCTTTTAGGCGTTAATGGGAGTTCGGGGTGACTCCCTGTTCCTGCAAACTTTAAAAAAGTTTGAGAAAAACAAAAAAATTTTAAAAAAATGCAACATTTGATAAAAATTCTGGCTTCATATATATAGAAATGTGAGGTGATGAAATTTGAGAAATATGAAAAAGTTTTACTGTATTTCTATATTGTAATTTAAAATAAAAAGAGATAACAATTCTCTTTTTAGCATAA